>NZ_LMMY01000014.1:278579-334641 GCF_001422865.1 Aeromicrobium sp. Leaf272
TTCGGAGACTGACCGGGGCGCGAGCCGCGGCAGCGCAGCAGCGAGCCGAAGCTCCGGCGGGCGACGCGGCAGCGAGCCGAGGCCCTCGCAGGCGACGCAGCGGGCGATCGACCTACACGAACAACGTCGTCGCGGGGTCCTCGAGCAGCTCGACGCCCAGGACGTGGTCGTCGGGGACGTAGTCGATGGAGATCCGGATGCCCCGGTCGCGTGGGGTCACGTCCGCCTGCGGGTCGCCCAGGCCGAACGCGATGTCGCTCAGCGTGATCGTGGCCTCTCCAACGGGGTCCTGAGCCGGCCACTCCGCGATCAGCCGGTGCACGAGCCCGGCGAGCACTGCGCTCGACATGGCCCGGTCGATGCGGCGCTCCGCGCCGCGTCCGTCGGGCACGGTGCCGCGCACGCGGACCTCGGGCAGGCCGAACTGGGCCAGTCCGTCGGTCACGAGGTCACCGTCGAGCAGGGCCGCGTGGTCCAGCACGTACCACTGGGCCGCGTGCGCGAGGGAGACCTGCTCGCTCGTCAGCTCCACCACGCGCGGTGTCAGCAGCTCCACCACCACACCGTCGTGCCGGGCGGCCATCTCGAGGGCCTGGATGCGCGCGTCGCGCGCTGCGGCGGCGGCGGTCTCGACCGGTGCCTGGCTCTGCAGCACGACCTGGTGGGGGCACCGCTCGAGGCGGGCGAGGCCGACCTGCGAGGTCCCGTGCGCGCGCAGGAGCGCCGCGTTCGGGAGGGGCAGGTGGTCCTCGTGCTCGAGGGGCTCCGGCGTCATCACCGCATACATCCACTCGCACGTGGTGGGCACCGGCACGGGTCGAGAGGTCATAGCCGTCCATCCTAGGTCGGGCGCCGACTAGACTGGCGCGCGTGATCAGCGACGAGTTCCACGTCTACGACACCACGATGCGCGACGGTGCCCAGCAGGAGGGTCTCAACCTCTCCGTGCAGGACAAGATGCACGTGGCGCGCCACCTCGACGACCTCGGGGTGGGGTTCATCGAGGGCGGTTGGCCGGGCTCGAACCCGAAGGACACGGAGTTCTTCGCGCTGGCCGCGAAGGAACTCGAGCTGCAGAACGCCACGCTCGCCGCGTTCGGCGCCACGCGCCGTGCCGGCGTGGCCGCCGCCGACGACCCGCTCGTCGCCGCTCTCCGGGACTCGGGAGCCTCCGTGGTCACGCTCGTGGCCAAGAGCCACGACCGGCACGTCGAGCTGGCCCTGCGCACCACCCTCGAGGAGAACCTCGCCATGGTGCGCGACACCGTGGCCCACCTGCGCGCCGAGGGGCAGCGGGTCTTCGTCGACTGCGAGCACTTCTTCGACGGGTACGCGGCGAACCGCGACTACGCGCTGCAGGTCGTCGCCGAGGCGGCGGGCGCCGGCGCCGACGTGGTGGTGCTCTGCGACACGAACGGCGGCATGCTTCCCCACCAGGTGGAGGAGGTCGTGGCCGACGCGCTCGGGGTCGGGGCGCGTCTGGGCATCCATGCGCACAACGACACGGGCTGCGCCGTGGCCAACTCGATGGCGGCCGTGCGGGCCGGTGCCACGCACCTGCAGGGCTGCATCAACGGCTACGGCGAGCGCACCGGCAACGCCGACCTCGTCACGTCCGTGGCCAACCTCGAGCTGAAGCTCGGCATGAGCGTGCTGCCCGAGGGCGCGCTCGCCGACGCCACGCGCATCGCCCATGCCGTCGCGGAGATCACCAACTACCCGCCGTCGGCGCGTCAGCCCTACACCGGGGTCTCGTCGTTCGCGCACAAGGCGGGCCTGCACGCCAGCGCCATCCGGGTCGACCCCGACCTGTACCAGCACATCGACCCGGCGCTGGTCGGCAACGACATGCGCCTCCTGGTCTCGGAGATGGCCGGCCGGGCCACCATCGAGCTCAAGGGTCGCGAGCTCGGCTACGACGTGGCTGCCGACGCCGGCCGGCTCGCCCGGGTGACCGACCGGGTCAAGGCGATGGAGCAGCAGGGCTACACGTTCGAGGCCGCCGACGCGTCCTTCGAGCTGCTCCTCGCCGAGGAGATGGAGGGCGGCCGCCCTTCCTACTTCGACGTCGAGTCCTGGCGCGTGCTGGCCGAGTCGGCCCGGGGCACGGAGGCGACCGTCAAGCTCCGCGCGGCCGGACAGCGGCTGGCCGTCATCGGTGAGGGCAACGGCCCGGTGAACGCCCTCGACCACGCCCTGCGCCAGGCCATCGAGCAGCTCTACCCCGACGTCGCGCGGTTCCACCTCATCGACTTCCGGGTGCGCATCCTCGACCAGGGCCACGGGACCGACGCCGTCACACGGGTGCTCATCGAGACGTCCGACGGTCAGGACTCCTGGGTCACGGTGGGCGTGGGAGCCAACATGATCGAGGCCTCGTGGGAGGCCATGGTCGACGCCCTCACGTACGGGCTGCGCCGCCACGGTGTCCCGGTCGGCAGTGCCTGAGGAGCGAGCGGCGTGACCCGGGGCCGCCTCCTCGCGCTGGTCCTCGCGCCGACGCTCGTCCTCGGGCTGGTGATCGGTGGGTTCGTCGTGGTCGACGCCCGCGCCCGTCAGGCGGACGTGGAGCGGGCCGACGACGTCGCCCAGAAGTACGCCGGCGAGGCGGCCGGCTTCCGGGCGGCGCTCGTGAAGGACCTGGAGGCCGTGGACGCTGCCGATCCGACCGACGTCGCCGAGGTGATCGAGGCGCGCGGTGACGACCTGCCGGAGCTGGCGTCGGCACCCGAGCGCGGCGAGTCGGGGTCGAGCGCCTACGCCGCAGCGCGCCAGGACGTGGTGACCCTGCGCGAGTCGTGGCAACGGCTGGGCGACGTGGTCGACGTCTCCGTCGACGCCCGGTCCTTCGTGCTGGCCGCGAACCGTGCCCTCGACCTGAACCCGGCCGAGCTCGCGCCGCCGACCGTCGTCACGAGCGGCGATCCGCTGCGGACGCAGCTGCTGCCGCCGATGCGCTCGGCCCTCGCCACGTTCGAGTCCACGGACGCGCCGGAGGCCGCCACGCCCGCTCGCGACGCCGTGCGCGCCGCCTTGCAGCACGTGGTCACCGAGGCCGAACGGCTCGCCGCCCGCCTCGACGCCGGGCAGGGTGGGAGCTTCCAGTACGCCGAGCAGTACACCGCGGCGCGCGCGGCCGTTCGCCAGTACGCCGACGGCGTGCGCGCCGACCTGCGTGAGGCGCTCGACGCCGTCGTGGCCGACTCCACGGTCGTGGGCTGAGCGTCACGCACCCGGCGCGCGGCGCATCGGGACGTGGTCGATCCCGGCCTCGAGGAAGTTCTCGCCGCACCGTTCGAAGCCGAAGCCGGCGTACCAGTCGTGCAGGTACGCCTGGGCGCCGAGCCGGATCTCGGCGTCGCCCCACCGGTCGAGCACCTCGCGCAGGAGCCGGCTCGACAGGCCCTGCCCGCGGCTGTCGGAGCGGGTGGCCACGCGGCCGACCTTGCGCACGCCCGCGTCGGTGACGTAGGTCCGCAGGTAGCTGGTGGGGCCGGCCTCGTCCGCGTACCAGAGGTGGGTGCACGTCGGGAGCAGGTCGATGCCGTCGACGTCGGGCTCGTCGCACTGCTGCTCCACCGCGAAGACGGCGTCGCGGATCTTCCAGATCGCGTAGACCTCCGCGGGGGTCAGGGCGTCACCGGCGCGGATGATGGGGAGGTCGGCCACCCGATGAGCCTAGTACCGGCGAGGGCTGTCGATCCGCGACGGTGGTGGCTTCGACGGTGGGGGGTGGCGGCTCCTAGTCCGGGGCGTCGAGCGCGGGGTGGGCGAGGAGCCGGTCGACGTGGTCGAGGAGGGTCCGGCGCAGTGGCTCGGCCCGGTCGGCGAACGCCCGTTGACGCCGCACGTACTCCGCCTTCCCCTCGGGGGTCTCGATCGCGATCGGCTCCAGCCCGAAGGCGCTCACGTCGTAGGGAGAGGCCTGCATGTCGACCGCGCGGATCTCGAGGGCCAGCTCGAAGGCGTCGAGCACCACCGTCGACTCCACGAACGGCAGCAGCCGGAAGGCGATGCGGTACAGGTCCATGTTGGCGTGGAGGCAGCCCGGCTGCTCCTGGTCGAGCTGGTGCTCGCGACCGAGGTGCTGGGCGTTCAGCGGCGCGGCCTGCGGCGTGAAGAAGCGGAAGGCGTCGACGTGGGTGCACGCGAGGGGGTGGGACTCCACGACCGCGTCGGTCCCGGAGCGTCCGAGGCGCAGCGGGAGGTCGTGGCGTGGTTGCTCGGCGCGGTAGACCATGGCCCACTCGTGGAGCCCGAAGCAGCCCCACCGGGCCGGCCGGTCGAGGGTGGCCGCCAGCAGGGCGCGGGTCCAGCGCAGGCCGGCCGCGCGCGACGTCAGGCGCTGCGCGTCCACGGTCGTCACCCCCTCGTGGGTGACGTAGGCGCCGAGGGCGGCGTGTGTCGGGGCGTGGAGGAGTCCGGTGCCGAGTCCGGGGTGCCAGCGCTCGAGCTGGCCGGGGGAGAGGTTGTAGTACTCGAACAGGAAGTCCACCACGGGGTGCGGCTCACGCCGTTCGCGTCGCAGCAGGTGCGGCGCGGTCCAACGACGAGCTCGGTCGCGATGGGCCAGTGCGAGGGGCTTCCACCGCTCCGGAGGCAGCGTCGTGGCGGGGAGCGTCGTGCTGGGGAGCGTGGTCACCGGGAGCAGTCGGCGCAGGTGCCGAAGATCTCCAGCGTGTGCTCGACGTCGGTGAAGCCGTTCTCCGACGCCACCTTGGTGGCCCACGACTCGACCGCGGGGCCGGCCACCTCGACGGCGCGACCGCACGAGCGGCAGACCAGGTGGTGGTGGTGGTCGCCGGCCTCGCAGCGGCGGTAGAGCACCTCGCCGTCGTTGCCACGCAGGGCGTCGACCTGCTCGGCGTCGACAAGCGCCTGCAGGTTGCGGTACACGGTGGACAGACCGACCTTCTCGCCGCGCTGGCCCAGCTCGCCGTGGATCTGCTGGGCGCTGGCGAAGCCCTCCAGCTCGTCGAGCACCGCGCTGACGGCGCGGCGCTGCCTGGTGTTGCGTACGTCGACCATGGTCCTCCTCAGGGCGAGCGTACCGACCGGCGCCGGAGCCCGACGGTCACTCCCCGAAGGACCGCGGCGAGGGCGAAAGCCACGAGGGCGAGGAGCACGATCGTCGGGCCGGGCGCGGTGTCGGCCTCGAAGCTGACGACCACGCCGGAGACCGCGGTGACCAGTCCGATCGCCATCGCAGCCAGGTGGGTGGAGCGGAAGCTCCGGCTGACCTGCTGCGCTGCGGCCACCGGCACCACCATCAGGGCCGAGACCAGGAGCAGCCCGACGGTGCGCATGGCGACCGTGATGGTCGCCGCAGCGAGCACCGCGATGAGCACGCCGTACAGACGCACGGGCACGCCGCACACCCGGGCGTGCTCCTCGTCCTGGCAGACCGCGAACAGCTGGGGCGAGAGCACCAGGCACAGGGCGACCACGACGACGCCCAGCACCGAGACGACGGTGACGTCGGACGGCGTGACGGTCGTGATGGAGCCGAAGAGGTACCGGTTCAGCGTGGCGGCACCCTCGCCGGCGAGACCGATCAGCAGCACGCCTCCGGCGATGCCGCCGTAGAACAGCATCGCGAGGGCGACGTCGCCGCTCGTGCGGGTGAACGTGCGCAGCACCTCGATGAGCACGGCTCCCAGCACCGCCACGACGAGGGCGGTCAGGAGCGGCGCGGTGCCGGTGAGCAGGCCGATCGCCACGCCCGTGAGCGCCACGTGGCCCAGACCGTCGCCGAGCAGCGCGAGGCGGCGCTGCACCATGTAGGTGCCGATGGCGGGAGCGGCCAGGCCGGTGAAGACGGCGGCGACGATCGCCAGCCGCATGAACTCGTAGTCGAGGATCTGGAGCATCACCACACCCCTTCCTCGGGCAGGGGTCGAAGGCGACCGGGCTGGGCGGAGTGCGGGTGGGCGTCGCCGTGGTGCTCCTGGTGGGCCCCCGCGACGTGGTCGTCGACGGGCCCGTCGTGGACGACCCGGCCGCGATCGAGCACGACCGCACGGTCGATCAGGGGGAGCATCGGGCCCAGCTCGTGGGCCACCAGCAGCACGGTGGTGCCGTCGGCGGCGAGATCGGCCAGCAGCCCCGCGAGGTCCTGGGTGTGGTGGGCGTCGACGCCTGCGGTGGGCTCGTCCATGACCAGGAGGTCCGGCTCCCCGGCGAGCGCCCGAGCGATCGAGACCCGCTGCTGCTGCCCGCCGGAGAGCTCCACGAGCGGGGAGCCGGCACGGTGGGCGAGCCCGACGCTCTCGAGCGCCGTCGTCACGGCCTCCCGGTCGGGACGACGGGGCAGCCCGAACCGGGGCCGGCGCGACAGCCGACCGCTCGCGACGACCTCACGGACGGTGGCCGGGACACCCGCCACGGCCGCCGACCGCTGGGGCACGTAGCCGATGCGCTGCCAGCCGTGGAACCCGTCGAGCGGCTCGCCGAACAGCTCGATGGTGCCGGTCGACGGCACGAGCCCGACGGCGGCGCGGACGAGGGTGGACTTGCCCGAGCCGTTGGAGCCCAGCAGCGTGACGAACTCACCCTGCGCGACCTCCAGGTCGACGTCGCGCAGCACAGGGTCCCCGCCGAGCGTGACGTCCACGCCACGCATCAGGAGCGGAGGGTGTGTCATGAGCAGTCGTTGGCCTTCTGCAGGGTGGCGAGGTTGGTGCGCATGATCGAGAGGTAGTCCTCGTCGGACGTCGCCTTGGTGAGTCCCTCGATCGGGTCGAGCGTAGCCGTCTCGACCCCGGCCTCGCGGGCCACGGTGTTCGCCACGGCGGGGCTCACGAGCGTCTCCGTGAAGACCGTGGTGATGCCGTCGGTCCTGACCAGGTCCGAGATCGTGGCGAGCTGGGCGGCGGACGGCTCCGTGCCGGGGTCGATGCCCGCGATCGGGATCTGCGTCAGGTCGTAGGCCTGGGCGAGGTAGGCGAAGGCTGCGTGGCTCGTCACGATGTCGCGGACCTTGCAGTCGGCGAGCCCGGTCGTCAGGTCCTCGTCGAGGGTCGTCAGGTCCTCGACGAGCGCGGCGGCGTTGGCGCGGTACTCGTCGGCGTGGTCGGGGTCGATCTCGACCAGGGCGTCGCGCACGTGCTCGGTGACCGGGACGAGGTTGGTCGGGTCGAGCCATAGGTGCGGGTCGACCCCGCCGTGGTCGTGGCCGTGGTCGTGACCCTCGTGCTCGTCGCCCTCCTCGTGCGCGTGCTCGTCACCCTCCTCGTGGGCGTGGTCCTCGCCCTCGGCCTCCTCCTCGGACTCCTCGATGAGCGTGACGCCCTCGGCGGAGTCGATGGTGGTGCCCTTGGTGCGGTCGGCCTGCTCGACGGCCTCGTCGACGGCCGTCTGGAACTGGCTCTGGTAGACGACCAGGTCGGCGTCCTGCACCGCGGCGACCTGCCGCGGGCTCAGCTCCAGGTCGTGCGGCTCCCCGCCGGGGGCCGTGAGGTTGGTGACCTCGGCGCGGTCGCCGGCGACGCGCTCGGTGACGAACTGGACGGGGTAGAACGACGTGACGACCGAGACGTCGTCGGTGCTCCCTCCGGAGCTGCCGCACCCGGCCAGCACGAGAGCACAGGACGACAGCAGGACGGCGGGGCGCACGAGGGAGAACGTCATGAGAACGATTCTCAAGAGTCGCGGGAACGATTGTCAAATCGTCACCGTGTCGACCCGGTCACAACCGGCGTGGGTACGCTGAGGCCCACTCGGGCGCGCGCGGCCACGGACGCGCGCACGGCCCGCCGACACCCAGCCGGAACGGAGCGCCTCACCATGGCCACGAGCCTCATCGACACCGTCATCTCCCTCTGCAAGCGCCGGGGATTCGTCTACCAGTGCGGCGAGATCTACGGCGGCACGAAGTCGGCCTGGGACTACGGGCCGCTCGGCACCGAGCTCAAGGAGAACATCAAGCGTCAGTGGTGGCGCTCGATGGTGCAGGGGCGTGACGACGTCGTCGGCCTCGACTCCTCGGTCATCCTTCCCACGTCCGTGTGGGAGGCCTCGGGCCACCTCGCCGCGTTCGTCGACCCGCTCGTCGAGTGCCTCTCGTGCCACCGTCGCTACCGCCAGGACCACCTGCAGGAGGCGTACGCGGAGAAGAAGGGCCTGGCCGACCCCGACGCCGTGTCCATGAGCGACCTCGTGTGCGCCAACTGCGGCACCAAGGGCCAGTGGACCGAGCCGCGGATGTTCAACGGCCTGCTCAAGACCTACCTCGGTCCCGTGGAGTCCGAGGAGGGTCTGCACTACCTGCGCCCCGAGACCGCGCAGGGCATCTTCGTGAACTTCGCGCAGGTCATGACCACCTCGCGCAAGAAGCCGCCGTTCGGCATCGGGCAGATCGGCAAGAGCTTCCGCAACGAGATCACGCCGGGCAACTTCATCTTCCGCACGCGCGAGTTCGAGCAGATGGAGATGGAGTTCTTCGTCGAGCCCGGGACGGACGAGGAGTGGCACGAGCGCTGGCTCGAGACGCGCATGGGCTGGTACACCGGCCTCGGCGTGGATCCGGAGAACCTTCGCTTCTACGAGCACCCCGCCGAGAAGCTCTCGCACTACTCCAAGCGCACCGTCGACATCGAGTACCGGTTCCGCTTCCAGGGCTCGGAGTGGGGCGAGCTGGAGGGTGTGGCCAACCGCACCGACTTCGACCTGCGCACGCACAGCGAGCACTCCGGGAAGGACCTGTCGTACTTCGACCAGGCCACGGGCGAGCGCTACACGCCGTACGTGATCGAGCCCGCGGCCGGCGTCAACCGCTCGATGATGGCCTTCCTCGTCGACGCCTACGCCGAGGACGAGGCCCCCAACACCAAGGGCGGCGTGGACAAGCGCACGGTGCTGCGCCTCGACCCGCGGCTCGCCCCGGCCAAGGCTGCGGTGCTCCCGCTGTCGCGCAACGAGCAGCTGTCGCCCACGGCCCGCGGGCTGGCCGAGGAGCTGCGCGGCTTCTGGAACGTGGAGTTCGACGACGCCGCCGCGATCGGCAAGCGGTACCGCCGCCAGGACGAGATCGGCACGCCGTTCTGCATCACGGTCGACTTCGACACCCTCGACGACCAGGCCGTCACCATCCGTGACCGTGACACGATGCATCAGGAGCGGGTGGGTCTGACCCAGGTGCGCGACTGGCTCGCGGCGCGCCTGCCCGGGTGCTGAACCCCGCCAGGGCCACAATCGTCCCGTGAGCACGCGCACCGGTCCCGTCGCCGCCTCCGTCCTGGTCCTGGTCCTGGTCCTGGCGCTGGCCGCTGCCTGCTCGTCCGAGGGCGAGGCGCCGCCGGTCCCCACGCCGAAGGGATTCGACGTCCCGGCCGGCGTCACGCTCACCCAGCCGGGCACGTCCCTCGCCCTCGGCAAGCCCGCGACGGTCGTGCTGGACCTCGGCGACGGTGCCGCGAGCGCGGTCACCGTGATCGTCGACGAGGTGCGCAAGGGCACGCTCAAGGACTTCCGGTTCTTCAGCCTCGACGAGCAGAGCTCGACCGCGACGCCCTACTACGTCGACCTCACCGTGCGCAACGACGGACCGGCCGGTCTGGGTGGGTCGTCCCTGCCGGTGCTGGCGCACTCCAGTGCCGAGACGGTGTACCCGGCGAGCGAGCTGGTCGGTGACTTCGAGCCCTGCCCGTCGTCGGCGCTGCCGGGCCGCTTCCTGTCCGGCGCCTCCGCCACGCTGTGCTTCATCTACCTCGTGCCGAAGGGGGAGACCCTTCGGACGATCGACCTCCAGCCGTCGGACGCCTCCTCGGCGGTGCGCTGGAAGGCCTCGTCCTGACGGGGACCCGTCGCGGTCGACCGGTGGGAAGAATGACTTTTTCATGTTCTTTCTGTCATTCAGGAAGTTCTTTCCGGCGAGGTGTTCCGTTGTCGGGTGCCGTGTGCTCAAGATGGACGAGGATCACGCGTCGACCAGGGGCACGCAGATCTGCTGGGAGCATCGACGACGTTCGTCGACCCGGACCGGCGGCGAGCTCGTCGGTGCTCCCAGACCTCGGGTGGCGGCACCCGGCCCCCTGGCACAATTGAACTCGGGGTCGAACGCAGGGCCCCACTCGAGCCTCCTCGTGGGACACGCGCACGGCAGGCGAGCGGCGCCGGACGACTCTCCCATTCGCCCGGCCTGTACGTCGCCCGCCCTCGTCGCCGGGAACGGAGCCACTCCCGCTCCGGGCCCACCGGGCCACTGCTCACGAGGAACCCACCAGGGTCGGCGTCCGGCGACGGTCGGACGCCGACCCTGAGTGCTGTCCCGTGCACGAGCGACGAGGGCGACCAGGGATACTGGAACCCTCATGACCGTCACCGACCCGAGCGCCGCGCCCGGACTCCGCGAGCCCGCCGCGCTGCGCCTGGGGGGCCTCGAGGTCGACGTCCCGGTGGTCCTGGCGCCGATGGCGGGCGTCACCAACGTGGCGTTCCGGCGGCTGTGCGCCGAGCAGGGCGCCGGTCTCTACGTGTGCGAGATGATCACGTCACGCGGGCTCGTCGAGGGTGACGCCACCAGCCTGTCGATGCTGACGTTCGCCGACAACGAGACCGTGCGGTCGGTGCAGCTGTACGGCGTCGACCCGGTGGTGATGGGCCGGGCCGTCGAGATCCTCTGTGCGGACCACGGCGTGGAGCACGTGGACCTGAACTTCGGCTGCCCCGTCCCCAAGATCACCCGCAAGGGTGGCGGGGCCGCGCTGCCGTGGAAGGCCGGGCTGCTCGGACGGATCCTGGAGGAGACGGTGCGTGCGGCGCAGCCGTACGGCGTGCCGGTCACCATGAAGACCCGCCTGGGCATCGACGAGGACCACCTGACGTACCTGGACGCCGGCCGGATCGCCGAGGACGCGGGCTGCGCCGCCATCGCCCTGCACGGTCGCACCGCGGCGCAGCACTACTCCGGGCAGGCACGGTGGGAGGCGATCGGCGAGCTCAAGGCCGCGGTCGGCATCCCGGTGCTCGGCAACGGCGACATCTGGGAGGCCACCGACGCCGCGAGGATGATGGCCGAGACGGGCTGCGACGGCGTCGTCGTGGGTCGCGGATGCCTGGGTCGGCCGTGGCTGTTCCGCGACCTCGCCGCCACCCTCGGCGCCGACCCCGGGGGTGGAGCACCCACGCCGACCCTGCCGAGGCTCGGCGAGGTGGCTGCCGTCATGCGGCGGCACGCTGAGCTCCTGGGCGACTGGCTGGGGGAGGAGCGCGGCTGCATCGAGTTCCGCAAGCACGTCGCCTGGTACCTCAAGGGCTTCGCAGCGGGCTCGCGGATCCGGACGGAGCTCGGCGGCGTCTCGTCGTACTCCTCGCTCGACCGGCTGCTCGGCGACCTGGACCCCGACGAGCCCTACCCGGTCTCCGAGCTCGGGACGCCGCGCGGTCGTCAGGGCAGTCCCCGCAAGGTGGCCCTGCCCGACGGGTGGCTCGGTTCACGCGAGGTCGTGGGTGCCGTCGACCCCGCGGCCGAGGACGCCACGAGCGGCGGCTGACCCGACGTCGGCCCGGGCCGACCGGGCTGCACCGACCGCCCGGAGCGCGACGTCCCGGGCGACGGGTCCCGCCAGGTGGTGGGCGTCGACGTCCACGGGTCCGTCGGGCGTGTGCAGCTCGACCGTGGCGACGCCGAGACGCCGCTGCAGCGGTCCCTGGCGCAGCGCGATCGACTGCACCTTGGCGTGGGGGGCACTGCTGGTCCGTCGTGCCAACCACCCCGTCGACGACGTCGCGCGCCGCAGGCCCAGGTCGATCCAGCGGTAGCGCCAGCCGATCGGTGCGAAGGGCCACGACCGCCGGCTCGCTCGGACCGGCCCCGTCCGGTCGACCTCGCCGACGACCGTCTCGGGAACGAGCTCGTCGACCAGAGCGGCGGCCAGGGCGCGGTCCGCGATGGGCAGCAGGGTGGTCTCGCGGGCTGCCTCGTCGCCGGTTCCGCTTCCGGCGACGTCGACCTCGAGACGGCACCAGCCGAGAGATCGCCAGAGGATCGGCTCGACCACGGCGATGCCCTGCACCCGGGCGAACGGGATGGTCTGCGAGGTCAGGGACAGCAGACCTCGCTCGATCCGCAGACCGTGTGGCGTGCGCCAGAGGGTGAAGCCCCACTCCGCCACCACGCGCCGCGAGATCAGCTGGACCGCCCAGGAGAGCGCCGGGAGCACGCCACCGAGGAGCACGAGCGGCGCGCCGAAGCCGATGGCGGCCAGGACCACCGCGGCGACGGCCGCCAGCGCGGTGAGCAGGTCCAGGCTCAGGAGGGCGCCGAGCATCGTGCGCTCCGGCGTGACCCGGGTGATGAGGTCGCGGTCGTCCAGCGCCTCGACCGGGTCGGCATCGTCGGCAGCGCCACCGTGCGCCCGCCTCAGGAGCAGTCGACGGACGTCGTGGGCCTGGTCGAGCGGGAGGAACCTGACGACGAGCCGGGACTCGTCCCCTCCGGCCAGCTCGATCCGCACCTCGGCGAGGCCCACGACCCGGGCCAGGAGCGGTTCGGCGACGTCGACGGCCTGGATGCGCTCGAACGCGGCACGGCGCGACCGACGGTTCAGGACACCGCTGTCGATGCGCACCTCGTCGTCGTCGACGACGTAGCGGGTGAACCACCAGGAGACGAAGCCTGCGGCCTGGCCGAGCAGGAGGCCTCCGCCGAGGACGCCGAGCAGGGCGGCCCACCACGGCACGCCGTCCCAGCGGTCCCCCTGGAGGTAGGAGGTGCCGATCGCGATCACCGCGGCACCGGCCCACAGCCCGCCCTGCACCGCACCGGTCAGGGGGTGGGTGCGGCTGCCGACGGTCGGCAGGGCGTTGCCCGGGTCGCCGGAGGTGGCAGCCTCGACGGGCTCAGACCCCGCCATCGCGCGCCTGCCCGAGCTCGGTGAGCCGGTCGCGGAGCAGGCGCGCCTCGTCGGCCGGGATGCCGGGCACGACGGCCGCGGTCTCGGTGCTGGCCGTGTGCAGGGAGACGCGGGCGATGCCCAGCCGTCGCTCGACCGGCCCGCCCTCGACGTCGACGAACTGGACGCGGCCGTAGGGCACCACCACGAGTCGGCGGAACATGACGCCCGAGGTGACGAGCAGGTCGTCCTCGGCCTCCGCCCAGCCCCAGGACCGACGGTTCCGCTCGGCCCACCACCAGGTCGTCGCGGCGGCCGCGGCGGCGCACGCCGCCAGGGCCCCGAGCCCGACGCTCACGAGGACGTGCGCGTCGACGGCGGTGGCCGTCGCGGCACCCGCGGCCAGCAGGACGGCGAGGACGACGAGCGGGATGACGAGCACGATGCGGCGACGCGTCGTGAGGGCAGGGGAGACGGGACGCCAGGTCTCGGCGACGGGCCGGAAGAGAGATGCGTCCACGTCCTGCAGCCTAGGTGCACGCGGGGCGGGTCCCGGTGGACGCCCGAGGTTTGACCCGGGCCCGGTCGCGGTGGGACACTGGCAGACGCAGCCGCCGCTGTACCCCAGTCCCGCCGCCCGGCACTCGAGCCGGAGCCGCGACCTTCCTGCGGAGGATCACTCATGGCCAAGGCTCTCGTCGGATTCGTCGGTGGACCGACGCTCGACCAGCTGAACGAGGTCGCGCGGCTGCGCCGACGTGTCGCCGACCTCGAGGCCGAGGTGCTGCGACTGAACACCGAGAACGACGGTCTGCTCAAGACCCTGTCCGAGCGGGTCGACCAGGTGACCGCGGGCGACCTGCTCGAGCCGCTCTCGCGCTGATCCCAGTACCCTCGCTCGCCTCCGAGGGCGGGACACGACGACGCACTAGGGTGGTCGCGTGTACCTGAAGAGCCTCACGCTGCGCGGTTTCAAGTCGTTCGCGTCGAGCACCACCCTGGAGCTCGAGCCCGGCATCACGTGCGTGGTGGGGCCGAACGGCTCCGGCAAGTCGAACGTCGTGGACGCCCTCGCCTGGGTCATGGGCGAGCAGGGTGCCAAGTCGCTGCGCGGCGGCAAGATGGAGGACGTCATCTTCGCCGGCACCTCCGGCCGCCCGCCGCTCGGCCGCGCCGAGGTGGTCCTCACGATCGACAACACCGACGGTGCACTGCCCATCGAGTACAGCGAGGTCACGATCTCGCGGACCATGTTCCGCAACGGCGGTTCGGAGTACGCGATCAACGGCACCAGCTGCCGTCTGCTCGACGTGCAGGAGCTGCTGAGCGACTCCGGCATCGGCCGCGAGATGCACGTGATCGTCGGACAGGGGCAGCTCGACTCGGTGCTGCGGGCCACCCCCGAGGAGCGTCGCGGCTTCGTCGAGGAGGCCGCCGGTGTGCTCAAGCACCGCAAGCGCAAGGAGAAGGCGCTGCGCAAGCTCGACGCGACGCAGGGGAACCTGACGCGTCTGCAGGACGTGCTCACCGAGCTACGGCGCCAGCTCAAGCCGCTCGGCCGGCAGGCCGAGGTGGCGCGGCGTGCCGTGACCATCCAGGCCGACGTGCGCGACGCGCGGTCCCGCCTGCTCGCCGACGACATCGTCACCGCGCGGTCCACGATCGCCGAGGAGATGGCCGACGAGGCCGCGCTCAAGCAGCGACGGTCGGCCGTCGAGCACGCGGTGTCCGTCGCGCGCCAGCAGGAGACCGAGCTCGAGGACCAGCTGCGCGAGGACTCGCCGGCGCTGTCGGCCGCCCAGGAGACCTGGTACGCCCTGTCGGGGCTGCGCGAGCGCATGCGTGGCACCGCCGGGCTCGCCAACGAGCGGATCCGACTGGCCGCCGTGGAGTCGGACGACCGGCCCTCCGGTCGTGACCCCGAGGAGCTCGAGGCGGAGGCCCGACGGGTCGAGGAGCAGCACCAGGCCATGACGACGTCGGTCGCCGAGGCGCGGGCCGCGCTCGAGACCGCCGTGGCGGCGCGGGGCGAGGCCGAGACGTCCTACGGCGAGGAGGAGCGACGGGTCGCGGGTCTGCTGCGGGCCGCCGCCGACCGTCGTGAGGGTCTCGCGCGCCTGCACGGGCAGGTCAACGCGCTCAAGAGCCGCGCCGAGGCCGCCGACGCGGAGGTGGCCCGCCTGCGCTCGGCGCGCGACGAGGCGCTCCAGCGGTCCGAGGAGGCGCAGAAGGCGTTCGCCGTGCGCGAGAGCGAGATCGCCGGGCTGAGCCAGGGCGAGTCCGGGCTCGACGAGGCGCTCGAGTCGGCCGAGGCCGCGCTGGCCGAGGCCGAGGCGAAGGCCCGCGAGGTCACGACGGTGGAGCAGGAGGCCGGCCGCCGGCAGGCAGGTCTGGCCGCTCGTGTCGAGGCGCTGGAGGTGGGCCTGGCGCGCAAGGACGGTGCGGGTGCCCTGCTGGCGGTCTCCGACGAGATCAGCGGGCTGCTCGGCTCGGTGGCCGCGCTCATCACCGTGCGCCCCGGCTTCGAGGCCGCCATCGCCTCCGCGCTCGGGTCCGCCGCCGACGCCGTGGCCGTCGACCACCTCGACACCGCCGTCACGGCGATGGAGCTGCTCAAGACGGAGGACCTCGGTCGTGCCGGGCTGCTGCTCGGCGGTGACACCGAGCTGGACGACACCGGGTGGCCGGGTCTGCCGGACGGTGCCACCTACGCCGTCGACGTCGTCGACCCGCCCGCCACCCTGCACGCGGCGCTGCGTCGGCTGCTGTTCAAGGTCGCGGTCGTCGACGACCTCACGGCCGCCAAGGTGCTGGTCGCCCAGGCGTCCGACCTCACGGCGGTGACGCGCGACGGGGACATCCTCGGGGCGCACTACGCCTCCGGTGGCTCGTCGTCGCAGCAGAGCCTGCTCGAGGTCCAGGCCGCCATCGACCAGGCGCGCGAGGAGCTGGGCGAGGCCGACCGACAGCTGGAGACGCTCCGCTTCGATGCGCAGCGCATCGCGCAGGAACGTGCAGCGGCGCAGGAGCGGGTCGATGCGGCGATGGAGAAGCTGCACGAGTCCGACGCGGAGATGTCGGCCGTCGCGGAGTCCCTCGGCCAGCTCGGGTCGACGGCGCGCGCGGCCAAGGGCGAGGCCGAGCGGCTGACGGCGGCGATCGCGTCGGCCCAGGAGGCGCACGAGCGCGACCTGGGCGGCCTGGCCGAGCTCGAGGAGCGCCTCACGCAGGCCGAGGAGGCGCCAGAGGAGGAACCCGACACCTCGGCGCTGGAGGAGCTCGCCGAGGTCGCGTCGACCGCGCGTCGCACCGAGACGGAGGCGCGACTGGCGCTGCGCACGAACGAGGAACGGGCCCGCGCGCTCGAGGGCCAGGCCAGTGCGCTGGTGGCGTCGGCGGCTGCCGAGCGCGAGGCGCGCATCCAGGCCCGGTTGCGGCGTGAGCAGCAGCTGCGCGAGGCCGAGACGGCGCGCGCGGTGCTGGCGGTGAGCGACGTCGCGCTCGCCCGGCTCGAGACCACGATCGCCGAGGCGGCGGCGCTGCGGACCGAGATCGAGCAGTCGCGCTCGGGCCGTGAGACGGAGCTGCGCGACGTGCGCGCGCGGCTGCGGACGCTGGCCGAGGAGCTCGACGGTCTCACCACCTCCGTGCACCGCGACGAGATGGCTCGGGCCGAGCAGCGGCTCCGCCTCGAGGCGCTCGAGGCGCGCGCGCTGGAGGAGCTCGGCGTCGAGGTCGAGGCGCTCGTGGCCGAGTACGGTCCCGACCAGCTGGTGCCGCCCCCCGCCCCGGAGGTGGTCGAGGCCACCGACGACGCCGTCGCGACCACCGGTGACGCGGACGACCCGCAGGCCGAGCCGGAAGGTCGGCCCTTCGACCGGGCCGAGCAGACCAAGCGGTTGCGGGCCGCCGAGCGGGCCATGGCCATGCTCGGCAAGGTCAACCCCTTGGCGCTCGAGGAGTTCTCGGCCCTCGAGGAGCGTCACCAGTTCCTGTCCGAGCAGCTCGACGACCTCAAGCGCACCCGGCAGGACCTGCTCGACATCGTGGCCGACGTCGACGAGCGGGTGCAGCAGGTCTTCAGCGAGGCCTGGACGGACGTGTCGCGCGAGTTCGAGGGGGTCTTCTCCCGACTCTTCCCCGGCGGCGAGGGCCGTCTGCTGCTCACCGACCCCGACGACCTGCTCACGACCGGCATCGACGTCGAGGCGCGCCCGCCCGGAAAAAAAGTCAAGAGGCTGTCGCTGCTCTCCGGTGGCGAGCGGTCGCTCGTGGCCGTCGCGTTCCTCGTGGCGCTGTTCAAGGCCAGGCCCAGCCCGTTCTACATCCTCGACGAGGTCGAGGCGGCGCTCGACGACACCAACCTCGGGCGTCTGCTGGAGATCTACGAGGAGCTGCGCGCCAACTCCCAGCTCATCGTCATCACCCACCAGAAGCGCACGATGGAGGTCGGCGACGCCCTCTACGGCGTGTCCATGCGGGGTGACGGCGTGACGACGGTGATCAGCCAGCGACTGCGTGAGGACGAGATGGCGTGAGCGAGAAAGATCGAGCACCGGCCGACGACGGGTCCCGACGGCGCGATGATTTTCCCGTCGTGCGTCGCATCTCCACCCGGTGGGAGGACGAGGACGTCTACGGGCACGTCAACAACGTCGTCTACTACTCGTTCTTCGACACGGCGGTGAACGGCTACCTCATCGACGCGAGTGGCACCGACATCCGCACCCTGGACGCGTACGGGGTGGTGGCCGAGACGGGGTGTCGGTTCCTGCGCGAGCTGCGCTTCCCCGGCGACGTCGAGGTGGGCCTGCGGGTGGTCCGGCTGGGGACGTCGAGCGTGGTCTACGAGATCGGCCTGTTCCAGGGCGCGGCACCCGAGCCGGCCGCGATCGGACGGTTCGTCCACGTGTACGTGACCGGCTCCGAGCGCGCGGTCACCCCGGTGCCAGACGTCGTCCGCGCGGTCCTCGAGCCGCTCACCTGACGCGACGGGCGCGGGTGGCCCGTACCGGCAGCGTCGCACCGACCGGGGGCGGCGCGGCGTCGGTGCGCATGAGGACCCGGCGGCCCGGCAGGTCGAGCTCCACGAGCCACTCGTGACCGCGGTACGAGCGGCGCGCGACGACCGCCGGCGTCGCAGCCTCGTCGACCACCACGTGCTCGGGCCGTACGACCAGCCGGGTGCCGTCGTCGCCGTCGATCGTCGCGGACGTGACCAGCGGGTCGTCCTGGGCGAGCACGGTGGCCTCACCGAGGAAGGTCGCGGTCCACGCGTGCTCGGGCTCGCGGTAGAGCACCTCGGGCTCGGCCTGCTGCAGGACCGTCCCGTCGTGCATGACGGCCACCTCGTCGGCGAGGGTCAGTGCCTCGGCCTGGTCGTGCGTGACGAGCAGGGCCGTCGCCCTCTCGGCCACGAGCAGCTCGCGCACCTCGTGGCGCAGGTCGTCGCGCAGGCGGGCGTCGAGCGCGGAGAACGGCTCGTCGAGCAGCACGAGGGCAGGGCTCGGTGCCAGGGCGCGCGCCACGGCGACCCGGTGCTGCTGGCCGCCGGACAGCTCGTGCGGGCGACGGTGCGCCAGCTCGGTGAGACCGACGAGGTCGAGAAGGTGGGAGATCCTGTCGCGCGACCCGCGGGGCAGTCCGAACCCGACGTTGGCCGCGACGTCGAGGTGAGGGAACAGCGCCGCCTCCTGCGGGACGAGAGTGATCGACCGGTGATGCGTGGGCACCGATGCTCCGGGTGCGTCGAGCGGTCGTCCGAGCAGGGTGGTGCTCCCCGAGCGGGTGGGGTGAAGACCGGCGACGCAGCGCAGCAGCGTGGTCTTGCCGCAGCCGCTCGGTCCGACGAGCGCGACGAGGGTCCCCGTGGGCACCCGGAGGTCGACGCCCTGCAGCACGGCTGCGTCGTCGTACCCGGCGACGAGGCCGGAGACGACGAGCCCGCGTGCCGCGGGGTCCATGTCGTTCATTCCCATCGGCGGGCCTCCCAGGACGTCGGTCGGGACAGCAGGAACGCGGGGATCGCGGCGAGCGCCACGACTGCGAGCGCGTAGGGAGCAGCGGCCCCGTACGCTGCCGAGCTCGTGCGGCTCCAGACCTCGGTGGCGAGGGTGTCGAGACCGGTGGGGCGCAGCAGGAGCGTGGCCGGGAGCTCCTTCATGACGGTCAGCATGACGAGCAGCGCACCTGCGGCGACTCCCGGAGCGGCAAGGACACCGGTGGTGCGGGCCTGGGCCGGCAGGGGGTGCCGACCGAGGCTGCGGGCCACCTCCGACAGCACCGGTGGGACGAGCGCCACGCTGGTGCGCGTGGCGCCGACGGCCTTGGGCAGGAACAGCACCACGTAGGCGAGCACCAGCACCACGACGCCCTGGTAGAGCCCGGGAACCACGCGCAGCGAGAAGTACACGAGCGACAGGGCCACCACGATGCCCGGCAGCGCGTGCCCGGCGAAGGCGAGGCTCTCGACGAGGGCCACGAGCCGGCCGCGGTGCCGGGCCGCCAGCACGCCGACCGGCACGGCGAGGACCACGACGGCCAGCGCGGCGACCATGCCGAGCAGGGTGGTGGTGAGGATCGCCGAGAGCAGCTCGCCGACGTCGAGGGCGCGCGCGGTCCCGGCGGCGAGACGCCTGAAGAGAGCCAGGATCGGGACCCCGACGGCCAGCACGGGGACCACGAGCAGGCTGCCCGCCACGAGGGCGGTGGGCGCCGGCCCCAGACGGACCGGGCGCGGTGGAGCGGCGGTTCCCCGTCCGGTGCGCCATCGCTCACCGCGACCACGCACCGACCGCTCGAGCACGACGGTCCCGAGGGCGAGGAGCACGAGGAGCAGCGCGAGGACGACGGCCTGCTCCCTGCCGACGAACGAGCCGTACTCGCGCGAGATGGCGAAGGTGAACACGTCGAAGCGCAGCATGGCGACGGCCCCGAAGTCGGACAGGACGTAGAGCGCCACCAGGAGCGTGCCCGCTGCCGCCGCGGGGAGCACCTGGGGCAGCACGGTGCCCGTCCAGGCGCGGAACGGAGGTCGACCGAGGGTGCGCGCGACGGCGGCGGCATCGGGGTCGACACGACGCAGCGCGGCGGCCACGGGGAGCGTGACGTACGGCGTGCACACGAGCGAGAGCACGAGCCACGAGGGCCAGAAGCCGGTCCAGCCCGGGACCGTGGTGAGCCAGCCGAAGGCCGCGACGTACGACGGCATCGCGAGCGGGATGGCCGCGAGCACCCACCACACGCGACCGCCGGGCAACCTCACCGCCGAGGTGGCCGCGGCCGTGGCGAGGCCGACCAGCAGGGTCGTGACGCACACCGCCGCGGCCAGGCCGACGCTCGAGCCGAGCAGGGACAACGTCCGGGCCCGGCCCAGGGTCTCGGCGAAGACGTCGGGCCCGATCTGTGCTCCTCGGACCAGGAGGTAGCCGAGCGGGAGCGCGGCGACGGCCCCGCCGGCTCCTGCTGCGAGGAGCAGGAGCCGGCGGGGTCGGTGCGCCGGGCGGGTCCGGTCCGAGGTCACGGTCAGGACAGTCCGGCGTCCTGGATCATGCGCACCGTGGCCTCGAGGTCGGCCAGGTCGGAGAGGTCGATGTCCGGACCCTGGAGGTCGGCCAGCGCAGGCAGGCCCTCCGGGGCGTCGATGCCCTCCACGAGCGGGTACTCGTAGGTGTTCTCGACGAAGTACGTCTGGCCGGCGTCGGACAGGAGGTACTCGACGAACGCTGCGGCATCGTCGTGGTCGGACAGGATGCCCGCGCCGGTGACGTTGACGAGTGCGCCCGGGTCGCCGGCCTTCGGGAACGTCAGCTGCGCACGCATCTGGTCGGCGCCCACCTCGGCGGCCGTCTGGAACCAGTAGTAGTGGTTGATCAGGCCGAGGTCGAGCTGGCCGGTGTTGACGGCCTCGAGCACGGCGCCGTTCTTCTCGTACGACTGGTAGTCGTTGGCGGCCATGCCCTCCAGCCACGCCTGGGCCGCGTCGTCGCCCCGGGAGACGCGGAAGCCCGTGACGAAGGCCTGGAACGACGCGTTGCCGGGCGGGAAGCCCACGCGGCCCTTCCACTCCTCGTCCGTGAGGTCGGCGACCTCGTCGGGGACGTCGGCCTCGTCCAGCTTCTCGCTGTCGTACGCGATGACTCGGGCGCGACCGGTCACGCCCACCCACGACCCGTCGGTGGAGGTGAGGGACGCCGGGACCTTGTCGGTCAGGTCCACGTCGAGGTCGCTCAGCAGGCCCGCCTCGGAGAGTGCGCCGAGGGCGCCGGCGTCCTGGGACAGGAACACGTCGGCGGGGGTGGCGTCACCCTCCTCGAGGAGGGTGGCCGTGAGCTCCGGGGTCTCTGCGTAGCGCGCCTCGACCTCGATCCCGGTGTCCTTCGTGAACTGCTCGACGAGCGGCGAGACGAGTGCCTCGTCGCGCCCGACGTAGACCACGAGCGGTCCGTCGTCGTCGGCCCCGTCGTCGCTCGAGCCGCCGCAGGCGGAGAGCACGAGCACGAGGACCGTGAGGGGGAGCGCGACGCGCGCGCCGCGGTGCCGCGAACGAGGGAGGGGGGTGCGCATGCAGGTGTCCTTGGTCGGAGTGATGAAGCAAGGTGAGCCTAAGTAAGGTGAGCCTGCCCGTCACTCCCTAACCTAGGGGGGTCTGATCGGCCGGGGGTCAGGAGGCGGCATGGGTGGCATCGAGCGGGTGCTGGTGGTCGACGACCACCAGGTCTTCGCCGACCTCGTGTCCGTGGCGCTCGAGAGCGACCCCACCATGCGCTGCGTCGGATCGGCCGCGTCGGTCGAGGACGCCCGACGGCTGGCCGCGGAGCTCCGCCCGGACCTGGCGCTCGTGGACGTGCGCCTGCCCGACGGCGACGGACTCGACCTCGCGGCCGAGCTGCTGGCCGCCCGACCGGAGCTGCGCGTGGTCGTGCTCACCGCCTACCCGCGTCCGGACCTGGTGGAGCGGGCCCGAGCGGTGGGTGTGGCCGCGCTGCTGGCCAAGGAGCTGTCCTTGACCGAGCTCCTGGCCGCGTTGCGCGACGCGCGCCCCGACGCCCCGGTGCTCGTGCAGCTGCAGGAGCCGCAGCACGGCCTGACCCGTCGTGAGCTCGAGGTGCTGGAGCTGCTCGGCGAGGGATCGAACGTGCGAGCCATCGCCCGCACGCTCGGCATCAGTCCGCACACGACGCGTGACCACGTGAAGAACGTGCTCGCCAAGCTGGGAGCGCGCACGCAGCTCGACGCCGTGGTGATGGCGGCGCGCAGCGGCATCCTGAGGATCGGCGCGCCGTAGTGGTGCTCGGCGGCACGGTGCGGCGGCGAGGGCGGACGGCCCGGGTCCCGTTCGGTGCGGAGGGGAGCCCCGTGCGCGGAGCGGTGGTCCGCTACGTGGCGGGCGCGTCGATCGTGCTGGTGCTCGTGGTGACGGTGGCCGTCGTGGTCGCGGGCCGGATCGCCACGCGGGAGGCACTCGACCATGCGGAGCTGGACGCCCGCACGCTGGCCGAGCAGTACGTCGCACCCTTGGGTGTCGACGCCCTCGACCCGGTGGGCGAGCGTGGCCGGCTCGACGACGCCTTCCTCGGCCGGGTCGACCAGGGTGCGCTGCGGCAGGTCAAGATCTGGGCCGACCTCGGTGACGGTCGTGGACGGATCGTCTACTCCGACAACCGCCTGTACCAGGGTGCCGAGGTCGAGCTGGGCGAGGAGTACGCCCTGTTCGCGTCGGGACGGGCGGTGGCGCGTCGCGTGGAGCCGGCGGCCGAAGGACCACAGCCCTACCCGGAGGGGACCTACGAGGTGTCCGTGGGGTTCCGCGACGGCCGCGGCACCCCGTTCCTGTTCGAGGCGTACCTGCCGACGCCGGCCATGGCGTTGAGCCGGAGCGAGCTGCTGCGGCAGTGGCTGCCGGTGGTCGTGGGTTCCCTGCTGCTGTTCGCGGTGGCGACGTTGCCGTTGGCGGTCGGTCTGGCGCGACGGGCGGGTGCGGCGGAGTCCGACCGCCGGCGCCTCGCGCAGCGAGGGCTGCGCGACGCCCTGTCCGACCGACGCCGGATGGCGCAGCGCCTGCACGACGGCCCGGTGCAGGAGCTGTCGGGTGCGGCGCTCGTGCTGGACAGCGTCGATCGTGGGGGGCTCTCGGCGTCGGACGCAGCCGCGCTGGATCGGGCCACCCGGGTGCTGCGCGACGGCGTCGGTGAGCTGCGTTCGGTGGGTGACGACCTGTTTCCCGACGCCGTGTCCGCCGAGGGTCTGCGGGCAGCGGTCGACGAGCTGGGGCGCGGCTCGGGCGAGGTCGGACTCGACGTGGCGGTGCGGGTGGAGGGGGGCCTGGGGCTCGACGCCGACGCCTCGTTCCTCGTGTACCGCGTCGTGCGGGAGGGTCTGCGCAACGTGGTGCGGCACGCAGAGGCGCGATCGGCGTCCGTCGAGGTGACGCAGGTCGTCGACTCCTCGGTGCCCGGCGTGCGCGTGACCGTGACCGACGACGGCGTGGGGCTTCCCGCCGAGGTGCGCCACGGGTTGGGACTCCGCCTGCTCGCGCACGAGGTGCACGGTGTCGGCGGGACGTTGCGGCTCGAGCCGGCCGAGGGCAGCGCCGACGGGTCGTGCTTGGAGGTGTGGCTTCCGGCGGACCTGCCGGAATGAGGCGTGGCCTGACTCAGGCGGCGGGCAGCAGCTCGGGCCACTGCTCGACGGGCAACGGGTCGGGGTCGTGGCGATAGACGTGTCCGGTGCGGGTGGTCCACTCCCAGGATCGTCCGCGACGTCTGAGTCGGTACAGGCCGGCGGTCTTGAGTCGATGGGCCCGGCGGTGGATCGGGCCGAGGTTCGTGCCGCGCGTGGGTGCGGGCCAGGCGTCGGTGTGGTCGATGTCGCTGCGTGAGGCGGGGACGTCGGAGGTCGGGAAGCTCGTCGTGCCGTCGCGGAACCACAGGGCGGTACGGATCTTCTCCGGTGCGAACCGGCCGAGGTGGGTGGCGTCGAGCAGATGCCCGTGGTCGTCGGTGAGCAGCCTGTAGAAGACCGTGCCGGGCTCCACGGCCTTCTCGCGGACGAGCGCCGCAGGCACGGAGGCCGAGTGGTCTGCCAGCTCGCCGGGGGCATCGGAGAGGCCCATGAGCGAGGTGACCGGGACGGTGATGCCGATGACCGTGCTCACGCCGCCGCGGTCGGAGCCGGCGGACTCCGCCTCCGGGTCCGGCGAGCCGAGCAGCAGCCCGGTGAACAGGTCGGCGCAGCGCTGGTCGTGGGTGCGGGGATCGGCGCTCATGCCACGGGCCTCGGTGTCGAGGCGTTGGAGGGCGGCGTGTCCGTCGACCTCGGGCACCAGGGCGGAGAGCCAGGCCATGCCGTCCCCGGCCGGGCTGAGCCGCACGTGGCGGTCGGCGCGCGCACGACGGTGCCGCTCCCGAGCGGCGTCGGCCTCGAGTCGCTCGACCTGGCGGGAGAGCCAGCGTCGCGTCTGGGGCACCGTGTGGTCGGCCGCGTACCGGGCGATGCGCTCGTCGAGGACGGCAGGGGAGTCCGGCTCGGTGAGCCGCTGCAGCTGGACGTCGACGATGCCTACGTGGTGCTGGCTGACGGACCCGCCCAGGAACGCCTTCCACACCGCGGGCAGGCGGCCTCGGACCCGTCGGGCCATGGCCAGGCGGGCGACCACGGTGCCGGGTGCGACTCCCAGGGCGAGCGAGAGGTCGTGCGCCGCTGCCTGGGCGGCCGTGCGTGCGGCGGACCGCGAGTACTGCTCGCCCTCGGCCCGCGCGGACTCCACGTAGTCGAGCATGTCGACCAGCTGCTCGGCCTCGAGCACGTGGAGGGCTCGCCGACGCACCGTCACCCGGTCGACCGTCTCCGCGCCGGCCGTGCGGAAGGGCACGTCCAGCTCGGTGTCGTCGAAGGTGAAGTCCAGCTCGTCCATGTCCTCGACCCTAGAAGCGCCTTCCGACACCGTGCTCGAAAGGTCGGGGCCGCTGACGGTCGCACCGCGTGGTCACCGCTCGAGCAGCACCTCGACCGCGTGGTACATCCACGGCACCGCGATGAAGACGGTCGGGACGACCAGCACCACCGCCGAGATCGCGATCGACGCGATGGCCGACGCTCGGCGTGCCCGGGTCGGGGCCGGGTCGCGCAGTCGCTCGAGGCGCAGGAGCGCGTCGCTGCTCGCGCCGAGGGCGCCGGCCGGGGTGGGGCCTCCGGCGAGGGCGACGATCGCGCGGGCGAGAGGTGGGTCGCCCGTGACCTTGCGCGCCGCGTCGTCGGCCATGAGCTCGAC
Organism: Aeromicrobium sp. Leaf272; assembly: GCF_001422865.1. Classification (NCBI taxonomy): domain Bacteria; kingdom Bacillati; phylum Actinomycetota; class Actinomycetes; order Propionibacteriales; family Nocardioidaceae; genus Aeromicrobium; species Aeromicrobium sp. Leaf272. The sequence goes on from NZ_LMMY01000014.1 coordinate 303,684, forward strand.
CATCACCTGGCTCTGACGCAGGGGAGCGTCGGTGCGCAGGGGTCGGGGGAACGCGCGGTGCAGCACGCCGAAGGCCTCGAGTACGAGGTCGTGACGGGTGCGCACGTGCGAGCGCTCGTGCTCGAGCACGGCCTGGAGGGCGTCGTCGTCGAGGGACTCCACGGCCCCGCTGGAGATCACGACGCGGGCGTCGCGCAGGCGAGGGATGCAGTAGGCCACGGGTGTCTGCTCGGTCAGGACCCGCACGGCGGGGAGTGCGCCGTGGGGCTCGCCGAGGAGGTCCACCAGCGCGCGGTGGCGGGCGCGCCGGGTCGACGTCTCGCGCCAGACCTGCCAGGCCGCCCACCAGAAGCGCGCCCACACCAGGACGCCGATGCCCATGAGCGTCGCGTGGAGGGCGATCCGCCACCAGGTCGGCTCGTCGTCGGTGACGAGCCACAGCGCCGTGGAGAGCGCGGCCCCCGAGATGGCGAGCACGGCGGCGAGCGCCAACGACTGCCAGAGCACGATCCCTGCGGCCGGCGCGAGTCGCGGCCACGCGGCGCGCGACAGGAGGGCGGGCACCGGCAGGGCGAGCGCGAGGCCGATCGCGCCGAGGAGCAGCGGAGTCATGGTCGCGGGGTCATGGAGGCGGGCTCAGGGTCGCGGGTGCACGGTCAGCGGCCCGCGTCGATCTCGTCGAGCGCGGCCCGTAGCGCCGCGGCCTCCGCGGGGTCGACGGTGCGCGCGAAGTGGAGCAGGGCCGCGGTGCGGTCGCCGGAGCTGTCGAGCGTGGCGTTCAGCGCCTCGGCCGTGGCCGCCTCGCGGGAGAGGGCCGCCGTGTAGCGGAAGGCGCGCCCGTCGCGCTCGCGGCTCACCATCTCCTTGGCGCCGAGCCGGTCGAGCACGGTCATCACGGTCGTGTAGGCGAGGTCGTGCGTGCCCGACGCCTCCAGTCCGTCCTGCACCTCGCGGACGGTGAGGGGAGACGCGGTGCCCCACAGCACGTCCATGACGGAGCGCTCGAGGGATCCGAGGGAGCGTGCGGACTGCGGCATGTGACCTAATCTACTACGTCCGGTAGGAGTTGAGGTTGCCGGTGACCGCCCTGAAGTCCTACGCTCGGTAGTAGTTACTACGAGACGTAGTAGACCGGGGAGCGGAGGCGACCATGGAAGCGCTCGACATCGCACGGTGGCAGTTCGGCATCACGACCGTCTACCACTTCTTCTTCGTGCCGATCACCATCGGGCTCATCTTCCTGGTGGCCATGCTGCAGACCGCGTGGCACCGCACCGGCGACGAGAAGTACCTCAGGCTCACTCGGTTCTACGGCAAGCTCTTCCTCATCAACTTCGCGATGGGCATCGCGACCGGGATCGTCCAGGAGTTCCAGTTCGGCATGAACTGGAGCGACTACTCCCGCTTCGTCGGCGACATCTTCGGTGCCCCACTCGCCATCGAAGGACTGCTCGCCTTCTTCCTGGAGTCCACGTTCCTCGGCCTCTGGATCTTCGGCTGGGACCGGCTCAAGCCAGGGCTACACCTGGCCTGCCTGTGGCTCGCCGCGATCGGCACCGTGCTGTCGGCCTACTTCATCCTCGCGGCGAACTCGTTCATGCAGAACCCCGTCGGCTTCCGGATGAACGAGGAGGTCGGTCGCGCCGAGCTCACCGACTTCTGGGCCGTGATGACCAACAAGGTCGTGCTCGTCACCTTCCCGCACACGATCTTCGCGTGCTTCATGGTCGGCGGTGCCTTCGTGGCCGGCATCGCCCTCTGGCAGATGTTCCGCAAGGATCGCGAGGACGAGCGCGAGACCTGGCGCACCGCCCTGCGGCTCGGCGCCGTGGTGCTCCTCTTCTCCGGTGCCGGCACCATGATCTCCGGCGACTTCCAGGGCAAGGTCATGACCGAGGTCCAGCCCATGAAGATGGCTGCCGCCGAGGGCCTCTACGAGGACGAGGCGCCCGCCTCCTTCTCGCTGCTCACCGTCGGCACCCTCGACGGCAGCGAGCCCGTGCTCGAGCTCAAGCTCCCGCACCTGCTGTCCTACCTCGGCACCGGCACGTGGAACGGGGAGATCCGCGGCATCAACTCCCTGCAGGCGGAGTACGAGGAGCTCTACGGCCCCGGCGACTACTCGCCGAACATCCCGGTGACCTACTGGACCTTCAGAGCGATGATCACCTCCGGTGGCCTCGCCATGGTCGGCGGTGCCTGGATGCTCTGGGCCACCCGTCGACGCCGCATGCCCAGCGTCGGGACGACCGAGGGCCGATGGCTCCTGCGCACCGCCGTGGTCCTGCCGTTCCTGCCGCTGCTCGCCAACTCCTTCGGCTGGATCTTCACGGAGATGGGCCGCCAGCCGTGGGTGGTCTTCGGCCTCATGCCGACGTCGGCCGGGGTCTCGCCCGGCACCACCACGGCCGAGGTGCTCACGACGCTCATCGGCTTCACCGCCCTGTACGGAGCCCTGGCCGTCGTCGAGGTCAAGCTCCTGCTCACCTACATCCGCAAGGGCCTGCCCGACGCAGACCCGCCCCAGCACGTCGACGACCCGGACGCGCCGCTCGCGTTCGCCTACTGACCACCAGGACCCGGAGGAGACGACCATGGAGCTCACCACCGTCTGGTTCGTGCTCATCGCCGTGCTGTGGATCGGCTACCTCGTGCTCGAGGGGTTCGACTTCGGCGTCGGCATGCTCACCGCCGTGCTCGCTCGTGACGAGAAGGAGCGCCGCGTCCTGCTGAACACCATCGGTCCGGTGTGGGACGGCAACGAGGTGTGGCTGCTGGTCGCCGGTGGCGCGACCTTCGCGGCGTTCCCCGAGTGGTACGCCACCTTGTTCAGCGGCTTCTACCTGCCGCTGTTCCTCATCCTCGTCGCGCTCATCCTGCGCATCGTGGCCCTCGAGTACCGCAGCAAGCGGCCCGCGATGATCTGGAAGCGTCGCTGCGACGTCGGCATCCTCATCGGGTCCGTCGTGCCGGCGCTGCTGTGGGGCGTGGCCCTCGCCAACATCGTGCGCGGCGTGCCCATCGACGCCGACAAGGAGTTCGTCGGCTCCTTCTTCGACCTGCTCAACCCGTACGCGCTGCTCGGCGGGCTGGTGACCCTCACGGTCTTCCTGGTCCACGGCGCGGTCTTCGTCGGCCTCAAGACCGTCGGCGACATCCGCGACCGCGCCCGGCTGCTCGCCCTGCGCGTCGGCGTGGTCGCCGCGGCGCTGGCCGTCGTGTTCATCGTCTGGACGGCCGCCCGCGACGGCGACCTCGCGGTCTGGATCGCCGGTGGCGTGGCTGCCCTGGCCTTCGTCGCGGCCCTGGCCGCCACGTCGGCGCGGCGCGAGGGGTGGGCGTTCATCGGCACGGCGCTGTCGATCGCGGCGGTCACGGTCATGCTCTTCACGGCGCTCTTCCCCGACGTCATGCCGTCGTCGCTCGACCCCGCGTGGAACCTCACCACCACCAACGCGTCGTCGACGCCGTACACGCTCAGGATCATGACCTGGGTGGCGGCGGCCTTCACGCCGATCGTCATCGGCTACCAGGCGTGGTCGTACTGGGTGTTCCGCCGTCGCATCGGCACGCACCACATCCCTGACGACGTGCTCGCACCCACGCCTGACCTCGAGCCCAGCCGGGAGCGCTGAGCGGCCGTGGGTCCCGTCGATCCCCGCCTCCTGCGCCGGTCGCGGCCGGCGCGGCGCTTCCTCGTCGCCACCGTCGTGCTCGGGTCCGTCGCCGCCGTCGCGGTGGTGGCCCAGGCCTGGCTGGTCTCCGACGTCGTGGTCGGTCTCGTCGAGGGCGAGTCGACCCGTGCGATCGCCGCCGGGGCCGCTCTGCTCGCCGCGGTCGTGGCCGCGCGCGGCGTGCTCGCCTGGGCGCAGGCCGCGGCCGGCACCCGCGCCGCCGCCTCCGTGAAGGCCGGGCTCCGGCACGACCTCGTCGAGGCCGTGCTCGACCAGCGTCGGGTGGGCGCCGCGCCGTCGAGCGCGCGCGTCGCCACGTTGCTCGAGACCGGGCTCGACGCGCTCGACGGCTACGTGGCGCGCTTCCTGCCCCAGGTGGTGCTCACGGCCGTCGTGCCCGTGGCCGTGCTCCTGACGCTCGCGGTGGTCGACCCCCTCTCGGCGCTCATCGTCGTGCTCACGCTCCCGCTCGTGGTCACGTTCCTGGTGCTCGTGGGCCTCGTGACGCGCGACCGGCTCGACCACCGGTGGGGTGAGCTGCAGCGTCTCGGGCGGCACTTCTCCGACGTGCTCGCCGGCCTGACGGTGCTGACCGGGTTCGGTCGCGACTCGGCCCGTGGGCTGCGCGACGTGGGGGAGCGGCACCGTCGAGCCACGATGGAGTCGCTGCGCACCGCGTTCCTGTCCTCACTCGTCCTCGAGCTGTTCAGCACCCTGTCGGTGGCTCTCGTCGCCGTCGCCGCCGGGCTGCGACTCGTCGGCGGGGGGCTCGACCTGGGGACCGGTCTGCTGGTCATCGTCCTCGCTCCCGAGGCCTACCTCCCGCTGCGCCGGCTCGGCACCCAGTTCCACGACAGCACCCAGGGGCTGGCCGCGGCCGACGAGGCGCTCACGCTGCTCGACGGCCCCCAGCCCGACCGGGCGACCGGCCACTTCGTGGTGGACGGTCCGGCGCCGGTCACGGTGCAGGCCCTCGAGGTCGTCCATCCCGGACGTGAGCAACCGGCCCTCGTGCTGCCGGCCTTCACCCTCCTGCCCGGCGACTTCGTCGCGGTCACCGGACCGTCCGGTTCCGGCAAGTCGACGCTGCTGTCGGTGCTGCTGGGCTTCGCCGCTCCCACCGCCGGGGCCGTGCGGGTGGGGCGGCACCGGCTCGACGAGCTCGACCCCGAGGCGTGGCGCCGTCGTGTCGCCTGGGTCCCGCAGGACCCCCACCTGCTCGCCGGCAGCGTCGCCGACAACGTCCGGCTCGGTGACCCCGACGCCGACGACGCGCAGGTGCGCGCGGCCCTCGACGACGCGGGCGCCGACGACCTTCCCGCCGAGCGCCACGTGGGGGAGCAGGGACAGTCCCTGTCCGCCGGTGAGCGGCGTCGCGTGGCGGTGGCCCGGGCCCTGCTGCGCATCCGGGCGGGCGACGCGTGGCTCCTACTCATGGACGAGCCGACCGCGGGCCTCGACGCCCACCGAGAGAGCACCGTGCTCGGCACGCTCTGCCGGCTCCAGGAGACCGGCGACGTCACCGTCGTCGTGGTCGCGCACCGCGCCGAGACCGTGGCCGCCGCCTCGCGCGAGCTGCGGGTCACCGTGGCGAGCGCCGAGTCCGCGACGGTGGTCCCCTCGTGAACGTGGTGCGCAGGCTCATCGCCTCGCCCCGGGGGCACCTGGGTCTCGGGGCGAGCCTCGGTGTGGCGGCACAGCTGAGCTCCCTCGGCCTGCTGCTCACCTCCGGGTGGCTCGTGGTGCGGGCCGCCGAGCAGCCGCCGGTCCTCTACCTCATCGTCGCCATCACGTCGGTGCGCATGTTCGGCGTGGCCCGGGCGGCGCTGCGCTACGCCGAGCGGCTCCTCACGCACGACGCTGCCCTCGCCCGCGGGATCGACGACCGGGTGCAGGCCTACCGTGCCCTGGCACGCACGATGCCCGCCGCCGGTGCGATGCGCCGAGGCGACGTCGTGCGCACCGTCGTCTCCGACGTCGAGACCGTGCAGGACGGCCTGCTGCGCCTGCGGCTGCCGTGGATCTCGGCCGTGGTGGCATCGGCGGTGACCGTGGGGGTGGTGTCCGTCGTCCTCCCGGCCGCCGGGCTGGCGCTGGCTCTGTACGCCGGTGGGGTGCTGCTCGTCGCGCGGGTCCTCGTCCCTCGGCTCGCCGACGGCGGCACGGGGTCGGGGTCGGGGTCGGACGCAGCGACGTCGGTGGCCGGGAACGTCACCGAGCTGGTGCTGGCCGCACCGGACCTGGTCGCCTACGGGTCCGCGCGGGGACGCGACGCCACCGTGCACGCGGCGGTCGACGCGCTCGCCCTGCAGGACCGTCGACGTGCCTGGGCCGGTGGTGTGGGCTCGCTGGTGGTGCTGCTCGGCGGCGCTGCGTGCGTTCTCGCCACGGCGCTGGTCACGGCCGACGCCGGCCTCGCCGGACCCCTCGTCGGCGTGCTGGTGCTCGCACCCATCGGGCTGGTCGACGTGCTCGACGCCGTGGCCGAGGCCGAGCGCCTCCGCCCGCGCGTCGCCGCCGCTCGCGCACGCCTCGCCGCGCTCGAGGGCGCCACGGACCCGATGCCGGCTCCCGTCGCGGACGCGGCGCCCGTGGGCTTCGACCTCGAGCTGCAGGACGTGACGCTCGGCTGGGACCGTGACCTCGTCCGCGGGGTCACGACCCACGTCGGGGAGGGCGGGGTGCTGGTGGTCACCGGACCGAGCGGGGTCGGCAAGAGCACGCTCGCGGCCACGCTCTCGCGCCTCGTCGAGCCTCGTGCCGGGACGGTGCGTCTGGGCGGTGCGGACCTGCTCGACCTCACGCGGGAGCAGGTGCGCGGCGTCGTCGGCTGGATGCAGCAGGACGCCGTGCTGTTCGACACGACCATGCGCGAGAACCTGCGCGTCGCCGACCCCGCCGCCGGCGACGACCTCGTCTGGCGCACCCTCGGTAGGGTGCGGCTCGCCGACACCGTCGCGTCCTGGCCCGACGGTCTCGACACCGTCCTCGGTGAGGGCGGGGCCGTGCTCTCGGGCGGCGAGCGCCAGCGCATCGCCCTCGCCCGCATGCTCCTCGCCGGGCACCGGGTCCTCGTGCTCGACGAGCCCACCGAGCACCTCGACGCGCCCACCGCCCGGGCCCTGCTCGACGACGTCGACGCCCTCGCTCCCGAGCACACCCTCGTGATCGTGTCCCACGCCCCGGAGGTCGTCGCCCGGTACGACCACCGGCTCGACCTCGGCGCGTCGCTCGCGCCGGTGGGGGGCGCCTCTAGGGTGGGTGGGTGACCACCGAGCTCCTCGTCGCCCTCATCGCCGTCGCCGTCGTCGTCCTCGGCGGTGGTGCCGCCCTCCTCGTCCGCCGCGGACGTTCCGAGCTGCCGCCACCGCGCGACCTCGACGCGATCACCGAGGAGGTCATCGACCACCCGGAGCACCCGGAGCCGCACCTGCCGTCCGAGGACGAGGAGCCGCCGTTCGAGGAGGTGCCCGCCGACGAGAAGGCATCGGCGTCCCCGACCACCACGGTCGAGCGTCCCGAGCCCGCGCAGGGTCGGCTCGTGCGGCTGCGCGCACGGCTCGCCCGCTCCAACAGCTCGCTCGGGCGCGGACTGCTCTCGGTGCTCGGCCGGGCCGACCTCGACGACGCCGCCTGGGAGGAGCTCGAGGACACGCTGCTGGCCGCCGACGTGGGCGTGGGCCCGACCACCGAGCTCGTGGACCGTCTGCGCACCCGCGTCCGCGTGGAGGGCATCACCGACCCCGAGGGCGCTCGCACCGCGCTGCGCGAGGAGCTCATCGCCCTCGTCGACCCGTCCCTCGACCGTGCCGTCGCCACCACGGGTGCCGACGGCAAGCCCGGCGTCGTGCTCGTGGTCGGCGTCAACGGCACCGGGAAGACCACCACCGTCGGGCGGCTCGCGCGCGTGCTCGTGGCCGAGGACCGCACCGTGGTGCTGGGCGCCGCCGACACCTTCCGTGCCGCCGCCGCCGACCAGCTGAGCACGTGGGGCCAGCGGGTCGGGGTCGAGGTCGTGCGTGGCCCTGAGGGCGGCGACCCGGCCAGCGTCGGCTTCGACACCGTCAAGCGTGGCATCGAGCTCGGCGCCGACGTCGTGGTCATCGACACCGCGGGGCGTCTGCACACCAAGTCCGGTCTCATGGACGAGCTCGGCAAGGTCAAGCGCGTGGCCGAGAAGCAGGCGCCGGTCACCGAGGTGCTGCTCGTCATCGATGCCACCACCGGCCAGAACGGCCTGCGTCAGGCCCAGGTGTTCGGCGAGGTCGTCGACGTCACCGGCGTGGTCCTCACCAAGCTCGACGGCACGGCCAAGGGCGGCATCGTCGTGGCCGTCCAGCGCGAGCTCGGCGTCCCGGTCAAGTTCGTCGGTCTCGGCGAGGGTGCCGACGACCTCGCCCCGTTCGACGCCGCCGAGTTCGTCGACGCCCTGCTCGGCTGATCGGGTAACACGCCCGTAACGTGACCGCCGATCTCGTGACCTGAGCGAAACGTGGCGCTGCCGTGGAGGTAATCGGGGCGTTCCACAGTGTGACGCAGGCGCTGCCGCACGGCGTGCCGTCCCACCACGTCACCCCTCAGCCACTCGGAGGTTCCATGGATACCGGCGACACCGCCTGGATCTTGGCCAGCTCGGCGCTGGTCCTGCTCATGACACCCGGACTCGCCTTCTTCTACGGCGGCATGACCCGGGCCAAGAGCGTGCTCAACATGATGATGATGAGCTTCGCCGCTCTCGCGATCGTCCCCGTCCTGTGGGTGCTCTACGGCTACTCGTTCGCGTTCAGCCCCGGAGGCAACGGCTGGCTGGGCGGGTTCGACCGCCTGGGCTTCACCAACATCGGCGTCGAGACCGCCTACGGCACCATCCCCGAGTTCGTCTTCGCCGGCTTCCAGCTCATGTTCGCGATCATCACGGTCGCCCTGATCAGCGGTGCGATCGCCGACCGCGCCAAGTTCTCCGGCTGGGTCGTCTTCGTGGTCGTGTGGGTCACGATCGTCTACTTCCCGGTCGCGCACTGGGTCTTCGACTTCGGTGACGACGGCGGCTGGATCGCCACGCAGCTGGAGGCGGTGGACTTCGCGGGCGGCACCGCCGTGCACATCAACGCCGGTGCGGCCGGACTCGCACTGGCCCTCGTCCTCGGCAAGCGCACCGGCTGGAAGCGGGACCCGATGCGTCCGCACAACCTGCCGTTCGTGCTCCTCGGCGCCGGCCTGCTGTGGTTCGGCTGGTTCGGCTTCAACGCCGGCTCCGCCGTCGGTGCCAACGGCCTGGCCGGTCTCGCCTTCGTGAACACCGCCGTGGCCACGGGCGCGGCGATCGCCGGGTGGCTCGCCTACGAGCTCGTCAAGGAGAAGAAGGGCACCAGCCTCGGTGCCGCGTCCGGCGCGGTCGCCGGTCTCGTGGCCATCACGCCGGCCGCGGGCGCGCTGTCGCCGTTCGGCTCCATCGTGCTCGGCCTGATCGCCGGCATCGCCTGTGCGGCCGCCGTGAGCCTCAAGTGGAAGCTCGGGATCGACGACTCGCTCGACGTCGTCGGCGTGCACCTCGTCGGTGGCCTCATCGGCACGGTCCTCATCGGCTTCCTGGCCACCACCTCCACCGGAGGCGGTGCGCCGGTCGACGGACTCTTCTACGGCGGCGACGCCGCGCTGCTCGGCAAGCAGGTCCTCGCAGCGGTCGTCGTCCTGGTCTTCTCGTTCGTGCTCACCTACATCATCGGTAAGTTGATCGACGTGACCATCGGCTTCCGGATCGACCCGGACGACGAGGTCGCCGGCATCGACCAGGTCGAGCACCTCGAGTCCGCGTACGACTACACCGGTGGATCCGGTGGTTCGCCCTTCAAGACGGGAGTCTGAGATGAAGCTCGTGACCGCGGTCATCAAGCCGCACAAGTGGGAAGAGGTCCGCGAGGCCCTCGCCGCCGCCGGCGTCGCCGGCATGACCGTCACCGAGGCCAGCGGCTACGGCCAGCAGAAGGGCCACACCGAGGTCTATCGTGGCGCCGAGTACGACGTGACGCTCGTGCCGAAGATCCGGCTCGAGGTCGTGGTCGACGCGGCCGACGTCGAGAGCGTGGTCAGCACGATCACCGGTGCCGCGCAGACCGGCAAGATCGGCGACGGCAAGGTCTGGGTCGTCCCGGTCGACTCGGTGGTGCGGGTCCGCACCGGCGAGACCGACGAGGCCGCGCTCTGACCCAGTGCTCTGACCCGGGGCCCGCATCGGTGCGCACGCAGCCCCCGACCCGCCCGGTCGGGGGCTGCGTCGTGCCGCCCGCCGAGGCGGGGAGACTGATCCCGTGAGCCACCCCCCGAGCACGGCGACGCAGCGGCGACGTCGGGCCGACGACGCAGACCGGCTGCTCGCCGACGTCTTCGCTACGGCTGTCGGTCCCGACCCCTCCGGTCTCGCCGCGGTGGCGGTGGGCGGGTACGGCCGGCGCGAGCTGTCGCCGTCGAGCGACCTCGACGTCGTGCTGCTCCACGACCCGGCGGTGCCGGAGAGTCGCGTGCGCGAGGTGGCCGAGGCGCTCTGGTACCCGCTGTGGGACGCGAAGATCCCGCTGGACCACTCCGTGCGCGACGCCGAGCAGATGCGGGCCACGGCCCGCGACGACCACCGCGCCGCGATGGGGATGCTCGACGCCCGCGCCGTCGCCGGCGACGCGGGCCTGGTGCTGGGCCTGCGGTCCCACGTGCTGGCCGACTGGCGACGCGAGGCGCGCACGCGCGTGGAGGAGGTCCGCGCAGGCCGGGAGCAGCGGATCGAGCGATCCGGGTGGCTGGCCTACGCCGCCGTCCCCGACCTCAAGGAGTCAGGTGGGGGACTGCGCGACGGCGTCGACCTGCGGGCGCTCGTGGCCACCTGGCTCGTCGACGTGCCGCACGCCGAGGTCGAGGAGCTGAGGTCGGCGCTGCTGGACGTGCGCGACGCCATGCACGCCACCACCGGCCGTCGGACCGATCGGCTGGTGGTCGACGACGTGCCCGCCGTCGCCACGTCCGTGGGCATGGACCCCGAGGCGCTCGACCTGCACGTGCGTCACCTCGGGCGGCGCATCGCGCACGTGGCCGACGTGACGTGGCGTCGGCTCGACGGCGTGCTCGTGCCGCGCACCAGTCCTCGGCCGCGCTCCGGCGTCCGTCGTGCCGGGCCCGCCGTCGTCCAGGTCGACACCGGTGTGGGCTGGCTCGGCGACGAGATCGTGCTCACGGCGGACGCCGCGCCCCGCACCGACCCGGTGGTCGCCCTCAGGGCCGCCGCTGCGGCCGCCAAGGCCGGGCTGCCGCTCGGCGCCGGCACGGCCCAGCGCCTCGCCCGTGACCTCGGCGACCTTCCGGAGCCGTGGCCGGCGCCCGCGACGCGCTCGCTCGTCGACCTGCTCACGGCCGGGCGCGGGCTGGTGCAGGTGTGGGAGGAGCTCGACATCGCCGGCGTCGTCGACCGGTGGCTGCCCGAGTGGGCCGACGTGCGGCTGCGCGGCTCGAGCTCGCCGGTCCACCGCTTCACCGTCGACCGGCACAGCGTCGAGACGTGCGTCGTCGCCGCCGGACTGCGCCGCGACGTCGACCGCCCCGACCTGCTCGCGGTTGCCGCCCTGCTGCACGACATCGGCAAGGGCCGCCCGGGCGACCACAGCGAGGTGGGTGCCCCGATGGCCGAGCAGGTCGCCCTCCGGTGGGGCTTCACCGACGCGGACGCCGACGTGGTCGGACGACTCGTGCGTTGGCACCTGCTGCTGACCAACGTGGCGACCCGCCGCGACATCGAGGATCCGGCGACCGCGGCGAACGTGGCGGAGATCCTGGGCGACACCGCCTTCCTGGACCTGCTGCTCGGACTCACGCAGGCCGACGCCGGCTCCACCGGGCCCACGGCCTGGACGGCGTGGCGACGAGGCCTCGTGGAGGGGCTCGTGGCCAAGACCCGCGACCACCTGGCCGGCGCGGTGCCCGCGGTGGCCTCCGACGACTACGAGGGCTGGCCCGCCGACCTGGCCCTGCCCGAGCCCGAGGTGCTGGCCCGCACGGGCGACGGCGTCGTGGAGCTGACGGCCGAGGACCACCAGGGCGGGTCGCTCCTGACGGTGGTCACCGGGGACCGGCCGGGTGTCATGGCGCGCATCGCCGGCGGGCTCGCCCTGCAGGGCCTGGCCATCCGCTCCGTCCGCGTGGTCACGCAGGGGGATGCGGCCGTCTCGCTCTGGGAGGTCACCCGCGCGGGCGTGCTCGCCAGCGCGGTGCGGGAGCGCCTGGTCCCGGTGCTCGAGGGTGAGGTCGCCCTGGAGGACCGGATGACCCTCACCGCCGTCGAGGGGGTCGCCGCGCGGGTGCGGGTCCTGCCCGACTCGTCGGACTCCGCGACCCTGCTGGAGGTGCGCGCCGCCGACCGTCGCGGCCTGGTCTGGACGGTGTGCGACGCCATCGCCCGCAGTGGGTGCTCGATCCGCTCGGCGCACCTGTCCACCTACGGCGACGAGGCCCGAGACGTCTTCTACGTGGTCGACGCGACGGGGGACCCCCTGTCGGGGCCGGCGGCGCAGGAGCTGCGCGCCACCGTCGACGACGCCCTCGTGTGAGCGCCGGGCGGGACTGGGCTGCGTCGGTGCCGCGACCCGCTCGGTAGGCTGGCCGTCATGTTCGACACCCTGCAGGACCGCCTCCAGTCCGCGTTCAAGAACCTGCGCGGCAAGGGGCGTCTCACCGAGGCCGACATCGACGCCACGGCACGCGAGATCCGCCTCGCGCTGCTCGACGCCGACGTCGCCGTGCCCGTCGTGCGCGACTTCGTCGCCCGCGTCAAGGAGCGCGCGCTCGGTGCCGAGGTGTCCAAGGCGCTCAACCCCGCCCAGCAGGTCATCAAGATCGTCAACGAGGAGCTCGTCGGCATCCTCGGCGGTGAGACGCGCCGGATCCGGTTCGCCAAGAACCCGCCGACCGTCATCATGCTGGCCGGCCTCCAGGGCGCGGGCAAGACGACCCTGGCGGGCAAGCTGGGTCGCTGGCTGAAGGAGCAGGGCAACAGCCCGATGCTCGTGGCCTGCGACCTCCAGCGCCCCAACGCCGTCAACCAGCTGCAGGTCGTCGGCCAGCAGGCCGGCGTCACGGTGTACGCGCCGGAGGCGGGCAACACCGGGTCAGGTGACGGTGGAGCCGAGGGCACCCGCTCCTACGGCGACCCCGTCCAGGTCGCCCGCGACGCGGTGGCCGAGGCCCGACGCACGCTGCACGACGTGGTGGTCGTCGACACCGCCGGACGCCTCGGCATCGACGCCGACCTCATGCAGCAGGCACGCGACATCCGCGACGCCGTGCAGCCCGACGAGGTGCTGTTCGTCATCGACGCGATGATCGGCCAGGACGCCGTGCAGACCGCCGAGGCCTTCAACGAGGGCGTCGACGTCACCGGTGTGGTCCTGACCAAGCTCGACGGCGACGCCCGCGGTGGCGCAGCGCTCTCGGTGCGTCAGGTCACCGGTCGACCGATCATGTTCGCGTCGACGGGCGAGAAGCTCACCGACTTCGACGTGTTCCACCCCGACCGCATGGCCGGGCGCATCCTCGACATGGGCGACATGCTCTCGCTCATCGAGCAGGCCGAGAAGGTCTACGACGCCGAGCAGGCCGAGAAGGACGCCGAGCGCATGCTCGGCGGCACCTTCACGCTGCAGGACTTCCTCAAGCAGATGGAGGCCCTGTCGAAGATGGGGTCGATGACCAAGCTCATGGGCCTGCTGCCCGGCATGGGTCAGTTCAAGGACCAGCTGGCCGACTTCGACGACCGCGAGCTCGACAAGATCAAGGCGATCATCCTGTCGATGACGCCCAAGGAGCGCGACGACCCCAAGATCATCGACGGTTCGCGCCGCGCCCGGATCTCCAAGGGCTCGGGCACCACGGTCCAGGACGTCAACCAGCTCGTCACCCGTTTCTTCGACGCGCGCAAGATGATGCAGCAGATGGCCAAGGGCGGAGGCGTCCCCGGCATGGGTGGCGTCCCCGGGATGCCGGGCATGCCCGGCAAGCGTGCCGGTGCGCGTCAGAAGCCCCAGAACAAGGGCAAGAAGAAGGGCAAGCGCGTCTCCGGCAACCCCGCCAAGCGGGCCCAGGCCGCGCAGCCGAAGGACGCCCCCACGACCACCGGGGCCGACGCCTTCGGCTTCGGCAAGCAGGGCGGCGACCAGGACTTCGAGCTGCCGAAGGAGCTGCGGGACCTGCTGTAGGTCCAGCGAGGTGCACCTCCGCCTGCTCGGCACGGGATCGGCCGACGGCTGGCCGAACGCGTTCTGCCGCTGCGACTCGTGCGAGGCCCAGCGTGCCGCAGGCGTGCTGCGTGGTCAGACCAGCGCGCTGCTCCGGGTCGACGGCACCGCCGTGCTGCTCGATCCCGGGCCCGAGGTGCTCGCTGCCGCGACGCGCTGCGGTGAGTCGCTCGCCGACGCGCGTGTCGTCCTCGTGACCCACGCCCACGCCGACCACTTCGGGCCGCAGCTGCTGCTGTTCCGGTCCTGGGTGAACGACGAGCCCCTCGACGTCGTGGGTCCGGCCACCGTCGTCGACGAGGCGCGCCGGTGGGTGGCGCCGGACTCGACCGTGCGGTTCCACGCGGTGGACGCGGGTGACGTGCTGGACCTCGGCGCGGCCCCGCACGGGGGAGGGGAGCCGATCCGCGTGCAGGTGCTGTCCGCGGCTCACACGGTGATGGCCTCGGGCGACGCCGTCCTCTACGACGTCACGGGCTCCGACGGTGCTCGGGTGCTGTGGGCCTGCGACACCGGACCGTGGGAGGCGTCGTGGTTCGAGACGGTCCGCGACGCCGCCTACGACGCCGTGCTGGTGGAGGAGACCTTCGGCGACCGCGCCGACCTCGGGTCGGGGCACCTGCACCTCGGCACGCTCGGGTCGCTGCTCGAGCGGCTGCGCGAGGTCGGCGCCGTGACGACGTCGACCGACGTCGTGGCCGTGCACCTCAGCCACCACAACCCCCCGGAGGACGAGCTGGTGCGACGCCTGGCCGACCTCGGCGCGCGGCCGGGCACGGACGGCGAGCGGTGGGAGACCGGGCTCAGCGCAGGGCGGTGACCGTGTCGCAGGTGGTGGAGCCGGGCTCGGCGCGCGTGGTCTCGTCCGTGAGGCTCTGGTGGACGAAGGCCTGACCGTCCTTCACCTGGTGGTAGGTGTAGACGCAGAACTCCTCGTCGCCGAACGCGACCCCGTACCCGAAGCCCGCGGACGGCTCCTCCCCGACCGCCTCGAAGTCCTCCAGCCCCTCGACGACCGCGTCGAGCTTCTTCTTCCTGACCTTCTTCTGCTCCGCGGTGACGGCGCCGTCGCCGACGGGCCCGTCGATGTAGACCGCGTCCACCAGGTCGGCGATGGCGGTCGCATTCGTTCGCAGGAAGTCGCCGATCTGCTCGCTCCTCAGCTTCGCCTCCTGGTCGGCGGGGGAGCTGCCGAAGGTCGGTGCGGGCGCCTCCTCGGTCGGGTAGACCGTCGGCTCGCAGTACGTCGGCTCCTCGTCCACCTCGGCGCTGGCGTCGTCGGCGCTCTGGTGGACGAACGACCGACCACTGTCGGGGTCCACGAGCCAGACGCAGTACGCGGGTGTGCCCGCGAGTGGCCGGCTCGGCACCGATCCTGCCGTGTAGCCCTTCGCCTCGAGGGCGGCGACCGCGTCGGGGAGCGGCATGCGCCCCTTGGCGTCCTTGTCCTTCGCCACGGCGTCCACGGCGGTGGCCAGGTCGGTCTGCAACCGCTTCGTCTCGGCCTTCTCGGCGGCGGCGCGGCGTTCCTCGGCCTGCTCCTCCTGGCTGGGACCGCAGCCTGCGAGCGCGACCAGGGCGGTCAGGACCATGACGGTGGTGCGCCTCATCGTTCCCCCCGGGGTCGTCGTGGAGCCACAGTCTGGCCCATGCTGGCCGCCCGCGTCACGACGCTCGGGGACGTGGAGGCTGGTTGTAGCCTGCAACGGTGCTGATCCCCCTGCTGCGCCGGTACCTGGCGCCCTACCGGGGAGCGATCGCGGTCGTGCTCGTCTTCCAGCTGGCACAGACCGTGGCCAACCTCTACCTCCCCGGTCTGAACGCCGACATCATCGACCGCGGCATCGTCACCGGGGACGTGCCCTTCATCTGGCGCACGGGCGCCACGATGCTGCTGGTCACGGTCCTCCAGGTCGGCGCGACGGTGGTGGCGGTCTACGTCGGAGCGCGGGTGGCGATGGCCCTCGGTCGAGACCTGCGCGCCGCCGTCTTCGACCGCGTCGAGACCTTCGCCGCGCGCGAGATGGCCCAGCTCGGCGCGCCGACCCTGATCACGCGGAGCACGAACGACGTCCAGCAGGTGCAGATGCTGGCCTTCATGGGCCTGACGTTGCTGGTGACCGCGCCGATCATGGCCGTCGGGGGCGTGGTCATGGCGCTGCGCCAGGACGTCGAGCTCTCGGCACTCCTGCTCGTGGCGCTGCCGGCGCTGCTGATCAGCGTGGGCCTGATCATCCGTCGGATGCGACCGCTCTTCCGCCAGATGCAGGACCGCGTCGACGGCCTCAACGGCGTCATGCGCGAGCAGATCCAGGGCATCCGCGTCATCCGGGCGTTCGTCAAGGAGAAGCACGAGACGCAGCGGTTCGACGACGCCAACCAGGCCTACCTCGACGTCGCCGTGGCCACCGGTCGGCTCATGTCGCTGATGTTCCCCACCGTCATGCTGATCATGAACGTCTCGGTGGTGCTGGCCACGTGGTTCGGCGGCTACCGGATCGCCTCGGGCGACCTGCAGGTCGGCACCCTCACGGCGTTCCAGAACTACCTGATCCAGATCCTCATGGCGGTCATGATGGCCACCTTCATGCTCATGCTGTGGCCAAGGGCGGAGGTGTCGGCCGAGCGCATCACCGAGGTGCTCGAGACCGAGCCCAGCATCGTGGTCGATCCCGACGCCACGCCCGCGCACGTCGTCCGTGGCGAGGTCGAGCTGCGAGGCGCCTCCTACGCCTATCCCGGTGCCGAGGTCGACGTCCTGCACGACGTGGACCTCGTGGCCCGGCCCGGCGAGACCACCGCGATCATCGGCTCCACCGGCAGCGGCAAGACCACGCTCATGAGTCTCGTGCCGCGTCTGTTCGACGTCACCGGGGGAGCGGTGCTCCTGGACGGTCACGATGTGCGTGACCTCGAGCCGCAGGCCGTCTGGGCCGCCATCGGGCTGGTGCCGCAGCGTGCGTTCCTGTTCTCCGGCACCGTCGCGTCCAACCTGCGCTACGGCCGTGACGACGCCACCGACGAGGAGCTCTGGCAGGCGCTGGAGGTGGCGCAGGCCCGTGAGTTCGTCGAGGCCATGCCCGGCGGGCTGCAGGCCCCGGTCACCCAGGGCGGCACCAACGTGTCCGGTGGGCAGCGGCAGCGGCTGGCCATCGCCCGCGCCGTGGTCAAGCGACCGCTGGTCTACCTCTTCGACGACTCGTTCTCGGCGCTGGACTACGCCACGGACGCCGCGCTCCGCCGGGCGTTGCGCGCCATCACGCGCGAGTCCGCCGTCATCACCGTGGCGCAGCGCGTCAGCACCATCCGCGACGCCGACCGCATCGTGGTGCTGGACCAGGGCACGGTGGTGTCCACCGGCACGCACGCCGAGCTCATGGCCGGCTGCGACGTGTACCGCGAGATCGTCCTCTCGCAGCTGACCGAGGAGGAGGCCGCGTGAGCGGGCGCGGTCCCGCGTGGGGCGGAGCCATGAACCACGAGAAGGCCAGCGACTTCCGCGGCACCCTCGGGCGCATGGTCCAGCGGCTGCTGTTCCACCGTCGTCTGGTGCAGGCCATCGGGCTGCTCGGCCTGGTGGCCACCGCGCTCTCGGTCGTCGGACCGCGGATCCTCGGCCACGCCACCGACATCGTCTTCAGCGGCTACCTGTCCGACCAGTTCCCGGCGGGCGCCGACAAGGCCGAGGTGGTCGCGGGGCTCGAGGCCCAGGGCGACGACCGGATGGCCGACCTCGTGCGCGGCACGGACCTCCGACCGGGTGAAGGCATCGACTTCACCTCCCTGGCCTGGGTCCTGGCCGGCGCGCTGGTGCTCTACGTCGTGGCATCGGTGTTCATGTGGTGGCAGGGACGCCTCACGACCGTCGTCGTGCAGCGCACGGTGGCCGGTCTGCGCGGCGAGGTCGAGGACACTCTCAACCGTCTCCCGCTGGCCAGCGTCGACGCCCACGAGCGTGGTGAGCTGATGTCGCGGACGACCAACGACATCGACAACATCGCGCAGTCGCTGCAGCAGACCATCAGCCAGCTGCTGACCTCGGTCCTGACGGTCGTCGGGACGCTCGGCATGATGCTGTGGATCTCGCCGCTGCTCGCCCTCGTCGCGGTGCTGACGGTCCCGGTGGCCGTGGTCCTCACCCGCGCCATCATGAAGCGCTCCCAGCCCCAGTTCGTGGCCCAGTGGGCGGCGACCGGTGCGCTCAACGGCCACATCGAGGAGGTCTTCACCGGCCACGAGATCGTCAAGGTCTACGGCCGGCAGCAGCAGGCGCGCGAGGAGTTCGACTCCCGCAACGACGCCCTGTTCGGAGCCGCCTTCAAGGCACAGTTCATCTCCGGGGTGATCGCGCCGGTGATGATGTTCGTGTCGAACCTCAACTACGTGCTCGTGGCCGTGATCGGAGCGTTCCGCGTCGCGTCGGGGACGCTCTCCATCGGCGAGGTGCAGGCCTTCATCCAGTACTCGCGCCAGTTCACGCAGCCGCTGACGCAGGTGGCCTCCATGATCAACCTCCTGCAGTCCGGCATGGCCTCGGCCGAACGGGTGCTGGCGCTGCTCGACGAGCCGCACGAGGCCCCCGACGCGCCCCACGCGCCGTTCCCGGACCCGCTGCGTGGCCGGGTGGTCTTCGAGGACGTCAGCTTCTCCTACGGCGACGACCCCCTCATCGAGCACCTCGACCTGGTGGCGGAGCCGGGGCAGACCGTGGCCATCGTCGGGCCCACCGGGGCCGGCAAGACGACGCTCACGAACCTGCTGCTCCGCTTCTACGACCTCGACGGCGGACGCATCACGCTCGACGGCGTCGACGTCGCCGCCATGGAGCGCGCTCGGCTCCGCGAGGCGTTCGGCGTGGTGCTGCAGGACGCGTGGCTCTTCCAGGGGAGCATCCGCGACAACATCTCCTACGGTGCGCACCGTGCCACCGAGGAGCAGGTGCAGGCCGCGGCCGAGGCGGCCTACGTCGACCACTTCGTGCGCACGCTCCCCGCCGGCTACGACACGGTCATCGAGGACGAGGGCGGCGGGGTCAGCGCCGGCCAGCGCCAGCTTCTCACCATCGCCCGTGCGTTCCTCGCCGACCCGGCCATCCTGGTGCTCGACGAGGCGACCAGCAGCGTGGACACCCGCACCGAGGCGTTGGTGCAGAAGGCCATGGAGCAGCTGCGGGCGGGCCGCACGTCCTTCGTCATCGCGCACCGGCTCTCGACGATCCGCGACGCCGACCACATCGTGGTGATGGAGGCGGGCCGCATCGTCGAGCAGGGCACGCACGACTCGCTCGTGGGCGCCGGTGGACCCTACGAGCGGCTCTACGCCGCGCAGTTCGCCGGCACACCGCTCTAGGGGGACGACTCAGCCCTCGCGGAGGAAGGCGTCGGCGCGGCTCTTCGGCCGACCGATGATCGCCCGGTCGCCGCGGTCCAGCACGGGGCGCTCCATGAGCCGGGGGTGCTCCACGAGCAGGTCCGCGACCTGCTCGGGCGTGGCGTAGTCGGCGGGGTCGAGCCCCTGGTCCTTGAAGAACGAGTCCTTGCGCACCAGGGCGGCCGGCTCGTCCTCGAGGCGGTCCAGCAGGTCGAGCAGGGCGGCCCGGTCGAGCGGCTCCTTGAGGTAGCGCACCTCCTCGACCTCGACACCGGCTGCCGCGGCCGCCTCGAGCGCGTGCCGCGAGGTGGAGCAGGCGGGGTTGTGCAGGATCGTGACGTCGGCCATGCGAGCAGCCTAGCCACGCAGGTCCTCCTTCCGACCTCGACGGATCGCTAGCGTGGAGCCATGTCCTCCGCTGCCGTCCGCTTCGACGTCGACGACGACGTCTGCACCATCACCCTCGACCGACCCGACGTGCGCAACGCCGTCGACGGCCCCATGGCCGCCGAGCTCCTGGCGGCGTTCGAGGCGTTCGAGGCCGACGACGCGCTGGCCGTGGCGGTGCTGCACGGCGAGGGCGGCAGCTTCTGCGCCGGAGCCGACCTGACGTCCGTCGGCGACCCCGACCGTCGTCACGTGCTCGACCCGGACGGTCCTGGTCCCATGGGGCCCACGCGGATGGCGCTCACCAAGCCGCTGGTGGCCGCGATCGAGGGACACGCCGTGGCCGGCGGGCTCGAGCTGGCGCTGCTGGCGGACCTGCGGGTCGCCGCGGAGGACGCCGTGCTGGGCGTGTTCTGCCGGCGCTGGGGTGTTCCCCTGATCGACGGCGGCACGGTGCGGCTCCCGCGTGTGGTGGGGCACGGCCGTGCGATGGACCTCATCCTCACCGGACGTGCCGTCGAGGCGCACGAGGCGCTGCAGATGGGGCTCGTGAACCGCGTCGTGCCCGCGGGGCGCGCCCTCGACGTCGCCCACGAGCTGGCCGAGCAGCTCGCCCGCTTCCCGCAGGAGTGCCTGCGCGTCGATCGAGCGTCGGCGATCGCCCAGTGGGACCTGCCGCTGCGCGAGGCCCTGCGCGCCGAGGGGGCGGGCGGCCTGTCCGTGGTGGCCTCCGAGGCCGTCGCGGGTGCCGAGCGCTTCGTCTCGGGGGCGGGACGGCACGGGTCGTTCGACGATCCGACGACTCCGCCGTGAGCCTGACCGGTCGACTCGCGAGGCGATGTGGTCGATCCGGGTCCCGTCTGGCAGAATGTCGGCTTGTGTCCGACGCGGACGGGACCCTCTCAGCCCGGCCGCATGGGCCCACCAGCTTCGTGCCCGGATCGTGACCCCACCCGGTCCGGCGCGTCACCACACCACAGAGACCTGAGGAGACACCACACTCGTGGCCGTCAAGATTCGCCTGAAGCGGATGGGCAAGATCCGCACCCCGTTCTACCGCATCGTCGTCGCCGACTCGCGCACCAAGCGCGACGGTCGCGTGATCGAGGAGATCGGCACGTACAACCCCAAGACCGAGCCGTCCACGATCCACGTCGTGTCCGAGCGCGCCCAGTACTGGCTCGGCGTCGGCGCCCAGCCGACCGAGGCCGTCGCCGCGATCCTCAAGATCACCGGTGACATCGGTGGCACCAGCACCCTCAAGACGCCGGAGCCGAAGGCCGACAAGGCTGCGCTGTTCGACGCCGCTCTCAAGGAGCTGCACGCCGAGCCGAAGACCGAGGCGACCACCAAGAAGAAGGCCGCCAAGAAGGCTGCGCCGAAGGCCGACGACGCCGAGAAGGCTGAGGAGCCCAAGGCCGAGAAGGCTGAGGAGCCGAAGGCCGAGGAGCCCAAGGCCGACGACGCCGCCGAGAGCACCGAGGCCTGAGCATGGCCGGTCGCACGCAGGAGGTCATCGAGCACCTCGTGTCGGGCATCGTGGACCACCCCGACGAGGTCGACGTGACCGAGAAGCAGACGCGGCGCGGCGACCTCTTCGAGGTGCGCGTCAACCCGGCCGACCTCGGCAAGGTGATCGGCCGTCAGGGTCGCACCGCGTCGGCGATCCGCACCGTCAGCGGAGCGGTCGCCGGCACCAAGGGTGCCCGCATCGACTTCGTGGACGTCGACCGCCAGCGCTGAGGTCCTGACCATGCGCGTCGTGGTCGGTCGGATCGGCCGGGCTCACGGGATCAAGGGTGAGCTGACGGTCGACGTCCGCACCGACGAGCCCGAGCGAAGGTTCGCCCCGGGCACGGCGCTCGTGGCCGGCGACCGCACCGTCGTCGTGGCAGCCGCCCGGAACCACTCCGGGCGGCTGCTGCTGCGTCTGGAGGGGGTCGCCGACCGCACGGCGGCCGAGGCGCTGCACGGTCGTGTGCTGGAGGTCGACATCGATCCGGCCGACGAGCCCGACGAGGACGACGCCTACTACGACCACCAGCTCGTGGGCCTGCGCGTGCACGACCACCACGGAGTCGACGTCGGCATCGTGACCGAGGTGCTGCACCTGCCCGAGCAGGACCTGCTCTCCGTCGATCTCGACGACGGCGCCCGCGGCGTCCTCGTCCCCTTCGTCACGGCTCTCGTGCCCGAGGTCGACCTCGCCGCCGGTCACGTCGCGCTGGCCGACGTCCCGGGCCTGCTGGACCCCGACGCCCAGGCCGTCGCCACCCCGGACGTGGGCGACGGGACGTGAGCGGGGGACCGGGCGACCACGTCGCCCCGACGATGCGCATCGACGTCGTCTCGATCTTCCCCGCCTACCTCGACGCCCTCGACCTCTCGCTCGCCGGCCGGGCCCGCGCGAGCGGGCTGCTCGAGATCCGCACCCACGACCTGCGCGACTTCACCCACGACCGCCACCGCACCGTCGACGACACGCCCTACGGAGGCGGCGCCGGCATGGTGATGCGCCCCGAGCCCTGGGGCGAGGCCCTCGACGCCGTCACCAGCGACGAGGCCGTCGTCCTGGTGCCCACGCCCTCGGGCACGCCCTTCCGGCAGTCCCTCGCCCACGACCTGAGTCGCGAACGACACCTCGTCTTCGCCTGTGGCCGCTACGAGGGAATCGACCAGCGGGTCATCGACCACGCCCGCGGGCGCTGGCGCGTCGAGGAGGTCTCCCTCGGGGACTTCGTGCTCAACGGGGGAGAGGTCGCCGCGCTCGCCGTCATCGAGGCCGTCGTGCGGCTCGTCCCCGGCTTCATGGGCAACCCCGCCTCCCTCGCCGAGGAGTCCCACGGGGACGACGGGCTGCTCGAGTACCCGGTCTACACCAAGCCCGCGTCGTGGCGCGGTCTCGACGTGCCCGACGTGCTGCTGTCCGGCCACCACGGGGCCATCGCGGCCTGGCGGCACGAGCAGGCGGTCGCCCGCACGCGGGAGCGTCGGCCCGATCTCCTGACCGACTGACGACGTCGAACACCCACCGACGAGGCCCTGTGCGCCGGATTTAACACGGGGGCCACCGGCGTCATGCAGGTGAAACATTCCGGGCGTGGTTGAGGAAACCTTGCCGCCCCATGATGAACGCGGCTCCTCCAAGAACAGCAGCGTGGCTGTGGGACGCCGATGTTCACTCAACCAGCTACAACGAGGTGGGTATGTCAGTCGATCTTTCATGGCAGCTGCTGTGCACGGCACTCGTCATCTTCATGACGCCGGGTCTTGCGTTCTTCTACGGCGGTCTGGTCAAGTCCAAGTCCGCGATCTCGATGATGATGCTGAGCTTCGGCTCGCTCGCCCTGGTCACGGTGCTCTACGTCCTCTACGGCGGCACGGGCATCGCCGGCAACGGCACGAGCGGCGGCAGCAAGCTCTTCGGCAACCCGTTCGAGGACTTCGGCATGTCGGACCTGATGTCGGGGGTCGGTGGCGGTGACGCGGCCAACGCCTTCGGCGGTCACGCGTTCCTCGTCGCCTTCTGCATCATCACGGTCGCCCTCGTCTCGGGCGCGGTCGCCGACCGGGCACGCTTCTGGCCGTGGATGCTCTTCGCCGGGCTGTTCACGACCTTCGTCGTCTTCCCGACGTTCCGCTGGCTCTTCGGGGTGGACGCCGACGGCAACTTCTACGGCTGGCTGGCCAACGACGTCTTCGGCTTCGGTGCGGCGCTCGACTGGGCCGGCGGCACGATCATCCACCAGTCCGCCGGTGCTGCGGCCCTTGCTCTCGCCCTCGTTCTCGGCAAGCGCAAGCTCGGGTTCTCCAAGGAGGAGTCCCAGCCGCACAACGTGCCGCTGGTGCTCCTGGGCGCCTCGATCCTGTGGTTCGGCTGGTTCGGCTTCAACACCGGTGTCTACGGCGCCGACGAGGGCCAGACGTCGCTGATCTTCTTCAACACGCTCATCACCCCGGCGGCCGCGCTGATCGGCTGGATCGTCGTCGAGACCTTCCGTGACGGCAAGGCCACCGCGGTGGGTGCGGCGTCCGGCATCGTGACCGGGCTCGTCGCCATCACGCCGGCCTGCGCCTTCGTCACGCCCCTCTGGGCGATCGTGCTCGGCATCGTGTCGGGTGTCGCCTGCGCCCTGGCTGTCGACCTGAAGTTCAAGCTCGGCTACGACGACACGCTCGACGTCGTGGGCATCCACCTCGTCGCCGGCTTCATCGGCTGCGTCTACATCGGTCTGTTCGGCTCGGAGGCCCTGACCGGTGGCAGCCTGTTCTTCGGTGGCGAGACCGACCTGCTGTTCGCCCAGATCCTCTCGTCGCTCACGATCATCGTGTTCTCGTTCGTCGTGGCCTTCGCCATCGGCTTCGGCATCGAGAAGACGATCGGCTTCCGCGTGACGGAGGAGGACGAGGTCGCCGGCATCGACACCGCGCTGCACGGCTCGGAAGGCTACGCGCTCGACTGAGTCGTCACCTGAACCCCACGGAGGGCTCCTGCTCGGGCAGGGGCCCTTCGTGGCGTCCGGGGGCCGATCCCGGGCGCCACGGTTCCCCGGGCCACCGAGGGCCGGTCTCGGCCGGCCGGCTTCGTCGGGGCCGGTCTCGGCTGGGCCGGCTTCGTCGGGGCCAGTTTCGTTCGGGCCGGGCCGCTGTGGCAGAATTGTCCCTTGGTGCACCGCGGTTCTGCCACAGGGGAGCCGTCGACGAGCACCGGTACGACACCAAGACTTTTCTCACCATCGTTTCCGTGGGTGACCTGTGGCACCGGCGAGGAGTAGACATGACCAACTTGGTCGACCAGGTCGCAGCCGAGTCGCGACGCGACGACATCCCCGCGTTCCGCGCCGGCGACACCCTCAAGGTCCACGTCAAGGTCGTCGAGGGCAACCGCTCGCGCGTCCAGGTGTTCCAGGGCGTCTGCATCAAGGTGCAGGGCTCGGGCATCGGACGCACCTTCACGGTCCGCAAGGTCAGCTTCGGCGTCGGTGTCGAGCGCACGTTCCCGCTCCACACCCCGGTCATCGAGAAGATCGAGGTCGCCACCCGCGGCGACGTCCGTCGGGCCAAGCTCTACTACCTCCGCTCGCTGCGCGGCAGGGCCGCGAAGATCAAGGAGAAGCGCGAGGACTGAGCGTCCTCCCGCGTGGCCGTCGAGCCCGCCCAGGATGCTGCGTCTAGGCTCACGTCGTGAGTGAGACCACGAAGCGCCAGCTCCCCGTCTGGCAGGAGTCCATCCTCCTCGTCGTCACCGCCATGGTGATGGCCGTCGTGGTCAAGGCGTTCTTCCTCCAGGCCTTCTACATCCCGTCGGAGTCCATGGAGCCGACGATGCTCGTCAACGACAAGATCCTCGTCCAGAAGGTCTCCTACTGGACCGGGGATCCGCAGCGTGGCGACATCGTCGTCTTCGACGATCCCGGTGGATGGCTCGACCAGAGCGAGTCCGCCCGTGCCAGCAACCCGGCGCAGAAGGCGCTCGAGGTCATCGGGCTGTTCCCCACGGGCGGCCACCTCATCAAGCGTGTCGTGGGCGTCGGCGGGGACCGCGTGGCGTGCTGCGACGACGAGGGTCGTCTGACGGTCAACGGCGTGTCGATCGACGAGCCGTACCTGAGGGACCCGAGCGCCAACGCCGAGTCGCGCTTCGACGTCGTGGTGCCCAAGGACCACCTCTGGGTGCAGGGCGACAACCGGGGCAACTCCGCGGACTCCCGCGTGCACCAGGGCGACCCCGGTGGCGGCTTCATCCCCGTCGACTCGGTCGTCGGCAAGGCGTGGGTCCGCGTGTGGCCGTGGAAGCGGATCGGTCTCATCCGGGGCAGCGAGGCCTTCGCCGAGGTCCCGTCCGAGCCCGCGTCGTCGCAGTGACCGGTCGGCCCACCCTCCGACTCGAGCGCAGCCTCCTGCGCGAGCGCTGCACCGTGCTGGCGTGCGCCGACGAGGTCGGCCGCGGCGCCCTGAGCGGTCCGGTGAGCGTCGGCGTCGTGGCCATCACCGCGAGCACGCGCACCGCACCCCAGGGGGTGCGCGACAGCAAGCTGCTGACCCCTGACGCGCGCGTCCGACTCGCGCCCCGCATCCGGCGCTGGGCCGCCACCCACGGGGCCGGGTACGGCGTCGGCCACGCGTCACCCGCGGAGATCGACGACGTCGGCATCATGGCGGCCATGCGCCTGGCCGCGCGACGAGCGCTGGAGCAGGTCGGGACCCCGCCCGACCTGGTCCTGCTCGACGGCAACCACGACTACCTGAGCGTCCCGGACCAGGCCTCGCTCTTCGACGTCGCGGAGGTGCCGCTGCCGCCGGTGGTCACGGCGATCAAGGCCGACCTGCGCTGCGCGGCGGTGGCCGCGGCGAGCATCCTCGCCAAGACCGAACGTGATGCACTCATGGTCGAGCTGGCGCGTGAGCACCCGGAGTACGGCTGGCACGAGAACAAGGGCTACGCGGCGCCGGCGCACGTGGAGGCCCTGCGCACCCACGGGCCCAGCCACCACCACCGCCGCTCGTGGAGCCTGCCGGGCAGCGTGCCGGCGGCCGGTAGTGTTCCGGTCATCGAGTCCGGTGCCGTCCGGGCGAGCGACGAGGCGATGGGGAGCAGATGAGCGCAGAGGACCTCGAGCGGTACGAGACCGAGGCCGAGCTCGCGCTGTACCGCGAGTACCGCGACGTCGTGAAGATCTTCAAGTACGTGGTGGAGACCGATCGGCGCTTCTACCTCTGCAACGCCGTCGACGTGAAGGTGCGCTCCGAGACGGGCGACGCCTACTTCGAGGTCTCCATGAACGACGCCTGGGTGTGGGACATCTACCGTCCGGCGCGGTTCGCCAAGAACGTCAAGGTGCTCACCTTCAAGGACGTCAACGTCGAGGAGCTGGCCGACTCCGACGTCAAGGTTCCGTCGAGCTGAGCCGAGCCGGCGCTCGCGGTCCGTCCACAGGACGTCGCACGCTCGAGCACCGTCGTCCACAGCCTGCGCGCGTGGTCTGTCGCCGGTCCGTCGTCCCGCCGACGCTGGAGGCATGACCTACGCACGCAACGACGCCGTCGGGCAGTACGGCGAGCAGGTGGCTGCGCGACACCTGGAGTCCCACGGCATGACGATCCTCGACCGCCGCTGGACGTGCCGGTGGGGCGAGCTCGACATCGTCGCCCGTGACGGTGCGACGATCGTCTTCTGCGAGGTCAAGACCCGCACCAGCCAGCGGCACGGCACGGGCTTCGAGGCGGTCTCGAGCCGCAAGGCGCAGCGGCTGCGTCGCGCGGCGTCGGCCTGGCTGCAGGCGCACGGGCTGGAGCCGCTGGGCGTGCGGATCGACGTCGTGTCCGTGCGCATCCCACGCCGTGGCGGGCCGGTCGTCGAGCGCGTGAGCGGGGTGGCCTGATGGCGGCCCTGCACTCGGTGACCCTGGACGGCCTCACCGGGCGGGCGATCGAGGTGGAGGTCGACATCGCCAACGGCTTCCCGTCGACCGTCGTCGTGGGTCTTGCCGACGCGATCGTCAACGAGGCTCGCGACCGGGTGCGTGCGGCGGTGGTCAACTCCGGCGCGTCCTGGCCCGACCAGCGGGTCACGATCAACCTCGCCCCGTCCACGCTGCCGAAGACCGGGTCCCACTACGACCTCGCCATCGCGCTCGCGATGTTCGTCGAGAAGAAGATCGTGCCGCTCGCGGCCACCGTCGGGACGGTGTTCATCGGGGAGCTCGCGCTCGACGGTCGCCTCCGCGCGGTGCGGGGCGTCCTGCCGGCCACGGTCGCCGCCGCCGAGGCCGGGTTCGAGCGCGTGCTCGTGCCCGAGTCCAACGTCGGCGAGGCCGAGCTGGTCGACGACATCGGCGTGGTCGGTGTGCGGTCGTTGCGCCAGGTGGTGGCCATGCTGACCGGGCAGGAGGAGCCCGACGACCCGCCGGTCCCTCCGCTGGACGGTGGCGACGGTCTCGGCCACGCCTACAGCGACCGCGTGGCCGGTCTCGACCTCGCCGACGTGGCCGGGCAGGAGGACACCCGCACGGCGGTGGTGGTCGCTGCGGCCGGTGGCCACCACGTGCTGATGACGGGTCCGCCGGGCATCGGCAAGACCATGCTCGCCCAGCGGCTGCCTGGTCTCCTGCCGGACCTCACCCGCCCCCAGGCGCTGGAGGTCAGCGCGGTGCACTCCCTGGCGGGCGTCCTGCCGTCCGACGTCCCCCTCGTGCGGCGTCCTCCGTTCGTCGACCCGCACCACACGGCGAGCGCCGTCGCGATCGTCGGTGGAGGCCAACGGGTCATCCGGCCCGGTGCGCTGTCGCTCGCTCACCGCGGGGTGCTGTTCCTCGACGAGGCGCCGGAGTTCGCCTCGAACGTGCTCGACGCGCTGCGCCAGCCCCTGGAGAGCGGGCACGTGGTGGTCTCGCGGTCCGCCCAGACCGCGACGTTCCCGGCCCGCTTCCAGCTGCTCCTGGCGGCCAACCCGTGTCCGTGCGGACAGGGCGGGTCGGTGAGCGAGCCCTGCGAGTGCACCCCGCTGATGCAGCGGCGCTATCGCGACCGGATCTCCGGACCGGTGCGCGACCGCATCGACATCCATCGCACCCTCGTCGCGCCGACCCGGCCGGAGCTCGTCCACGGCGTGTCAGACGCCCGGTCGACGCGGGACCTCGCGCCGCTCGTCGCGCGGGCCCGGTCCCGCCAGGCCGAACGGCTGGCCGGCACGCCCTGGCAGGTCAACGCGGACGTGCCCGGCGTCGACCTGCGCAAGCACTGGCCGGCGACGGACGCGGCCAGGCGGCTCGTGGACTCCCAGCTGCGCGGTCAACGACTCTCCGCCCGTTCCGCGGACCGGGTGCTCCGCGTCGCCTGGAGCGTCTGCGACCTGCGCGAGGGGGAGCGGCCCGACGTCGAGGAGGTCGAGCTGGCGCTCGCCCTGCGCCGAGGTACCCCGCTCGGACCCCTGCTGCGGGACGTGGTGGTGGCGCCATGACCTCCGCGAACCGTCCCGCACGGCGGGGCACGCACGCCACGGACGCCGATGCGCGGATGGCGTTGAGCCTGCTCGTCGAGCCCGGCGACCCGCGCCTCGTGCAGTGGGTGCGCGAGCACGACCCGGCGGGCCTCCTCGAGGTGGTCCGTGATGGCTCCCGACGCTCCCGTCTGGAGGTCCCGCACGCTTGGCTGGAGGGGGCCGCGCGTCTGGACCGAGCCGTGAGCAGTGCGCGCGCGAGGTCCGAGGCGCACGGACTCCGCTGGGTCGTGCCCGGCGACGCGGCCTGGCCCGCGGCGCTCGACGACCTCGACCACGTGGAGCCCCTCGGCGGGAGCACCGGTGCGCCGCTCGGGCTGTGGGTGCGCGGCCCGGGCGACCTCGCGTCGCTCGTGGAGCACGGCATCGCCGTGGTGGGCGCCCGCTCGAGCACGGCCTACGGGAGCGACTGCGCCTCCGAGATCGCGGCCGACGTGGCCGACCAGGGCGGCACGGTCGTGAGTGGGGCGGCGTTCGGCATCGACGCCGCGGCCCACCGCGGCGCCCTCGTGCAGGACCGACCGACCGTGGCGGTGCTCGCCTGCGGTGCCGACGTCGAGTACCCACGCACCCACGCCGCGCTGCTGCAGCGCATCGCCCAGGACGGTCTCGTGGTCTCCGAGCAAGCGCCCGGGCAGGTCGCGATGCGGTCACGCTTCCTCACCCGCAACCGCATCATCGCCGGGCTCACGGTGGGCACGGTGGTCGTCGAGGCGGCCCGCCGCAGCGGATCGCTCAACACGTTGAACTGGGCCGACGCCCTGGGGCGGGTGACGATGGCCGTGCCCGGTCCGGTCACGTCGCAGCAGTCCGCCGGGGTGCACCAGGCGCTGCGCGACGGGCGGGCGGTCCTGGTGACGAACGGCCGCGAGGTCCTCGACGCCGTGGCCGGCGTGTCGGCCGACGTGCCCGAGCCGGTCCGGCCGTCCGACACCGACCACGACCGGTTGGGCGGGCTGGCTCGGCGGGTGCTCGACGCCCTCTCCTTCACCGAGGCGCGCAGCACCGCCGACGTCGCGGTCGCCGCGCGAGGCAGCAGGGCCGACGTGGCGGACCTGCTGGCGGGTCTCGAGCGGCAGGGATGGTGCGCCCGCGTGGGGGACCGGTGGCTGGTGCTCCCGCGTGGTGCCTCGATCGCGGCCCGCCGACCCGTCACGCTGGGACCATGAGTGGAGCCTGGGACGACGCGCTCGAGGCGTTCACCGAGCACCTGCGCCACGAGCGCGACCTCTCCGAGCACTCCGTCCGCGGCTACCTCGTCGACCTCGGCCACCTGGCCGACCACGCCCGGGCCCTCGGGGCGGGCGAGCCGTCGGGGCTCACCACGCGGGCGCTGCGCAGCTTCCTGGCCAACCAGCAGACCCTCGGCCGGTCGCGGGCCACGCTGGCCCGACGCGCGACGTCGATCCGCTCGTTCACGGCCTGGCTGGTGCGCACCGGCCGCGCGACGAACGATCCTGGGGCATTGCTCGCCAGTCCTCGCTCGCAGCGCGCCCTGCCCGACGTGCTCAGCCAGACCGAGGTCCGGGCGCTCCTCGACGCCACGTCGGCCGCGATCGAGACCGATGGTCCCGTGGGCCTGCGGGACCTGGCCATCCTCGAGCTGCTCTACGCGACCGGCGTGCGGGTGGGTGAGCTGTGCGGTCTCGACATCGACGACATCGACCGCGGCCGTCGCCTGCTGCGCGTCCTCGGCAAGGGTCGCAAGGAGCGCTCGGTGCCCTACGGGCTTCCGGCAGCCGATGCGGTCGACGCCTGGGTCACCATCGGGCGGTCGACGCTGGTCGGCCCGGAGAGCGGGCCGGCGCTCCTGCTGGGCGTCCGCGGCGGTCGACTCGACCCTCGCGCGGCCCGCAAGATCGTGCACGACCGGCTCGCAGTGGTCGAGGGCGCCCCCGACCTCGGCCCCCACGGCCTGCGGCACACCGCCGCCACTCACCTGCTCGAGGGCGGCGCCGACCTGCGCAGCGTGCAGGAGGTGCTGGGCCACGCCTCCCTCGGCACCACCCAGATCTACACCCACGTGAGCACCGAGCGGCTGCGCGCCGCATACCGGTTGGCGCACCCACGGGCGTAGGACGCGGGCGAAGGACGACGCGTCCTGCGGCCGCCTCGTCGCCTCCGGCCGTCGACCTGCGGCTGCGTCGCTGTGGCTCCCAGGCGGGTCGGTCTCCGAAAGGGCCTCGACCGGAGCAGGGGGTCTGGGCTCGGGTGGGTCTGCGGGGCGCGGCCACGATTCTTCATCTGCGCCTGATTCG
>NZ_LMMY01000014.1:334675-353126 GCF_001422865.1 Aeromicrobium sp. Leaf272
CGCACGATTCTTCCTTCGCGTGGACCGCGCCACGCGAAGGAAGCATCGTGGCGACGAAAAGGGGTCCGTACGGGCAAGGATTCTCCCTTCTCGTGGACCGTCCCGCGCAAAGGAAGAATCTCTGCCCACTCGGCGCACGAGAGGCCCCGGTGGACGCAGGATTCTGCCTTCGCGTGCAGAAGCCCCAACGATGCTGCGTACACGACGGGATCCCGTAGCGAAGGCAGCGTCCTTCGCCCCCTCACGCACGAACGCAGAATCCTGCGTCCCCCCGAGCCACGCTCCGAGAGCCCACCCGAGCCAGGACCCCGCCGCCGGTCGAGGCACTTTCGGAGACCGACCCGCCTCGGCGCCACAGCAACGCAGCCGCAGGAGAAGACCCACCCGCGGGAGCGCAGCAGCAGGCGAAGACCCACCCACAGCGACGCAGCCGCAGGCGAACGGGGAGCAGAGCCCCTCACCCCATCGGATCGACCGGCTTCCCGCCCCGCACCACCATGAAGTGCAGGTGGCAGCCGGTCGACATCCCGGTCGAGCCCACGCGGCCGACGACGGTGCGCGGATCGACCCGGTCGCCGCGCGAGACCGAGGCCGAGGACAGGTGGGCGTAGGCGGTGCGCACGCCGCCGCCGTGGTCCAGCACGACCCGGAGTCCGTAGGCACCGTCGCGCCCCGCGGACCGGACGGTACCGGCCTTCGCCGCTCGGACGGGCGTGCCGCAGGAGGCGCCGAGGTCGACGCCGTCGTGCAGCTTGCGGATGCCGGTCACCGGGTGGACACGCATCCCGAACGCCGACGTGACCGGTCCACCGACGGGCCGGGCGAGGTCGCCGAGCGAGCCGAGGGCGCCGGCCGGGGGCCGGGGGAGTCGGGCGTCAGGGTCCACGAGCACGAACCGCGACTCGCCGGTGAGCCGATCGCGCGGGTCGAGGTAGCGCTCGCCCTGCAGTCGCCCGAGGTGCAGGCACGCGCTTGCGCAGTGCGTCCCACCCGGCGCGAGTCGACCCAGGACCTCGCCGGGCTCGACCGCGTCGCCACGCTCGACCGTGCGCCGCTCCACCGGTTGGTAGGTGGAGCGCTCGCCCCCGTGGTCGACGGTCACCACGCCCACGCCGGCCACCGTCCCCGAGAAGCTGACCCGGCCGGCCGCCACGGCACGCACGGGCTCGCCCGGGGAGCCGGGCAGGTCGATCCCGCGATGCCCTGCGCCGTAGGGGGTGTCGGGCGGGTCGAAGTCGGTGCCCACCACCCGCTGGCCGAGCGGCCACGACCACGACGGGCCGTCGTCCGAGGCCCGCGCCACACCGGTCGCCGTCGACAGCAGGATCGCGGCGGCAGCGCCGAGGGCGAGGAGGAGGCGAGGGTGGGGGGAGCGGGCCGGCATGACTCGAGCGAACCCCGTCGGCGCTCGTCGCGGCAGGCCCTCGTCGCGACCTGTGGACACGGGACGTCCGCAGGTGCCCACGGCGCCGGGTCTGTGGATTTCTCGTTCTCCCGCCCGGTGTCCTAGACTGACCCCATCACGTCCTCGGACGTGAAATTCGCACGCCCGTCTCCGTCGTGACGTCGCTCGTCGACCGAACGCCGGGCGCGATCCTGGTCCTGCTCGCAGGTTGGTTCGCGTGGCACGGGAGTCAGGGCACCGCCGACCGGCGGTGCATCAACCAGGAACGGACCACCCGCCGCAGGGCCGGTGCGTCCAGAGGAGGAATCGACCATGGCGGTCGTCACCATGCGAGAGCTGCTCGAGAGCGGCGTCCACTTCGGGCACCAGACCCGTCGTTGGAACCCGAAGATGAAGCGCTTCATCTTCACCGAGCGCAACGGCATCTACATCATCGACCTGCAGCAGTCGCTGGCCTACATCGATGCCGGCTACGAGTTCGTCAAGAACACCGTCGCCCGCGGCGGCACGATCCTGTTCGTCGGCACCAAGCGCCAGGCGCAGGAGCCGGTCGAGGAGCAGGCCAAGCGCGTCGGCATGCCCTTCGTCAACCAGCGCTGGCTCGGCGGCATGCTCACCAACTTCCAGACGATGCACCAGCGGCTCCAGCGCATGAAGGAGCTCGAGGAGATCGACTTCGACGACGTGGCCGGTTCGGGTCGCACGAAGAAGGAGCTCCTCCAGATGCGTCGCGAGTACGACAAGCTGAACCGCACCCTCGGCGGTGTCCGCGACATGGCCCGCACCCCGTCCGCGGTCTGGATCGTCGACACCAAGAAGGAGCACCTCGCGGTCGACGAGTGCAAGAAGCTCGGCATCCCGATCGTCGCGATCCTCGACACCAACTGCGACCCCGACGACGTCAACTACCCGATCCCGGGCAACGACGACGCCATCCGCTCGGTCAGCGTGCTGACCCGCGTGGTCGCCGACGCCGTCGCCGAGGGCCTGCTGCAGCGCGGCGGCGCCAAGACGGGCAACGAGGAGGCCGGCGCCGAGCTCGGTGGCGACGAGCCCCTGGCCGAGTGGGAGCGCGAGCTGCTCGAGAAGAAGGACGAGTCCGCTGCCCCCGCCGCCGAGGCCCCGGCTGCCGAGTCCACCGAGGCGCCCGCCGCCGAGGCTCCGGCTGCCGAGACGACCGAGGCTCCGGCTGCCGAGGCCCCCGCTGCCGAGGCCACCGAGGCTCCGGCTGCCGAGGCCACCGAGGCTCCCGCCGAGAAGTGATCCCTGGTCGGGTGCCGGGCCATCCCCGGCACCCGACCCCACCACCTGCCACCACCACGATCAGGGAAGAGACCACGCACATGGCCATTGCTGCCGCAGACGTGAAGAAGCTCCGCGACGCCACGGGCGCCGGGATGATGGACGCCAAGAAGGCCCTCACCGAGGCCGACGGCGACTTCGACAAGGCCGTCGAGATCCTGCGGATCTCCGGTGCGGCCAAGGCCGCCAAGCGCGGCGCCGAGCGCGAGGCCTCGTCCGGCCTCGTCGCCAACACCGGCACCGCCATCGTCGAGCTCAACTCCGAGACCGACTTCGTCGCCAAGAACGAGCAGTTCATCGAGCTCGCCGAGCGCCTGGCCGCCGCGGCCGACGCCAGCAAGCCCGAGAGCGCCGAGGCCTTCGCCAAGACGACCCTCGACGACGGCAAGACCGTCGAGGAGACCGTCAGCGCCCTCGCCGCCGTCATCGGCGAGAAGATCGAGCTCGGCCGGGTGGCCGCGTTCGACGGCCAGGTCGCCGTCTACCTCCACCGTCGTGCCAGCGACCTCCCGCCGGCCGTCGGCGTGCTCGTCGAGTACACCGGCGACGACCTCGACGCCGCCCGCGGCGCCGCCATGCAGATCGCGGCCATGCGCCCGCGCTACCTCACCCGTGAGGACGTGCCCGCCGACATCGTCGCCAAGGAGCGCGAGATCGCCGAGGCCACGGCCCGCGAGGAGGGCAAGCCCGAGCAGGCGATCGAGAAGATCACCGAGGGTCGCGTCAACGGCTTCTTCAAGGACGTCGTGCTGCTCGACCAGCCGTCCGTCACCGACAACAAGAAGACGGTCAAGGCCGTGCTCGACGCCGCCGGCGTGAGCATCACGCGCTTCGCGCACATCGAGATCGGCGCCTGAGCGCAGGAGTCGACCCACGCACGACCACAGGAAGGACCGGAGCATCGTGAGCATCCACCAGACGAACGGTGACCCGGCCGACCCCCGTGGCGTGCACGGCAGCACGGAGCTGTCGACGGCGGACGCCGGGACCCCAGGTCCCGGCGTCCGTCGCGTGCTGCTGAAGCTGTCCGGCGAGGTCTTCGGCGGCGGGAGCATCGGCATCGACCCCGACGTCGTCAACGCCATCGCCCGCCAGGTCGCCGAGGCCGTCCGCGAGGGCGCCCAGGTGGCGATCGTCGTCGGCGGCGGCAACTTCTTCCGCGGCGCCGAGCTCAGCCAGCGCGGCATGGAGCGGTCCCGCGCCGACTACATCGGCATGCTCGGCACCGTCATGAACAGCCTCGCCCTGCAGGACTTCATCGAGAAGCAGGGCATCGACACCCGGGTGCAGTCGGCCATCACCATGGGGCAGGTCGCCGAGCCGTACATCCCCCGGCGCGCCATCCGGCACCTCGAGAAGGGCCGCGTCGTGATCTTCGGCGCCGGTGCGGGCATGCCCTACTTCAGCACCGACACCGTCTCGGCCCAGCGTGCGCTCGAGATCAAGGCCGACGCGGTGCTCATGAGTAAGAGCGGCGTCGACGGGGTCTACTCCGCCGACCCGCGCACCGACGCATCGGCGCGACGCTTCGAGGAGATCACCTTCGCCGAGGCCCTGCGCCTCGGCCTCAAGGTGGTCGACGCGGCCGCGTTTGCGCTGTGCATGGAGAACGACCTGCCCATGATCGTGTTCGGCATGGAGGGCGAGGGCAACATCGCCCGCGTCCTGCGTGGTGAGAGGATCGGGACGCTGGTCCACGGTGGGACCGGACCACTCAACGGGACGACTACAGGAGACGCATCGTGATCGACCAGACCCTGCGCGAGGCCGGCAGCAAGATGGACAAGGCCGTCGAGCACACCCGCGAGGAGTTCGCCGCGATCCGCACCGGTCGTGCGCACCCGGCGATGTTCGCCCAGATCACGGCCGAGTACTACGGCACCCCCACGCCGCTGCAGCAGCTGGCGGGCTTCCAGGTGCCGGAGCCTCGCACGGTCATCATCAGCCCCTACGACCAGGGCGCGAAGAGTGCGATCGAGAAGGCCATCCGCGAGTCCGACCTCGGCGTCAACCCGTCCGACGACGGCAAGGTGCTGCGCGTGACCCTGCCCGAGCTCACCGAGGAGCGGCGCAAGGAGTACATCAAGCTCGCGCGCTCCAAGGCCGAGGAGGGCCGGGTGGCCGTGCGCGGTGTCCGCCGCAGCGCCAAGCAGGCCATGGACAAGGCCGAGAAGGACTCCGAGATCAGCCAGGACGACAACACCGGCGCCGAGAAGCGGCTCGACGGGCTGACCAAGCAGCACGTGGACCAGATCGACGAGATGCTCAAGAACAAGGAAGCCGAGCTCCTTGAGGTCTGAGGAGCCCGCCCCCACGGACGGACCCCTGGACGAGCCCGACCCCGCGGTGGCGCAGAAGAAGAGCCGCGCCGGGCGCAACCTGCCGGCGGCCATCGCCGTCGGTGCCGCGCTCGGCGGCACGGTCGTGGCGTCGCTGTTCCTCTTCAAGGACCTGTTCGTCGCCGTCGTCGTGCTCGCGCTCGGCGTCGGTCTGTGGGAGCTGGCCAGGGCCCTCGGCAAGGCCGGGATCACCGTCCCGTTCCTGCCCGTGCTCACCGGCGGCACCCTCATGCTGCTCGGCGCCTACTACGGCGGCATGGAGACCGCGGCCGTCGCGATGGCCCTCACCGTCATCGGCACCCTCGTGTGGCGACTCTCCGACGGCGCCGACGGCTTCGTGCGCGACGCGAGTGCCGGCCTGTTCTGCCTGTCCTACCTGCACCTCATGGGCGTCTTCGTCATGCTCATGCTCGTCGAGGACGACGGACCCTGGCGCATCGTCGCGTTCATCGTGGCCACGGTCGCCTCCGACATCGGCGGCTACATCGCCGGCGTCCTGTTCGGCAAGCACCCCATGGCCCCGACCATCAGCCCCAAGAAGTCCTGGGAGGGCTTCACCGGCTCGCTCGTCTTCGGCATCGGTGCGGGCATCGGCACCGTGGTGCTCGGGCTGGACGGCGACTGGTGGGTCGGCGTCCTGCTCGGCGTCGCCGGCGTCGTCATGGCCACGCTCGGTGACCTGTCGGAGTCCCTGGTCAAGCGCGACCTCGGCATCAAGGACATGGGCGACCTGCTCCCCGGCCACGGAGGTCTCATGGACCGTCTGGACTCCCTGATCGCCGTCGCCCCCGTCGCGTGGCTGATCCTGCACTACCTGGTCACGCCTGCCTGACCGACGCCCGGCCGGGCAACCGGGTCGGTGCCGTCACGGCCGTGAAACAGCCATGAGGCAGGCTTGCGCCATGTCGATCAAGGTCTCGCTCCGCCACCGCACGACCTACCGCTTCGACCGCCCTGTCGCCCTGGGCCCGCACGTCGTGCGGCTGCGTCCCGCGCCGCACAGCCGCACGCCCATCGACGCCTACGCGATGAAGGTCTCGCCGGGCGAGCACTTCGTCAACTGGCAGCAGGACCCCTTCGGCAACTGGCAGGCGCGGCTCGTGTTCCCCGAGAAGGTCACCGAGCTGGACATCGACGTCTCGCTCGTCGCCGACCTCATGGTGATCAACCCGTTCGACTTCTTCGTCGAGGAGTACGCCGAGACCTTCCCGTTCACGTACGAGCCCCAGCTGGCGGCCGACCTCGCTCCCTACCTGCGTCCGGTCGGGGAGAGCGGGGCCGATGCCGGTCCCGGACCGGTCGTCTCCCAGTGGCGCGACACCCTCCCGGACCTCCCGGACGACGGCGTGCCGCTCGTGCAGTTCCTCGCCGGGCTCAACGACGCCGTCCACCGCGACGTCGCCTACACCGTGCGCATGGAGCCAGGGGTGCAGACGCCCGACGAGACGCTCACGCGCGCGATCGGGTCGTGCCGTGACAGTGCCTGGCTCCTCGTGTCGTTGCTGCGCCAGTACGGGCTCGCTGCGCGGTTCGTGTCGGGCTACCTCGTGCAGCTGGCCCCGGACCCGCTGGTCGCGGCGCAGGCCCTCGACGGGCCGGCGGGTGCCACCGAGGACTTCACCGACCTGCACGCGTGGGCCGAGGTCTTCGTGCCGGGCGCCGGCTGGGTCGGCCTGGACCCGACGTCGGCGCTGTTCGCGGGGGAGGGCCACATCCCGCTCTCGGCCACGCCCCACCCGTCGTCGGCCGCCCCCATCACGGGTGCGTTGGAGCCGGCCGAGGTGGAGTTCTCGTTCGTCAACGAGGTGACCCGCGTCCACGAGGACCCCCGGGTCACGCTCCCGTACACCGACGCCCAGTGGCAGCGCGTCGACGCGGTGGGGGCCGACGTCGACGCCCGGCTCGACGCCGGCGAGGTGGGCCTCACGATGGGGGGCGAGCCCACCTTCGTGAGCGTCGACGACATGACCTCGGCGCAGTGGAACACCGACGCCGACGGTGACGAGAAGCGCGCCCTCGCCACCGAGCTCGCCGAGCGTCTGCGCCAGGTGTACGCCGCCGGTGGGCTCGTGCACCGCGGGCAGGGCAAGTGGTATCCGGGCGAGCCCCTGCCGCGCTGGCAGATCTCGATGCAGTGGCGAACCGACGGTGAGCCGTTGTGGAGCGATCCGGACCTGCTGTGCGACCCGTGGGCCGAGAACGAGGCCGTCGAGCACGGCACGGCCGAGCGGCTGGCGCGCGAGGTCGCGCACTTGCTCGGGCTCCCGGCCGAGCAGGTGCTGCCGGCGTGGGAGGACCCGTTCGCCGTGCTCGCGCACGACGTGTCGCGTCCCGACGGCCCCCGCCCGGACTCCGTCGGTCCCGACGGGGCGGAGCAGGTCCCCGACGTCGCCCTCGTGGCCGAGCTCGACGCAGCCGTGGCGCGTCCGACCGGGTGGGTGCTGCCGCTGGCGACGGGGGAGACGTGGCGCAGCCCTGCCTGGCGCTTCCGGCGCGGTCGGCTCGTGCTGCTGCCCGGCGACTCCGCCGTCGGTCTGCGCCTGCCGCTGGACTCGATCACGTGGACCGACCCCGAGGCGTCGGGCGATCCGTCCTACCTCGAGGCCGGACCGACCCTCGTGCCCGGCGTGCCCGACGTCGAGGTCGTCGATCCCGAGGAGCAGCCCACCACGGCGCTCGCCTTCGAGGTCTGTCCCGGCAGCGAGGACGGGGCCGAGGTCCTGCACGTCTTCCTGCCACCCACCGAGCGGCTGGAGGACTACGCCGACCTGCTGCACGTGGTCGAGGCCGCCGCCGTCGCCGTCGGGACACCGGTCGTGGTCGAGGGCTACGGCCCGCCGCCGGATCCTCGCCTGACCCAGCTGAGCGTCACCCCCGACCCGGGTGTCATCGAGGTCAACGTGCACCCGACCCGCTCGTGGGCCGAGCTGAGCGCGCTGACCGACACGCTGTACGACGCCGCCCGGCGCACCCGCCTCGCGACGGAGAAGTTCGACCTCGACGGCCAGCACACCGGCACCGGCGGCGGCAACCACATCACGCTCGGCGGCACGACCCCGGCGCACTCGCCCCTCCTGCGTCGTCCCGACCTCCTCGTGAGCCTGCTGACCCACTGGCAGCGACACCCGTCGCTGTCCTACCTGTTCTCGGGGCGGTTCATCGGTCCGACGAGCCAGGCGCCGCGCTTCGACGAGGGTCGTCCCGAGGCGGTCTACGAGATGGAGATCGCGATCTCCGAGGTGCACCGCCTGGCCGCCGAGGCGGCGGAGAAGGACGAGCCCGTGCGCCCGTGGCTCGTCGACCGCGCCCTGCGGCACCTGCTCACCGACCTCACCGGCAACACCCACCGCGCGGAGTTCTGCATCGACAAGCTGTACAGCCCCGACTCGTCGCGCGGCCGCCTGGGGCTGCTCGAGCTGCGCGGCTTCGAGATGCCTCCGCACCCGCAGATGGCGCTCGTGCAGGCCCTGCTCGTGCGGGCCCTCGTGGCGCGGTTCTGGGAGTCGCCCAGCATCGATCCGCTCGTGCGATGGGGCTCGGCCCTGCACGAGGACTTCCTGCTGCCCCAGGGAGCGA
The DNA here is from genome assembly GCF_001422865.1 of Aeromicrobium sp. Leaf272. Taxonomy (NCBI): domain Bacteria; kingdom Bacillati; phylum Actinomycetota; class Actinomycetes; order Propionibacteriales; family Nocardioidaceae; genus Aeromicrobium; species Aeromicrobium sp. Leaf272. Next base: position 343,298 of record NZ_LMMY01000014.1, read on the forward strand.
TCCGCGACGTCGACGCCGTGGTGGGCGACCTGCAGGCCCACGGGATCGCGTTCGAGCGGTCCTGGCTCGACCCCTTCGTGGAGTTCCGCTTCCCGCGGATCGGCCTCACCCAGGTGGCCACGCCCGCCGGCCCGGTCGAGCTGGAGCTGCGCAGCGCCATCGAGCCGTGGCACGTGCTGGGCGAGGAGGCCACGGGCGGAGGGACGTCGCGGTACGTCGACTCCTCCCTGGAGCGGCTGCAGGTGACGGTTCGCGGCATCTCGCGGTCGAGCCACCTCGTCACGTGCCAGGGTGTTCCCGTGCCCCTCACCCCGACCGGCGTGCCCGGCGAGTACTACGCGGGCGTCCGTTACCGGGCGTGGCAGCCGTGGTCGGCGCTGCACCCCTCGATCCCGGTGCACTCCCCGTTGCACGTCGAGGTCGTCGACGTCGCGTCCGGCCTCGCGCTCGGCGGCTGCACCTACCACGTGGTGCACCCGGGTGGCCGTGCCTACGACCACCCGCCGGTCAACGCCCAGGAGGCCGAGGCGCGTCGGTCGAGCCGGTTCGTCACCCAGCCGGCCGGCACCGGCCCGGTCGACGTCGGCGCGCTCGTCGAGGCGGGTCGTCGCGCCCACAGCGACGAGTACCCCCACACGCTCGACCTGCGCCGGGTGCCCCCGGCGGGGGTGCCGGCCCCGGCGGGGGTGCCGGGCCCTGGGCGGCTGACGACATCGCCATGACGGTCCTGCGCGACTACGCCTCGGCAGTCGGCCAACCGACCCTGGACGCCGCCCCCGGTCGCTATGACGAGGTCGTCGACGCCGACGGCGCCCTGCGGCCCGCCTGGCGGAGCATCGCCGCGAGCGCCCTCGAGATCACCGGTCCCCAGCTGCGCCGGGTGCACCGGGACATCGACCGGTTCCTCGGTGACGACGGGGTCACCTACCGCCGACCGGGGGAGCCCCGCGCGACCTGGCGGCTCGATCCGCTCCCGATCGTGCTCTCGCCCCAGGACTGGGCCCCGCTGGAGGTCGGGCTCGCGCAACGGGCCGAGCTGCTCAACGCGCTGCTCGCCGACCTGCACGGTCCGCAGACGGTGCTGGCCGACGGCGTGCTCCCGCCCGAGCTCGTGTACGCCCACCAGGGCTACCTGCGCGTGACCGCCCGCGCCTCCTCCACCGACGCGCGTCCGCTCCTCGTCACGGCCACCGACGTGGCCAGGACGCCTGCGGGCGAGTGGATGGTCGTCGCGGACCGCGCGCAGGCCCCGTCGGGCCTCGGGTACGCGATGGAGAACCGCCACGTCATCTCGCGGGTGCTGCCCGAGATGTACCGCGAGGCCGGGCTGCACCAGATGGGCCCGTTCCTCCAGGCGTTGCGCTCGACCCTCATGCAGGCCGCACCCGACCACGTGGCGGACCCGCGCGTCGTGGTGCTCACGCCGGGGTCGTCGTCGGAGACGGCCTTCGACCAGGCCCACCTCGCGTCGAGCCTGGGCTTCCCGCTGGTCCAGGGCAACGACCTCGTGGTGCGCTCCGGGGCGGTGTGGATGCGCGTGTTCGGTCGACTCGAGCGGGTCGACGTGATCCTGCGGCGGGTCGACGCGTCCTGGTGCGACCCGCTCGAGCTGCGTGGCGACTCCCAGCTGGGCGTGCCGGGGCTGCTGGAGGCGGTCCGACGCGGGAACGTGCGCATCGTCAACGGTCTCGGGTCCGGTCTGCTGGAGAACCCCGCCCTCCTGCCGTACATGTCGCAGCTGTGCGAGCGGCTGCTCGACGAGCCCCTCCGTCTCGCGTCGGTCCCCACCTACTGGCTGGGGGATCCCTCGTCGCTCGCGTTCGTCCGCAAGCACGTCGACGAGCTGACCGTCCGCTCCATCGACCGCAGCGTCGACGTCGAGCACCTCGGTCCCGACGACCTGCTCCGACAGGTCGAGGCCGCACCGCACCGGTTCGCCGCGCAGGAGCTGCCCGCCTGGTCCCAGGCGCCCCGGCTCACCGGGGGTGCGGTGAGGCCCCAGTCGGTGGCCCTGCGAGCGTTCACGCTGCGGTACGGCGCCTCCTACCGACCTCTGCTCGGCGGGCTCGCCTCGGTGCTGGAGGGTGGCCGGACGGTCTCGAGCAAGGACGTGTGGGTGCTCAAGGAGAGCGCGGACGACCCCGACCAGCACCTGGCCGAGGTCCTGCCCGTCACGTCGTCGAGCAACGTCACCCCGCCGGTGCCGCGCGTGCTGGAGGACCTGTTCTGGTTCGGTCGGTACGCCGAGCGCGCCGAGGACACCCTGCGGCTGGTGCTGGTCGCGCACGCGCTGGCCGAGGACTACCGCAGCCGGCCGTACAGCGCCGGCGGCGTCGCGCTGCGGGTGCTTCGGTCGGCGCTGCAGCAGCTGGTGCCAGGGACCTTCGACCTCACGGACCCGGCGGCCATCGACGCCGACCTGCGCTCGGTGCTGCTCGACGCGGGGCGACCGGCCTCCGTGGCGCAGTCGTTCGCCGCCTTGCGCTCGGCGGCACAGGGCGTGCGCGACCAGCTCTCCATCGACGTGTTCCGCGCCTTCGGCGCCACCGAGCGCGCCGCCGGGATGCTGGACGTCAACGACCACAGCCTGCAGGTCACGGAGAGCGCCGAGCGCATGCTCACGGGTCTGCTCGCCCTGCACGGCGCCACGGCGAACATGGTCCACGACGACGGCTGGCAGGTGCTCGAGGCGGGACGTTCCCTCGAGCGGTGCCTGCAGGTGGTCGCGCTGCTGCGTCGCTCGGTCACCGTGCGCCGCGGCATCGATGTCGACCGTCACCTGCACCAGGCGGTGCTGACGGCCACCGAGAGCGCCGTGACCCATCGTCGTCGCTACCGCGGGTTCGTGCGGGTCACCACCCTCGTCGAGCTGCTGCTCGCCGACCCGGGCAACCCGCGGTCCCTGCGCTTCAACCTCGAGGCGCTGCGGCGGCACGTCGCGGCGCTGCCCGCCTCGACGGGATCGACCCGTCCCGAGCGGCTCCTCGACGACCTCGCCGAGGAGCTCGACCGCGTCGACACGGCGGCGCTCGTGCCCATCGAGGGGGAGGCGCGGCCGAACCTGGAGCGGCACCTGGACACCGTCGCCGTGCACCTGTCGCGCTTCGCGGAGGCGTTCGAGGCCATGCACCTGGCCGCAGCGCCGGCCCCGCGGTCGTTCGGCCTGGCGGGACGGGGGCCGGCATGAGGCTCGACGTCACCCACCGCACCACCTACACCTACGACGACGACGTGACCGGCAGCTACGGCATCGGCTACCTGACCCCCCGCGAGCTGCCCTGGCAGCGCATCGAGCAGCACGAGGTCGTCGTCGACCCCACGCCGCTGGACCTCGCCACGGACGTCGACCACTACGGCAACACCGCCACGTTCTTCCAGCTAGACGAGGCCCATCGTGACCTCGTGGTGGTGGCGCGCAGCGTGGTGGAGGTCGACGTCCCGGTGATGGACCCCGTCGCGCTGGCCGTGCCGTGGGAGCAGGCGCGGCCGACCGAGCGCCGTGACGTGCCGGACGCCTGGCGGGCGATCGACCTCGCGCTCGCGTCGCCCTCGATCGACCATCCTGCTGCGGCCCACGCCTACGCGGCCGAGTCGCTGCGTCCCGGGCGGCCGCTGGGGGAGGCGGCGATGGAGCTGATGCACCGGATCTACGCGGACTTCGCGTACGAGCAGGGTGCGACGACCGTGACGACGACGATCTCGGACGTCCTGGAGGCCCGCGCAGGGGTGTGCCAGGACTTCGCGCAGCTGACCCTCGCGTGCCTGCGGTCGCACGGGCTCGCCGCCCGGTACGTGAGCGGCTACCTGGCGACCGAGCCGCCGCCGGGCAAGGAGCGGGTCCTGGGCGCCGACGCCACGCACGCGTGGGCCGCGGTGTGGGTGCCGGGCGGCGGCTGGCTCGCCCTCGACCCCACCAACGACCAGGCCGCCAACGAGCGGTACGTGACCGTCGCGTGGGGTCGCGAGTACGCCGACGTCCCGCCGCTGAAGGGCGTCATCTTCACGGAGGCGAAGACGTCGACGCTCAGCGTGGGTGTCGACGTCGTGCCGGTCTGAGATCACACCGGCCCGAGGTGCGCCGGGGGGTCGCGGCCCGGATGATGGGGCCGGTGAAGGCCTTCTCCTGCCGTGTGTGCGGCAACCCTCTGTTCTTCGAGAACTCCGTGTGCGTCTCGTGCGGCACCGCGCTCGGCTACTCCCGCGTCGAGCACGAGATCGTGCCCGTCGACGAGGACGGTCGCCACGTCGACGCCGAGGGTCTCGTGTGGCACGTGTGCGTGAACCTCAACCTCTCCGGCTGCACGTGGCTGGCGCGACTCGAGGGCGGTCAGTGCTTCAGCTGCGACCTCACGCGCACGCGACCGTCCGACGACGACCTCGAGGGGCTCTCGCAGTACCCGGTGGCCGAGGCCGCGAAGCGTCGCCTCGTGGTGGAGCTCGACGCGCGCGGCCTGCCCATCACCACGCGCGACGAGGACCCCGAGCAGGGCCTGTGCTTCGACATGCTGTCCAGCGTCGAGGAGAACGTGGTCATCGGCCACGCCGACGGCGTCATCACGATCGACCTCGCCGAGGGGGACGATGCGCACCGCAAGAAGGTGCAGGCCGAGCTGGCCGAGCCGTACCGCACGATGCTGGGGCACCTGCGGCACGAGGTGGGGCACTACTTCGAGTCCGTGCTGGTCCGTGGCGACGAGCGCATGACCGCGTGCCGAGAGCTGTTCGGTGACGAGTCGAAGGACTACCAGGCCGAGATCGACCGCCACTACGCCGAGGGCCCGCCCGAGGACTGGCAGGAGTCCTACATCAGCACCTACGCGACGATGCACCCGTTCGAGGACTTCGCCGAGACCTTCGCGCACTGGATGCACATCAGCGACACCGTCGAGACCGCCCGCGCCTACGGGCTGACGACGGTCGACCCGACGGCGTTCAGCCTGTTCAGCGACCTGGTCCGGGGCGTCTGGGTGCCCCTGTCGACGGCGCTGAACCAGATCAACCGCGCGATGGGTGCCGACGACCTCTATCCCTTCGTCATCCCGGAGCCGGTGCTCACGAAGCTCGACTTCGTGGCCGATCTCGCCAAGGACCCCGTGCCCGCCGCCTGACCCGCGTCGCCGCGCCCCGTCCGACGTTTCGACACGGCTGGGGTCGGCCTGGGAGGATGGGCCGGTGAGCGAGCCCATCAAGACCCTGCCGCTCGTCCTCGAGCCTCCCCGTGGCCGCGGCAAGCCGCCGCGGCACCTCGCCGACTTCTCGGCCGAGGAGCGCAAGGCCGCGGCCGAGGAGCTCGGCCTGCCCGCGTACCGCGTCAAGCAGGTCGCGCACCACTACTTCGCCCGGCTGCAGCGCGACCCCGAGGCCATGACCGACCTCCCCGCCGCGCAGCGTGACGCGATCGCCGAGGCCCTGCTGCCACCGCTGCTCACCCCGGTGCGCGCGCAGGAGGCTGACAAGGGCGCGACCCGCAAGACGCTGTGGCGCCTGTTCGACGGTGCCCTCGTCGAGTCCGTGCTCATGCGGTACAGCGAGCGGGCGACCGTCTGCGTCTCCAGCCAGGCCGGCTGCGGCATGGCCTGCCCGTTCTGCGCCACCGGCCAGGGCGGGCTCCAGCGCAACATGAGCACCGCAGAGATCGTCGACCAGGTCGTCGACGCCGCGGCCGCGATGGCGAACGGGCTCGTGGCGGGCGGCCCCGGCCGTCTCTCCAACGTCGTGTTCATGGGCATGGGGGAGCCGCTCGCCAACTACAAGGCCCTGGTCGGTGCGGTGCGACGCATGACGTCGTCCGCCCCCGACGGCCTCGGCATGTCGGCCCGCAACATCACCGTGAGCACCGTCGGCCTCGCCCCGCGCATGCGCCAGCTGGCCGACGAGGGCGTGCCGGTCACGCTCGCGCTCTCGCTGCACGCACCCGACGACGAGCTGCGCGACGAGCTGGTACCGATCAACACGCGGCACAGCGTCGACGACGCGGTCTCGGCGGCGCGCTACTTCTTCGACGTGACCGGACGCCGGGTGTCCATCGAGTACGCCATGATGCGCGACATCAACGACCAGGCGTGGCGCGCGGACAAGTTGGCCGACGTCCTCATCGCCCACGGTGGCCGCGCCTGGGTGCACGTGAACCTCATCCCGCTCAACGAGGTCCCCGGCTCGCAGTTCACCCGCTCCCGCGACGAGGACATGGACGAGTTCGTCCGTCGTCTCGACGCCCGGGGCATCAGCACCACCATCCGTGACACCCGCGGCGACGAGATCGACGCAGCCTGCGGCCAGCTCGCCGCCACCGGCGACTGACTCCTGCGGCTCAGGCCAGCGGGTTCGGCAGCACCAGCTCGGTGTTGCGATCGGCGGCCTTGCCCTCGTAGCCGGCGGTGCGCTGCTGGGGGTCGTTGGCAGCGAGCTCGCGCGAGAGGGACGCCAGCTCGACGGTGCTCGCGAGCCCGGAGTGCTGCTCGGCTCCGGCGTGGTCGACCATCGTCGTGAAGATCGAGAGCGTGCCGTCGCGGTTGTCGACGAGCTCCACGAGTCGCGACTGCTGCGGGAAGTCGACGTGCGAGGCGCAGCTCATCTCGTAGAACCCGCCCGAGCCGTCGGGGCGGGCGTGCGCCGTGATCGCGTTCTTGTGCGTGTGCCCGTTCACCCACGCCACCACGTTCGGGTGCGCCAGCAAGGTCGAGACGACGGCCGGACCGAGCACGCGGACCTGCGCGTCGCCGCCCGTGAGCACGAGCGGGTTGGTCATGGTGGCCGACGTGTGGTGGCTGAAGACCATGACGTACCGGTCGGTCGATGCCGTGAGCACCTGCTCCAGCCACGCCGCCTGCGCCGCGTCGATGGAGCCGTCGGCGTACCCGTTGGGGTTCACGGTGTCGAGCACGACGCAACGGAGGGAGCCCTGGTCGAACGTGTAGTACGCCGTGCCCTTCGACCGGTTCTCCGCCGTGAAGCCGTGGCCCACCGGGGCGCCGCTGGTCCGGAAGTGCTCGTCCACGACCTGCTTGCGGGTCAGCGAGCGGCGCGCCGGGTCGGCTGACACCAGGCGTGCCGACAGCAACGACAGGGCTCCAAGCAGTGGCGTGGCGTTCGCGGTACGGAGCGCGTCGAGGACGTCGGCCTGGGACAGCCCGGGCGGCAGGCTGGTCGCCTTGAGCGGGCCGGTGCCGACCAGGCCGAGGGGCAGGGTCTGCGGGAAGTTGCCCTGCACGAGGCCGTCGTGGTTGCCGAACACCGAGTACCAGGGCATCGAGAGACCCTCGGGGGTGAAGGGCCGGCGCGCGGCGTCGAGCAGGCCGTTCTTCGCCGGGAACCCGTAGCGCGAGCGGTACTGGTCGTTCTTCCCGCCCTCGGGGTGCCAGTAGTGCGTGTCGGACGTGCCGCTGTCGTGCACGCCCTCCCACCGGTTCGGGTTGCCCGAGTCGGGCCGGACCGGCCGGCCGCCGTCGAGGACGTCGATGTTCCAGCGGACCTCGTTGTACTGGCAGTTGTCGGAGTTGTCGCCGGTCTGGATCGCGAACGCCAGCGGGCTGCCGGTGACCGGTCCCGCGGTCACGTCGTTGACGGCGCGGACCATCGCGTCGCTCGTCTGGGCCGTGAGCATCTCCTGGGGCCGGTAGCTCGACGTGAGGAGCCCGCCGAGCGTGGGGTCTCCGGGTGAGTAGGCGTCGTCGAGACGGTCGAGGTACTCCACGCGCATCGGGGACTGCGCGTCGATCACGTGCACGTCGGTGAGGTGGACGAACGAGACCACGGCCTGGCGGCCGGTGGCCCGCGCGTCGCCCGGGGTCGCCCCGAGATCGGCCCGGACGACGTGCGGCTCCCCATCAGCCGTCACCAGACGCGCGTACCCACCGGGGCCGGGGGTGCCGCGCACGAGGCGTCCCGCCAGCGTGGTGCCCGCCGACGAGGCCGGCGACACCGCCGCCCGCGAGATCGACGGCAGGCCGACCACGGCCGCCGTGCCGAGCAGGGTTCCGGAGCGCAGCAGGGCGCGACGAGTGACCGTCATGTCCCCATCAACGACGCGATGTGCTCCAGGTCACGTCGGACAGGTCGTGCGGAGCGACGCCGGCGCGGTCGGTAGCGTGGCCGCGAGCCGACCGAAGGAGCACCATGCTGGGAGTCCACCGCGACGGCGACGTCGTCGTCCTGGAGCTGCAGCGCGAAGAGCGTCGCAACGCCCTGAACCTCGACCTGTGCCGCGCGATCGACGAGGCGGCGCGCGACGCCGTCGGTGACGGACCGGCGGCCGGGGGAGCCCGGGCGATCGTCATCACCGGTCAGGGCACCGCGTTCTGCTCCGGCGCCGACCTCGGTGGCGTGTACGGGGACGAGTTCCTGGAGGCGCTGTACGGCATGCTGCACGGCCTGGCGCTGCTGCCGGTCCCCATCGTCGGCGCCGTCAACGGGCCCGCCATCGGCGCGGGGACGCAGCTGGCCATCGCGTGCGACCTGCGCGTGGGTGACGACACCGCGCGGTTCGGCGTGCCGACCGCGCGCAACGGCATGGCGGTGGACGCCTGGACCATCCGCACGCTCGCGGCGCTCTCCGGCACAGGTCCGGCGCGTCGGATGATGCTCGCCGGCGAGCTGATCGACCGCGACGAGGCCCTGTCCCACGGGCTGGTCGACCGGGCCGGGACCCTCGACGACGCGTTGGCCTGGGCGCACGAGATCGCCACGCTGGCGCCGCTCACGCTCGCCCACAACAAGCTCGTGCTCAACGGCACCCATCACGACGATGCGGCGATCGAGCAGAGCTTCCGCGACGTGTGGGCCAGCGACGACGTGCGTGAAGCCGCCCAGGCGCGTGCCGAGAAGCGCACGCCCGTGTTCCGGGGACGCTGATGGCCAGCCTCGGCTTCGACCTGCTGGACCGTCACGTCGTCAGCGGCGGTGCGGACGACCCGGCAGCCGGGCGTCTCACCTTCGCCCGGCTCCTGGAGCGGTCCGCCTCGCTCGCGTCCGGACTCGGCATGCTCGGCGTCCGTCCGGGTGACGAGGTGGGCGTCCAGGTCGACGACGTCGACCGGGTCCTCGTGGTGTGTGCCTGCATCCGCATCGGTGCCCTGCCCGCTCCCGACGGCGTGGTGGTCGTGGTCCCCTCCGACGACGGACCCGTGGTGCGGGTCGGCGACGACGTGCACCCGCTGGACCTGGTCCGGCAGGCCGGGTCGGGTGATGCCGCGATGGCCCTGGCCGACGACACCGCGGGCTATCGCGACGCGGTCCTGCGGCACGCGGCCGACGTGGTCGAGCCGCTGCTGGAGCGCCGCCCCGTGCTCTGACCGAGCCGCTGCTGCGTCGCCTCGGCTGAGCGTTCGCTCACCGCTGCGTCGCTCCTGGTGGGCGTTCGCTCGATCCTGCGTCGCTGTGGCTTCGCGTTCTCCTGCGGCTGCGTCGCTGTGGCTGCGAGTCAACCTGCTCTCCGAAAGGGCCTCGACCGGAGCGGGGGGTCTGGTCTCGGGTGGGTCTGCGGGGCGCGGCCACGATTCTTCATCTGTGCGTGATCCGCGCACGATGCTTCCTTCGCGTGGACCGTGCCTCGCGAAGGAAGCATCGTGGCGACGAAATGGCGCCCTGGAGGGCAGTGATTCTCCTTCTGCGTGGAACGGTCCACGAGAAGGGAGAATCCCTGCCCACCCGCCGCACGAGACGCCCCCGGCGGACGCAGGATTCTGCCTTCACGTGCAGAACCCCGAACGATGATGCGTTCACGACGGGATCCGACCACGAACGCAGCATCCTTCGACCCCTCACGCACGAACGCAGAATCCTGCGTCCCCCGAGCCACGCTCCGAGAGCCCGACCCGAGCCCGGACCCATC
>NZ_LMMY01000014.1:353186-393632 GCF_001422865.1 Aeromicrobium sp. Leaf272
GCACGACCAGACCACAGCGACTCAGCAGCGCGTGCAGGCCCAGCGGAGGCGACGGGTCGTCCACATCCCGTCGAGACGACCGGCAGGGGGAGCGCTCAGGAGCCCTCGACGTCGAGTCCGGCCCAGGTGGCCACGCGGTCCCAGACGCGGCGCCGAAGAGCCGGGTCCTCCTTCGGCCACGGGGCGTAGTGCGGCGAGCGACGTCGGCGGTCGCACCAGAACCCGTCCTGCCCGGTCCGCGACGTGGGCACCGCAGCCAGCCAGACCATGGTGTCGGCGCCCTCGGCGGCCGTGCGGAGCACCGGACCCAGGACCTTGGCGAAGCCGGGCAGTGAGTCGGTGATGCCGGGGGTCTGCGCCCAACCGGGGTGCATCGAGTGGCTCGGCAGCTGCGGGTGCCGCTGGGCGAGCAGCTCGGCCACCACGACCTGCAGCCGCTTCGTGCGGGCGTAGGCACGCACGCCGTCGTAGGTGCCCTCGCGGTACTGCAGGTCGTCCACGAGTGCCTCCGTGAGCGGGGCGGTGTACATGCCGCCCGACGAGACCCACACGACGCGCCCGTCGTCGGCCGCCTCGAGCAGCGGGCGGACGAGCTCGGTGAGCAGGAGCGGGCCGAGCACGTGCGTGGCGAGCGTCAGCTCGTGACCCTGTGCCGACTCCGTGCGCTCGGTCGGCATGACGCCGGCGTCGTGCACGATCGCGTGCAGCGCGCCGAGGTCGGCCCGAAGACGCTCCGCGTAGCGGCGCACGTCGTTTAGATCGCTGACGTCGCACACCTCCTCGCGGAGCTCGGCCGACGGTAGCGAGCGGCGGATCTCGCCGGCGGCGTCGGCCAGGCGGTCGGCCTTGCGTCCCACCAGGTGCACGGTGGCGCCGAGCTCGGCGAGTCCCGTCGCCGCCGCGGCGCCCAGGCCACCGCTCGCTCCCGTCACGACCACGTGGCGACCTCGGAGCGAGTCGGGCTCGGGGTCGGCCGGCCACCAGCGACGACGCAGCCGCGGTCCGATGCTGGAGTACCCGGGCAGCACCGTCTTGTCGAGGATCGTGTCGGCCAGGTCGGTCAGCGTCGAGGACATGCCTCCACGCTAGAGAGGTGGATCGCTGCAGGCACCTCCAGACGACGTGCCGTGCGCTACAGGAGGCCCGCGTCGTGCATCGTGATCGCCACCTGCACCCGGTTCACGGCGTCCAGCTTGGTGAAGAGGTGGGAGATGTGCGCCTTCACGGTCGCGAGGCTGAGGTGCAGCTCCGAGGCGATCTCGGCGTTGGACGCGCCTCTCCCGATCGCCCGGGCCACGTCGCGCTCGCGGTCGGTCAGCGACGCCACCAGGACCGCGGCCCGCGTCTCGCGGCCGTCGCCCGACCCGTCCGTCACCTGCTCGATGAGTCGACGGGTGATCGCCGGCGACAGCGCGGGCTCGCCGGAGGTCACCGTGGCGATGGCCTCGACGATCTGCGCCGGCGGGGTGTCCTTCAGGAGGAACCCGTGCGCCCCTGCGGCCAGCGCCCGCACGACGTAGTCGTCGGCGTCGAAGGTGGTCAGCACCAGGACGCGGGGCGCCGAGGGCAGGGCGACGATCGCGGCGGTCGCGTCGATCCCGTCCATCACCGGCATCCGCAGGTCCATCAGCACCACGTCGACGTCGCCCTCGCGGACCCGGGCGACCGCCTCGCGGCCGTTGGACGCCTCGGCGACGACCTCGAGCTCGTCGGACCCGCCGAGCATGAGCGCCAGGCCGGCTCGCACCAGTGCGTCGTCGTCGACGAGGAGCAGCCGGGTCACGCCGGCCACGGTACCCACGCCTCGAGCACGTAGCGCTGGTCGGGCGTCACCTTCTGCGTCAGCCGACCGCCGGCGAGCTCCACCCGCTCCCGCAGGCCCACCAGGCCCAGGCCGGCCCCCGGTGGTGGCGCCGTGGTGCGGGTGGTGCCGACGCGCAGCGGGTTCGTCACCACGGCCCGCACACCCGCTCCGCCCTCGGCCTCCACGCGCACCGTGACGGCGGTGTCGGTCGCGTGCTTGTGCGCGTTGGTGAGACCCTCCTGCACGACGCGGAAGATCGTGCGGCCCTCCGCGTCGGGAACGTCGTCGAGATCGCCGTCCACCGACAGGTCGACGCGCATCCCGGCACGCGCCCACTCCTCCACGAGGATCCGCAGGTCGCCCGCGGACGGCTGCGGCAGCTCGGGGGCCGCGTCGCCGGGACCGTCGCGGAGCACGCCGAGCACACCCCTCAGCTCGGTCATGGCCTGGTGGGCCGTCTCCTGGATCGTGCGGGCGGCCTCACGCACCTGCTCCGGCGGGAGGTCGTCCCGGTAGGCCAGCGCCCCCGCGTGCATGGTGACCAGCGAGATCCGGTGCGCGAGCACGTCGTGCATCTCCCGGGCGATGCGCGTGCGCTCGGCGCCGCGGGCCTGCGCCACCTTCGCCGCCTGCTCCGCCTCGGCGATCTCTGCCCTGGAGCGGAGCGTGGCCAGCAGCTCACGCCGCGACCCGACGTAGAGCCCCACCGCCACCATGAGGCCGATGACGACGACCACCACGGCGGCGTCGAGTCGTGGGTCGGGCCCCGGGACCGGGTTGATGGCCACCACGACCGGGATCGTCAGCGCCACCACGATCGTGACGGGGACGATCTCGCGCCAGCGTCGGCGCGTGGCCAGCGAGACGAGCGCGAGGCTCGCCGCGCCCCCGGAGCTGAACGACACGATGCTCACGACGTTGGTGACCAGCGCGGTCGCCACCGGGAAGCGGTGCCGCCACCGGAAGGTGGCCACCGTGCTCACCACCCCGATCGCGATGTCGGCAGCGAACCACCCGGGCGCGTTGGCGAGCTGCCACGGGGCGAGCTCGACCCACGACAGGCCCGTGACCGCGAGCACGAGCAGGAGTCGCCAGACCTGCCCCCATCGCGTCACGGTCGGGGGCGGGGGGCTCACCGGCGTCACGCTACCGACGTGGGTGCGGGCCGTGCCACGTCCACCCGGCCGACGAGGCTCATACTTTCGGCGACCGGATCGTGGCTGCGTGGCGGATGCCCACGACGCACCACGTCGGGCAGGCTGGGGTCATGATCCAGGTCCAGAACCTCACCAAGACGTACGCCGGCTTCACCGCCGTCGACGACGTCAGCTTCACCTGTCGCCCAGGGGCCGTCACCGGCTTCCTCGGGCCGAACGGTGCCGGCAAGTCGACGACGATGCGCATCATGACCGGCCTCACCCCGGCCTCCGTCGGCCAGGCCCTCATCGACGGCGTCGACTACCGCGACATCCCCAACCCGGGCACGCAGGTCGGCGTGCTCCTCGACGCCTCGGCGCAGCACGCCGGCCGTACCGGCCGCGAGATCCTCACCCTGTCGGCCCTGACCATGGGTCTGCCCAGCAGCCGCGTCGACGAGATGCTCGAGCTCGTCAGCCTGAGCGACACCGAGTCCAAGCGCCGGGTGAAGAACTACTCGCTCGGCATGCGCCAGCGGCTCGGCATCGCCAACGCGCTGCTCGGCGATCCCAAGGTGCTCATCCTCGACGAGCCGGCCAACGGTCTCGACCCGGCCGGCATCCACTGGATGCGCAGCCTGCTGCGCCACTACGCCGACCGCGGCGGCACGGTGCTGCTGAGCTCGCACCTGCTGCACGAGATCGAGATCATCGCCGACGAGATCATCGTCATCGGCCACGGCAAGATCGTCGCCCAGGGCACGAAGGACGAGCTCATGCACCGCGCACGCGGCGGAGCGGACTCCACCTTCGTCCACTCGGTCGACGACGAGCAGCTGCAGAAGGCGCTCGTGGGCGCCGGGCAGCAGCCCACCGCCGTCCAGGGCGGCCTGCAGGTCGCCGTCGGCGCCGAGCAGGTCGGCCAGGCCGCCCTCGCGGCCGGCGTCGCCCTCGTCGAGCTCCGGCCCGCCGGAGGCGCGGGGCTCGAGGACATGTTCCTCGAGCTCACGTCCTCGACCCAGCGCGAGAAGACCACCACCGAAGGAGGCGTGGCATGAGCGCCACCACCGCAAGCCCGCTGCCCGCGTCGGTCTCCACCGACCGTCCCGGCATCCCGTTCGCCCGGCTCGTCCGGGTCGAGCTGCGCAAGATGTTCGACACCCGCGCCGGTCGCTGGCTGATGATCAGCATCGTCGTGCTGTCGCTGATCGCGGCCGTCTCGGTGATCGCGTTCGCTCCCGACAGCGTCATCTCCTACGCCGTCTTCGCGACCGCCTTCGGCGTGCCGCTCGGCATCCTCCTGCCGGTGGTGGCGATCCTGTCCGTCACGGGTGAGTGGAGCCAGCGCAGCGGCCTGACGACGTTCACGCTCGTGCCGCACCGCGGCTCGATCATCAACGCCAAGATCGTCGCCTCGGTGCTCGTCGGCATCATCTCCGTGCTGGTGGCCTTCGCGATCGGCGCGGTCGGCAACCTCGCCGGTGCCGCGATCAACGGGATCGACGCCGACTGGGACGTCACGCTCACCCAGTTCCTCACGATCCTGCTGGCCAACATCCTGGGCCTGCTGCTGGGCTTCACCCTCGGCGCACTGTTCCGGAACACGCCCGCCGCGATCGTCGGCTACTTCGTGTACGGCTTCGTCCTGCCGACCGTGTTCGGGATCCTGGCCGCGTTCCAGGACTGGTTCAAGGACCTGCAGCCGTGGATCGACTTCAACTTCTCGCAGAGCAAGCTGTTCGAGGGCAACCTCACCGGCGAGGAGTGGGCACAGCTGGGCACGTCCGGGGTCATCTGGTTCGTGATCCCGCTGGCACTGGGCATCTGGCTGATCCGTCGGTCCGAGGTCAAGTGACCCGACGGCGATGAGACCTCCGGCGCCCGGGCGGGACACCCGGTGCCGGTGAGAGAGAATGGCGACATGCGAAAGCGTGTCGCCATTCTCGGTTCCACCGGCTCCATCGGTACCCAGGCCCTGGAGGTGGTCGAGGCCGCCCCGGAGCGGTTCGACGTGGTGGCGCTCGCAGCCGGCGGCTCGGACCCGGGCCTGCTGGCCGCCCAGGCGATCCGGCACGAGGTGGAGCTGGTCTCGGTGGCCAGGGCCACCGCCGCCCAGGACGTGCAGCTGGCGCTCTACGCCGAGGCCAAGCGACGCGGGTGGTCCGAGGGCGACCACCGCCTCCCGAAGCTGCTCGCCGGACCGGACGCCGCCACCGAGGTGGCCCGGGCCGACGTCGACGTCGTGCTCAACGGCATGACCGGGGCCGTCGGGCTCAGGCCGACGCTGGCCGCGCTCGAGACCGGGACCACGCTCGCCCTCGCCAACAAGGAGTCCCTGATCGTCGGTGGCGACCTGGTCACCTCCCTCGCCGCACCGGGTCAGATCGTTCCGGTCGACTCCGAGCACTCGGCCATCGCGCAGGCCCTGCGTGGCGAACGGATCGAGGACGTCCAGCGTCTCCTGGTGACGGCCAGTGGTGGACCGTTCCGTGGGCGGACCCGCGACGAGCTGGCCGACGTCACGCCCGAGCAGGCCATGGCGCACCCGACGTGGGACATGGGTCCGGTCATCACGATCAACTCGGCCACGCTCGTCAACAAGGGTCTCGAGGTGATCGAGGCGCACCTGCTGTTCGGCATCGGCTTCGACCGCATCGACGTGGTCGTGCACCCGTCGTCGGTCGTGCACTCCATGGTCGAGTACGTCGACGGGTCCACGATGGTCCAGGCCTCGCCGCCCGACATGCGCCTGCCCATCGCCCTCGGGCTGGCCTGGCCCGAGCGCGTGCCCGGCTCGGCCCGGGCCTGCGACTGGAGCGCCCCGACCGCCTGGGAGTTCTTCCCCCTGGACGAGATCGCGTTCCCCGCCGTCCGCCTGGCGCGCCAGGCGGGGGAGCACGGTCGGACGGCGCCGGCGGTGCTCAACGCGGCCAACGAGGTGTGCGTCGACGCCTTCGTGGCCGGCGAGTTGGACTTCCTTGGCATCGTTGACACCGTGGGAGCGGTCCTGGCCGAGCACCTCGACGACCCCGACGTCGCCCACGCCGACCTGACCCTCGACCTCGTGCTCGAGGCCGACACCCGAGCCCGGGACCGGGCGAGGGCCCTGGTGGAGGAAGCTTCCATGCGATCGAACACCGTGACAGCACCGGGCGGGACCCGCGCGTGACCGGGCTCGTCTACGCCCTCGGCGTCGTCGTCTTCGTCCTCGGCGTCATCGCCTCGATCGCCCTGCACGAGCTCGGCCACCTGTACCCGGCGAAGAAGTTCGGCATCAAGGTCACCCAGTACTTCGTCGGGTTCGGCAACACGGTCTGGTCGTTCCGACGCGGCGAGACCGAGTACGGCATCAAGTCGATCCCGCTCGGCGGCTACGTGAAGCTCGTCGGCATGCTCCCGCCGGAGCGGCGTTCGCAGGAGGACGTGCCCGTCGGGGGAGCGACGGCACCCGAACGGGTCCGCGACACGAACACCGGCCTGTTCACCCAGCTGGTGAGCGACGCCCGCCACGCCGAGTACGAGCTCGTCGACGAGGACGACGCCGACCGGCTGTTCTACAAGAAGCCGTGGTGGCAGAAGCTCATCGTGATGGCCGGCGGCCCCATGGTGAACGTGGCCATCGCGGTCGTGCTGTTCGCCGTCGTCCTCATGGGCTTCGGCGCGCTCACCCCCACCACCACCGTGGCGGCGGTCTCGGACTGTGCCATCAGCGACGCCGAGGCCGGTCGCACGTGCACCGACGCCGACCCCGTCACGCCGGCCAAGCAGGCCGGTCTCCAGCCGGGGGACCGGTTCGTCTCGTTCAACGGCGAGCGGATCACCTCGTGGGAGCAGCTCTCGGGGCTCATCCGCGGCAACGGTGGCGGCGAGGCGCGGATCGTCGTGGAGCGGGACGGTCGCGAGATCGCCGCGGAGGTGCCCACCACGGTCCTCGCCCGGGCGTCGGTCGACGACCCCGAGCGCACCGAGCGGGTCGGGTTCCTCGGCGTGGAGCCCACCCAGGCGATGCAACGCCAGGGACCCGGCACCGTGGCCGAGGTGATGGGTGAGCAGGTGGTGGCCACGGCCGACGCCATCGCCCACCTCCCGGTACGGATGGTCGAGGTCACCAAGGCTGCCTTCGGTGCCGAGCGCCCGGCCGACGGACCGATCAGCGTGGTCGGCGCGAGCCGCGTGGCCGGCGAGCTGGTCACCGTCGACGAACCCACGTGGTCCGAGCGGGCGCAGCGGATCCTCGGTCTGCTCGCCTCGCTGAACCTCTTCCTCGCGCTGTTCAACTTCATCCCGCTGCTGCCGCTCGACGGTGGTCACATCGCGGGCGCCCTGTGGGAGGCGATCCGGCGGGGCTGGGCGCGGCTGCGGAGGCGTCCCGACCCCGGATACGTCGACGTGGCGAGGATGCTGCCGGTCGCCTACGTGGTGGGTGGCATCCTGATGGTCATGAGCGTCATCCTGATCTACGCCGACATCGTGAACCCGGTGAGCATCTCGTGAGCATCCCCGTATCGCTCGGCATGCCCGAGGCGCCGCCGCCCGTCCTCACGCCGCGGCGCAAGACCCGCAAGATCAAGGTCGGCTCGATCGACGTGGGCGGCGACGCCCCGGTGTCGGTGCAGTCCATGACCACGACGCTCACCTCCGACGTCAACAGCACCCTGCAGCAGATCGCCGAGCTGACGGCCGCCGGCTGCGACATCGTGCGCGTGGCGTGCCCGAGCCAGGACGACGCCGACGCGCTTCCCGACATCGCGCGCAAGTCGCAGATCCCCGTGATCGCCGACATCCACTTCCAGCCGAAGTACGTGTTCGCGGCCATCGACGCCGGCTGTGCCGCCGTGCGCGTGAACCCGGGCAACATCCGCAAGTTCGACGACCAGGTCGGCGCGATCGCGAAGGCCGCCAAGGATGCCGGGGTCTCGCTGCGCATCGGCGTCAACGCCGGCAGCCTCGACAAGCGCCTGCTCGAGAAGTACGGCAAGGCCACGCCCGAGGCGCTCGTGGAGTCTGCCGTGTGGGAGGCCTCGCTGTTCGAGGAGCACGACTTCCACGACTTCAAGATCTCGGTCAAGCACAACGACCCCGTGATCATGGTGAAGGCCTACGAGCTGCTCTCCGAGCGAGGCGACTGGCCGCTGCACCTCGGCGTCACGGAGGCCGGTCCGGCGTTCCAGGGCACCATCAAGAGCGCCGTGGCCTTCGGGCACCTGCTGGGCAACGGCATCGGCGACACGATCCGGGTCTCCCTGTCGGCACCGCCGGTCGAGGAGGTCAAGGTCGGCATCCAGATCCTGCAGTCGCTCAACCTGCGCCCGCGCAAGCTCGAGATCGTCTCGTGCCCGTCGTGCGGTCGCGCGCAGGTCGACGTGTACACGCTGGCCGAGCAGGTCACGGCCGGGCTCGACGGCCTCGAGGTCCCGCTGCGCGTGGCCGTCATGGGCTGCGTCGTCAACGGACCGGGCGAGGCTCGCGAGGCCGACCTCGGTGTCGCCTCGGGCAACGGCAAGGGTCAGATCTTCGTCAAGGGCGAGGTCATCAAGACCGTGCCCGAGAGCAAGATCGTCGAGACCCTCATCGAGGAGGCCATGCGCATCGCCGAGACGATGGAGCCCGTGGAGGGCGCCACCGCCTCGGTCGACGTGTCGGGCTGAGGCCCGGACGACCGCCGCTAGTCGACCACGCTGTCGATCGGCCGTGACCGCGGCGCGGAGGCGTCGTCCTGACCGCGCAGCACCAGTACGGGGCACGACGCGTGTCGGACCAGCCGGTCGCTGACCGAGCCGAGCAGCAGCCCGGCGAAGCCGCCCAGGCCGCGGGGGCCGATCACGACCATGGTGGCGCCGCGCGACGCCTCGAGCAGGGTGTCGTCCGCGGGCCCGTGCACGGCCTCGAGGGTGACCGGCACGTCGGGGTGCGCCGCACGGGCGTCGGCGGTGTCGGCCTCGAGCGCGGCCTGCGTGGCGCGGCCCAGCTCGTCGACGCCCGGGACGAAGCCGGGGCGGGCGTCGGCCGGGCGCGCGGCGGTGGAGATCGACCAGGCGCGCACGACGTGCACGGGCAGACCAGCGGCCTCGGCGTGGTCGAGCGCCCAGGCGAGGGCGGAGTCGGAGAAGCGGGAGCCGTCGTGACCGACGACGAGGGGACCGGGTGACGTCATGACTCATCGTAGGACGGCGTGGGATCACCTCCGGCGCTACGCTGACGAGGTCTCGGCACGCCGTGCTGCGGACGGACGGAGGTGCGCGATGACCCAGCTGGTCGACGCGCGTGCCGGCGCCGGGCCTGGAGACCAGGTGGTCCGAGCGCTGACCCCCGGTGACGTCCCCGACCTCGTGCGCCTCACCGCCCGCGACGCGCGAGCCAACCTCTTCGTCCGGCACCGCGTCGCGGAGACCGGGCTGCGCGACGTGCTGCTCGGCGGGTCGATCCTCGGCTGCTTCCGGGACGGCGTGCTCGTCGCCGCCTGCCACAGTGGCGCCAACCTCGTCCCGGTTCAGGCCGACGCGGTGGCGATCGACGGCTTCGCCGAGCACCTCCTGGCCGCCGACACGGGCCCCGGCGGACGCCGCAGTGCCTCGCTGGTGGGTCCCCAGGAGGCGGTGCTGCGGCTGTGGTCACGTCTGGAGGGGCTGTGGGGCCCGGCGCGCTCGGTCCGGGCCGACCAGCCGTTCCTCGCCATCGACCACGACCCCGCTCTGCCGGCGGACCCGCGGGTCCGCCACGTCATGATCGACGAGGTCGACGCGCTGTACCCCGCCTCCGTCGCGATGTTCCGCGAGGAGGTCGGGATCGACCCGGAGGCCGGCGGGAGCGTCGGCTACCGGGCTCGGGTCGGGCAGCTCGTCGCGCGGGGCTGGGCGTTCGCGATCATCGAGCGCGGCCAGGTGCTGTTCAAGACCGAGGTCGGGGCCGCGGTCGACGGGGTGTGCCAGCTCCAGGGCGTGTGGGTGCACCCTGATCACCGCGGCCGTGGGATCGCAGCCCCGGCACTCGCGGGCGTGGTGCGCCTCGTCCGGCGTGACGTCGCACCCGACGTCACGCTCTACGTCAACGACTTCAACGCCCCGGCTCGCGCCACCTACGACCGCGTCGGGATGCGCCAGGTCGACACCTTCGCCTCGATCCTGCTGTAAGGCGTCCGGAGTCAGTCCGACGTGCTCCACCGGGTGAGCACGGGTGCCGCAGCCAGCAGGGCGGCCAGCGCGGGACGCTGCCCGCCGCCCGCCCGCCAGGTGCGGTAGGCGTCGTCGTGCTCCAGGCTCTCCCAGCGCTCGAGGGCAGTGACGTGCGTGGGGTCCTCGACGTCCGTCAGCACCTCGACCCCGTGGTTGCCGGGGAAGGCCCGGGTCTCGGCGAGGACCTCCTCGAGGACGGCCGGCGCGTCGTCCAGCCGGTCGGGCCGCAGCCGGAGCTCGAGGGTGGCGATGACGGTCATGGAGTTCTCCTGGGGCTGGTCGGGTCGGCAGGGCCGGGACCGATCCTTCCACGGGTCACCTCGCTAGGGTGCGGGCATGGATCGTGACGTGAAGGCGCTCGCCGGACTCCTCGCAGCCGCAGGGGTCGCCCACTTCGTGAAGCCGGCACTCTTCGAGTCGATGGTCCCGAGGCCCCTGCCGTACAAGCGCGAGCTCGTCCTGGGCTCCGGCGCGGTGGAGATCGCGTGCGC
This sequence comes from Aeromicrobium sp. Leaf272, assembly GCF_001422865.1. NCBI lineage: Bacteria > Bacillati > Actinomycetota > Actinomycetes > Propionibacteriales > Nocardioidaceae > Aeromicrobium > Aeromicrobium sp. Leaf272. The sequence continues at coordinate 363,790 of NZ_LMMY01000014.1, forward strand.
GGCCCTGCTCGCCCACCCCCGCACCCGTCGTGCGGGCGGGACGGCTTCGGCGGCGCTGCTCGTCGGGGTGTTCCCGGCGAACCTGCAGATGGCGGCCGACGCGGTGCGCAGCCGGCGCGCGTCGACGGGGTGGAAGGTCGGCACCCTCGCGCGTCTGCCGCTGCAGGCCCCGCTCGTGCGCACCGCGCTCAAGGCGTCCCGCGGCTAGGACACGCCCTGGGGCCGACCCCTGGGCCACCTCGCGCGCGAGGTGCCGCCGACACCCTCGATAGGGTCGGTCCATGCGCATGTCCCAGCTGTTCCTGCGAACCCTGCGAGACGACCCCGCCGACGCGGAGGTCCCGAGCCACAAGCTGCTCGTCCGGGCGGGCTACGTGCGTCGCGTGGCGCCCGGGATCTACTCGTGGCTGCCGCTGGGGCTCAAGGTGCTCGCCAAGGTCGAGCAGATCGTCCGCGAGGAGATGGACGCCATCGGCTCGCAGGAGGTGCGGTTCCCCGCGCTGCTCCCGCGTGAGCCCTACGAGGCCACCAACCGCTGGGTCGAGTACGGCCCGAACCTGTTCCGGCTGAAGGACCGCCGCGGGACCGACATGCTGCTCGGCCCCACGCACGAGGAGATGTTCGCCCTCCTGGTCAAGGACCTCTACTCCTCGTACAAGGACCTGCCCCTGAGCCTCTACCAGATCCAGACGAAGTACCGCGACGAGGCGCGTCCCCGTGCCGGCATCCTGCGCGGACGCGAGTTCGTCATGAAGGACTCCTACTCCTTCGACGTCGACGACGCCGGCCTGGAGGCCAGCTACCGGGCCCACCGCGAGGCCTACGTCCGGATCTTCGACCGGCTGGGGCTGGACTACGTCATCGTCCACGCCGACTCCGGAGCCATGGGTGGCTCGGCCAGCGAGGAGTTCCTCGCCGTCGCCGAGGTCGGCGAGGACACGTTCGTGCGTTCCCCCGGCGGCTACGCGGCGAACGTCGAGGCCGTCACCACCGTGGTGCCCGACCCCCTGCCCCTCGACGAAGCGCCCGCTGCGCACGCCGAGCAGACCCCCGACACCCCCACCATCGAGACGCTCGTCGCGCACCTGCAGGAGCACTTCCCGCGCGAGGACCGACCTTGGCACGCGTGCGACACGCTCAAGAACGTGCTGGTGGTGCTGCGGCACCCCGACGGCAGCCGCGAGCCGCTCGCCATCGGCGTGCCCGGCGACCGCGAGGTCGACCCCAAGCGCCTGGAGACCCAGGTCTCGCCCGCCGAGGTCGAGCCGTTCACCGAGGACGACTTCGCCGCGCACCCGCTCCTGGTCAAGGGCTACATCGGTCCGGCCGCCCTGGGCGCGGAGTCCGAGAGCGGCATCCGCTACCTCGTCGACCCCCGCGTCGTCGAGGGCAGCCGGTGGGTCACGGGTGCGAACGTCCGCGGGTCCCACGTCGTCGATCTCGTGGCGGGCCGCGACTTCACGCCCGACGGCACGATCGAGGCCGCCGAGGTGCGCGCCGGCGACCCGGCTCCCGACGGCTCCGGGCCGCTCGAGCTGGCCCGCGGCATCGAGATGGGCCACATCTTCCAGCTGGGACGCAAGTACGCGCAGGCCCTCGGGCTCCAGGTGCTCGACGAGAACGGCAAGCTCGTGACGGTCACGATGGGCTCCTACGGCGTCGGGATCTCCCGTGCCGTGGCGGCCGTGGTGGAGAGCTCGCACGACGAGATCGGCATCGTCTGGCCCCGCGAGCTCGCCCCCTACGACGTGCACCTCGTCGTGGCGGGCAAGCAGCCCGAGCAGTTCGAGGCCGCCGACCGGCTGGTCGCCGACCTCGAGGCCGCCGGCGTCACCGTGCTCCACGACGACCGGCCCAAGGTCTCGCCCGGCGTCAAGTTCAAGGACGCCGAGCTGCTCGGGATGCCCACGATCGTGGTGGTCGGCAAGGGTCTGGCCGACGGTGTCGTCGAGGTGAAGGACCGCGCGACGGGATCACGACGCGACGTGCCGGTCGCGGGTCTCGTCGACGAGCTGCGCGCCGTGTGCCGCTGATCGACCCGACGGACCACAGCCCGCCGGGCCGGGTCAGCCGAGTCCGGGGAACGCGGTCGGGGAGGCGCCCCAGTCGATGGCCTCCAGCGCGGAGGCACGCAGCGAGGCCAGGGCCTCGCGGCGGTCGCCGGCTCCGCCGAGCGTCACGAGCGGCAGGGTGGCCGTGCACAGCCGGTCACTGACGTCGGCCAGACGCTGCCGAGCGTCGTCGGCCGTCGCCGGTGCGGTGCCGTAGGACGCCTGCGGGCCCACCGGCGTGGCGCCGGCCGCCGCGACCCGGGCGATCAGGCTGTCCCGCGACCGACGGTGGCGGACGAGGGCGTCGCTCGCGGCGTCGCGCAGGGCCGAGAAGCGACCGGCCACCAGCGAGGCGAGCCAGACCGCCTCGTGCTCGAGGGCGAGGCGCCGTTGAAGGGCGCCGACCGGGGACGGAGTGCTCATGGTCGCGCCCTCAGCCCCGACGTCCGAGCGTCCGGGCGACCTGGGCCTGGCCGGCGGCCAAGGACGCCAGCACCCGCGCGAGGTCGGGGGAGACCGCCGTCAACGCGTCGGACTCGCGGCGTCGCGCGGCGGCCGCGACGGCACGCGCCACGGCGGCGCCGCCGCCGGTGATCTCCGAGGCCGGGGGAGTGGAGCCGCCCGGAGGGCCACCCAGCGCCTCCAGCTGCTCGCGCAGCACGTCCACCAGGGTCTCGTCGGCGCCGCCGAGCTGCTCGACGGCGCTCACCAGCGAGACCTGCTCGGAGGCCGCCGTCCGCAGCAGCGCGGTGTCCGACGCGTCCGGGATCGGGTGCGGGCGGGCGCCGAGTGCACGCAGCAGGTCGTCGTCGCGTCCGGCCACGTGCAGGCCCGCCCCGGCCGCGACGACGGCGAGCCCGGACCCCACGACGACGCGACGGCTGACCACCACGGCAGCCTAGTCCGTGACCGCTAGAGTGGTCGCCTGCGGCAGGCCGTCCCCTCGGCTCGCCGCACGTGACGTGTCGACAACAGAACACAGGAGGCTGCTCGAGATGGCGGACCCGCAGGCCGACCGCGTGGAGGACGAGGTCCGAGGCGCGCTGACGCCGCTCGGACTGGACCTGGAGGCGGTGGAGCTGTCCCGCTCGGGGTCCAAGCGCCTCCTGAGGATCGCGGTCGACGCCGACGGTGGCGTCCCGATCGACCTCATCACCGACGCCACGCGCGTCGTGTCCGCCGCTCTCGACGAGGGCAGCGCCATGGGCGAGGAGCCCTACACGCTGGAGGTCACCTCCCGTGGCCTCGACCGCCCTCTGACCGAGCCCCGGCACTGGCGGCGCAACGTCGGCCGGCTGGTGGCGGTGACGCTTCACGACGGTCCCTCCGTCACGGGGCGTGTCGTGGGCAGCGACGACACGGGCGTCGAGCTCACCGTCAAGGGCCAGCAGCGCCGTCTGGAGTACTCCGAGGTCGCCCGTGCCCTCGTGACGCCGGAGCTGGGTGCCCCCAAGGCCCCCACGACGGGTCGCTCCAAGCAGCCCCGACGGCCGGTGCAGGGCCGGCCCGGCACGTCACGCCCCACCGACCGGAACCGCGAGAAGGACTCCTGATGGACATCGACATGAGCGCACTGCGTGCGCTGGAACGCGAGAAGGACATCTCCTTCGAGGTGGTCGTCGAGGCCATCGAGACAGCGCTGCTGTCGGCCTACCACAAGACGCCCTACGCCCACTCCCACGCGCGGGTCGTGCTCGACCGCGCGAGCGGCCACGTCACCGTGTGGGCGAAGGAGCGACTCGAGCCCGAGCCGCAGGCTCAGCCCGAGACCGCGCCCGACGCTGGGACCTCGACGGAGACCGGGCAGGAGGGCGCGGCCGAGGACGCAGCGGCCGACACGGACGGGACCGTCGCTGCCCAGCCGGCCCCCGCTCCCACCACCGCCCCGGCCCCGCCACGGTTCTCCGAGGAGTTCGACGACACCCCCGAAGACTTCGGCCGGTTCGCCGCCGCAGTGGCGCGCCAGCTGATCATGCAGCGTCTGCGTGACGCGGAGGACGAGCAGAAGTTCGGCGAGTTCTCCGGCAAGGTCGGCGACATCGTCTCCGGCGTCATCCAGCAGGGCAGCCGGCCCGGCGACGTCATGATCGACCTGGGCCGTGTCGAGGCGCTGCTGCCGGCGTCCGAGCGCGTGGCGGAGGAGAAGTACGCCCACGGCGAGCGCATCAAGGCCTACGTGTACGAGGTCGAGAAGGGCATGCGTGGGCCGCGGGTCAAGGTCTCGCGCACGCACCCGAACCTGGTGCGCCTGCTGTTCGCGCTGGAGGTGCCCGAGATCGCCGACGGTGCGGTCGAGATCATGGGCGTGGCCCGTGAGGCCGGACATCGCACGAAGATCGCCGTGCGCGCCAAGGCGGCCGGGGTCAACGCCAAGGGCGCCTGCATCGGACCGATGGGCCAGCGCGTCCGCAACGTCATGCACGAGCTGCACGGCGAGAAGATCGACATCGTCGACTACAGCGACGAGCCGGCTGCGTACATCGGTCACGCACTCTCGCCGTCGCGCGTCAAGCAGGTGACGGTGGTCGACGAGCAGGCTCGTGCGGCGAGGGTGGTCGTTCCCGACTTCCAGCTCTCCCTCGCGATCGGCAAGGAGGGCCAGAACGCCCGCCTCGCCGCGAAGCTCACGGGCTGGCGCATCGACATCCGGTCCGACACCGAGGACCCCTCCGTGGCCGGGGGGCCAGCGCGCCCGTCCGGTGCGTCGAGGCCCGAGAACGGAGCATGAGCGCGGACGGGGTAGACTCGACTCTGGTCACTCGCACGTGCATCGGCTGCCGGTCGCGCGACGCAGTGACCGCTCTGGTGCGACTCGTCGCGGTCCCGGGGGAGACGACCACGGTCGTCACGCCCGATCCACGGCGGTCCATGCCGGGGCGAGGGGCGCACCTGCACCCCGACCCTCGGTGCCTGGAGCTGGCACGTCGCCGCAAGGCGTTCGGCCGGGCCCTCCGTCTGGAGGGACCACTCGACCTGACGCCGCTCGACGCCGTCGCCGACCGCACCATGCACCAGTGACACCGATCCAGGGGGCCACCCGGCCCCACGACCCGAAAACGGAGCAACCGCTCATGAGCTCTCGATGAGAACCAACCGATGAGCCTGCACGTCAACTAGGGTCCGCACCTCTCTTCAGGGCGGGCGGACCCCCCTGAAGGAGAACAGTGGCTGTCAGAGTCCACGAGCTCGCACGAGAGCTCGGAGTCCAGAGCAAGGACATCCTGTCCACGTTGAAGGACATGGGTGAGTACGTGAAGTCCGCGTCGTCCACCGTCGAGGCGCCGGTCGTCCGCCGCCTCAAGGAGGAGCACGGCGACACCCTGCGCGACAAGGGTGCGAAGAAGGCTGCCAAGAAGGCGCCTGCGGCCAAGCCGGAGGCACCGGCCCAGGCCGAGGCCAAGGCTCCCGAGGCCCCCGCGCCCGTCGAGCAGCCCGCTGCGGCCGAGCCCGCCGCGGAGGCTCCTGCCCCTGCGGCGCCCAAGGCCGCGCCGGCACCCGGCCCGCGTCCCGGTCCGCGTCGTCCGGCCGAGCCGGAGGCCCCGGCGGCCGAGGCCGCTCCGGAGGCACCTGCGGCGCAGCCCGGCCCGAAGCCGGCCGCTCCCGGACCCCGTCCGGGACCGCGCGGTGGCGGTGCCCGCCCGGGCAACAATCCGTTCTCGTCGCGCCAGGGCATGCAGCAGGACCGTCCCCCGCGCCCGCCGGCCGCCCGTGAGGGTGGAGCGGCTCCTGCGCCGGGCGGTCGCCCGGGCATGCCGCGTCCCAACCCGGCCATGATGCCCAAGCAGTCCGGTCTGGCCGGCTCCCGTCCCGGCCCCGGTGGCCGTGGCGGCCCCGGCGGCCGTCCCGGCGGTCCCGGTGGCCGACCCGGTGGCGGCGGCGCTCCCGGCGGTCGTCCCGGCGGTGGCGGTGGCGGCGGCTTCGCCGGTCGTCCCGGCGGCGGTGGCGGCTTCGGTGGCCCCGGCGGTCGTCCCGGCGGCAACCGTCCCGGTGGCCGCGGTGGCACGCAGGGCGCGTTCGGTCGCGCCGGTGGCCCGGTCCGACGTGGACGCAAGAGCAAGCGCGCGAAGCGTCAGGAATTCGACCAGATGCAGGCGCCCGCCATCGGCGGCGTGCGTGTGCGCAAGGGCAACGGCGAGACGATCCGTCTCACCCGCGGTTCGTCGCTGAGCGACTTCGCCGACAAGATCGGCGTCGACGCGGCATCGCTCGTCGAGGTGCTGTTCCACCTGGGCGAGGTCGTCACGGCCACCCAGTCGGCCAACGACGAGACGCTGCAGCTGCTCGGCGAGGAGCTCAACTACACGGTCGAGGTCATCTCGCCCGAGGACGAGGACCGCGAGCTGCTCGAGTCGTTCTCGCTGGAGTTCGGCGAGAACGAGGGCGACGACGACGACCTCATCGCGCGGCCGCCGGTCGTCACGGTCATGGGTCACGTCGACCACGGCAAGACCAAGCTCCTCGACGCGCTGCGCTCCAGCAACGTCGTCGACAAGGAGGCCGGTGGCATCACGCAGACCATCGGCGCCTACCAGGTCGCCACCGAGGTCGACGGCGACGAGCGTCGCATCACCCTGATCGACACCCCCGGTCACGAGGCCTTCACGGCCATGCGTGCCCGTGGTGCGCAGGCGACCGACATCGCGATCCTCGTGGTCGCGGCCGACGACGGCGTCATGCCGCAGACGGTCGAGGCGCTCAACCACGCGAAGGCGGCCGGCGTGCCGATCGTCGTCGCGGTCAACAAGATCGACAAGCCCGACGCCGATCCGACCAAGGCTCGCGGCCAGCTCACCGAGTACGGACTCGTGCCCGAGGAGTACGGCGGCGACACGATGTTCGTCGACGTCTCGGCCAAGGCCGGGACGGGCCTGGAGGACCTGCTCGCCGCCGTCGTGCTGACGGCGGACGCCGAGCTCGACCTGCGCGCCAACCCGACGCAGAACGCCGAGGGCCTGGTCATCGAGGCGCACCTGGACCGCGGTCGCGGCCCGGTCGCCACGGTGCTGGTGCACCGCGGCACCCTGCGCGTCGGCGACTCGCTCGTCGCCGGACCGGCCTTCGGTCGTGTCCGCGCGATGCTCGACGAGCACGGCGAGAACATCGAGGAGGCCACGCCGTCGCGTCCCGCGCTCGTGCTCGGCCTCACCGCCGTTCCCGGCGCCGGCGACAACTTCATGGTCGTCGCCGACGACCGCCTGGCTCGCCAGGTGGCCGAGAAGCGCGAGGCGCGCGAGCGCAACGCACTGCTCGCCAAGCGCAGTGGTCGCCGGACCCTCGAGGACTTCATGTCCTCGATGGAGAAGGGCGAGACCGACGAGCTGCTGCTCATTCTGAAGGGTGACGGCTCTGGCTCGGTCGAGGCGCTCGAGGACGCGCTCGCCAACATCGACGTCGGCGAGGAGGTCGACCTGCGGGTCATCGACCGCGGCGTCGGTGCGATCACCGAGACCGACGTCAACCTGGCTGCCGCGTCGAACGCCGTCATCATCGGCTTCAACGTCCGGCCGCAGGGCAAGGCCACCGAGCTCGCTGACCGCGAGGGCGTCGAGATCAAGTACTACTCGGTGATCTACCAGGCGATCGACGAGATCGAGGCGGCCCTCAAGGGCATGCTCAAGCCCGAGTTCGAAGAGGTCCAGCTGGGCACGGCGCAGATCCGCGAGATCTTCCGCTCGTCCAAGATCGGCAACATCGCCGGCTGCATGGTCACGAGCGGCACGCTGCGGCGCAACGCCAAGGCTCGCCTGCTGCGCGACGGTGCCGTGGTGGCCGACAACCTCGACCTCTCGAGCCTGCGGCGCGAGAAGGACGACGTGTCCGAGGTCCGCGAGGGCTTCGAGTGCGGTCTGGTGCTCCGTGGCTACGGCGACATCAAGATCGACGACGTCGTGGAGATGTTCGAGCTGCGCGAGAAGCCGCGCGCCTGAGGTGACCCGGGTCGGGCCCGACACCCGTCGGGCCCGACCCAGCACCTGTACTGACCCGGCACGAGGGTGCCGGACGAGGAGGAATCATGGCCGGACAGCGCACCCAGCAGCTCGCTGACCGCATCAAGGTGATCATCGCCCAGATGCTCGAGCGTCGGGTCAAGGATCCGCGTCTCGGCTTCGTGACCATCACCGACGTCCGGCTCACCGGTGACAACCAGAACGCCTCGGTGTTCTACACCGTCATGGGTGACGAGCGGGCCATCGCCGACACCGGCGCCGCGCTCCGCAGCGCCACCGGGCTCCTGCGGGCCGAGGTCGGCAAGCAGCTCGGGACGCGGCACACGCCCACGCTCGAGTTCTTCCTCGACGCGGTGCCCGAGACGGCACGCCAGATCGAGGACCTGCTGGCCAGGGCGCGCGAGATCGACGAGCGCGTGGCCGCGGAGTCGGCCGGCGCGCAGTACGCCGGCGACCCCGACCCGTACAAGCAGCCCCGCACGGACGAGTCGTCCGACGAGGACGACGGACGCGCATGAGCCCCGTGGGGCTGGTCGTCGTCGACAAGCCCGCAGGCTGGACGTCGCACGACGTCGTCGCGCGCACCCGACGCCTGGCCGGGACGCGCAAGGTCGGTCACGCCGGGACGCTCGACCCGATGGCCACGGGTGTGCTCGTGCTCGGGGTCGGACGTGCGACGCGGCTGCTCGGCCACCTGCAGCTGGCCGACAAGGAGTACCTCGCCACGATGCGGCTGGGGCAGACCACCGTGACCGACGACGCCGAGGGGGACCTGCTCGAGCAGGTCGACGCCTCCGGCATCGGCGAGGCCGACGTCCGGGCCGCGGTGCTGCCGCTGACCGGCGACATCGAGCAGGTGCCGACCGCGGTCTCGGCCATCAAGGTCGACGGCAAGCGGTCCTACGCGCGGGTCCGGGCCGGCGAGGACGTCCAGCTGGCGGCGCGGCCGGTGACGGTCTCGACCTTCGAGGTCACCGACGTGCGCCACGTGGACGTCGACGGCACCCCCGTGGTCGACGTCGACGCCCGGGTCGTGTGCTCCAGCGGCACCTACGTCCGCGCGCTCGCACGCGACCTCGGCGCCTCGCTCGGGGTGGGCGGCCACCTGACCATGCTGCGGCGCACCCGGGTGGGCGGCTTCGGCCTCGACGTCGCCAGCACGCTCGAGGAGCTCGAGCGTTCGTGGACCCACGTGGATCTCGACGCCGCGGCGCGGGCGGCGTTCGTGTCGATCGACCTCGACGAGTCCGCCGCTCAGGAGGTGCGGTTCGGGCGCGCGCTCACCGGCACCGCTCTCGGTCACGACGGCCCGGTGGCGCTGTTCGCGCCCGACGGAGCCTTCCTCGCGCTCTACGAGCAGCGCGGCCCCGACGCCCGGGCGGTCGCCGTCTTCGTGTGAGCGGCACCGAACGAGGACGTGTCGGTCGCACGATGTCCTAGGGTGACGCCGTGGCTCGCATCTCGACCCGAGGTCTCCTCTGGCGCCCCCTGCAGACCTGGTTCCTCTCCGTCGTCGGGATCGTCTCGGGCCTGATGCTCACGACCAAGGTGCGCAAGATCCTGCGCGCCGGCGGGCAGAAGCCCTTCCCGACCGTCGCGCCGCTGACGCTGCCCGTCGGGCAGGAGAACCACGCCACCACGTACACCTACGGCGAGGACCTCTACGCCGACATGCTGGCGGCCATCCGTGGCGCCCGGACCCGTGTGCTCTTCGAGACCTTCATCCTCAAGGCCGACGAGGTCGGTGCCGAGTTCAAGCGGGAGCTCGTGGCCGCTGCCGAACGAGGCGTCCACGTGCACGTGATCTACGACGGGTTCGCCAACCTCGTCGTGCCGCGGTCCTTCCTGCGCTTCCCGCCGAGCGTGCACGTGCTGCGGTTCCCCGTCCTGAACTCCGGGCTGCAACCCTTCAACCCGCGCCGGTGGGGGCGTGACCACCGCAAGATCCTGGTCGTCGACGACAAGGTCGGCTTCGTGGGCGGCTACAACGTCGGGTCGCTCTACGCGACGCAGTGGCGCGACACGCACCTGAAGGTCGAGGGCGCCGCGGTGTGGGACCTCGACAACGCGTTCATCGACTTCTGGAACGACCGCCACCCGGTGCGGATCGAGCCCCTGGGCGAGGCCAGCTGGGAGCCGACGGTGCGGGCCCACCGCAACGTCCCGCAGCAGCTGGTGTTCCCGATCCGCGGGATGTACCTGGAGGCGATCGACCGTGCGCGGCACCACGTGCACATCACGGCGGCCTACTTCATCCCCGACCACGACATCCTGCGGGCGCTCCTCGACGCGCGGTCACGGGGCGTCGAGGTGACGATCATCGTGCCCGAGATCAGCAACCACGTCGTGGCGGACTGGCTGTCGCGCGGGTTCTACGGCGAGCTGTTGAGGCACGGCGTGCGGATCCAGCTGTACCAGGACGCGATGGTGCACGCGAAGACCATGACGATCGACGGCCACTGGTCGACGGTCGGCACCGCCAACATCGACCGACTGAGCCTCACGGGCAACTACGAGATCAACCTCGAGGTGATCGACCCGAACCTCGCCGAGCATCTCGAGCGGGTCTTCGAGACGGACCTGGAGAACTGCCGCGAGCTCACCCTCGAGCAGTGGCAGTCGCGGCCGTTCGTGGCCCGGGCGTGCGAGCTGCTGCTCACCCCGCTGCGACCCCTGCTCTGAGGTGCGTGACCGGTGCGGACCCGCGCATGAGAGTCCTCTCATCGGGGTCTCACGGAGGGCTCACGGGCGCTGGCGAGAGTGAGGGCATCACATCGACACCAGGAGGAACCATGAAGCTCTCAGTCCGCACCGGAATCGCCGCCGTCGCCGGCACCCTCGCCCTCGGCACCGCCGGGTTCGCCCTGTCGGCGGCCAACGCCGACGACACCGACCGCGACCCCGCCCTCAAGCGCGAGGACACCAGCACCTCGTGGACGGTGCCGGCCGCCGACGACGATGACGACGACCGCGACGGCCGCGACGACGACCTCAACACGCAGGTGACCGCGCAGACGGCCAACACGGCTCAGACCGCGCAGACCCGGAACACGGCCCCCACGGCCAACACCAAGAACACGGCGCAGACCAAGAACACCGCGCCGACGAAGAACACGGCCAAGACGGTGCAGTCGGCTCCCACCAAGAACACCGCCAAGACGGTCCAGTCGGCGCCCACGAAGAACACCGCGCCGAGCGCCCCGACCAAGAACACCGCCCCGACGAACGACACGAACAGCTGATGTCCGACGACCGCTGGGGCCTGGCCGGGGGCGACGAGATCGCCCCCGGCCTCACGGCCGTGAAGGACCTCGGGGGAGGCACCGTCTACGAGGCGTGGCTCGCCTTCGACGAGCGCCTGCACGCCCCCGTGGTCGTCAAGGTGCTGCGGCCCGGCCACGTGGAGGACCCCGCCTCGCGCGCCGGCTTCGACCGCGAGATCGGGCTGCTGTCGCGGCTGGCGCACCCGGGCATCACGCGGGTCTTCTCCTACGACGACGAAGCCGAGCGCCCGTACTTCGTGCTGGAGCACGTGGACGGTCCCAATCTCTCGCGCCTGATCGGCAAGCACGGTGCGGTCCCCGAGCACCAGCTGCTGCCGCTGGCGCTCGAGCTCGCGTCGGTGCTGCACTACCTGCACGGTGAGGACGTCCTCCACCTCGACATCAAGCCGAGCAACGTCATCATGGGCTCGCCGGCCCAGCTGATCGACCTGTCCGTCGCCCTGGACGCCTCCGAGGCCGCCGCCCTCGACCACGCGGTCGGCAGCGACGAGTACATGGCCCCCGAGCAGTGCCTGCCGGGGGAGCGCGGCACCGTCGGTCCCGCGGCCGACGTCTGGGGCCTCGGCGCGACGTTGTTCCGCGCCGCGGCCGGCTTCCGCGCCTTCGACCGCGACCCGCGCTGGGCCCAGCTGCAGGACGAGCCGAAGCCGCTTCCCGCCCACGTGCACCCGGGCGCCGCCGACCTCATCAACCGCTGCCTCGACCCCGACCCGGCGGCGCGTCCCACGCCGACGCAGATCGCGCACGACCTCGAGCCGATGATCGCCGGCCTGCCCAGCGCCCGGTTGTCGGGGTTCACGCTGAAGCGCTGAGCCTCTTCGTCGTTGCGTAGCCGTCTGTCCGGGTCTCGACCTGCGGTTGCGTCGCTGTGGCTGGGTCGTTCCTTGCTGCTGCGTCGCTGTGGCTGCGAGTCGACCTGCGCTCCGAAAGGGCCCTCGACCGGCGGTCGGGTGCGGGGTCGGCCGGGCTCTCGGAGCGTGGCTCGGGGGGACGCAAGGTTCTGCGTTGGAGCGTGAGAGCTTGAAGGATGCTGCGTTCCGGTCCGGATCCCGTCGTGAACGCAGCATCGTTCGGGGTCCTGCACGCGAAGGCAGAATCCTGCGTCCGCGGGGCTTCGGTGCACGGCGGGTGGGCAAGGATTCTCCCTTCTCGTGGACCGTTCAACGCAGATGGAGAATTCCTGCCCTCGAGGACGTCATGTCGTCGCCGTGATTCTTCCTTGACGAGGCACGGTCCACGCGAAGGAAGAATCGTGCGCGTATCCCGCACAGAAGAAGAATCGTGGCCGCGCCCCGCAGACCCAGCCGAGCCCAGACCCCCGGTCCGGTCGAGGCCCTTTCGGAGACCACGCCCACTCGCAGCCACAGCGACGCAGCAGCACCTGAAGGCCCAACGGCAGCGACGCAGCAGCACGTGAAGGCCCAACGGCAGCGACGCAGCAGCACGTGAAGGCCCCACGGCAGCGACGCAGCAGCACGGAAAGACCCAGCCACGGCGACGCAGCATGCCGGGAGGACCTCAGTCCACTCGGTACCCCAGCCCCCGCACGGTGGTGACGAGCTCGGCACCCAGCTTCCGTCGCAGGTACCCGACGTAGACGTCCACGACGTTGGAGCCGGGGTCGAAGTCGTAGCCCCACACGTGCGAGAGCAGCTGCTCACGCGACAGGACCTGACCACGGTGGCTCATGAGGACCTCGGCCAGCGAGAGCTCGCGGGCCGAGAGCTCCACCTCGCGCTCGCCGACGTAGGCCCGCCGCCGACGCAGGTCCAGCCGGACGTCGCCGGCCACGAGCTCGTCGTCCGGGGCGGCCTGGGCGGGGGAGCGCAGCCGCAGCCGCACACGGGCCAGCAGCTCGGCGAAGCGGAACGGCTTGCTCATGTAGTCGGCGGCGCCGCCCTCCAGCGCCTGGACCGTGTCGGTCACCGAGTCGCGGGCGGTCAGCACGATGACCGGCAGCTCGGGGCGCTCGGCCTGCACACGCTCGAGGATGGTGAACCCGTCCAGGCCGGGCAGGCCGATGTCGAGGATCATCAGGTCGAACGGGCCGGTGAGGGCGTAGTCGAGCCCGCTCACGCCGTCCGCGACCACCGTGGGGGTGAACCCCTCGGCCTTGAGGCCCTTGGAGACGAACGAGGCGATGCGGTCCTCGTCCTCGACCACCAGGATCCGGTTCACCACTGTCCTCCTGCCGGGACGACCAGCCGGAACGTCGCGCCGGTGCCACTGGTCGGTCCATGGTCGCTCGTGCCGTGCTCGTCGGCTCTCGGCCCATCAGTGCTGGGTTCGTCGAGCACCACCTGGCCCTCGTGGGCCCGGGCGATCACCGCGACGATGGAGAGCCCGAGGCCGAAGCCGGCGTGCTCGTCCTCGCCCTGCGAGAAGCGCTCGAAGATCGTCTCACGCAGCGCGGGCGAGACGCCGGAGCCCGTGTCGCGGACCCACAGCTCGACGTTCCCCTCGTGCAGGCGCGAGCCGATGCCGATCTCGTCACCGGCGGCCGTGTGGCGGACGGCATTGTCCGCCAGCTGGAGCAGCGCCTGGGTGATGCGTTGCGGATCGACCTCCACCGTCGTGCGCGCGACGCCGTCGAGCACCCACGCGCGCTCCGCGAGCCCGCGGGCTCGCTCCAGCACGCCGACCGTCAGGGCCTCGACGTCGGTGCGCTCGAGCCGCACGAAGTCGGGACGCTCGGCCTTGGCGAGCAGCAGGAGGTCGTTCACCAGCCGGGTCATCCGGTCGATCTCGTCGAGCAGCAGCACGCGGGTCGTGCGCACGTCGTCGGGGTCGGTGAGGTCGAGGACCTCCAGGTGACCCTGCAGGACGGTGAGCGGGGTGCGCAGCTCGTGCGCGGCGTCGTCGAGGAGCCGACGCTGGCTGGCGAACGCCTCCTCCAGGCGGTCGAGCATGTCGTTGAACGTGCGCTGCAGCTCGCTCAGGTCGTCGTTGCCGCTCACCTCGAGCCGCCCGCTCAGGTCACCTTCGGTGATCCCCTGCGCGGTCTCACGGAGCCGGCGCACGGGGGAGAGGAGACGGCCGGCGAGCCACGACGCGATCGCGGAGATCAGCACCACCGACAGCGCACTGAGCAGGGCGTAGGTGACCATCAGCTCGTCCAGCTGGTTGCGCGACTCGCTCACGTCGTGCGAGACGACGAAGGAGGCGCGCTCGGATCCCTGCTCCACCGGCTGGACCGCCACGCGGTAGTCGCGGTCGGCGACGGTCAGGTCGGCCACGCCGCCTGCGGTCTGGAGCCGCTCGACCAGGGCCGGGAAGCGCGGCGAGGTGCGCAGCGCCCGTTGGCCCTCGCCGACGAACGTGGGCTTGCCCGTGACGGGGAACTGCCAGAGGTTCTCCTCGGCGTCGGGCACGTTGCGGGACAGGAAGAACGCGATCAGGCGGTCGGGGTCGGCGAACCGTTCGCCCGTCTCCGGGTCGACTCCCTCGGCCTGGAGGCGACGCAGCTCGCCGACCTCCTGGGCCAGGCTGGTGTCGATCACGCGGTCGATGCGGCGCGACTCGAGCACGAAGAGCGTGGCACCGACGGCGACGAGGGCCGCCGCCGTCAGGAGCGCGACGGCGGCGGTGAGACGTTGGCGGACGGAGTAGCGGGGGCTGCGGCTCACGTCCACGGGTCGCTCCTGCGTCCACGGCGGAGCCGGGGAGGGAGGTCAGTCGTCATCGTCGTCCCGGTCGTCCCTGTCGTCATCGTCGTCGTCATCATCGTCGATGGGGCGCGGTGTCTGGGGGACGCGCTCGTAGTCGTCGTCGTCATCGTCGTCGTCCGCCGACGGGGTCGGCGACGGGGTGGGGGTGGGGCTCGGGGTGGAGCTCGTCGTCGTCGGCACCGTCACGGGGGCGAAGTCGCCGGCCGGTGCGTCGTCCTGCGCCACGACGCGCGCCGCCACGATGCCGAGCAGCACGACGGCGACCCCCACGACGAGGGGGACGAGGAGGCGGGAACGCGTCATGCGCACACTGTGCCGCACGGAGCACCTCGCCACGATGAGGTGGCGATGAGAGAACTCTCATCGAACGTCACCGCGCACGCGTGCCGCGAGCGCCGCTGTGGCACAGTTCTGGCGTGGCCACGTGGACAGAGCTGGGCGGGGCGTCGACCGCGCCGATCGCCGAGGACTCCGCCGTCACCATCGGGACGTTCGACGGCGTCCACCGAGGGCACCAGGCGCTGCTGCAGCGGACGCGCGAGGTAGCCGACGGTCTGCCGGTCGTGGCCGTGACCTTCGAGCCGCACCCGGTCGCGGTCTTCGCCCCCGAGCGGGTCCCCGCCCGTCTCACGTCGCTCGAGCGCCGCGTGCAGCTGTTGCTCGAGCCGGCGCCCGGCGTGCGCGGGGCCGACCACGTCCGCGTCCTCGACTTCGACCGCGAGATGGCCTCCTGGTCACCTCGCGAGTTCGTCGAGCGCGTGGTGGTCGAGCAGCTGCGGGCCCGTCACGTGGTGGTCGGGGAGAACTTCACGTTCGGCGCCAAGGCCGCCGGCACCACGGAGGTGCTGCGCGAGCTGTGCGCCGAGCACGGCTGCTCGGCCGACGCGCTCACGCTCGTGGGGGACGCCGAGGCACGGGGGGACGACGGATCCGGCACCTGGTCGTCCACGCGGGTGCGGGGTCTCGTCGCCGAGGCCCGCCTCGCCGAGGCCGCAGCGGTGCTCGGCCGCCCGCACGAGGTGGACGGCGTGGTCGTCCCCGGTGACCGCCGTGGCCGAGACCTCGGGTTCCCCACGGCCAACGTCCCGGTCGACGCCGGGTACTGCGTCCCGCCCGACGGGGTCTACGCCGGTCGCCTCGTCACCGGCGACGCCGCCTACCCGGCCGCCGTGTCCATCGGGACGAACCCGACCTTCGCCGGCACCGAGCGGCGGGTCGAGTCCTACGTGATGGACCACGGGCACGACCTCGACCTCTACGGACGCGCCGTGCGGGTGGAGCTGGTCGAGCGACTGCGCTCGATGGTGGCCTACGAGGGCGTCGACGCCCTCGTCGAGCAGATGCACGCCGACGTCGACGCCGCCCGCGCCGTGCTCGCTCGACCGTCCTGACCCGGGCGATTCGCCTGGAGGTGCCGCCCGCTGATAGCCTGGCAGGCGGCGTACCAACGCCCACGGATCATCAGAGCCCCGGTGGACATGCCCGGGAGCGCCGTGCAACGACCTCCCAGGAGAAGAATGTCGAAGAAGACCGCTGCCCCCACCGTCGCCGGCACGCCGCGTGACGAGATCATCAAGCAGTACGCCCGCAGCGAGGGCGACACCGGCTCCCCGGAGGTCCAGGTCGCGCTGCTCACCGAGCGCATCTCGCACCTGACGGAGCACCTGAAGGAGCACAAGCACGACCACCACAGCCGTCGTGGCCTGCTGCTGCTCGTCGGCCAGCGCCGTCGGCTGCTCAACTACCTCCAGGCCAAGGACATCGAGCGCTACCGCTCGCTCATCGAGCGCCTCGGTCTGCGTCGCTGACTTCGATCAGGCGGTCTCCCCAGTCGGGGTGGCCGCCTGATCCGCATCCGGGCTCGCCCAGGTCGTAGGACCTGGACGACCGCCCACCACAACTGAACATCGACACATCCACGGACGAGAGCCGCCACGTCGGGTCCGGTCCTCGGTAGTGGCCCTCGGGACGGCGATCGCCGCGCCGCGGGCCTCGATCGAAGACCGAAGGCCATCATCACGGCAGGTCCGGAGCTCGTCCCACCGCGCGACGACCGTCGCGAGAAGGGACTTCTATGTCCGACTCCATCCACACCACCGAGACCGTCATCGACAATGGTCGTTTCGGTACCCGCACGATCCGTTTCGAGACGGGTCAGCTCGCTCGCCAGGCCGCCGGCTCCGTGTCCGCGTTCCTGGACGACGACACGATGCTGCTCTCGGCCACCACGGCCGGCAAGCACCCCAAGGACCACTTCGACTTCTTCCCCCTCACGGTCGACGTCGAGGAGCGGATGTACGCCGCGGGACGCATCCCCGGCTCGTTCTTCCGTCGTGAGGGCCGCCCGGGCGAGGACGCGATCCTCACCTGCCGCCTGATCGACCGCCCGCTGCGGCCGACCTTCAAGAAGGGTCTGCGCAACGAGGTCCAGGTCGTCATCACGGTCCTGGCCCTGAACCCCGACACCCCGTACGACGTGCTGGCCATCAACGCCGCCTCCGCGTCCACGCAGATCTCGGGCCTGCCGTTCTCCGGTCCGATCGGCGCCACCCGCGTCGCCCTGATCGACGGCCAGTGGGTCGCCTTCCCGACGCACAGCCAGCTCGAGGACGCCGTGTTCGACATGGTCGTCGCGGGCCGCATCGCCACGCAGGCCGACGGCTCCAGCGACGTCGCGATCATGATGGTCGAGGCCGAGTCCACCGAGAACACCTGGGACCTCGTGCAGTCCGGTGTCCAGGCGCCCACCGAGGAGGTCGTGGCCGGTGGCCTCGACGCCGCCAAGGGCTTCATCCGCCAGCTGTGCGAGGCGCAGCAGCAGCTCGCCGAGGCCGCGGCCAAGCCCGTCCAGGACTTCCCGGTCTTCCTCGACTTCCAGGACGACGTCTACGACGCCGTCGCCGCAGCCGCCTCCGGCCCGCTGGCCGAGGCCCTCACGATCTCCTCCAAGGCCGATCGCGAGGACCGCGAGAGCCAGATCAAGGCCGACGTGCTCGACCAGCTCGGCGAGCAGTTCGAGGGTCGCGAGAAGGAGGTCGGTGCCGCGCTGCGTGCCGTCACCAAGAGCCTCGTCCGCCAGCGTGTGCTCCGCGACAAGGTGCGCATCGACGGTCGTGGACTCGCCGACATCCGTGAGCTGTCGGCCGAGGTCGGCGTCATCCCGCGCGTGCACGGCTCGGCCCTGTTCCAGCGTGGCGAGACCCAGATCCTGGGCGTGACCACGCTGAACATGCTCGACCTGGTGCAGAAGCTCGACACGCTGAGCCCCGAGAGCACGCGTCGGTACATGCACAACTACAACTTCCCCCCGTTCTCCACGGGTGAGACGGGCCGCGTCGGTTCGCCGAAGCGCCGCGAGATCGGCCACGGTGCGCTCGCCGGCCGCGCGCTCCTGCCGGTCCTGCCCACCAAGGAGGAGTTCCCCTACGCGATCCGTCAGGTCTCCGAGGCGCTGAGCTCGAACGGCTCCACGTCGATGGGCTCGGTCTGCGCCTCGACGCTCGGTCTGCTCAACGCCGGTGTGCCGCTGCGCGCCCCGGTCGCGGGCATCGCGATGGGCCTCATCTCCGGTGAGGTCGACGGCGCCACCGAGTACGTCACCCTCACCGACATCCTCGGTGCCGAGGACGCGTACGGCGACATGGACTTCAAGGTCGCGGGCACGCCCGAGTTCATCACGGCCCTGCAGCTGGACACCAAGCTCGACGGCATCCCCGCCGACGTGCTCGCCGGTGCCCTCACGCAGGCCAAGGGTGCGCGCCTGACGATCCTCGACGTCATGTCCGAGGCCATCGACGCGCCCGACGAGATGAGCGAGTTCGCCCCGAAGATCATCACGGTGAAGGTGCCGGTCGACAAGATCGGCGAGGTCATCGGCCCGAAGGGCAAGATGATCAACCAGATCCAGGACGACACCGGCGCCAAGATCTCGATCGAGGACGACGGCACCGTCTACATCGCCGGCGAGGCCGGCGGTGCGGCCGACCGTGCGCGCGACGCCATCAACGCGATCGCCAACCCGACGATGCCCGAGGTCGGCGAGCGCTACCTCGGCACCGTCGTCAAGACGGTCGACTTCGGTGCGTTCATCGCGCTCTCGCCGGGCAAGGACGGGCTGCTGCACATCAGCAAGCTGCGCGACCTCAACGGCGGCCAGCGCGTGAACAACGTCGAGGACGTCGTCTCGGTGGGCCAGAAGATCCAGGTCCAGATCGCCGAGCTCGGCGACCGCGGCAAGATCTCGCTGATCCCCGTCCCCGAGGACGCAGCTCCCGAGGACGCCACCGACGAGGCCCCGGCCGACGCCGAGGAGTCCACGGACGCCTGATCGGTCCACGTCACGAGGCCCTCACCCCTTCGGGGGTGGGGGCCTCGTCGCGTTCGGTCCGGGCGGTCGACGGGGTCACGGCCCTCGGCGTGAGACGATCCGCGAGATGACCGACTTCCGTGAGCGCGCCGCCGCGCTCGATGCTGCCGACCCGCTGGCCGTGTACCGCCAGCAGTTCGTGCTCGACGCCGACATGGTGGCCTACCTCGACGGCAACTCGTTGGGTCGGCTGCCTCTGCGCACGCGAGAGCGCCTCGCCTCGTTCGTGCGTGACGAGTGGGGCAGCCGTCTGATCCGTGGCTGGTCGGAGGGCTGGACCGAGCTGCCGGTCGAGGTGGGCGACGAGGTGGGCGCCCTCGTCGGTGCCGCACCCGGTCAGACGGTGGTGGCCGACTCGACGTCGATCTGCATCGCGAAGGCCCTGCACGCCGCGGCGTCGATCGTGCCCGGACGCAGCCGGATCGTCGTCGACGCCGGCGACTTCCCGACCGACCGCTACCTGGCGTCGCACGTGGCGGCAGCCCGTGGCATGGAGCTGGTCACGATCGAGCGTGACTCCGAGGGCGACCTGACCGATTCGTTGGACGCCGTGCTCGACGAGCGCACTGCCGTCGTGCTGCTGAGCCACGTCGACTACCGGTCCGGCGCCCTGCTGGACCTGGCCGCGCTCACCGACCGGGTGCACGCGGCCGGTGCCCTGGTCGTGTGGGACCTGTGCCACTCGGTCGGGGTGGTGCCCACCGCGCTCGACGCCGCGGGCGTGGACCTCGCGGTCGGCTGCACCTACAAGTACCTCAACGGTGGACCGGGCTCACCGGCGTTCCTGTACGCGGCGGCTCGCCACCTCCCCGTGCTCGAGCAGCCGCTGCCGGGCTGGTGGAGCGCCGACGACCTCTTCGCCATGGCCGACGACTACCGCCCCGCCGCGGACGCACGTCGGTTGCTGTCGGGGACGCCGAACGTCGCCGGCCTGCTGGCGGTGCGCGAGGGTGCGGCCATGGCCGCCGAGGCGGGCGTGGACGCAGTGCGGGTCAAGTCGGTGCTGCTCACGTCCTTCGCGATCGACGCGCTCGACGTGCTGGCCGCCGACGGCAGTCCGGTCGAGGTGGTCACACCGCGTGACGCGGCACGTCGCGGTGGTCACGTGACCGTGCGGGTCCCCGACGCGCGCGCCGTCACGGCTGCGCTGGTGGACCGTGGCGTGGTGCCCGACTTCCGCGAGCCCGACCTGGTGAGGCTCGGGCTCGCGCCCCTCACCACGTCGTTCGCGGAGCTGCACGCCGGGCTCGTGGTGCTGCGCGACGTGCTCGCTCGATAGCCTGAGGTCATGACTCGTGTAGCCGTGCTGGGCGCCCGTGGGCGCATGGGTTCGACCTCCGTCGAGGCGCTCGACGCCGCCGACGGGATCGAGGTCGTCGCCCAGGTCGACGTCGGCGACTCCATCGACCTGGTGGGGGAGTCCGGAGCCGAGGTGGCCCTCGTCTTCACCACGCCCGACGTGGCGCTCGACCAGGTCCTGTGGTGCATCGAGCGCGGGGTGCACGTGGTCGTGGGCACCTCGGGATTCGACGGCGAGCGGCTGCGGTCGGTGCGTACGGCCGTCCACGAGCGCACCGGGGTCTCGGTGCTCGTGGTGCCCAACTTCTCCATCGGCGCGGTGCTCCTCATGCGCTTCGCCGCCACGGCCGCGCCCTTCTTCGAGTCCGTCGAGGTGATCGAGATGCACCACCCTGCGAAGGTCGACGCCCCCTCGGGGACGGCCGTCCGCACGGCCGAGCTGATCGCGGCCGCCCGCGCCGAGGCCGGTTCGCCGCCGGTCCCCGACGCCACCACCACCGACCCCGACGGTGCTCGGGGTGCCCAGGTCGACGGGATCACGGTGCACGCCGTGCGCTCGCGTGGCTTCGTCGCGTCCCAGGAGGTGCTCCTGGGCGGCGAGGGGGAGATCCTGAGCCTGCGGCACGACTCGTCCACGCGGGAGTCGTTCATGCCCGGCGTGGTGGCGGCCGTGCGTCACGTGGCCGACCGGCCGGGTGTCACCGTCGGTCTCGACGTGGTGCTCGGCCTCGGCGACTGATGGAGGTCGCGTACGCGCCCGGTCGGGTGGCGGACGTAGTCGGCGACGGTCCCACCGTCCTGCTCTGGCACGGCTCCGGCCCGAACGAGCGCCGCGCCCTCGCCCGACTCGCCACCGCCGTGACTGCGTCCGGGCACCGGACCGTCACGCCGGACTGGGACGTGACCTCCTCTGACGGCGGACGCGCCGACCTGCTGACCTCCTTGCGCTTCGCCCGGGAGACCGCTGACCACGATCCCGACGACCTGGTGCTCGTCGGCTGGTCCCGTGGGGGCGTCGCCGCAGCGAGCCTCACCCTGAACCAGCGACGTCTCGGGGTCGGCCTCGCACGCACGGTCTGCGTCGCCGCCGCTCCGTTCCCTCGCGCCGACCCGATCAGCGGCGCGATGCTCGGACCGGCGTCGCCGCCGGTGGCGCGCGGGACGTCGGTCGCGTTCGTGACCGGGCTGCGGGACGAGCGGACACCGATCGACGAGGTGCGCGCCGTCCACCGGCAGTGGAACCACGTGGGCTGGCCCACGACGTTGCACGAGCTCGACGCCGACCACTTCTCCGTGGTCGAGGACCACGCCGAGGACGTCGCCGCCGTCGTGGTCGGCTGACCCGGGGCTACAGACGCAGGAGGGCGGCGCTGAGGGCTGCTGCCCCCACCACGGCGAGGAACGGCACACGCAGCACCAGCAGCACCGCCGCCACCGCGACGGCGGCCAGGCGCGCGTCGACGGCGACGCGCTGTCCGTCGGCCAGCACCTGCACGGCCACCAGGGCACCGAGAAGAGCCACCGGGATGAGGTCGACGGCACGTCGGGTGGCGGGGTGCTCGAGGACCCGCTCCGGCACCGAGAGCCCGGCGAGCTTCAGGGCGTAGCAGCCGACGCACGTGAGCACGATGCCCAGCCAGGTGGCGCTCACGACGCGGGCCGTCCGAGCCGGTCACGCAGCAGCAGACCTGCCGCGACGGCCACCGCGCCGCCGGCGATGATCGGCACGCCGGCGGGGGAGAGCGGCACCAGGCCCAGGGCCACCCCGGCGCCGACCAGCGCGACGACCCGGGCGAGTGCTCCGGACAGGCGTGGCCAGAGCAGGGCCAGGAACGCCGCGCCGACCGCGGCGTCGAGCCCGTAGGTGCGGGGGTCGCCGATCGCGGTGCCCGCGAGCGCGCCGGCGAGGGTCGACAGGTTCCACAACAGGTAGATCGAGGCGCCGGTCCACCAGAACCCGAGCCTGCCGAGGACGTGGTCGCGCTGGGCGACGGCGACGGCCGTCGACTCGTCGATCACGAGGTGCGCGCCCAGGGTCCTCCGCACCCCGGTGAGACGCAGGATCGAGGCGAGGCTGAGACCGTAGAACAGGTTGCGCGTGCCCAGCAGCACGGACGTGAGGGCACCGGTCAGCGGAGCTCCGCCGGCCGCGACCACGCCGATGAAGGCGAACTGGGAGGCACCGGTGAAGGCCACCAGGGACAGCACGCACGTCTGCAGGACGCTGAGTCCCGACGCGGTGCCCAGGGCGCCGAACGAGACGCCGTAGAGACCGGTGGCCA
This sequence comes from Aeromicrobium sp. Leaf272, assembly GCF_001422865.1. NCBI lineage: Bacteria > Bacillati > Actinomycetota > Actinomycetes > Propionibacteriales > Nocardioidaceae > Aeromicrobium > Aeromicrobium sp. Leaf272. The sequence continues at coordinate 386,688 of NZ_LMMY01000014.1, forward strand.
CGCCGACCCCCAGGGAGTCGGCCACGACTCGGCGACGGGCGGCACTGGGTGGGTCGGGGGAGCGGTCGCTCACTCCTCGACCAACGAGGTGACGAGTCGCACCTGCTTCACGGTGTGGGCGCCGGTCTCGTCGGCGAGCTCACGGTGGGCCCCGTCGGCGGCCCACCCGGTGCCGACCACGAAGGCTCGCAGGGCGTCGTCGGTCGTGGGCAGCCACCACCGGGCTCGCTCGAAGCCGTCGGCGCGCAACGTGTCGATGGCGGCCTGGAGCAGCCGCGAGCCGTGACCCTCGCCGCGGTGGCCGGGGTCGACCAGCAGCTCGCCGACCTCGCCGTCGGCGACCTGGTCGGCGTCGGGGTCGTGGCAGGGGTGCACGAAGGCCACCCCGCGGAGCGTGGCCTGCTCGAGCGCGACGAGCACCCGGGCGCGAGCGTCCGGGGGAGTCGTGAGGAGTGCGTGCCACGCCGGGGCGACGTCGACGGTGGTCATGTCCCCGAAGGCGTCACGCCAGGCGGCCTGCTGGACGGTCGCGATCGCCGCCACGTCGTCGGGCCAGGCGAGCCGGACGCTCACGTCGGCGGTCACCACGACCGGAAGCTCTCGACGAGTCGTGTCTCGGCGCCCTCGGCCTCGAGCATCGCGGCGGTCATGGTCAGGTTGCGCAGGCCGGGCCACGTCTCGAAGCCCAGCAGGAACAGGCCCGGGACCCCGGCGAGCAGGATCGGCCAGCCGCCCCAGGTGCCCACGAACGAGACGAGGATCGCCAGCAGCACGGACGCCTCGCAGAACATCAGCTTGCGCACCGTCTGCGCGGCGTAGATGCCGATCGCGCGGCGCTCGAGGTCGTCGGGGTCGTCGTCGGGATCGAGCGGGGAGGCCTGCAGCCAGACTCGTTCGGAGAGCACGGCGGCGACCACGACCACCAGCAGCAGCGCCGCCAGCAGCCACCACGGCGGAAGATCGGCGTCGGTACCGCCGAGGGCCAGGAAGATCAGCGTCATGAAGCCTGCGGTCAGACCGATCTGCAGGAGGGCGAAGCGGCGGACCTCCTGCGGGGAGGCCTCGTACTCGGCGAGGGGCACGACCAGAGTTTCGCACAGGACCTGTCGGCGTCGGCGGGTATCCTCCGGAGCATGCAGGCCTACCTCGACCTCGTCCGCCGGATCCTCGACGAGGGCGTCGAGAAGGGCGACCGCACCGGAACCGGCACCCGCAGCGTGTTCGGGCACCAGATGCGCTTCGACCTCACGGCCGGGTTCCCGCTGGTCACCACCAAGAAGGTGCACCTCAAGTCGGTCGTCGGCGAGCTCCTCTGGTTCGTCTCGGGCGACACCAACACCCGGTGGCTCCGCGAGAACGGCATCACCATCTGGGACGAGTGGGCCGACGAGAACGGCGACCTCGGGCCGGTCTACGGCCACCAGTGGCGCTCGTGGCCGACGCCGGACGGCGAGACGATCGACCAGCTGGTGGGTGTCATCGAGTCGCTGAAGGCCGACCCGGACTCCCGGCGCCACATCGTCAGCGCCTGGAACGTGGCCGACCTGCCCGCCATGGCGCTCGCGCCCTGCCACGCCTTCTTCCAGTTCTACGTCGCACCGGCCGACGACGGGGGCCCGGGCCGTCTGTCGTGCCAGCTCTACCAGCGGTCGGCCGACGTCTTCCTCGGCGTGCCGTTCAACATCGCGTCCTACGCGCTGCTCACGCACATGGTCGCGCAGGTCGCCGGGCTGCGGGTGGGCGACTTCGTCCACACCTTCGGCGACGCGCACCTGTACCTCAACCACCTCGACCAGGCCCGCCTGCAGCTCGAGCGCGAGCCGCGCCCCCTGCCCGAGCTGTGGCTGGACCCGTCGGTCACGAGCATCGACGGGTTCACCCTGGACTCCGTCAAGGTCACCGGGTACGACCCCCACCCGGGCATCAAGGCACCGATCGCCGTCTGAGCACACGCATGACTACCGCCACCACCACGCTCGTCGTCGCGATGGGCGCCAACCGGGTGATCGGGGTCGACGGCGCCCTGCCCTGGCGGCTCCCCGAGGACCTGGCCCACTTCAAGCAGCTCACGCTCGGCCACCCGATGGTCATGGGGCGGGCCACGTACGAGTCCATCGGCCGGCCGCTGCCGGGCCGCACCACCATCGTCGTCACCCGCGACCCGCGGTGGAGCGCCGAGGGTGTCGAGGTGGCGCACTCCCTCGACGAGGCGCTCGACCGTGCCCGATCGCTCGACGACGAGGTGTTCCTGGTCGGTGGTGCCCAGGTCTACGCTGCGGCGCTCGAACGCGACCTGGTCGACGTCCTGGTGGTCACCCGCGTGGCCGCGGCGCCGGACGGCGACACGTACTTCCCGCGGATCGACTGGGAGCGCTGGCACGAGGCGGGCCGGGTCCCGCACGTCGGACCGGAGCCCGAGCGGGTGCCGTTCGACATCGTCACCTACGTGCGCGCCTGACCCGGCGCGCCGTCGGCCCCGGGCCTCAGTCGAGGTAGGTCGCCGCGAAGTCGTCGTGGTGGACCGGACGCCCGATCACGTACCCCTGGGCGAAGTCGACGCCCTCGGCGCGCGCCACGTCGAGGACGGCGCCCTCGGCCACGAACTCCGCGACCGTCCCCTTGCCGAGCGCCTTCGCCATGGCCACCACCGATCGCAGGATCGTCCGGTCGACACCGTTGCGGTGCGAGTCGGCCACGAACTCGCCGTCGATCTTGAGCAGGTCGAAGTCGAGGTGCTTGAGGTAGGAGAGGGACCCGAACCCCGCGCCGAAGTCGTCGAGGGCCAGCCGGCATCCGGTCGCCGCGACCCGTCGGGCGAAACCACGGGCGTTCTCGAGGTCGGAGACCGCCGCCGTCTCCGTGATCTCCAGCACGAGTGACTGCGGTGGGAAGGCACCCGAGGTGGCTGCCGAGACGATCATCCGTTCCAGCTCGGGATCGCCGATCGTCAGCCCGGACACGTTCACCTCGAGCACGAAGCCCGGCCGGACCCGCTGCAGGTCGGTCAGGATCGGCAGCGCATGGGCCAGGACCCAGCGGTCGAGGGCCGCGATGAGACCCGCACGTTCTGCGATGTAGAGGAATCGGCCGGGCATCACGAGAGCCCCGTCGGGGTCCCGCATGCGCAGCAGCGCCTCTGCGCCGGTGATCCGTCCCGACGCGACGTGCTGGATCGGCTGGAGGTGGAGCTCGAAGTCGTCGTGCTCGAGCGCGTGCTCGAGGCGCTCGCGCCAGCGCAGTCGCGCCCCGAGACGGGGGACCTCGTTCAGGGCGACACCGAGCACGGCGGCCCGGTCGCGGCCTGCGTCCTTCGCGTCGTACATGAGCATGTCGACCGTCGCGAGGGCGTCGTCACCGGACAGGCTGTCGGCGTAGGTGATCGGCAGGACTCCCACGCTGGCCGTGACCCGCCGCCGCGTCCCGTCGAGGGTCGCCGTGTGGTCGCGGATGCGTTCGACGAGTCGGTTCGCGAGCGCTGACGCCTCCTCCGGTCCCGCGGACGGCAGGAGCACTCCGAACTCGTCGCCGCCGAGTCGCGCCACGATGTCCGCGTCCCCCAGCTCGCGGCGCAGGACCGCGGCGACCGAGGAGATCAGCTCGTCGCCGGCCCGGTGCCCGAGCGTGTCGTTCACCTCCTTGAAGTGGTCCAGGTCCAGCAGGAGGAGCGCGCCGCGTGCCCCCGTGCGGCGGCACTCCACGAGGTGGCGTTCGAGGTCGCGGTCGAAGCGGCGCCGGTTCACCAGACCGGTGAGTGCGTCGTGGTCGGCCATGTGGGTGAGCTGGAGCTCGTAGCGCTGGCGGTCCGACACGTCGACGACGTTGACGATGATGTCGTCCGACGACGTGTCCTCGTCGGCTCGCAGTCGTGCCAGCGACAGGGAGAGGTGGACCACGTGGTCGTCGTCGGACTCCCACGTCCACGACGTGGTCGCGAGGCGCGCCGGGCTCTCGTCGAGCTCGGCCAGGAGACGTCGGCTGGACTCCGGGTCGGGGGAGAGGTCGACGAGGTTCCGGCCCACGAGCGCTCCCGCGGGGAGCGGCAGCATCCGCTCGAGTGCGCCGTTCACCTCGAGGACGACACCGTCGGCGTCGAGGACGGCGATGCCGTGCGGCGCGTCCAGGAAGAGGTGCTCGGCGCGGTCCCGGGCCCGAGCCACCTCGCGCTCACGCCGACGCTCCGCGCTGACGTCGCGCGCCACGATCAGTGCGCGTGGACCGTCCGCCGTGTCCAGGGGCGTGACGACGACGTGGTGCTCGTCCCCGGTGCGGGTCGCCGCGAGGTCCTCCTCCGACGTGGTGCCGTCGATGGCGAGCGGGACGAGCCGGTTCCAGATCGCCATGTTGACCGGTCCCGAGAAGGCATCGAGCGGCTGACCCACCTTGCCCTCGATCCCCTGACGCATGGCCCCGGCCCCGGCGACGAGCTCGATGGTCATCGACGGGTCGACGACGACGACCGTCGCGTCCGGCAGCTGGTCCGTCACCGTGCGCCATCGGGCTTCTGCGGCCGCGAGCCGGCGCTGGTCCGAGACCGCGGCAGTCGCGTCGATGGCGACGTGGAGGTAGCCGACCACGGTGCCGTCGTCGTGGCGGAGCTCGGTGACCGCGAGGCGCACGAAGATCCTCGTCCCGTCGGCGCGCAGGTAGGTCCAGACCTGGCTCGGCGCGTCCTCGGCGGCGAGCTCGGCGAGGACGTGCCCCGGGTCGCTGTCGCGGGCCGTCGCGGTGGCCGCGAGCTCCTGCGGGTCGTGCAACGACGAGACGTTCACGCGTCCCACGACCTCGACGGCTCGGTACCCCAGGAGGTGCTCGGCCCCCACGCCGAAGGACGTGATCAACCCGGCGCGGTCGGTCGCGATCATGCTGCTCAGTCGCGCGCCTCCCAGCAGGCCGCGCGCCTCGGCCGCCGCCTGCTGGTGCTCGCGCCGTTCGACGGCGAGACGGCGCACGACGTCCTGGATGGCTGGGCCGATGAAGAGGGAGACGCCCGTCCAGATGAGGGCCATCCGCCACCCGCTGGTGGGGTAGCGCGGATCGCCGATGAGCAGCGCGGGCACCAGGAAGAGCACCAGGGTGGCCAGGGCGGAGAGCCAGAGGTCCTTGCGGCGACCGAACAGGGCCAACCACAGGACGGGGAGCGCGACGAGCCCGCCCCCGCCGCCCATGGCGCCGCCGCTGACCTCGCGCGCGGCGGCGATCACCACGAAGAAGAACAGCGGGGCACCGGGATCGGCCCAGGTGCGTACCGGCGACGTGAGGCTGCGAGCGAGGATCGCGAGGGTGACGGCGAAGAGTGCCACCACGTGCCACGGCTGCACGGGTGTCGTCGACTCCGGGTGGGGCGGTACGAGGAGGCCGAGGAGGCCGAGCGTGCCGACCGCGACGAACGGGGCGGCGGTGCGCAGGGTCGGTCGGTCCCCGACCGGCGTGGCGCGGGTGTCCCTCGTCATGGCTCAGGGTAGGAGCGAGCCGGGGTCACGTGGCGGACCTGAGACCACTGACGACTGCATATTGACGTAGGTAACTTAATCTGTGCACCATGGTCGGGTGACCTACGACCCGACGCAACCGGCCTACCGGCTGCACACTCTCGTCTCGGCGCTCGACGCCGCGGCCGACCGCATGCTCGGCGAGTCGTTCGACATCAGCTACGGCCGGTTCCTGACCCTGGTCACGATCCAGGTGCTCGGCGCGCCCACTCAGGTCGAGCTCGCCGGCGCCCGTGGCGTCTCCGCACCCGCGGCCAGTCGGATGGTGCAGTCGCTGGTCGAGGCCGGGCTCGTCACCGCGACCCGGACGGACGGGGCGGGCAATCGTCGAGTCGTGCAGCTCACCGATGCGGGATCCACGCTCGTCGCCGACGGGGGACGGCTGCTGGAGTCCTCGTTCGAGCAGCTCCTGGCCGCGACCACCGTCACCGCCGACCAGGTGCGCTCGGTCACCGACCCCCTGCTCGCCCTCCTGAAGCCGGAGCTGTCATGACACCCCTGATCGCCACCCATGCCTTCGCCGCCGTCGTCGCGCTCCTGGTCGGGGCGTGGCAGCTCTTCCGGGGCCCGCGCGGCAACCAGGGGCATCGCGTGGCCGGGCGGGTGTGGGTCGTCGCGCTGATGTTCGTGGCCGCCTCGTCGTTCTGGATCCAGGAGATCCGGCCCGGGCACTTCAGTGCCCTGCACGCGCTCTCGGTGGTCACGCTGGTCACGGTTCCGCTCGGCATCCTCGGCGCACGGCAAGGTCGTATCCGCGACCACCGGTCTGCCATGACGGGCAACTGGATCGGGCTGGTGGGTGCCGGCATCGCCGCGGCGGCGGTGCCGGACCGCGCGATCCCGCAGCTCGTGGTGCACGACGCCGTCACCGCAGGTGTCGCGGGTCTGGCCGTCCTGGCGACCGCGGCCGCGGTCATCGGCGTCGGCCGCGTCGTCGACGCCGCCGTCGTGCCCCAGCCCTGACGACCTGCCCTGGCCACCAGTCCTGAGAGCCGCGCCGGAGGCGTGGGCCCCGAAGGTCAGGACAGGACGGCGAGCTGCCGGCTCTGTGCCACGAGGCGGCCCTGGTCGTCCCAGAGCTCGACGTCCTCGTCGTGGTAGCCGTGCACCACGTGGCGGGTCGTCACGTGCATCAGCGCCCACGCCGTCTCGGGGCGGCGGCGCAGGTGCACGGTCAGCTGGACGGTGGCGGAGGCCAGGAGCCCGAGCTCGGCCGTGACGGGCGGGTAGCCGTCGACGATGGCAGCGGCCGCGACGGCGTCGATCGGTCGGCCGTCCTTGGGGCGGACCCACACGCTCGCCTCGGGATCGCCGCTCGGCTCGCCACGCAGCCAGCCGGGGACCTCGGGCAGACGGACCTCGTAGCGGTCGACGATCGGGACCGCCCCGGACGGCACGTACCCGGAGACGTCGACGCCGTCGTCGGGCCCGCCGACGGGGGGTGCGCCGTGCGGGG
>NZ_LMMY01000014.1:393693-509043 GCF_001422865.1 Aeromicrobium sp. Leaf272
TGCGCGACGGTGGCGCCGTTCTGCAGGAGCACTGCCTGGTGGACCGACACGCGTCGACCGACGCGCAACGTGGTCACCTCCACCGCGGCATCGCCCGGTGTCGGCGGCTTGAAGTAGCTCACCGAGACGGTGAGCAGGTCAGGGTGCGCAGGGGCGGTGGTGGCGGCCTCGTCGAGCGTGGCGCGGGCGAGCACGGCGAGCACGTAGCCGCCGTTGGCCGTCCCGTTGGGGGTGTTCCAGTCCGCGGTGAGGACGAGGTGGCGCAGGCCGTCGTCGCCGGGTGTCGAGGCGATGGCACGGTCGAGCTCGTACGTCGTCATGGGCTGACGGTAGCGACGCGCCTTGCCTGGCCCGCACGCGCGGTGCCGCACGTGGACGTCGCGCGACGAGGCACCTGGACGACCTGATCGACCCGGTCGCATCCTCCTGCGTGCTCAGCGGGCCGGACCGGACGCCGCAGCGTCGAGCGGTAACCTCGGTCCATGACCTCCCCGCTCGCCAGCGACGCCGCGCCGTTCGGGCGCGTCCTGACCGCCATGGTCACGCCGTTCACGCCCGACGGCGACCTCGACCTCGCTGCGGCGCAGAAGGTGGCGAAGCACCTGGTCGACCACGGCAACGACGGCCTCGTCGTCAGCGGCACCACCGGCGAGTCGCCCACCACCACGGTCGAGGAGGACGGACAGCTGCTGGCCGCCGTCGTCGAGGCCGTCGGTGACCGTGCCACCGTGGTGGCCGGTGTCGGCACGAACGACACCCGTCACTCCGTGCAGCTGGCGCAGCAGGCCCGCAAGGCCGGCGCCCACGGCCTGCTGGTCGTCACGCCCTACTACTCCAAGCCGCCGCAGTCGGGCATCGTCGCGCACGTCAACACCGTGGCCGAGGCCGGCGAGGACGTCCCGGTGATGCTCTACGACATCCCCGGACGCAGCGGAGTCATGCTGGCGACCGAGACCTACGTCGAGCTGCGCAAGAACCCGCTCGTGCTGTCGGTCAAGGACGCCGTCGGCGACTTCAACCGCGGTGCGTGGCTCATGCGCGAGACCGGCATCACGATCTACTCCGGCGACGACTCGCTGAACCTCGGCTGGCTCGCGTACGGAGCCAGCGGCATCGTCAGCGTCGTCTCCCACGCCGCGCCCCGTCGTCTCGCCGACCTGGTCGCCGCGGTCGACGCCGGCGACCTCGACGAGGCTCGCGCCATCCAGCGGCAGCTCCTGCCCATCGACCGGGCGATGATGACCGTCACCCAGGGCGTCATCACGGCCAAGGCCGTGCTGCAGATCCTGGGCGTGCTCGACAACCGCACGACCCGCGCGCCCCTGCCCGAGGCCACGGAGGACGAGGTCGCCATGCTGCGCGACGCCCTCGCCGCCTCCCACCTGATCGACCAGACCTGATCGACTGAACGGACGAACTCCTTGAGTCACATGCACACGGAGCTGGGCCCGCCCCCGGCCCTGGGCTCGAACACCCTGCGCGTCACCCCGCTCGGCGGACTCGGCGAGATCGGTCGCAACATGACCGTCTTCGAGTTCGGCGGCAAGCTGCTGATCGTCGACTGCGGCGTGCTGTTCCCCGAGGAGCACCACCCGGGCGTCGACCTGATCCTGCCCGACTTCGGCCCCATCCGGGAACGGCTCGACGACGTGGTCGCCGTCGTGCTGACCCACGGCCACGAGGACCACATCGGCGGTGTGCCGTACCTGCTGCGCGAGCGCGGGAACATCCCCGTGGTCGGCTCGAGGCTGACGTTGGCCCTCGTCGAGCCGAAGCTGCGCGAGCACCGGCTGCGCGACGTGCCGCAGCACGTGGTGGCCGAGAACGAGACGCTGCACCTGGGGCCGTTCGAGCTCGAGTTCGTGGCCGTCAACCACTCGATCCCCGACGCCCTCGCCGTCGCGGTCAAGACGCCCGCGGGCGTCGCGCTGCACACGGGCGACTTCAAGATGGACCAGCTGCCGCTCGACGGCCGCATCACCGACCTGCGCGCCTTCGCGCGGCTCGGCGAGGCCGGTGTCGACCTCTTCCTCACCGACTCCACCAACGCGGACGTGCCCGGGTTCACGGTGGCCGAGCGCAACATCACCCCGGCGATCGACGCGGTGTTCGCGTCCAGCACGCAGCGCGTCATCGTCGCCTCGTTCGCCTCGCACGTGCACCGGGTGCAGCAGGTCCTCGACGCCGCCGCCAAGCACGGCCGCAAGGTCGCCTACGTCGGACGCTCGATGGTGCGCAACATGCAGATCGCCCGCGACCTGGGGTACCTGCACGTGCCCGACGGGGTCGTCGTCGACCGGATCGATGCCGCGCCGCCGGAGAAGATGGTGCTGATGTCCACCGGTTCCCAGGGCGAGCCCATGGCCGCCCTGTCGCGCATCGCCAACCGCAGCCACCCCCAGGTCAGCCTCGAGCCGGGCGACACGGTCCTGCTGGCGTCCTCGCTCATCCCGGGCAACGAGAACGCCGTCTACCGCGTCATCGACGGGCTCACCAAGATCGGCGCGCGCGTGGTCCACAAGGGCAACGCCCTGGTGCACGTGTCCGGGCACGCGTCGGCCGGCGAGCTCCTCTACTGCTACAACATCGTCAAGCCCACCAACGTGCTGCCGGTGCACGGGGAGATCCGCCACCTGCACGCCAACGCCGCGCTGGCCACGCAGACGGGCGTGCCGAACGTGCTGCTGGCCGAGGACGGGTACGTCGTCGACCTGGTCGACGGGCACGCGTCCGTGGTCGGCGCGGTCGAGTGCGGCTACGTCTACGTCGACGGCTCCTCGGTCGGCGAGATCACCGACAGCGAGCTCAAGGACCGTCGGATCCTGCGCGACGAGGGCTTCATCTCCGTCGTCGTGGTGGTCGACTCCACGAACGGCAAGATCGTCACGGGCCCGGAGGTGCACGCGCGCGGTCTCGCCGAGGACGACTCCGTCTTCGACGAGATCACGCCCAAGATCGTCGACGCGGTGGAGCAGGCGCTGCGCGAGGGCACGCACGACACGCAGCAGCTGCAGCAGGTCGTGCGCCGTGTGCTCGGCTCGTTCGCCGGCCGGAAGCTGCGGCGTCGGCCCATGATCATCCCCATCGTGCTCGAGGCCTGAGCCGTCCGACCCGGTCCGATCGAGGACCTTCGGACTGTTACGCAGGTGAAACCTGTGGGCGGTGGTGCCGAAACACGCGCTGACTAACGTCGTCATCAAGAGTTCGGCGCGGGGCCGAACCGTGGTGGGACACCGGTTGCGGCCGGCAGCGTCGTTACGCACGACGGTGCCGGCCGTACGCCGATCTCCCCGCACGAGGGGGTTGGTCAGTGACGTCACGCAGGTCCGACGAGGTGTTGCTCGCCTGCTCATCCGGGCATGCCGATCCGGCCGAACGGGTGGCCCTCCAGGGCCTGGTCAACGCCGTGCGACGCGACGCTCCGTCGGTCGACGTGCGCGACACCCCGGTCGACCTGATGGCCCTCGACGACGCGTGGCCGCCCGTGCGGGTGGCGGTGCCGCTGACGCTGACCGGAGGGACCGCCGTGGCGGGCGCGCTGTCGGCCGCCTCCCGGCACGACCCGTCCCTCGTGGTCGCGCACCCGATCGGCCCGGACTGGACGTTGGCCGAGCTGTGCGTGCAGCGACTGATCGAGGCAGGGGCCCGCAAGGACGACACGATCGTCCTGGGTGTCTCCGGAGCCCATGACGACGCGGCGATCACGGGCTACTCCCGGATGGCGCGGCTGGTCAGCGCCGTGTGGGGCGGGCCGGTGCACATCGGCTCCATCGGTGGGAAGGACACGCCGCTCACCGACGCCGTCGACATCGCGCGGGCCTACGGCCAGCGGGTGGTGGTCTCGTCCTACGTGCTGACCCCGGGTCGCGACGCCGACATGCTGCGCCACTGCGGTGCCGACCTGGTGACGGCACCCGTGCTCGACGGCGGGCTGCCCGACCGACGGGTCGTCGACCTCGTCCTCGCTCGGTTCCACCAGGCCCTCGGTCTCGGCGTCGCAGCGCTCTGAGGTCGGTCGTCCGGCGGCTGCGCTGCCTCCGGTCTCCGCGACGACCTGCAGCTGCGCTGCCCCGGCCTCGAGCGGGGCCGCTCTACCGGGCCGTCCTCGGGCCGTCAGAGGTAGGTGACGCACGTATCCGCGCCGTCCGAGGTAGGTGACGCACCGAATGACGGTCTCGGAAGGTGCGACGCCTACCTCTGACACGCCGGGAATCCCCGCCGGGTCGACGGCGTGGGTGCACGCCGACCCTCGACTTCTGGTTTAGGCTCTCGCCATGGCGACCCGAACGTCTTCCCCGCCGCGCAAGCGGCCGTCCGGCAGCCAGGCCCGCAAGAAGCCTGCCTCCCGCAGCACCGCGAAGCGCAAGCCCGCGGCGCGCAAGCCTGCCCCGCGGGGCACCGGACCCGGTCCCGTGGCCGCGGTGCTCGGCGGGCTCGCCCGTGCCTGCGCAGCCGTCTGGCTGGGCATCGCCGGAGCCGTCGGCGCGGTCGCGCGCAGCATCGGGCACTCCGCGGCCGAGCTGGAGCCCGAGCAGCGCCGTGACGGCGTCGGGTTCGGCATCGTCGCGCTCGCCATCGTCGTGGCCGCCGCCGTCTGGTGGCAGGTCCCCGGTCCGGTGGCCGACGCGGTGCGTGCCGCCACCACGGGCACGGTGGGTCTGCTGGCCTGGGCCGTACCGATCCTGTTCGCCGTCATCGCCTGGCGCACGCTGCGCCACCCCGACCGCAACGGCCCCGTGGGCCGTCAGGTCATCGGCTGGTCGGCCATCTGCGGTGGCGTGCTCGGCCTCGTGCACCTCGCCCACGGCGTGCCGCGCCCGGAGGACATGGTCGAGGTCCGCGACGCCGGGGGAGCGGTCGGTTTCCTGTTCTCCGCCATCCCCATGGACCTGCTGCGCACCGAGTACGTCGTGGCCCCGATCCTCGTGCTCGTCGTCCTCTTCGGCCTGCTCGTCGTCACCGCCACGCCCCTCCACGCCGTGCCCACGCGACTGCAAGAGGCCCGCGACCGTGCCCTCGGACGTCACGTCGAGGACGCCGAGGCGGAGCCGGAGGCGAGCCCGCGCAAGCGTCACCCCCGCACCGTGGCCGACGAGCCGTACGAGAACCCGCTCGTCGACGGTCCCGACGAGGACCGTCAGGTCTCGGCCCGACGTCGCCGCAAGGCCGAGAAGGCCGAGGCCGACGCCGCGGCCGCGGCTGCGAGTGCGGTGGAGGTCGACGCCGCGCCGGAGACAGAGGACACCACCGACGTCGTGCTGCCGCCCATGGAGCCGCTGCCGGCACGCGCCGAGCAGCTCGCACTCTCGGGTGACGTCGTCTACTCCCTGCCCGACTCCACGGTCCTGCGCGAGGGCAGCCCGCACAAGGCGCGCTCCGCGGCCTCCGACGAGGTCGTCGAGCGGCTCACCGAGGTCCTCGAGCAGTTCCAGATCGACGCCCAGGTCACCGGCTACACCCGTGGACCGACGGTCACCCGCTACGAGGTCGAGCTCGGACCGGCCGTCAAGGTCGAGAAGGTCACCGCGCTGAGCAAGAACATCTCCTACGCCGTGGCCTCCAACGAGGTCCGCATCCTCAGCCCGATCCCCGGCAAGTCCGCGATCGGCGTCGAGATCCCGAACGTCGACAAGGAGATGGTCTCCCTCGGCGACGTCCTCCGCTCGGCCAAGGCCCGCGGCGACCACCATCCGATGGTCATCGGCCTCGGCAAGGACGTCGAGGGCGGGTTCGTGGTCGCCAACCTCGCCAAGATGCCGCACCTGCTGGTGGCCGGCGCCACCGGCTCCGGCAAGTCGAGCTTCGTCAACTCCATGATCGCGTCGCTGCTGATGCGCTCGACGCCCGACGAGGTGCGGATGATCATGGTCGACCCCAAGCGGGTCGAGCTGACGGCCTACGAGGGCATCCCGCACCTCATCACGCCGATCATCACGAACCCCAAGAAGGCGGCCGAGGCGCTCCAGTGGGTCGTGCGCGAGATGGACCAGCGCTACGACGACCTCGCCAACTTCGGCTTCCGGCACGTCGACGACTTCAACAAGGCGGTGCGCGCCGGCTCCGTGAAGGTGCCCCCGGGCAGCGAGCGCGTGCTCACCCCGTACCCGTACCTCCTGGTCGTCGTCGACGAGCTCGCCGACCTCATGATGGTCGCCCCGCGCGACGTCGAGGACTCGGTCGTGCGCATCACGCAGCTCGCGCGCGCCGCCGGCATCCACCTGGTGCTCGCCACCCAGCGACCCAGCGTCGACGTGGTCACCGGGCTCATCAAGGCCAACGTGCCCAGCCGTCTGGCCTTCGCCACCAGCTCCCTCGCCGACAGCCGCGTGATCCTCGACCAGCCGGGCGCCGAGAAGCTCGTCGGGCAGGGCGACGGACTGTTCCTGCCCATGGGTGCCAACAAGTCGATGCGCATGCAGGGCGCCTGGATCACCGAGGCGGAGATCGCGGAGGTGGTCAAGCACTGCAAGGAGCAGCTGCAGCCGAGCTACCGCGACGACGTCACGGCACCCGCGCAGGCCAAGCGCGACCTCGACGACGACATCGGCGACGACATGGACCTGGTCATCCAGGCGGTCGAGCTCGTGGTCACCACGCAGTTCGGCTCGACGTCGATGCTGCAGCGCAAGCTGCGCGTCGGGTTCGCCAAGGCCGGCCGACTCATGGACATCATGGAGAGCCGCGGCGTCGTGGGCCCGAGCGAGGGCTCCAAGGCCCGCGACGTGCTGATCAAGCCCGACGACCTCGAGGACGTCCTCGCCTCGATCAGCGTCGGCTGAGCGTGCCCATGGTCGACGAGCGTCCCGACACGCCAGGATCCGGGGAGACCGCCTCCGACGAGCCGTTCGAGATCCGTCGACGGATCGCCCTGTTCGCGCTCCTGGGGCTGGCCGCGCTCGGGGTCGCGGCCGGGTTCGCCTGGCTGGCCTGGGACCGGGACGACGTGCTGCTGTGGGTGCCTGCCGCGGTGCTCGCGCTGCTCTCCCTCGCGGTGCTGCAAGGCGTCCGCGACGCGCGTACCCCGTTGTTCGTGGCGGACGCCCACGGGGTGAGGATGCGCGACGGCGACGGCTGGGTCGGGCTGCTGTGGAGCGAGATGGCCGACATCCGCGTCGAGCCGCGCGAGGGGCTGCTCGACGCGCGGGTCAAGGTCGTGAGCCCCGACGGCCAGAAGATCTACACCGCCCCGCTGGGCCTCGGCACGACCGTCTCGGCCGAGGAGGCCGAGGTCCAGGTGGCCAGGCGCCGGAGCCCTGCTCCATACTGAAACGTCCGCCCCGCCACCGAGAGGCATGCATGCAGCCGGCCGACGCCAGCCACGATCCGACGCCCGAGCACGCTCCCAGCAACCTGAACATCGCGAACGCCCTCACGGTCCTGCGGATCGTCGGCGTGCCGCTCTTCGGCTGGTTGCTGCTCACGCAGGACGGGTCCGACGTCTCGACGCGGGTCTGGGCGTTCGTGGCCTTCTCGCTGCTGATGATCACCGATCGCATCGACGGTGACCTCGCGCGAAGCCGCAACCTCGTCACCAACTTCGGCAAGCTCGCCGACCCCATCGCCGACAAGGCGCTCACCGGCATGGCGTTCGTCGGCCTGTCGATCATCGGCGTGCTCTGGTGGTGGGTCACGATCGTGCTGCTGGTGCGCGAGTGGGGCATCACGCTCATGCGGTTCGTGGTCAAGAAGTACGGCGTGATGCCGGCGAGCCAGGGCGGGCGCATCAAGACCACGCTTCAGGCCCTCGCGATCGGCGGCTACGTGCTCCCCTTCGAGCTGTGGGACAACACCGCCAGCGACGTGCTGCGATGGGCGACGCACGTGATCATGGCGGCCGCCCTGGCCATCACGATCGTCACGGCGGTGCAGTACGTGCGCGACGCGATCGTGCTGCGGCGGGACGCGAAGGCGTCGGCCCCGAGCCCCGAGTCGTGAGCCCGGAGTCGTGACACCGGGCCCCGACGCCGTCGAGGTCGTGCGCCTGCTCCGTGAGCGCGGCGAGACGATCGCCACCGCCGAGTCGCTCACGGGAGGGCTCCTGTGCGCGGCCCTCGTGGACGTGCCAGGGGCGTCGGACGTGGTCGTCGGTGGTCTCGTCGCCTATGCCACGCAGGTCAAGACGGACGTGCTGGGGGTCGACCCCGACCTGGTGGCCGCGCGTGGCACGGTCGATCCCGACGTCGCCGTCGCGATGGCCGCGTCGGTGCACCACCTGCTGGGCTCCGACTGGGGCGTCTCGACCACCGGCGTGGCCGGTCCGGGTCCGAGCGAGGGCAAGCCCGCCGGGACGGTCCACGTCGGCATCGACGGACCGGGAGCCCGGGAGGTGCCGGTGCCGCTCGCGCTGTCGGGCGACCGCGACGAGGTCCGCGCGGCGACGGTCGCTGCGGCGCTGTCGCACCTGGTCGCTAGGCTGGATCCAGAGAGTCGGGAATCACACCCGAGCCCATCGCGTTGACCCTCGCAGGAATGCGTTGATCTCTCACGGAGCACGGCGGACGGAGGTGGACCATGACGGCCATGAGGCAGCTGGTCGGTGAGGTGCTGCGCGCCCGCCGGATGGCCCAGGGGCTCACCCTTCGCGACGTCTCCGCCAAGGCACGGGTCTCCCTCGGGTACATCTCCGAGGTCGAGCGCGGCCAGAAGGAGCCCAGCTCGGAGCTGCTGGCTGCCCTCGCCGCCGCCCTGGAGGTGCCGCTGAGCAAGGTGCTCCTCGACGTCAGTACGCTGCTGGCCATCGAGGAGGCCACCGACCTCGCGAGCGTGTCGTCCATCGCCCCCGGCGAGGTCGAGGTCTCCGCGGCCTGACCCGCCGACCCCACACCGTGGGCCCGGCGAGCCCGGACGCACGGCTTGGGGCCTCACGTCGCGTGGGGGTCGAGCCTGCCAGGCGATCGGCGTCACGGTCCTGGCATGCTGGCCGACGGCAGCGAAGGACCGAGGCACGGCCCGTCCCGCGGTGTCACGGACGTACGACCAGCGACGACGAGGCGGGGGTATTGGTGAATCCCAGTGACTGGGGCTTGCGACCCCTCGTCCTCGACGACGTCGACGCCGTCCACGCCGTCTACTCCGACCCCGGCACCTGGCGGCACCTGCCCGCGGGCGTCTTCACGGACCGCTCGCAGAGCGTGGGTCTGGCGGAGCGTGCGGAGCGCGACTGGCGCGACGTCGGCCTGGGGGAGTGGGCGGTCCTGGTGGCCGGCGAGGTCGTCGGCACCGGAGGCGCCATGCCCCGCGACGGCTGGTGGAACCTCGGCTTCCGCCTCGCGCCTCGCGTGTGGGGCCACGGCCTCGGCACGTGGGTGGCCAGCGTGGGCGTGGGCGCCGCGCACCGCACCCGCGAGGACTGGCCCGTCGTGGCGCGGTCACTGTCGTCGAACCCCGCCTCCGGCCGGGTCAGCGAGCTCGCCGGGCTCGAGCTGGTGCACCGGGCCCCGTTCCCCGACGGCCTCGACCGCCTCGTGCACGCGGACCGGCCGCTCGAGCCCGCCCTGCTCGACGCGATCGTCGCGCTCGGCTGAGGTCGGCGGACGGCCCGAGCGGCTCCGAGGTCGCCCGAGGCCGTCGCCGACGGCTGTGCGCCCCGTGGCATGCTGGCCGCGATGAGGCACAGCGAGTTCTGGGAGCGGATGCGGATCCACCTCGGCCCGGCGTACGCCCGCTCGTGGGCGGAGTCGCAGGTCATGTCCGACCTGGGTGGTCGCACGGCCAGCGAGGCGCTCGACGCCGGGGTCGACCCCAAGACCGTGTGGCGTGCCGTGCACGCCCGCCTGGAGCTTCCTGCCAGCGAGCGCTGACCGCCCGCCCCTTCCCCCATCGGTGGATCCTCAACATCTGGAGCCTCATCGGTGGATCCTCAACCACAGCGGGCGTTCCGCGGTTGAGGATCCACCGATCGTGGCGGAGTCGTGAGCGTGCCGGCATCGACGAGGTCGACACGGCGTGTCGCATCCGATCGAACAGGTGTTCGTACTAGCGTTGTCCACACGGTTGACGCGAAGGTGTGTCGCTGTCCACAGGCGGGGTCGACGAGGCCCCAGATGTCTGAGGCGGCCCCTAGCGTCGCAGATGACCGGCCCCCACCGAGCAGAACGGACCAGCCCATGGCTTCCAAGGCACCACTGACCCCCGTCACCGCCGTCACGAGCGACCAGCGCGAGAAGGCGATCGACAACGCGATCGCCCAGATCGACCGCAACTACGGCAAGGGCGCCGTCATGCGCCTCGGTGAGCGGGGCCGCGTCCCGATCAACGTCATCCCGACGGGCGCCACGGCGCTCGACATCGCGCTCGGCATCGGCGGTCTGCCGCGCGGGCGCATCGTCGAGATCTACGGTCCGGAGTCCTCGGGCAAGACCACGGTCGCGCTGCACGCGGTGGCCAACGCCCAGAAGGCCGGTGGGGTGGCGGCCTTCATCGATGCCGAGCACGCGCTCGACCCCGACTACGCCCGCAAGCTGGGTGTCGACACCGACGCGCTGCTCATCTCCCAGCCCGACTCCGGTGAGCAGGCCCTCGAGATCGCCGACATGCTGATCCGCTCGGGCGCCATCGACGTCATCGTCATCGACTCCGTGGCGGCCCTGGTGCCCCGCGCCGAGATCGACGGCGAGATGGGCGACAGCCACGTCGGTCTGCAGGCTCGCCTCATGAGCCAGGCCCTGCGCAAGATGACGGGCGCCATCCACGGCTCGGGCACCACGGCGATCTTCATCAACCAGCTGCGCGAGAAGATCGGCGTCATGTTCGGCTCGCCCGAGACCACCACCGGCGGCAAGGCGCTCAAGTTCTACGCCTCCGTCCGGCTCGACGTTCGCCGCATCGAGACGCTCAAGGACGGCACCGACATGGTCGGCAACCGCACACGCGTCAAGGTCGTCAAGAACAAGCTCGCCCCGCCGTTCAAGCAGGCCGAGTTCGACATCATGTATGGCCAGGGCATCAGCCGGGAGGGCAGCTTGATCGACGTCGGCGTGGAGACGGGCATGGTCCGCAAGGCCGGCGCCTGGTACACGTACGAGGGCGACCAGCTGGGCCAGGGCAAGGAGAACGCCCGCCAGTTCCTCAAGGACAACCCCGACCTCGCCGAGGAGCTGGAGAAGCGCGTCAAGGAGCACCTGGGAGTCGGCGCCACGATCGACGACGAGGTCGCCGACGACGACATCGACCTGCCCGCGACGGAGTTCTGAGCGTGCCCGGGGGACAGGCGCGAGGGCAGGAGCCGCCCGTGGGCTCGGACGAGCCGGTGCGCGACACCGCGCAGGATCCCGATGCCGACGTCGAGTCGGTGGCTCGCACCATCCTGCTCAACAAGCTCACGGACTCGCCGCGCAGCCGGGCCGAGCTCGCCGAGGCGCTGGCGCGCAAGCACGTGCCCGACGACGTCGCGACGCGGTTGCTCGACCGGTTCGAGGAGGTCGGTCTGATCGACGACGCCGCGTTCGCGCGGGCCTGGGTCGAGTCGCGCTCACGCAGCAAGGGCCTGGCCACCAAGGTGCTGGCGCTCGAGCTGCGGCGCAAGGGCATCGCCGACGAGATCGCGCGGGAGGTCCTGGCCGACGTCGATCCCGACTCCGAGCGTGAGGCGGCCCACCGGCTGGTCCAGAAGAAGCTGCGCTCCATGCGCGGCCTCGACGACACCACCCGGATCCGTCGGCTCACGGGCATGCTGGCGCGCAAGGGCTACTCGCCCCAGGTCGCCTTCGACGTGGTCCGCGAGGAGCTCGAGGCCGACGTGGAGCCGCTCGTCTCCACCTGAGCTGGTGGCAGCAACGGGTGTGGTGTGGGGGAGTGCGGATCAGCCGCGCTCCTCCACGTCGCGTCGGATCCGTTCGACGATGTCCTTCTCGCTGTCGTAGTACGACATGCCCCAGTCGGCGACGCGGGCCGCGTAGCGGAGCTCCTCGACGTCTCCGAGCATCTCGCGCACGGCCTCCAGCTCCTTGCGCTGCACGGCGAGCCGCTCGAGGTAGTCGTCGAGCATCTCCTGCACGTGCTCGGTCGAGGTGAGCCGACCCATCAGCAGACGCAGAGCCACCGGGTGCTTGAGCACCGGGAACGGGTCGTCCACGGGTGCGGAGAGCCACCGTTCCACCTGGGCGCGTCCCTCGTCGCTGATCTTGAAGCGGCGCGTGGTGCGTCGTCCCTCGGTCTGCTCCACGGCGTGCACCAGGTCGCCCTGGAGCAGCTTGTCGAGCTCGGTGTAGATCTGGCTCATCGCCGGCGACGTCCAGTAGAACCGCAGCGTCCGGTCGGCACGCTGCTTCAGCTCGTAGCCCGTGAGGCCCTTGGTCTCGGACTCCCCGTCGAAGGCCAGCAGCCCCAAGATGGCGTACGAGGTCATCGACAGGTTCACGTCGCTCACCCTACTGAGCCGTTCGCCACATCGCCCGCGCCGACGCAGACAGCGTCGCTGTCAGGGTCCTAGACTCACGCGCATGCCCAGCACCCTCGATGTGTACCGGAAGATGTCGGCCCTCCCGCAGGGAAAGCGACTGTTCTCCATCTTC
Organism: Aeromicrobium sp. Leaf272; assembly: GCF_001422865.1. Classification (NCBI taxonomy): domain Bacteria; kingdom Bacillati; phylum Actinomycetota; class Actinomycetes; order Propionibacteriales; family Nocardioidaceae; genus Aeromicrobium; species Aeromicrobium sp. Leaf272. The sequence continues at coordinate 406,206 of NZ_LMMY01000014.1, forward strand.
TACGGCCAGAAGGCGCCGTACTTCGCGTCGATCCACCTCGCCGTGCGCGAGATGCGGCCGCACTTCGCCGAGATCACGATCCCGAAGCGGCGCAGCGTGCAGAACCACATCGGCACCGTGCACGCGATCGCGGCCTGCAACGGTCTCGAGGCGGCCATGGGCCTGCTCGCCGAGGCCACCTGTCCGAGCGACTCCCGCTGGCTGCCCAAGGGCATGGACGTGAAGTACCTGGCGAAGTCGGCCGGCGACCTCTACTGCACCGCCGAGTCCAGCCCCGAGGACTGGGCCAACGGTCCCGACGTCCCGATCCGCGTGAAGGCGGCGCTGAAGGACGGCACCGTCACGGTCGAGGGCACCATCCACCTCTGGGTCACCCCCAAGAAGCGCTGAGCCGGCTCAGGCCGGACCCGGTGCGCCGGTGCCGCCCGCACCACCGTCGCGCTGGTCCTGCACGACGCCACCGACCTGGTCGGACGACTTTCGCTGACCGATGTAGCGCCGCTGCACCCACCCACCGAGCCAGGTGAGCAGCAGGTTCATCGCGATGTAGACGACCGCGAGCACGATGGCGGTGGCCAGCCGGTTGTCGAAGGTGTTCCAGACCGAGCGACCTGCCACGGTGAGGCCCGGCGCGAGGATCGCGTACCCCAGGCTGGTGTCCTTCAGCACGACGATGCACTGGCTGATGATCGAGGGGAACATGATCTTCACGGCCTGCGGCAGCAGGATGATGCGCGTGACCGCGCTCTTGCGCAGACCGAGCGCATAGGCCGCCTCCGCCTGTCCCTTCGGCACGGCGTTGATGCCGGCGCGGAAGACCTCGGCGAGCACCGATCCGTTGTAGAGGATCAGGCCGATCACGAGGGGGAACAGCACCCCGTTCGGGTACGACGCGAGCCCCCAGACGAAGATGATGAGCAGCAGCAGCGGCACCGCGCGGAAGAACTCCACGACGGTCCACGACGGCCACCGCACGAGCCGGCTGTCGCTCAGCTTGCCGACCCCCAGCAGGACGCCGAACACGACAGCCCCGACGATGGCGATGCCGGCGGCGCGCAGGGTGTCGATGAGGCCCTGGACGAGGACGTCGACGATCCGCGGGGTGACGAACGGCTCCCACTGCTGGGCGGTGAGCTGGTTCTCGCTGTAGAGCTTCCAGACGACCAGCGCGGCGAGCGCGACGACGCCGACGACCGTGGCGATGCCCAGCAGCCGGTAGCGGCGGGCGGCCTTCGGTCCGGGGACGTCGAAGAGGACGGATGCCTGGCTCATGCGACCCTCCAGGCCTTCTCGAAGCGGGACGCGCCGAAGGAGATCAGCTCGACGATGACGATGTAGCCGAGGGCGATCCCGAGGAAGATGACGATGCGCTCGCTCGCGTAGTCGTTGCTGAGCCCCTTCATGCGGAAGGTGGCCTCGGCGATGCCGAACACCGCGGCGAGCGAGGTGTTCTTGGTCAGGGCGATGAACACGCTCGCCAGCGGCGGGACCGTGAGCCGGAACGCCTGGGGGAGCACGACCTGCGTCATGGTCAGGGAGAAGGGCATCCCGATCGACCGTGCGGCCTCGGCCTGGCCGAGCCCGATGCCGTTGATGCCCGAGCGGATCGCCTCGGTGACGAAGGCCGCCGTGTAGAGGCCCATCGCGAGCGTGATCATGACGAAGAAGCCGAAGTCGATGCCGACCTCGGGCAGCCCGTAGTAGGTGAGCAGGATCAGCACCAGCAACGGGGTGTTGCGGAAGATGGTGACGTAGCCGATCCCGACGCCGCGCAGCACCGGCACCGGCGACACGCGGGCGACGGCCACGAGTGTGCCGACCACCAGCGCGAGCGCGCCGGACGCGACGAGCAGCTTCAGGGTCTCACCGAAACCGGAGAGCACCAGGCCGAAGTTCTCGCTGAGGGCTTCCACGTCACCTCCGTCGTCGAGCGACAGTCGCAGGATGGTCGACCGGTCGCCGGGCGATGAGGCCCGGCGACCGGTCGGTCGGTCGGATCAGGCGCAGGCGTCGAGCGTCGGCTTCTCGGGCACGTCGTTGCCCGACTTGCCGAGCGTCGCGTCGAAGGCCTTCTCGAAGTCGCCGTCGTCGTACGCCTTCTCGATCGTGTCGTTGAGGAACTGGCACAGCTCGGGGGCGTCCTTGCTGTAGCCGACGCCGTAGCGCTCCTCGGAGAAGGGCTCACCGACGACCTTGAGCTCGTCGGGCGCCTGCGCGGCGTAGCCGAGCAGGATCGCGCCGTCGGTGGTGACGGCGTCGACGGAGCCGTTCTTCAGCTGGTCGACGCACTCGGAGTACGTGTCGAAGCCGGCCGGGGTCGCGCCGTACTCCTCCTCGACCGTCTTGATCGACGTGGAGCCGGTGACCGAGCAGACCTTCTTGCCCTCGAGGTCGTCCGGACCGTTGATGGAGTCGTCGTCGGCGGCGACGAGCAGGCTCTGGCCGGTGACGTAGTACGGACCGGCCTGGCCGACGACCTTGCGACGGTCGTCGGTGATCGAGTACGACGCGATGACGAAGTCGACCGTGCCGTTCTGCAGGAACGGCTCGCGGTTGTCGGAGATCGCCTCGACCCACTCGATCTTGTCGGGCTCGATGCCCAGCTGGCCGGCGATGATCTTGCCGAGCTCGGGGTCGATGCCGGTGGGCGCCTCGGAGCCGGCGGCCTTGAAGCCGACGCCGGGCTGGTCGTACTTGACGCCGATCTTGACGCTGCCCGCCTCTGCCAGCTCGGCCATGCGCGAGCCCGCCTCGAAGTCGGGGCTGTCGACGACCTCGTACTCGTTGCCGGACGCCGCCGTGCCGTCGTCCTCGCCTGCGTTGCCGCAGGCCGAGGCGGCCAGGACGACCGCTGCGGCGACTGCCGCGAGCTTCATGCTGCGCACCTTCATGGGAGCTTCCCCTCGATCGGTTGGTTGGGTTCGAACAGGTGGATCAGTGGTTGAGGATCTTGCCCAGGAAGTCCTTCGCGCGGTCCGACGACGGAGCGCTGAAGAACTCGTGGGGGGTGTTCTGCTCGACGATGCGTCCGTCGGCCATGAACACGACGCGGTCGGCGGCGGTGCGAGCGAAGCCCATCTCGTGGGTGACGACGATCATCGTCATGCCGCCCTTGGCGAGGTCGACCATGGTGTCGAGGACCTCCTTGATCATCTCCGGGTCGAGCGCCGACGTCGGCTCGTCGAAGAGCATGACCTTGGGCTCCATCGCGAGCGAGCGGGCGATGGCCACCCGCTGCTGCTGGCCACCGGAGAGCTGGGCGGGGAGCTTGCTGGCCTGCGACTCGACACCGACCCGCTCGAGCAGCTCCATGGCACGCTTCTCGGCATCGACCTTGGCCTGGCCACGGACCTTGATGGGGCCGAGCGTCACGTTCTCGAGCACGGTCTTGTGCGCGAAGAGGTTGAACGACTGGAAGACCATGCCGACGTCGGCGCGCAGCTGCGCGAGGGCCTTGCCCTCGGCGGGGAGCGGCTGGCCGTCCACGTGGATCTGGCCCTCGTCGATCGTCTCGAGCCGGTTGATCGTGCGGCACAGCGTCGACTTGCCCGAGCCCGACGGCCCGATCACGACGACGACCTCGCCCTGGGCGACGTCGAGCTCGATGTCCTGCAGCACATGCAAGGAGCCGAAGTGCTTCTGGACCCCCTGCATGGCCACCATGGGTGTGTCAGCCATGCGGGACAACCTATCGGCGTCCTTGGTCGTCCTTGCAAGTCCGCAACCGAATCGTCACCTGCGCCGGGGACGCGGCAACGCCGTGGACACACCGCCGGAAGACGCACGGGAACACACGTCGGCCGCCGACGCAGGGAGCTGCATCGACGGCCGACGTCTCGGGTCCGCGAGGGTGGGAGTGCCGACTCGCGGTCGTGCGACCGAGCCCTACTCGCGGTACCGCGGCTGGCTCTGCGGGTTCAGCTCGTCGAAGCGCACCCGCTCCGCACCCTTGATCCGACGGTCGTCGACCTTGAACACGTCGAAGCCGCGCTGGATCTCGTTGGAGTAGACGTAGCCGTTGTAGTAGTACGTCGACCACGGACCGCCGACCACGAGACGCTGTGCGTCGTTGGGGCCGCGGTCGTGCCAGGCGATCTCCTTGGGGTTGGCCGAGTCGGTGAAGTCGAACATCGACCAGCCGCCCTGGTACCAGGCCTGGACCATGATGTCCTTGCCCTTCACCGGGACCAGCGAGCCGTTGTGGGCCACGCAGTTCTCGGTGTTCGCCTGGGTGCGGGGGATCTTGTAGTAGCTCTTGAACTCCAGGTCGCCCTTGCGGGTGATGTCGTAGATCCCGTTCGCGCCCTTGGTGTCGCCCACGGTCGGGTTGCAGGTGGGCGCGCCGCCGCCGCCGAGCTCGTCGGTGAAGACGACCTTGGTGCCGTCGTTGTTGAACGTGGCGGAGTGCCAGAACGCGAAGTTCTCGGTGTCGCGCACGTTCTCGGTGACCTTCGGCTTCTCACGGTCACCGATGTCGAGCAGGATGCCGTCGCCCATGCAGGCGCCGGCCATGATGTCCTTGCTCGGGTAGGCCGTGAGGTCGTGGCAGCCGCTGGTCTCGCGCGAGTAGCCGCCGGCCGGGTTGCCTCCGTCGGGGAACAGCACGGGCTGGGCGATCATCGTCGCGGCCGACGGCTTCTTCAGCGGCACCTTGACGATGCTGATGGAGTCCAGCGGAGGCTGGCAGTCGGGGAACGCGGCATCGGGCGCATACGACGACACGTAGACGTAGAGGTCGTTCTTCGAGCCCTTGCCCGGCTTGCCGCCCTTGCCCTTGCCCGGCTTGCCGTTGCCGGGAGCCAGGGTGTGGGTGTGCGAGCCGCACGGTGTCTCGACGGCCGACACGTACGTGGGCTTGCGCGGGTCGGAGATGTCGAAGACCTTGACGCCCTCCCACGAGTCCTTGATGGTGGCCGACTGTGCGGTGCTCTGGCACGAGGCGTCGCTGCGCGAGGAGTCGGTGCTGAGGATCAGCACGTCGTCGTACACGGAGATGTCGTTCTGCGAGCCCGCGCACACGACCTGCGTGACGACCTTCGGCCTCGCGGGCTTCGAGATGTCGTAGACCATGAAGCCGTTGTAGTTGCCGGCGAAGGCGTACTTGCCCTGGAACGCGAGGTCGCTGTTGAGCGCGTCCTCGGTGGCGAACGCGCCCTGCTTGGCGATGGTGGCGATGCGCTCGACGTTCTTGCTGTTCGCCTCCTCACCGGGTGCCAGGTCGGCGCCGCTGGCGTTCATCCGAGCGGTGTCGTTGCCCGGGAGGCAGTTGCCTGCCAGGCGGTCCGCCTCCGACAGCACGACTTCGCCGTCGCACTCGTCGGACGTGGTGTCGCGGGCCTGCACCTCGGCCGTGGCGGCCATGGGTGAGAGCAGTGCCGCGGTGAGCGCGCCGGTGGCGGCGGCTCCGAGCAGGGCCGTGGTGGCCCGTCTGCGCGAGATACGCATAGGTGTGTCCTTCCCCCGAAGTGTGGCTATCCTCGCTGAAAGCCGTCATGACGACAAGGGCGACGCGCGGACTCGTTCGTGACGTTCCCGTGACGGCGACACTTCGGGGGAAGGAACCACGTATGCGTCGTCGGAGTCCCACGTTCGGCCGCGGAGCAGCCGCCGTGCTCGTGGCCGTTGCCGTGCTCGCCACCGGGTGCTCCGGGGACGATCCGTCGCGCAAGGTCGACGGCACGATCATCCAGCCCGGCATGCCGGGGGAGGACTCCGAGGAGCTCGACGAGGCCCCGGAGATCGAGCGGGCGCGGGCCAACGACGCCGACATCGAGTTCGTGCAGATGATGATCCCGCACCACGCCCAGGCGCTCGAGATGGCGCAGCTCGCCCCGAGGGCCGGGGGCAGCAAGGCGGTGCGCACGATGGCGGACCGCATCGACGGCGCCCAGCGTCCCGAGATCGTCTACATGGCGGGCTGGCTGACCGACCAGGGTCTCGACGCGCCCACGAAGGAGCAGATCGAGGGCGGCAACATCCCGATGGGCCGCCACGGTGGGCACGGGTCGCACGGCGGCGACGTGCACGAGATGGCCGGCATGGCCAGCGAGGCACAGATGGCCGCTCTCGCGAGGGCGAAGGGTGCGCAGTTCGACCGCCAGTTCCTCGAGCTGATGGTCATGCACCACCAGGGCGCCATCGAGATGGTCGGCGACGTCGTCCGTCAGGGTGCGGACCTGCAGGTCAACGAGCTGGCCACGAGCATCGCGGCCGACCAGACTGCCGAGATCGACCGGATGCGTCAGCTCCTCGCCGACCTCTGAGCGGGTCGACTCGGCCTGCGAGGGAGCAGGGGACGTGTGAGCGTGGAGGCACACCCCACCGCACCCGAGGAGACCCCGTGCCGATCGCCGCCACCGACTACGCCCACGTCCGCCTGACCGTCCGCGACATCGACGCCTCGCGCCGCTTCTACGACTCCGTCTTCGGCTTCGACGTGGCGTTCGAGCTCCCGGAGAACCCGGACGAGGAGACCCGCGAGCAGCTGGCGTTCCTCTTCGGCGGCGTGATCTACCAGTTCCCCGGCGGTCTCCTCGGCCTGCGTCCCGTGGCTCCGGGGCACGACTCCTTCGACGAGGACCGCACCGGCCTCGACCACCTCAGCTTCGCCGTCGCGGACCGCGCCGCCCTCGATGACGCCGTCGCGGTGCTCGACGACCTCGGCATCGATCACGAGGACGTCAAGGACCTCGGCGGCCAACTGATCCTGGAGTTCCGCGACCCCGACGGCATCGCCCTGGAGATCACTGCCCCTGCAGCCTGACGGCGGCCCCGGCTGATGGGCTGGTTGGGTGCTCTCACGGCATCGACCAGGCCGCGGGTTTGAAACCGCGGACGACTACTCAGGCTTCCGGGCGGCCCACGTGCCGACGATGCCGGCGGTCATGAGGAACGAGAGGCCGACGAGGCCGAACCCGACCAGGGTGACGGCACCAAGGCGTGGCTCGTCGTCGAGTGTGATCTGCAGGCTCGAGGAGTAGGCGGCCGACGTCTCGTCGTTCGTCGTCTCGGTGCCGGAGGGCGGGTAGGCGTACCAGCCGAACGGCTCGGCCTCGTCGGCGTCGGACGAGCTCTGCCCGACCGCCACCACGACGAATCCGGCGACGGCCAGTGCTGCAGCGACGAGCAGCAGACGCTTGAGACGACCCATGGCGCCATGGTGCCGCAGATGCGCCGGTCGTTCCGCCGAACGCACGGGACGGCTCGGTGCGGGACGAGGTGCGGTGCCCGCCGCGTAGACTCGTGCGGTCATGACTGCAGCGACGTCGCCAGGGGCGAAGACCTACGAGGTGCGCACCTACGGGTGCCAGATGAACGTGCACGACAGCGAGCGGCTGTCGGGCCTGCTGGAGACGGCGGGCTACGAGAAGGCCGGTGACGGTGCGGGCATCCCTGACCTCCTGGTCTTCAACACCTGCGCCGTGCGTGAGAACGCCGACAACAAGCTCTACGGCAACCTCGGGCACGCCGCGAGCCTCAAGGCCAAGAACCCCGGCATGCAGGTGGCGGTCGGAGGCTGCCTGGCGCAGAAGGACCGCACCACCATCACCGACAAGGCGCCGTGGGTCGACGTCGTGTTCGGCACCCACAACATCGGGTCGCTCCCGGTGCTGCTCGAGCGCGCACGCGTGCAGGAGGAGTCCCAGGTCGAGATCCTCGAGTCGCTCGAGGTCTTCCCGTCCACGCTGCCGACCAAGCGGGACTCCGTGTTCGCCGCCTGGGTCTCGATCAGCGTCGGGTGCAACAACACGTGCACGTTCTGCATCGTCCCCGCCCTGCGCGGCAAGGAGAAGGACCGTCGGCCCGGCGACATCCTCGCCGAGGTGCAGGCGCTGGTCGACGACGGTGTCGTCGAGGTGACGCTGCTGGGCCAGAACGTGAACGCCTACGGCGTCGAGTTCGGCGACCGCCAGGCCTTCGCCAAGCTGCTGCGCGCGTGCGGCGAGATCGAGGGCCTCGAGCGCGTGCGCTTCACCAGCCCCCACCCGAAGGACTTCACCGACGACGTCATCGCCGCCATGGCCGAGACGCCCAACGTGATGCCGCAGCTGCACATGCCGCTGCAGTCCGGCTCGGACCGCGTCCTCAAGGCGATGCGTCGCTCCTACCGCCAGGAGAAGTACCTCGGCATCCTCGACCGGGTCCGTGAGGCGATGCCCGAGGCCGCGATCACGACCGACATCATCGTCGGCTTCCCCGGCGAGACGGAGGACGACTTCCAGCACACGCTCGACGTCGTCCGTCAGGCCCGGTTCTCCAGCGCCTTCACGTTCCAGTACTCCCAGCGCCCCGGCACGCCCGCGGCGATGCTGCCCGACCAGCTGCCGAAGGAAGTCGTGCAGGAGCGGTACATGCGCCTGGCGGCCCTCGTCGAGGAGACGTCGTGGGCGGAGAACCAACGGCTCGAGGGTCGCACCGTCGAGCTCCTCGTCTCCGACCACAGCGCCGCCGGTGGCCGCAAGGACCACGAGACCAAGCGCCTCACCGGCCGCGCGCGCGACAACCGCCTCGTGCACTTCGTCCCCGGCGACCACGCCGTGCGCCCCGGCGACCTGGTGGAGGTCACGGTCACGCACGCCGCCCCGCACCACCTCGTCAGCGACGCCGAGCCGGTGTCGTACCGGCGCACGCGCGCGGGCGACGCGTGGGAGGCCCGTCAGGGCCGCACCGAGGTGCGCCCCGCCGTCTCCCTCGGCATGCCCGCCGTGGGCGTACCGGCCCCGCTCCCGGTCGCCGACGCACCCGCCTGCGCCCGCTGACCCCTCCGGCACTCCCGCCCCGAGATTCCCAGGTCGACCTGGGAATCTCCCACGGCGCACGAAGACCTCAGCCGCGCACGGGTCGCAACCCGTGCGCGGCTGAGATCACCGTGCCTCGCGGACCGGTCAGACCTGCAGGGTCGGGTGCAGTCTCGTGATCGAGACCCGCTGCCGCCGCCTCGCCGCCAGCGCCGTGGCACCCAGGGCCAGCAGTGCGAAGACCACGAGGACGAACGCGTCGAACGCGACGCCCTGCGTCCCACCGGCGGTGGCCGCCCGGATCCCGTGGACCGCATAGGTCATCGGGAGCAAGGAGTGCAGGAACCCGAAGAACGACGGTGAGGTCTCGATCGGGTACGTGCCGCCCGCGGCCGTGAGCTGCAGGCAGACGAAGACGATCGCGAGGAATCGTCCAGCCCCGCCGAACCAGGCGATGAACGTCTGGTTGATGGCCGTGAAGACCAGACCGGTGAGCACGGCGAGACCGAGCAGGAGCCACGGCTGCGAGGCCCCGACGCCGACGACCCCGAGCAGCACGCCCACCAGCAGCACGGCCTGCACGAGCGACAGCGCGGCGCCGGGCACGAACCCGGCCAGGGCCGTGCGCACGCTGCCGGCGGCCGAGGCGACGGCACGCGCCGAGAGCGGCCGCAGGAGCAGGTAGATCGACATCGCACCGACCCACAGCGCCAGGGCCATGAAGTAGGGCGCGAGTCCCTCGCCGTAGGACGAGACCTTGTTCAGACGGTCAGCTGCGTCGGTCACCGGCGTGGCCGCGGTCTTGGCCAGCTGGTCGCGCTCGTCCTCGGTGTAGTCCGGGACCTGCTCGCTGCCGTCGCTGAGCCCCGACTGCAGCTCCAGTGCACCGTCGCGCAGCGCGCCCGCGCCGTCGGCCAGCTGGTTGGCCCCGTCGGTGAGCTGGCCGGCTCCGTCGGCCAGGCGATCGGCACCGGTGGCGGCATCGTCGGCGCCGTCGGCCAGCTGGGAGGTGCCGGAGCGAAGTCGGTCGGCGCCGTCGGCGGCGTCACCGATCGCCCCGACGAGGGCAGGAACGTTGTCGGCGAGCTCGCGGTTGCCGTCGGCCACCTGGCGAGCGCCCCGGCTCAGTGCCGCCGACTGCTCCCCGATCGTCCCTGCCTGCCCGACGAGTCCGTCGAGCTGGGTGCGCGCCGTGGCGGCGGAGTCGGCCGCGGCGTCGAGGTCCGAGCACTGCGCGGCGGGTGCACCGCTCTCGCGGCACGTGGTGGCCGCGTCGCGCAGGCTCTGCTCCAGCGTCCCGAGGCGCTGGTCGATCTCGTCGGTGCTGCCGGAGATGGCACCCGCCACCTGCTGCACGATCCGGTCGAACCCGGCGACGCCGGTGGCCACCTGCTCGGCACCGTCGGCGAGCCGTTCGGTCTGGCCGGGCAGGGGAGCCGTGCGGTCCTCGAGCTCTCCGAGACCGCCCGCCAGCTGTCCGACGCCGTCGTCCAGCTGGTTCGCCCCGGTGGCGAGCCGACGCGTGCCGTCCGCCAGCGTCGTGGCCCCGTCGGCCAGCTGTGCCGTGCCGTCGCTCAGCTGGTTCGCGCCGTCGGTCAGCTCTCCGGCGCCGTCGGCCAGCTGCCCGGCGCCGTCGGCGGCCTCCTCCAGGGACGCCTTGATGTCGGTGAACCCGAGGTAGAGGTTGCCGAGGTACGTCTCGGTCACCTGGGCGTTGAGCGACGACTTGGCGGCGTCGAGGATGCGGTCGGCGATCTGGCCGTTGACGAAGTTCACGGCGTCGTTGGTCTTGAGGTCGAGCCGACCCTGCACCGCCGCGGACGGGTCCCCGCTCGTGGAGGTGGCCGCCTTCGACAGGTCCTTCGGGATGGTCAGCACGGCCTTGTACGTGCCGTCCGCCAGCCCGGCCCGGGCGTCGGCCGCGTCGGTGAGCAGCCAGTCGTAGTTGTTCCTCGAGTCGTCACCGATGAGGTTCGCGGCCAGCTCGCGGCCGACGGCGACGGGCTGCTTCTCACCGTCCTGACCGGCCACCTCGATCATCTCGTCCTCGTTTACGACGGCGGCCTGGACGTTGTCGAGCCGACCGGTGGGGTCGAGGTTGGCCCAGATGTAGAGGGCGCCGTAGAACAGCGGCACGATCGCCACCGCGAGCACGGCGGCGCGGGTGATCCGGCTGCGGCGGAACCGCGCGAGCTCGAACCAGGGCAGGGACGGGGAGGGGAACATCAGATCATCAGCTCATCGAGGGTGCGACGGGTGTCGAGCTCCAGCAGGTGGAGCCGCGGGGACGGTGTCGAGGAGTTCTGGGCCGGGGCGGACGATGCGGCCTGGACGCCCGCGACGAGCGCGGTCGACCGGTGCTCCAGGAGCTGGGCGAGCGTGGACCACAGCAGGTCGATGTGCTCGGTGGCGCGCAGGTCGTCGGCGTCGTCGACGACCACGACCTGCGGGTCGGCCAGCAGCGCCAGCACGACCCCGAGCGTCTTGCGCTCCAGGCGGGTCAGCTCGGATACCAGCCTCGTGCCGGCCACCTCCTGGAAGGGCAGGCCCGCCTCGTCGTGGGCCGCCTCCAGCGCGCGGTTCATCGAGTTCCGCACGGGTGTCACCTTCGACCGCGAGACCCACAGCCCGAACGTGCGGATGGAGAGCCGCTCGGCGATGTGCTGGTCCACGGTCAGGTTGGGGTCGAGGTCGTTCACGTCGCGGAACTCGGCGAGGGCCACGGCCTCGCGGACGGCCGGCGACTCCTGCGGGAGCAGGTGCCCGGCCACGCGCAGCCGACCCTCGTCGAAGGCCATGCGGCCCGCGATCGTGAGCAGCAGGGCGGTCTTGCCGCTGCCGCTGGGGCCGTGCACGACCAGCCAGTCGCCGGCCGGCACCTCGAGGGTGACGTCGTTGTAGACGAAGCCTTCCGGCGTCTGCAGCGTCAGCCCGGCAGCGGAGACGGCCGCGGTGGAGTCGCGACGAGGCCAGGACTCCAGCTCGACCCTGCGGTGCAGGGCCTCGCCCTCGACGTCGACGTGGGGGAGGACCTTCGCGAGCCGCGCAGGCATCCACCACGCCCGGTCGCCGGCGTAGCGCATGACCGCCGGGGCGAAGAGCATGCGCACGAGGAAGGCGTCGGCGAACACACCGATGGCCAGCGCGAACGCGATCGGCTTGATGTTCACGTCGCCCTCGGGCACGAAGGCGGCGAACACGGCCAGCATGATCACCGCCGCGGCCGTGACCACACGTGAACTGCCCACGAAGCCGTCGATGATCGCGCGGTCGGCGTCGCCGGTGCGCACGTACTCCTCCTTCATGCGCGACATGAGGAAGACCTCGTAGTCCATGGACAGGCCGAACAGCACCGCCATCAGCAGGATCGGCAGGAAGGAGATGAGCGGACCGGTCTGGTCGAGGTGCACCAGGTCGGCGAACCAGCCCCACTGGAACACCGCGACCACGGCCCCGAACGCTGCACCGGTGGACAGGATGAAGCCCAAGGTCGCCTTGACCGGCACGAGGACCGAGCGGAACACCACCATGAGGAGCAGCACCGACAGACCCACCACGAGGACGCCGAAGGGCAGCAGCGCACCCTGCAGGCGCTCGGAGACGTCGATGCCGACGGCGGTCAGACCGGTGACGGCGACGTCGACGCCGTGCTCCTTCTCCCAGCGCGGCGCCTCCGCACGGATGCGGTCCACGAGGTCCGCCGTGGCGGCGTCGGCCGGTCCGGTCGACGGGATCACCTGCACCACGGCGGTGTCGGCGGTCCGGTTGGGCGTGGCCAGGCCGATCTGCTCGACGCCCGGCGTGGCGCGCAGGTCCTTCTCGACGTCGGCCACGACGCCGAGCGGGTCGCGCGAGGTGATGACGTCGAGGGTCACGAGCAGCGGCCCGTTGTACCCCGGCCCGAAGTACTCGTCGACCAGGTCGTAGGAGTCGCGCTGCGGCGTGCCGACCGGCTCGGTGCCGTTGTCGGGCAGGGCCAGCTGCAGGTCCTTCACGGGCAGGGTGGCGATGGCGAGGATGCCGACCACGAGCACCATGGCCACGGCCGGGAACTTGGTGGTCAGCAGGACCCAGCGTCGGGAGAACCCGCCCGGGGGACGCTCGCCCTCCTTCGCCTTGAGGCGGTCGCCGGCGCGGCCGAGCAGCGCGGGGAGCAGGGTGAGCGCCACGGCGACCGCGACGGCCACGGCCAGCGCCCCGCCGATGCCCATGACGGTGAGGAAGGGGATGCGTGCCACGGCGAGGCCCACGAGCGCGATCATGACGGTCACGCCGGCGAAGACCACGGCGGAGCCGGCGGTGGCGACGGACCGGGCGGCCGCCTCCTCCGCGGGCACGCCCTCGCTCATCAGCTCGCGGTGCCGCGACAGGATGAACAGGGCGTAGTCGATGCCGACGGCGAGCCCGATCATGAGCGCCAGGAGGGGAGCGGTCGACGAGACCGACAAGAAGCCCGTGGCCGTCCAGATGAGCTCCATCGACACGATCACGCCCACGAGGGCGGTGATGATCGGCAGGAACGCCGCACGCCACGACCGGAACATCCGGTAGAGCACGAAGAGCGCGACGACGACGCCGATGATCTCGATGATCGAGAGCTTGGGCCCGGTGTTGGAGAAGGCGTCACCGCCGAAGGCCACCGTGTAGCCGGAGTCCTCCAGGCTCGAGCCGGTGTCCTGCAGGTCGGTCTTCAGCTTCTCGGTCACGTTCTCGAAGCCGCCGGAGAGCTGGACCTGCACCTGGGCCGCGCGGTCGTCCTTGGAGATCGAGGCGTCGCGGGCCATCTCGTCGTACGGCGAGGTCACGTCGGTGACGCCGTCCACGCGCTCGAGGTCGGAGACGGTCCGCTCCACGAGGGCACGTGACCGCTCGGAGTCGATGGAGGTGCCGTCGGGCGCCACGACCACGACGTAGGCGGACAGGCCGGCCAGCTCGGGGAAGGTGCGGCCGAGGTCGGCGAAGGCGTCGTTGGCCTCCGAGCCGGGGATGTCGAACTCGTCGCGCGTGCCGTCGCCGAGGGTGAGGGCGGCGCCGGCGCCGATCATCACCACGAGGATCCACGCGAGCAGGACGCGCGTGTGGTGGACGAACGAGCGGCGCCCCAGCTCGTAGAGGTACGTGGACATGAGAGCAACGATACGTTTCTGTATCCGATACAGCAATGTATCCTGAGTGTCGTGTCCACCACGTCTGCCTCGAGCCCGGATCCCGTGTCGCGCCGCCGCGCCGCCACGCGTGAGCGTCTGCTCGACGCCGCGCGCACGCTCCTGGTCCGCGAGGGTCTGCAGGGTGTCTCGGTGGAGCGGCTGTGTGAGGAGGCCGGCTACACCCGCGGCGCGTTCTACTCCAACTTCGACTCGAAGAACGATCTCGTCGTCGCCCTGGTCATGCGCGAGAAGGAGGCCATCCTCCGGACCCTGAAGGAGGCGGCCGACCCCTCCACGCTCGCGGGACTGCAGCCGGAGGAAGCCGCCGGCGCGATCCTCGAGCGCTTCGTGCTGCTGCAGCCGCCGGACCTCGACATGTTCCTGCTCCATCTCGAGCTGCAGACGCGCGGACTGCGCGGCGACGTCGGCGGCGACGTGTTCGTCGGCTGGTGGCACGAGGTCATCGACGGCATCTCCGACGTCCTCACCGTCGCGCTCGAGGCGGTGGGACTGCGCCTCACCCTCGACGTCAAGGACGTCAGCGTGATCCTCATGGGCATGTGGGACGCCATGGTGCTGAGCTCGCTCGTCGACGACCGTCCGGTCGACATCGACACGCTGCGCACGACCCTGCCGCGGATGCTCCTCGCCCTCACCGAGCCGGTCTGACCCGCCACGCCCCGTCGCGGTCCGCTCGACCTGGGATGATGGGTGCATGGTGACGATCGCGCAGGACCCCGCAGCCGACCGCGTGCTCAGCGACGACCCGTTCGCGCTGCTCGTAGGGATGCTGCTCGACCAGCAGTACCCGATGGAGCACGCGTTCCGCGGGCCGGCCAAGATCCTCGAGCGCTTCGGCACGCTCGACCCCGCCGCCATCGCCGACGCCGAGCCCGACGCCTTCGCCGACCTCTGCGCCACCCCGCCGGCGATCCACCGCTACGGCCGGTCCATGGCCGGGCGCGTGCAGGCGCTCGCCAAGGTCGTGGTCGACGAGTACGACGGCGACGCCTCGCGCATCTGGTCCGACGTCGGCAGCGCGCCGGTGCTCATGAAGCGGCTCACCGCGCTCCCGGGCTACGGCGAGCAGAAGGCGAAGATCTTCACGGCCCTGCTGGCCAAGCAACTCGACGTGAAGCCGCGGGGCTGGACGAAGGCCTCGGGCGACTACGCCAAGAAGGGCTACCGCTCGGTCGCCGACGTCGTGGACGCCGACTCGCTGCAGAAGGTCCGGCAGTTCAAGAAGGCCAAGAAGGCCGAGGCCAAGGCCGCTCAGGCCTAGGCGCGGGCACGCTCGAGCGCTGCGGCGTCAGACGTCCTGGTCTCCGGCGGAGAACGGGTCGACCAGCACGTCGGGCACGCGGCAGGTGCCCTCGGCGGCGCGGTCCATCCGCTCGACGACCGGACGGTCGTCGGGTCCGGTGGGCACGCGGAAGGTCGCGTCGAAGCCGGTGCTCACCTGACGGGCGTAGCGGTCACGGGCACGCAGGAGGCTGTCCCAGTCCTCGAGCCACGCGTCCAGGGGGCGGTCGGACCGACGGTCGGACGCGTCGATGCGGCGCACCGTGTCGATCATCCGCTCGACCGCGAGGTTCTGGTCGGCCAGCACGGCGGCCTGTCGTCGCGGCGGCCCACCGACCCGGAGTCCGTCCACGGTCGACGTCATGATCGCGCAGGCGATGGTGACGACGCCGGTCACCTCGGGGTCGTCGAGGTAGCCGCGCTCGTCCTCCTCGAGGGAGTGCAGCAGGGAGAACGTGGCGGCCGCAGCCACGGCGAGCGCCACCAGCGGTGCCAGGAGAGCCATCCACCGCCACCCGGGAGACACCGGCGGCAGGTCGTACCGCCACGCGTCCTCGTCGGGCAGGTAGGCGGGCACCAGGTCATGGTGCCACGGGGGCGCTCGTCCGGCGGGTCGAGCGCGCACCGCCTACGCTCGCCCCGTGCCCAGCGTCGTGTTCTGCCCCTGCTCACCCCTGGTCGCCGCAGGTGCTCTGGTCGGTGACGTCAGCGAGATGGACGCGGTGCGGGTCGAGGCGCTCGCGGCCGTCCGCAGGCTCGTCGACGACGCCCCGGCCCGCGTGCTCGTGGTCGGGTGCGAGGCACCGCCGGCTCCGGCGGACGAGCGAGCCGGTGGCTCGCTGGCGCCGCACGGGATCGACGTGACCGCAGGCGGCCCCGACGGCGGGCTCGGGCTGGCCCACACCGTCGGTGCGTGGCTGCTCGACGAAGCAGGCTGGACGGGCTCGCGCGTGTACGTGCACGAGGTTCACGCGTCCGACCTCGACGACTCCGCCGTGCTCGTCATGGCCGACGGCTCGGCCAGGCGCTCCGAGCGGGCGCCCGGACACCTCGACGACCGGGCCGAGCCGTTCGACGCCACGATCGCCGCGGCACTGGCCGATGGTGACGCCGATGCGCTGGGCGGCATCGACCTCGAGCTCGCGGACTCGTTGCTGTGCGCAGGTGCACCGGCATGGCGAACGGTGGGCGACGCCGTGTCCGCTCGACTGCACGCCACCGAGGGTGCGCCGGTCGACGGCTCAGGGGTCGAGGCTCGCCTGCACCTCGACGACGCGCCGCTCGGCGTCGGCTGGTTCGTCGCCGAGTGGAACGTCTCCTAGCGCAGGCTCAGGCGCGGCCGCGGGGTCCGGCTGGTCCGCCGCCCCGGTCCTCCTCGGCGAGCTTGTCGGCGGCGTCCTTCGCCTTGCCGGCCGCGCCGTCGATCTTTCCGGTGTACTTGCCCTTGGTCGCCTTGTCGGCGAGACCGGCGGCCTTGTCGATGCCCTGGTCGATCTTGTCGTTCTGGGTCTTCGCCAGCTCGGCGGCCTTCGCCTTGAGCTCGGGGGCGTTCTTCTTCAGCTTGTCCAGGAAGCCCATCAGATCTCTCCTCGGTCCAGGGGCGCACTGCCCCGCTTGCCCCGAGGCTACTGAAAGACTCCACGGGTGAGCAGCCTCGATCGCATCGTGGTCGTCGTCGGTCCGACGGCGTCGGGCAAGTCGGCGCTGGCGGTCGACCTGGCGCTCGCCCTCGGTGGCGAGGTGGTGAACGCCGACGCCGTGCAGCTGTTCCGTGGCATGGACATCGGCAGCGCGAAGGTCACCGAGGCCGAGCGGCGCGGCGTCCCGCACCACCTGCTCGACGTGCTCGACGTGCACGAGCCGACGTCGGTGGCGACCTTCCAGCGCGACGCCCGCGCCACGATCGAGGACTGTCTGCGTCGTGGCGTGACGCCGGTGCTCGTCGGCGGGTCGTCGCTGTACGTGAGGGCCGTGATCGACGACTTCGAGTTCCCCGGCACGGACCCCGAGGTGCGCGAGCGCTACCAGCGTCGGCTCGAGACCGAGGGGGCCGAGGCGTTGCACGCCGAGCTGCGGCGGGTGGCTCCCGAGGCTGCCGACCAGGTGCTCCCCTCGAACGGCCGCCGGCTCGTGCGCGCGCTGGAGGTCACCGAGATGACCGGCCGACAGTTCGTCGCGAGTCTTCCGGCTCACCGCTCGATCTACCGACACGTGACCCTGCTCGGCCTCGACGTCCCGCGTCCGGTGCTCGACGAGCGCATCGCGCGTCGGGTCGATGCCATGTGGGAGCAAGGACTCGTCGAGGAGGTGCGCGGCCTGCTCGATGCCGGGATCGACGGCTCGCCCACGGCGTCGCGCTCCATCGGCTACCAGCAGGTGCTCGCGCTGCTGCGTGGGGAGGCGAGCGACGAGGAGGCCCGCGCCGAGACCGTGCGGGGCACCCGTGCGTTCGCCCGGCGACAGGACCGGATGTTCCACCAGGACCCGCGGGTGCACTGGCTGCCCCACGACGAGCCCGACCTGCTGGCCCGCGCGCTGGACCACGTGGCACGGGGTGGGGAGCCCGGCGACGCCGCGGATCCGTCGGGCCCGCGGCCGTAGACTGGTGTCATGACTTTCCCCTGGCTCAAGGGGCACGGCACCGAGAACGACTTCGTCCTGCTCCCCGACCACGACGGCACGGTGCACGGCGACCTCGATCCCGCGTTCGTGGCGGCGCTGTGCGCGCGACGCACCGGCATCGGCGCCGACGGCGTGCTCCGTGTGGTGCGGTCGGCCGCGCTCGACGAGCCCCAGGCCGCCGCCAGCGCAGGGGAGTGGTTCATGGACTACCGCAACGCCGACGGCACCGTCAGCGAGATGTGCGGCAACGGCGTCCGCGTGTTCGCCCGGCACCTGCTCGACGAAGGACTCGTGCCCGGGGGCGAGCCGGTCGTGGTCGGCACCCGCGACGGCGACAAGATCGTCACGCTCGACGGCGACGACTACGTCGTCGACATGGGCGGCGCGACGTTCGTCGAGGGCAGCAAGGTCGTCGTCGACGGGCGCGCCTGGGAGGCCGTCGGCGTCCGCACCGGCAACCCGCACGCCGTCGCCTTCGTCGACCGGCTCGACGACGCGGGCTCCCTGCTCACCGAGCCCGAGTACGACTCGCGGGTGTACCCCGACGGCGTGAACATCGAGTTCGTCGACGTCCGCGGTGACCACCACATCGCGATGCGGGTGCACGAGCGCGGCTCCGGCGAGACGCGATCCTGCGGCACCGGTGCTTGTGCTGCAGCCGTCGCGACCGCCTCGGTGCAGGCCGACACCCTGCCCACGACCTATCGCGTGGACGTGCCCGGCGGCACGGTCCGCGTCACCTGGACCGCGGACGGCCGCGTGCTGCTGGCCGGTCCCGCCGAGATCGTCGCCCGTGGCGACATGGAATGGATGGCATGAGTCGATCTACCCCCACCCCCGGACCCGACGTCGACGCGGAGTCGCAGCGGGCCACCGAGGGCGCCCACGAGGGGCTCGAGCTGGCGGAGCGCCAGTCGCTGCGCCGCGTCGCCGGTCTGCGCACCGAGCTCGAGGACATCACCGAGGTCGAGTACCGGCAGCTGCGGCTCGAGCGCGTCGTCCTCGTGGGTGTGTGGACGGACGGGTCGGCCGAGGACGCCGAGAACTCCCTGGCCGAGCTCAAGCTGCTCGCCGAGACCGCGGGCTCCGAGGTGCTCGACGCGCTGCTCCAGCGTCGTCAGCGACCCGACGCGGCCACCTTCATCGGCAGCGGCAAGGTCGAGGAGCTCACGGCGGCGGTGCAGGCCACCGGCGCCGACACGATCATCTGCGACGGCGAGCTCGCCCCCAGTCAGCTGCGCAACCTCGAGGACCGCACCAAGGTCAAGGTCGTCGACCGCACCGCCCTGATCCTCGACATCTTCGCCCAGCACGCGAAGTCGGCGGAGGGCAAGGCGCAGGTCGAGCTGGCCCAGCTGCAGTACCAGACCCAGCGTCTGCGCGGCTGGGGTGGCAACCTGTCGCGCCAGGCCGGTGGCCGTGCCGCCGGCGGTGAGGGCATCGGTGGCCGTGGCCCCGGTGAGACCAAGCTCGAGACCGACCGCCGCCGCATCCAGGCCAAGATGGCCAAGCTGCGCCGTGAGCTCAAGGCGCTGCGCACCACGCGTGACATCAAGAAGGCCCAGCGTCGGCGCAACGCCGTGCCCGCCGTCGTCATCGCCGGCTACACCAACGCGGGCAAGTCGAGCCTGCTCAACCGGCTCACCGGCGCCGGCGTGCTCGTCGAGGACGCCCTGTTCGCCACCCTCGACCCCACCACCCGCAAGACCCAGGCCAGCGACGGACGTGTGTACACGATGTCCGACACCGTCGGCTTCGTGCGCCACCTGCCGCACCAGCTCGTCGAGGCGTTCCGCTCCACGCTGGAGGAGGTGGCCGAGTCCGACCTGGTGCTCCACGTCGTCGACGCGTCCCATCCCGACCCCGAGGGGCAGATCGCTGCGGTGCGCGAGGTGTTCGCCGAGATCGACGCGACCGGTGTCCCGGAGATCATCGTGCTCAACAAGGCCGACGCCGCCGACCCGATGATGGTCAAGCAGCTGCTCGCCCGCGAGCCGCACGCGGTCCTGGTGAGTGCCCGCACGGGCCAGGGCATCGACGAGCTGCTCGCGGCGGTCGAGGCGGACCTGCCTCGCCCGGTGGCCCGGGTGGACGTCGTGGTGCCCTACGACCGGGGCGACCTGCTCAGCCTCGTGCACCAGACCGGCGAGATCGAGACCCTCGACCACGCGTCCGACGGCACGCACCTCGTCGCCCGCGTCTCCGACGAGCTCGCGCACCAGCTCAACGAGCTCTGAGGCCGGGCGACGCCGGCGCCGGCGCACTCGGCTGTGGACGGGGGCCGGACCGGCGCGGGGCGTCCGTCTAGGCTCGCCACCATGTCCGACAGCCCCTCCGCCGAGCCCAGCGTCCGCGAGGTCCTGCACGCCGCGGTCGGCGCCCTCGGCGGCACGGAACGCCCAGGTCAGGTGGCCATGGCGGAGGCCGTCGCCGAGTCCCTCGGCTCGGGTCGACACCTGCTGGTCCAGGCCGGGACGGGCACCGGCAAGTCGCTCGGCTACCTCGTGCCCAGCCTGCTCCACCAGGACCGCGTGGTGGTCTCCACCGCGACGCTCGGACTGCAGCACCAGCTCGTCCAACGTGACCTCCCGGCCCTGGTCGCGGGTGCACGCGAGGCCATGGGCACCACGCCGTCGTACGCCGTCGTGAAGGGTCGCGCCAACTACGCCTGCCTGCACCGCGTGCGCGAGGGCGTGCCCGACGAGCAGGGTGCTCTCGTCGACCTGCCCGAGGGAAGCCTCGGCGCAGAGGTGCTGGCGCTGCGCGAGTGGGCCGAGGACCTTGCGGGCAAGCCGGGAAGTGGCGACGGTGCGCACGGCGACCGTGAGTCCGCGCCGTCGCACACCGATCGCGCCTGGCGGCAGGTCAGTGTCAACCACCGCGAGTGCGTGGGTGCCACGCGCTGCCCGCACGCCGCGGAGTGCTTCGCGGAGCTGGCCCGCGAGTCCGCCCAGCACGCCGATGTCGTCGTCACCAACCACGCGCTCCTGGCCATCGACGCGATCGACGGCGTGCCGATGCTCCCCGAGTACGACGCCGTGGTGGTCGACGAGGCGCACGAGCTCGCCGCCCGCGTCACGCAGGCCGCCACGTCCGACCTCGACCCGGCGGGCATCGAGCGCGCCGCCCGGCGCGCCCGCCCCCACACCGACGGAGAGACCGACGACCTCAACGAGGCTGCCGACGCCCTGGCGGCCGCCCTGGCCCGCGTCGACGTCGGCCGCATCGACGTGTTCGACGACGAGCTGGCCGAGGCGCTCGCGCGGGTCCGCGACATGGCCCGCGCCTGCCTGTCCGCCTTCCCGCGAGAGAAGTCCGACGGCGAGGCCGACGCCTCCCGCCAGCAGGCGAAGGCCGGGCTCGAGGAGGTGCGTCTCGTCGCCGACCGCATGGCGAGCCTGCGCGAGACGGAGGTGCTGTGGCTCTCCGACACCCGCGGTCCGGTGCTTCACGTCGCTCCGGTCGACGTCTCGGCCAGCCTGCGCGACAAGCTCTTCGAGGAGAAGACGGTGGTGCTCACGAGCGCCACGCTCACCGTCGGCGGTGGATTCGACCCCGTCGCCGCGGCCGTCGGGCTCCGCCCCGGGGACACCGAGGTGTGGACCGGTCTCGACGTCGGCTCACCGTTCGACTACCGACGCCAGGGCATCCTCTACGTCGCCAAGCACCTGCCGCCGCCGGGTCGCGACGGCATCACCGATGCCCAGCTCGACGAGATCGCCGCCCTGCTGGAGTCCGCGGGTGGCCGGACGCTGGGGCTGTTCTCGTCGCGACGTGCGGCGGAGGCCGCAGCCGAGGGGGTGCGCACGCGCCTTACCGACCACGAGATCCTCTGCCAGGGCGACGCACAGCTGTCCGAGCTGACGCGGCGCTTCGCCGAGGAGGAGCGCACCAGCCTGTTCGGCACGCTCAGCCTGTGGCAGGGCATCGACCTGCCGGGCGACACCTGCCGGCTCGTGATCATCGACCGGGTCCCGTTCCCGCGGCCCGACGACCCGCTCATGAGCGCACGGCAGCGTCTGGTCGAGAAGCGCGGCGGCAACGGGTTCATGACCGTGGCGGCCAGCCATGCCGCACTGCTCCTGGCGCAGGGGTCCGGGCGGCTGATCCGACGCACCACCGACCGGGGCGTCGTGGCCGTGCTCGACCCCCGACTCGTCACGGCACGCTACGGGTCGTTCCTCGCCGCCTCGCTGCCTCCGCTGTGGCGCACGACCGACCGCGACGCCGTGCTCGGGGCGCTCCGTCGGCTCGACGACTGACGACGCGTCGGCCGTTCGCCCAGATGGCAACCGCAGACGGTCCGGGCGGGGTACGCTGAGCCGTCATTCCCACGTATGAAGGGCTCGGGGCTCCATGCGCCGTCTTGCCGCGTCTGTCGCGTTGATCGTCAGTTCCACCCTCGTCGTGGCGGTGCCGTCGACGGCCCAGGCCGCCACCGGTCTGGAGGTCCGCTCCAACGTCGTGGCCGTGGAGCGCCCTGACTCCACGGGTCACCACCCCCTCTACCTCTACGCCGTCTGCAAGGGTTCCAAGACCTGCTCGGGCACGGCCACGCTGGTGCAGGACGGTCTGGCCAAGACCACGTCGTACTCGATCAAGGGTGGCAAGAGCGGCTACCTGAAGGCCTACTGGAACAAGGCGGCGGCCCAGCCCACCGAGCTCGGCAAGGTCGACGCGTTCAAGCGGACCTTCACCTGGACCCCCAAGGGTGCGTCCAAGAAGAGCAAGTCGATCTGGCTCGAGCCGCGCATCTACAGCCGTCGGATCCAGGGCCAGGTTCGTGGTCCCGCGTCGTCGCGCATCAAGGACCTGCAGGTCTCCAAGTGGGTCGTCAGCGGCCTGCGCAGCAGCCGGGTCAGCACGGCGCCCGTCGGCTCCGACGGGCGCTTCGACATCGGCTCCTCGGCCCTCGGCCGCAACAACAGTCCCGGTGCGGCCTACCGCCTGAGCGTCTCGGCCGTGGTCGACGGCACCGAGCGCGAGTGGTTCTGGCGGGGGAGCACCACAGGGTCCGGCTTCGCCGACGGCGGTGGCGGCTGGATCCGC
The DNA here is from genome assembly GCF_001422865.1 of Aeromicrobium sp. Leaf272. Taxonomy (NCBI): domain Bacteria; kingdom Bacillati; phylum Actinomycetota; class Actinomycetes; order Propionibacteriales; family Nocardioidaceae; genus Aeromicrobium; species Aeromicrobium sp. Leaf272. The sequence goes on from NZ_LMMY01000014.1 coordinate 429,064, forward strand.
GACGCCGCCGTCGTGCGTGTGCAGAAGGCCGGCGACTTCCAGGCGGACTTCGCCTACGGCACGGTCAGCGGGCGCCTCACGGGCACCGGCTCGGCGGGTGCGGACGTCCGCGTGCTCACCCCGCCGCCGTCCTACCCGAGCCGTTCGTCGGACCGGCGCGGTCTCGACGTGCCCTACTGCGCCAACGAGTTCGGGCGCGTGCGCACCGACGACGCCGGCCGCTACTCGGTCACGTTCGTCCCGCGCCCCGACGCGGTGCGGTACCGCTACATGGTCGACTTCGAGCCGGCCGGCGCACTGCGCGGCGCCGTGATCATCTCTGACGGCAACGTCGTCGACAGCTGCCAGGCCGCCATCAAGTACACGCGGGACATGTCCGACCTGCTCGGCTTCCCCTCGGGATCCGAGACGCTCCCGGTGGGCGACGTGAGCACGTCGGCGGACCAGCGCAGCCTCACGATCAACGGCAACACGCTGAAGGGTGGCTCGGTCCACGACCGCTGGACCACGCTGCGCGAGTACTCCGTGGGCCGCAAGATCCTCGAGTCGCCGATCGTGGCCGAGGGCTACGCCAACAGCAGCGGCAACAAGACGTTCGCCGCGCGCCCCGGCAAGTACTGGGTGGAGGTGGGTCGCCGGACCAGCTGCTCGGCCTGGTATCCCAGCATCTACTCCAACAACTACCTGTACCACAAGGGTGGCGAGCGAGGCAGTGAGCGCTGGAAGACCGTGGGTGGCAGCGTGCCGGAGTACTCCACGTCCTACCGCTACGGCTACGTGAAGCGGAACCCCCCGAAGGGCTACAAGGGCTGGATGTACCGCGACGTGTGCAAGGCCGTGGGCGCGGGCAAGTACGTGCTGATCACGGTGGGTGCGGGCGACCGGACGGTCGACGTCACGAACCCCCGCGGCGGCACCATCTCCGGGCGGGTCACCCGTGTGGGCGGCAAGTCCAACAAGGAGATGCTCGTGACCGCGTACTCCACCGACGGCAAGAAGGTGCTGCGCTCGGCCTACAGCAGCCGCAGCGGTGGCTTCGTGATCCGCGGCCTGGCGAGCGGCTCCTACAAGATCGTCGTGAACGCGGACTCCTGGCGCGGCATCAGCCGCTCGTTCTCCGGCAAGAAGTCGGTGAAGGCCAAGGCGGGCAAGAACGTCTCGGCCGGCACGCTGCGCTTCAAGGGCTGACGACGGAACCGGGCTACCAGGCCCGGGCTTGGTACAGTGCAGCGGTCCTGCCATCGAAGTTCTCGGGGAATTGATGTTCCGTCGTACCGCCGTCCTGCTGTCTGCCGTGCTCGTCGCGACGGGCGCCCTCGTCGGGCTGAGCGCCTCCGCCGCCCAGGCCGCGACCGGAATCGAGGCGCGGTCGAACATCGTCGCCGTCGGCTCGCCCAACTCGGCCGGACACCGTCCGGTCAAGATCTACGCGCGCTGCAACGGGTCGAAGACCTGCTCCGGTCGTGCGGCGATCCTGGGCCAGACCCGGTACGTCAACTGGCCGTACAGCATCAAGGGCAACAGTGCGGGCTACATCACGGTCTACTGGCTGGGCGACGAGGGCAACACGGCTCCGACGGGCCTCGGCTCTGCCCCCGGCCAGCAGGGGACCACCTTCGAGCGCACGCTGCGGGTCTACCCCTCGGGTGCCTCGGCGCGTGACAAGACCATCACGCTGGAGCGGACCCAGGCCAGCCGGAACCTCAAGGGCACCGTGTCGGGCCCCGGCCTCGGCAGCCGCGTGACCGACGTGCAGGTGACCAGCTGGAACGTCAGCGGACTCGTCTCGCGTCGTCTCAAGACCGTCGACGTCGCGTCGAACGGCACCTACGACTTCGGTGCCGTCTCGCTCGGCACCAACAACGCCGCGTCCTACGGCTACCGGCTGAGCATCCGGGCGCGGGTCGACGGCACGGTCCGCGAGTGGTTCTGGCGCGGGACCGACGGACGGCCCACCGGCGGCGGCAAGCGCGTCAGCGAGGCGCACGCGGCCTCGGTGACCAAGTACAACGACTTCGTGGCCGACTTCCGGTTCGGCCGGATCGCCGGCACGCTCAGCGGGGCCGGGTCCACCGGCACCGACGTGCGCGTGATCGCCCCGCCCGTCACCCGGCCGACGCGCGCCTCGGACCTGCGCGGTCTCGACGTGCCCTTCTGTGCCAACGAGTACGGCGCCGACACGACGTCGGGGTCCGGCGGCTACGACATCACGTTCCTCCCGGTGAGCCAGAACGGCGACTCGCGCTACCTCGTCTCGCACGAGGGCACCAACCGGGCCGGCGTCATCACGACGGGCGGGCGCCAGTACGCCAGCTGCAACGCCGCCACGAAGTACACCTACTCCGCGAGCGACGACGACCTGATCTCCTACGGCACCGGCGGCCTGTCGGCCACCATCTCCGCCAACCTCGACTCCGGCAAGCACGCGCTCGGCTTCGACACCGACGCGACCTACACGTCGTCGATCAAGCCGCACGACACCTGGACGACGGTCCGCGAGTACGTGCCCGGCACCAAGATCCTGGACCGCCCGATCATCACGGCCGGCCACGCCAACTCCTCGGGCTTCAAGCAGTTCGAGGGTCTGCGCAACGGCAAGTACTGGGTCGAGGTCGGGCGACGGACGGGCTGTTCTGCCTGGTACCCCAGCATCTACAAGGACAACTACCTCTACCACAAGGGTGGCGAGCGCGGCAGCGAGCGCTGGAAGACCGTCAACGGCGCCTACCCCGAGTACGAGACGTCGTACCGCTACGGCTTCAAGGCCAAGAAGCCGCCGAGCGGCTACAAGGGCTGGATGTACCGCGACGCCTGCGTGGCGCAGAGCGCCGGTGACTACAAGCTCGTCACCATCAACAACGGCGACGCCACGTCGAACACCTCCAAGCTGCGCAAGGGCGCCACGATCTCGGGCAAGGTCTCGCGGATCGGCGGCAAGAGCAACAAGGAGATGCTGGTCTCGGTGTACTCCACGCAGGGCGTGCTCGTGATGCGCTCGGCGTACACGAGCTCCTCGGGCCGCTTCGTCATCCGCGGCCTCGAGTCGGGCAACTACCGGGTCCTGGTCAACGGTGACTCCTGGCGCGGGATCGGTCGCACCCACAAGGGCACGCAGACCAAGCGGGTCACGGCCGGCAAGTCCTACAGCGTCGGAACGCTCAACTTCCGCAGCTGAGCACGGCTCGCTCGGCAGCGCCCGAGTCGTGGCACGACGAGGCCCTCTCCCGTGAACGGGAGAGGGCCTCGTGGGTGATGAGCGCCGACGGTGGGTGTCAGAGGCGGCGCAGCACCGTGGTGACCTTGCCCAGGATCGTGGCGTGGTTGCCGTCGATGGGGGAGTAGTCATCGTTGTGCGGCAGCAGCCAGATCTGGCCGTCCTTGCGCTGGAACGTCTTGACCGTGGCCTCGCCGTCGAGCATGGCGGCGACGATCTCGCCGTTCTCGGCGACCGGCTGCTGGCGGACGACCACGTAGTCGCCGTCGCAGATCGCCGCGTCGACCATGGAGTCGCCGCGCACCTCGAGCAGGAACAGCGTGCCGTCGCCGACGAGGGAGCGGGGGAGCGGGAAGATCTCCTCGACCTGCTCCTCGGCCAGGATCGGACCGCCCGCGGCGATGCGACCGAGCATGGGCACGTACGTGGCCTCGGGGCGCTGGTCGCCGAAGCCCGTCTCGTCGACCTCGGAGTCGTCGGCCGAGCTGAGCGTGCGCCGCGCCTTGACCACCTCGGGCAGGAAGATCTCGATCGCGCGCGGGCGGTTCGGGTCGCGCTTGACGTAGCCGAGGCGCTCGAGGACCCGCAGCTGGTGGGCGACCGAGGAGGTGCTGGCCAGGCCGACGGCGCCACCGATCTCGCGCATGCTGGGCGGGTAGCCACGCTGCTCGATCTGGTCGCGCATGAAGTGCAGGATCTTCTGCTGCCGGCCGGTGAGGCCGGTCATCTCGTCGACGGGACCGTCGGGCAGCTCACGCACGGAGTTGCGTGAACCCTTCGGGCGGCCCCGACGCGGCGCGTCGGCGGAGGGGTCGAGGGTGCTGTCGTCGCTCATGGTCCCCACGCTAGACCTCTGCGGGGACGTTTACAAACACATGTTCGACAGCGTGTCGCGTGTTCGAACGGTGCGCTCGAGGGTCCCGCGACGGCGCTCAGGACGCCGTCCGGCGCGTGCGACGCGTCACAGTCGAACACCGTGTCGAAGATTCTTTCGCTGGAACGGCGGGCGATCTGGCGTCCTGTTCGGATTCCTGTTCGAAAGGGGGCTGCTTTTGTCGGCGCCTTCCCCTACTGTCGTACACGTGTTCGATCGAACATCTGTTCGTCGGATCCGCGGAGCACCACCGCCCCCGGAGCATCGACGTTCGAATGACATCGACAGGTGCTCGATCGACACACCAAGACCCCTTCCTCTCCCTTCCCCGGAGGTCACCATGAGCACCATCACCGTCTACGAGACCAGCCGCTTCGCCCCGTCGTTCTCTCGCGGGATCGCCTCGGCGCCGCGCAGCACCACCGAGCCGGCTGCCGTCCGGCTGACCCGTCGGGGCCGCCTCGTGCTCCTGCTCGCCGTGATCGCGGCGCTGGCGGTCACGGTCGTCGCTCTCGGCTCGTCCACCGTCGCCACCTCCGACGCCGGCGCGGTCCCGGCCACCACGGTCGTCACCGTGCAGGAGGGGCAGACGCTCTGGCAGATCGCTGCCGACGCCAACCCCGAGGGCGACGTGCGCGACACGGTCGACGACATCATGCGCATGAACTCGCTGCCGAGCGCCGGTGCGCTGCAGCTCGGCTCCGACCTCGCGGTGCCCGTCTACGAGTGACGGGCACGTCCGGCACCATGGGGGCATGAACGACGCCCCCACCCCGGCGGACCCGACCTCGTCGGACCGCCCTCTGCAGGTGCACGTGCTGGCCGACGACACCGACCGCTCCGGCGGGTACGTCACGGAGCGGTTGCGTGAGCACGGCGCCGAGCTGACCTGGATCGACCGTGACGCGATCGACTCGCCGTGGTCGGCGACCGGCGTCGACCTGGTCCTCAGCCTCGGATCGGAGCGCTCGGCGCACGAGCCCCGCTGGGCCCACGTCGTGGAGGCGGAGTCCGACGTCGTGCGGGTGGCGCTCGGGTCGGGTGTCCCCGTGATGGCCATCTGCTACGGCGCCCAGCTCGTGGCCCGTGCCCTCGGCGGCACGTCGTACCGCGGCGACGGCGCCGAGATCGGTTGGCGCCGCGTCGACACGCTCGACGAGGTCCTCTGCCCCGAGGGGCCGTGGGGCCAGTTCCACCAGGACGTGCTGAGCCCGCCACCCACGGCGCGGGTGATCGGCAGCTCGTGGTTCGGCCCGCAGTGCTTCGTCGACGAGGCCTTCGGTGCCCGCGTGGTCGCCTGGCAGTTCCACCCGGAGGTGACGCCGGAGACGTTCAGCCGCTGGGTCGACGAGAGTGCCGACCTCGTGCGGGTGAGCGGGTCGGAGCCCAGTGAGCTCAAGCGTCAGGCACTCGCGAACGCGACGCGCAGCCGTCTCGCGGCCTTCGCGCTCGTGGACGCCGCTCTCGACCACCTGGGTGTGGCGGTGCCGCGCCCGATGTGAGGGACGCTGCCGTGCGGACGAGGTGGCGACCTACTGGCTCGCGGCGAGGTTGATCAGCCACGCCACACCGAAGCGGTCGTTCAGCAGGCCGAACTCGTCGCCCCACGGCGCACGCTCGAGCGGCGCCACGATCTCGGCGCCCTCGCTGAGTCCGGCCCAGTAGTCGCGGATGCGGGGATCGTCGCCGTTGAGGGTGACGTTGATGGCCGTGCCCATCGACGGCTGGTCGCCACCCGGGGGAGTGTCGGAGGCCATCAGGTCGAAGCCGGCGTCGGTGACGAGGTGCCCGTGCATCATCCGGTCGGCCACGGCAGGGTCGTCGCTCATGCCGGCCTCGCCGAAGGTCATCGCCTCGATCGTCCCGCCGAAGACGGACTGGTAGAACTCGAGCGCCTCGCGGGACTCGTCGCGGAAGTTCAGGTAGGGGTTCAGTCGCATGGTCATCGCGCCATCATCCTCCTGTTTGTTCCAGAGTGGAAGAGGCGAAGGTCGCGCCGTCGGCAGGGTGCGGTGGTGCGCGCAGGGGCTGTTCGCGAGCCCTCCGGAGGGCCGGGACACGCCGTGACACCTGAGGCTCGTGTGACTCGAGAGGCCGCTGACCTGCGCAAACATCGAGCTCTCAGATTTGTCTGAGCAACTCGTCAGACTTGCTTGCATGACCTGGTGTGCAGGCGTACGGTAGCCACTACATCTAGTGATTACACCGATGTAGTTCTCCACATCTAGTCCCACAGGGACGGGGGACTTACCCACAGGAATCCCGGGCCATCCACGTCTGCATCCCCAGGTTGTCCCCAGATCCCGCGAAGAAATCAGCCCGAGAGGAGAGCGTCGTGCACTGTCCGTTCTGCAAGAACCCCGACACCCGCGTGCTCGACTCCCGGGTGGCCGAGGAGGGCGGCGCCATCCGGCGTCGCCGGGTCTGCGGAGCGTGCGAGAAGCGCTTCACGACCATCGAGCAGATGCAGCTGACGGTCCTGAAGCGGTCGGGGGCCACCGAGCCCTTCAACCGCGACAAGGCCATCTCCGGCGTCCGCAAGGCCTGCAAGGGCCGTCCGGTCTCCGACGACGACCTCGCACGCCTCGGCCAGCAGGTCGAGGACGCACTGCGCGAGAGCGGGGCGGCCGAGATCGCGGCCCACGAGGTCGGCCTGGCCATCCTCGACCCGCTCAAGAGCCTCGACGAGGTGGCGTACCTGCGCTTCGCGAGTGTCTACAAGGCGTTCGACTCGGTGGACGACTTCGCCGCCGAGATCGCCGTCCTCATGGCCCGCGCCGCAGACGGCGAGCTGGCCGAGCACACCGCACGACAGCTTCCCTGACCACCCGCCGCCCACGGGCAGCACCCCGAACCACCTCGTCCCGTCCTAGCGGGGCGGGACGCACGACCTTTCACACACCAGCAGCGACACAGGAGCACGACATGACGGAGACGGTCGACGGATCGACGGGCCGGGCACAGTCCGGCAAGACGCGCGGGAGCAAGGCCGGCAAGGGCCTGAGCATCCAGCGCGTGTACACGACCGAGGGCGTGCACCCGTACGACGCCGTGACGTGGGAGCGTCGCGACGTCGTGCAGACCAACTGGAAGACCGGCGAGACGGTCTTCGAGCAGCGCGGTGTGGAGTTCCCCGACTTCTGGAGCGTCAACGCCTCCACGATCGTCACCACCAAGTACTTCCGCGGCGCCGTCGGCTCGCCCGAGCGTGAGCAGAGCCTGCGCCAGCTGCTCGACCGCGTCGTGCTCACGTACACCGCGGCCGGCAAGGAGCACGGCTACTTCGCCACCGACGCCGACGCCGAGGTCTTCGAGCACGAGCTGACGCACATGCTGCTGCACCAGGTGTTCAGCTTCAACAGCCCCGTCTGGTTCAACGTCGGCACGTCGAGCCCGCAGCAGGTCAGCGCCTGCTTCATCCTCGCCGTCGACGACTCGATGGACTCGATCCTCAACTGGTACCGCGAGGAGGGCCTGATCTTCAAGGGCGGCTCCGGTGCCGGCCTCAACCTGTCGCGCATCCGCTCGTCCAAGGAGCTGCTGCGCTCCTCCGGCGGCACCGCGTCGGGCCCCGTCTCCTTCATGCGCGGCGCCGACGCGTCCGCCGGCACCATCAAGTCCGGTGGCGCCACGCGCCGTGCGGCCAAGATGGTCGTGCTCGACATCGACCACCCCGACATCGTCGAGTTCGTCGAGACCAAGGAGCGCGAGGAGGAGAAGATCCGCGTCCTGCGTGACGCCGGCTTCGACATGGACCTCGGTGGCGACGACATCACCAGCGTCCAGTACCAGAACGCCAACAACTCGATCCGTGTCGACGACGCCTTCATGCGCGCCGTCGAGGAGCACACCTCCTACGGCCTGCGTGCCCGCACCAGCGGCGAGGTGATCGAGGAGATCGACGCCAACGAGCTGTGGGGCAAGGTCGCCAAGGCCGCCTGGGCCTGCGCCGACCCGGGCATCCAGTACGACTCGACGATCAACGACTGGCACACCACGCCGGAGACGGGCCGCATCACCGCGTCCAACCCGTGCTCGGAGTACATGCACCTGGACAACTCCAGCTGCAACCTGGCCAGCCTCAACCTGATGAAGTTCCTGTCCGAGGACGGCACCACGTTCGACGTCGAGAAGTTCGTCAAGAGCGTCGAGCTGATCATCACCGCGATGGACATCAGCATCTGCTTCGCCGACTTCCCGACCGAGGCGATCGGCGACACCACGCGCGCCTACCGCCAGCTGGGCATCGGCTACGCCAACCTCGGCGCGATGCTCATGGCCTCGGGCCTGGCGTACGACTCCGAGGGTGGCCGCGCTCTGGCCGCCTCGATCACGTCGCTCATGACGGGCACCTCCTACCGTCGCTCGGCCGAGCTGGCCGGCGTCGTCGGTGCGTACGACGGCTTCAAGCAGAACGCCACGCCGCACACGCGGGTCATGCGCAAGCACCTCGCCGCCAACGACGACATCCGCACGCTGCACTCGATGGACATCGCCGTGCAGCGCGAGGCCACCAAGCAGTGGGCCGACAACCTGAAGATCGGCGAGAAGAACGGCTGGCGCAACGCCCAGGCGTCCGTGCTCGCGCCCACCGGCACCATCGGCTTCATGATGGACTGCGACACCACCGGCATCGAGCCGGACTTCTCGCTGGTCAAGTTCAAGAAGCTGGTCGGCGGCGGCTCGATGCAGGTCGTCAACCAGACGGTCCCGATCGCGCTCAAGAAGCTCGGCTACACCGGCGAGACCATCGAGGCGATCATGGAGTTCATCGCCGAGAAGGGCCACGTCGTCGACGCGCCCGGCCTGAAGCCCGAGCACTACGAGGTCTTCGACTGCGCCGTGGGCGACCGGGCCATCAAGCCCATGGGTCACGTGCGGATGATGGCTGCGGCTCAGCCGTTCCTGTCCGGCGCCATCTCCAAGACGGTCAACATGCCCGAGACCTCCACGGTCGAGGAGATCGCCGACGTCTACTTCCAGGGTTGGAAGCTCGGCCTGAAGGCGCTCGCGGTCTACCGCGACAACTGCAAGGTCGGCCAGCCGCTGTCCTCGCAGAAGAGCCAGGACGACAAGACGTCGGCCAAGGCCGCCGAGGGTGCGGCCGAGGTCAAGACGGTGGTCGTCGAGAAGCCGATCCGTCGTCGTCTTCCGAAGTCGCGCCAGTCGATCACCACGTCGTTCAGCGTCGGCGGTGCCGAGGGCTACATGACCTCCGGTGCGCACGAGAACGGCGAGCTGGGCGAGCTGTTCCTCAAGCTGGGCAAGCAGGGCTCGACCCTGGCCGGCGTGATGGACGCCTTCTCGATCGCGGTGTCGATCGGTCTGCAGTACGGCGTGCCGCTCGAGACGTTCGTGCAGAAGTTCACGAACCTCAAGTTCGAGCCGGCGGGCCTGACCGACGACTCCGACGTCCGCATGGCGCAGTCGATCATGGACTACGTCTTCCGCCGCCTGGCGCTGGACTACATCGACTTCGACACCCGTTCGGCTCTGGGCATCCACTCGGCCGACGAGCGTCAGCGCTACCTCGACACGGGCAGCCACCAGCCGATCAGCAAGGGCTCGACGGCCGCCGAGCTCGTCGAGACCGAGCCGGAGACGCTCAAGGAGGCCGCGACCGCCGAGGCCGCGACCACGCCCGTCGCTGACGACGTGACCGCCGAGCAGGCCCAGGCCGACACGGCCAAGCCCGCCCCCAAGCAGGCACACACGTCGGCCGAGCTCCTCGAGGCCATCACCGGCTCCGCGGTCGACTCGCCCCTGTGCATGACCTGCGGTACCAAGATGCGCCCCGCCGGCTCCTGCCACGTCTGCGAGGGCTGCGGCAGCACCAGCGGCTGCAGCTGATCGCGTAGTTCGTGCGAACGCGCCCCGACTCAGACGAGTCGGGGCGCGTTCGCAATTGATGCCGTTCAGGTCATTTGCGGCGGAGTGACGCAGGGAGACCCGTGCGACTCAGACCGCCACCGCAGATGCCGAGGCGTAGACATTTGCAGGCATTTCGCGTCGCAGTCTCCACGTGAAGGCAATCGGCTTCGAGCCGTTGTGGCTGACGTACTCGACCAAGCCCAAGCACGTGAACGGCGCCCCAGCACCGATCTCGTTGGTCGGGGCATCGCGCGTGAACATGAGAACGTGGGTGCCTCGGCTGCGGTGCTCGATGTAGCGCTTGCCCACTGTCGATTCGGCCGCAGTGTTGCCCTGCGACTCCCAGTGGAAGAGCTGTGGCCCGAGGGCATAGTCGCGGTACATCGTGGTTTCGGAAAAGTGGTCGTCGGTCTTGTGGAGGTTCACGAAAAAGGCATCGGTAGAGCGCTCCTCGCACCACTGCACCCCGGTCACGGCACCCTTGACGCGTCGCTCCAGAGACGCCCAGTCCAGCGCGGCCAGAATCTCCTCGCGTTTGTAGGTTGCGTGAGAGAACAGCGGCACCGCCACGAGGTCGCCGTCGAGTGGCTGAGGTGCCGAGCGGGTTGATTCGACGCCGAGGTTCACCAGTTGCCCCACCTCATTGCAGAACGACGGACTCAACCGCAGTGTCGTCAGCGCCGCCTGGAATGTCGAGTGGCCGCCGAGGTCCGCCCAGACGGTGAAGCACAGCATCCGCGCATACGTTTGCTCACGGGCGGGAAGTTCATCGTAGGGAGGACACTCGGGCGAGAGCAGCCGCACGTAGGTTTTCGCGCGTTCCGGATCGTCGACGTGCACGAAAGCCCGCGCTCGCTTGAGGAGCGTCGCGTCCGTCTGCGGGCTGTACTCGACGCTTAGTCCGGCCGAGTACATCAGGTCCGTCCAGGAGAAGTTCTTGTAGATGTCCACCAGGTCGCGGCCCGACCGTGCCAGATAGGTCGCGAGGTCGGTCTCTGCGTGGGATCGAACATCGGCGACCAGCTGCTTCTTCGTGAACCCCACCTGCGCGCGGATGTTCTCGAGCACAATCCGCTGCGCCACTTGGTCGAGCGTGATGTTGCATCCCGACGGCAGGAAGGGGAAACCTGTCTCGATCTGACGCTCGAGCTCCTTGCGTCCGGATCCAGTGAGTGCGCGGAGCTTCAGGTCGAAGCGGAACTGAGCATGTTGCTGGCCAACGAAATCGAGCACCGTCAGGACGGACTTGCCTTCGCTTCGTCGAAGTCCGCGACCCAGCTGTTGAAGGAAGACGGTCGCGCTCTTCGTCGGGCGAAGGAACAGGACTGTGTCGACCTCAGGAATGTCGACGCCCTCGTTGAAGAGGTCAACCGTGAAGATGCACGAGACGTCGCGGTCGATGAGTCGGCGTCCCGCTTCCTGACGCTCTGCTGCGGGCGTGGCGCCATGAAGGGCGACCGACGGGACGCCTCGTGCGGTGAAGTACTCGGCCATGTAGACGGCGTGCGCCACGGATACGCAGAAGCCGAGTGCTCGTATAGATGCGACGTCGATGACTTTGTCGCGCAGCTCGGTGAGCACGAGCTCCGCTCGTGCGTCATTGCCGGTGTAGAGGTTGTCGAGGCCGGTTGGCTCGTAGCCTCCCCGCTTCCATTCGATCGCCGAGACGTCGACATCGTCATGTACGCCGAAGTAGTGGAAAGGCACCAGTAGGTCTTCGTCCAGTGCATCCCAAAGGCGAAGTTCAGCGGCGATCCGTCCGTCGAAGAACGAACTGACGTTGACTCCGTCTGCGCGTTCGGGAGTGGCCGTCAGGCCGACGAGCTCCCGAGGCTGCGTGTGCGTGAGAACCTTCCGGTAGGAGACGGCCTCGGCGTGGTGGAACTCATCGATGATCACGACGTCGAAGTGCTGGGGATTCAGCTGCTCGATGCCGAATGAGTTCAGGCTCTGGATGCTTGCGAACACGTGCTTCCACTGGTTCGGTTTTTGGCCGCCGACGTAGATCTCGCCGAAGTGAGGATCGCCAAGGATCTCGCGGAAGCTGCGCCGTGCCTGCTCGAGGATCTCCTGGCGGTGTGCCACGAACAGCAATGCCAGATCGCCACCCTGGGTGCGGAGCCGCTTGTAGTCCAGGCCGGCGACGATGGTCTTGCCCGTACCGGTAGCAGCAACCACAAGATTCCGGTGGTGGCCATGAACCTCGCGCTCACTCGCGAGTGCCTCGAGAATGCGCGTCTGGTGTGGCCTCGGAGTCACCTCCAGTCCGCTCAGCAGAGCGCCGCTCGGCGATCCGCCGGAGTTGGCACCCGCGATGCGCAGAGCTTCATCGAGCGTCGCAGCATCGGTGGCGGGGTCATAGGGCAGGAAGACGCCCGACTCCCAGTAGCTGTCGTAGGTCGTCGCGAACTTCTCGATGATGTGCGGGTCCCTGGCGTGTGAAACCCGGACGTTCCACTCCAAGCCATCCAGCATGGCCGCGCGCGAAAGATTAGAGCTGCCGATGTAGGCCGTGCCGAAGCCAGAGTCGCGATGAAACAGCCACGCTTTCGCATGCAGACGCGTCGACTGCGTCTCATAGCTGATCCGCACCTCGGCGCCGAAGTCTTCAACGAGCCGGTCGATCGCTTCGCGCTCGGTGGCGCCCATGTACGTCGTGGTCAGAACGCGGACAGGAACACGCCGGAGTTGGGCCTCGCGAAGCGAGTCGGCGATGGTGCGGAGTCCTGTCCATCGGATGAACGCGCAGACGAGGTCAACTCGGTCCGCTGTGCGGAGTTCCGCGCCGACTTCAGCGCCGATGGAGGCATCGCCTCGGGCGTTGGTGAGCAATGCGGTTTCACTGAGGCGTCCCGTCGGGCGGGGGAGTCCACCTACCCGCTTCGCGTCACGGTGGACCGACCGGAGCTCCCGCGCGCTGGCGTCGATGGTTTCCTCTGTAGCGCCGAGCACGTGCAGCACGTCGTTGGCGATGCCGGTGATCTCTTCTGCGTCGGTTGCCATTCGTAGGCGTTCGCGAAGCTGACGCATCACATGAGCCGCAACGGCAGCTTCCAGCGCGTCGTCGGCAATGGTGACTAGTTCGGCGAAAGCGTCCTGTGCGCCGTCGACACGTCCGGTCAAGGCGGCCGTTTCCACGAGCTCGTAGAGCCCGTTGGCGAGTTCCCCGTTCATGACGGCGAGCTTGTCATGGGACAAGGCCAGTGTCGTGACAATCTGTGTTGGTGACAGACCGCCGTCTTGTTGTTGGTGCCGTGATCGTGGACTCTCTTCAATCTCCCACCCGTGTACTCGCGGCTCGTCGAACATCCCCGCCGGCACTCGCTGGTCTGTGGGAGTTTCCGGGAGGGAAGGTTGAGTCGGGAGAGACGCCAACACAGGCGCTGCTGAGGGAACTTCGCGAAGAGCTCTCCATCGACGTGCGGGTGGGGGGAGAGCTGGAGCATCCGACGCTCGAACTGTGGCCAGCTTCGGGCGGCTACTCGATGCGGTTGTTCTGGGCGGAGCTCGGTCCCGGAGCGAAGGTGCATCTGACTGGATCGCATGACGAGTTCCGCTGGCTCACCGCGCAGGACTTGCCGTCCGTCGCCTGGCTTGAGTCGGACGTGGCTGCTCTGCCTCGTGTCCTGGCCGCTTTGGCCTGACAAATGGTGGACCAGACCCCACTTGGGGTTAGCGCGCACGGACAGTGCGGGAGGGCTCCCTAGTCATTCCGGGTGATCTTTCCGATTTCTGGTCGTAGGGCCTGAAGCTGCCACTTAGCGTGAACAGTCGAGGGAATGGAGACCCATGAAGCAACGCGTGAGCGCAGCTCTATTGGCTGTGGCGCTGGCATTCGGAACGGTCGGCGTCGCTGCCGCTCCGGCCGAGGCGAAGGCGAAGACGTTCAAGAACTGCACGGAGCTGAACAAGACGTACAAGCACGGCGTGGGCAAGCCGGGCGCGAAGGACAAGGTGCGCGGCAAGACCAAGCCGGTCACCAACTTCAAGAAGAGCGCGGCTCTGTACAAGGCGAACAAGAAGTCCGACCGCGATAAGGACGGAATCTCCTGCGAGAAGCGGTGAGCCTTTCCACTGTCGGCGATGTGGAGTAAACCGGACCTCATGACCCGCGTCCGCGTCCACAACCTGTCCATCTCCCTGGACGGGTTCGTCGCTGGGCAGCCACAGTCGCACGAGACGCCGATGGGCCATGCCGGTCAGCAGCTGCACACGTGGATGTTCGGAACGCGATTCGGTGCCGCGATGATGGGCGGCGATTCCGGCAGCACGGGGATCGACGACGCCTTCGCGCAGCAGCACGAGCACGGTTTCGGCGCGGAGATCATGGGGGCCAACAAGTTCGGGCCGCCCGGCTGGCAGGACGACGCGGACTGGCGGGGGTGGTGGGGCGACAACCCGCCCTTCCACACGCCGGTCTACGTGCTCACGCACCGGCCGCGGGCCTCGATCGAGATGGACGGCGGGACCACGTTCCACTTCGTCGATGCGTCCGCTGCCGAGGCGCTCGATCTCGCGAAGGAGGCGGCCGGTGACCTCGACGTCAGGATCGGCGGCGGTGCCGACGTGGTTCGGCAGTTCCTCGCCGCGCGACTCGTCGACCACATGCACGTGGTGCAGGTGCCGATCGTGCTCGGCCGCGGTGCGCACCTGTGGAGCGGTCTCGAGGGACTCGAGGCCGACTACGACGTCGAGGCCGTGGCGTCGCCGAGCGGCGTCACGCACCTGACCTTCGAGAAGAAGACCTTCTGAGCTAGTCGCAGTTGTCGCAGATGCCCGTCGCAGGCAGCGCCATGAAGCAGGTGGGGCAGATCTTCGCGGGCCGGTCCTCCGGCTTCACGGCACGCTTGACGGTGGTGGTAGATCCGGACGCTGCGCGCGTGGTGCGAACGCGCGCCGGTCGGGGAGTGCCGCCGTCCGCGGGCAGGTCGGTGGCGAGCGCCCGGTAGCAGAGCAGGCGGTCCTCGGCGGCGCGCTGCTCGACGTCCTTCACGACATCGCCGGTCGCGGCCAGCACGGCGCGACCGTAGACGTCGCCCACCGTGCCGTCGCGCTGGACGGCGAGCGACGTGAGAGGCGGGTCGCCCGCGCGGGCTGCTGCGAGGGCGGTGATCTCCATGAGGTCACCGAGCCAGGTGCGGCGCGACGTCGGGCTCTCGACGCGGGTGCGCTTGAGCACCTCGTCGGCGAGGTCGGAGACGGTGATCACGGCGCCGTAGCGCGACGCGGTCTCGCGCAGGACGTCGAGTGCTACGGGGGTCCACCGGGCGAACTGGGGGAGGATCTTGGCCACGTCTGCCGACGTTAGACGATCGGTCCTGACGGACCGCCGGCCGGTGCCGACGAGATGACTAGCTGCGTGCCTTCCGTACCCGGATAGGCCCCTTCGCGGTCGACGGATCGACGACGTGACCGCCCTGCGTGATCTCGACCCCGCCCTCATCGACCAGTCGACGCGCAGCGCGTCGGGCCGGTTCCATGAGGTCGCGCCAGCCGTCGGGATCAACCTGCTTCGCGGCCTCGGAGGGGCAGATCGTAGAAGTGGCGGCCCGCTGGTCGAGCAGCTCGAGGATCGCGTCCTGCAGCGCCCGGTCGGTCTTGGTCACCCCGCGCTTGCGGCAGGCGGTGGAGCAGTAGCGCACCTGGTCCCAGTCGCGCTCCCACTTCTTGCGCCACTCGATCGTCCGTCCGCAGGAGGCGCAGGTCTTCGGTTCGGGTGGCACGCTGCAAGTTTGCGACCTTCTAGCACGCCCCGCACGCCATCCGGTGATTCGATCGACGGCGTCGAGGTGAGCAGCTGACCGTGGTGGTCACCGGACTACGCAGGGTGAGGGGGCGGGGGCACGAACGTTCGCAGGTGTTCGCGGAGTTCGGCGTCGCAGACGTATACGTAGGTGCCCTTGATGCCTCGGGTGAGCAGTACGCGGTAGATGTTGATGACGTAGTCGAGGAGGTCGTCGTTCGAGAAGGTCTGGCCGAGGGCTTTGTTGTTCGCGCGGCCGTTCCGGTCGTGGTAGTTCGACCTGACGAAGATCGGGCGTTGGGTCTCTGGGTCCCAGCGCAGCTCGGGGCCGATGATGACGCCGCCGTAGTTGAGGTCGTAGCCCTGGCTGGTGTGGATGCAGCCGACCTCCTCCAGGGCGGTGGGGGAGTTGATCCAGTCCTTGTCTGTGCGGTTCCAGAACATCTGCAGGCCATCGATCTCGATGTCGGGAACGGACTTGCCGCCCTTGCTGACCCACGGCCACGCGAACCCGGCGAGCATGCGCGAGAGGCCGACCTCGGCGTCGCGCTCGACGATGTCCGTTCGCATCTGGTGGATGTCGTCGTAGAGGCGCAGGTCGTAGTCGGGGAACTCGATGCGTGTGGTGGCCACCCCGCTGAGCACGTCGCTGACATGGTCGGCGTACTCCTCGCCCGCCAGCGTGCGCATCTGCGTCCAGAGGCGCAGGTACCGGTGCGCGTCCTGAGCCGTCGCCACAAGTGCCTCGACAGTTTGGGAGGGGAGGTCCGACATGGGCCTGACAGTCTGCTTGGCGTCGAGCAGAAGCACCGGGACGCGACTCTTCGCCGCGAGCCAGTCGAGCTGAGTGTGCTGGGTGCCCTCGACGTCGTCGGGGAAGAGGGTGCGGTTGATCTCGCGGAACCGAGGGCTCAACATCTGCAGCGCGCCGGAGAACTGCTGCAGCCGGTGCGCCTCGTCGACGATGAGGACGTCGAACCGCTCGGGTGAGTCCGCGACGTCGTACGGGGTCAGCACCGGCACGTTGCTCAAGGCAGGGGTGGCACGGAAGACACCCCTGATGGTCTCGCGCAGCGACTGCTGGGGGACGACGAAGCCAATGCGCAGGTCGGCGAGCTCCGCGTGGTCGTCGATCTCCTCCTCGACGAAGGTCTCCATGTCGAGGTGGGCGTCGGCGGGTCGATCGAGGTCGGCGAGGAGCTTGGCGAGGAAGATGCCGACCACGGTCTTCCCGGTGCCGGGATCTCCCTGGACAACGATCGGCGACGACGTGCTGCCGTGTGTCGTGCCGCGGATGAGGCTGACGATCTCCTCGACGGCGCTGGCCTGCGTCTGCGTGAGGGAGACGAACGGCGAGAGCTTGAACAGGTTGCTGTTCTCGATGCGCTCGAGGCTGTTCCGGAAGAGTCCCTCGGCGCGCAGCGCTTCGAAGACGTCGGCGAACCGCTCGCGGTAGTGCGAGCGGTCGTAGTAGTTGCTGTTGCGCGAGTTCGACTGCTTGTTGAGCACGGTGAACGACTGGTCGGCGTTGAACGCACGGATCAGATAGGTCTCGAGGTCGAGGCAGACCGACTTGTTGAACGTCTCGTCGAGGACCACGCGGAACTCGTCGAGCTGCGTCGCCTTGGGGGAGCCGAGGTGCTGCACCATGCGCGTGCCGGCGTTGACGGACTCACCGACGTAGACGTGGTCGGAGCCGTTGATCGCGTACACGACGGGCCAGTCGTCGTGCCGACTGTCGCGGCGGACCCATGCCCGGACGTCAGAGGGATCGAAACGTTCGTGCTCAATCCGGAAGTCGGTCATACTTCGCGCTCCTGCCGCGAGCCTTCTCTACCGGATACTTCGCCCGCGTCTTGGTGAGCTTGGCCCGCACGATCTCGTCGAGGTCGGCGTCGAGCGCATCGGCCAAGAGCAGCGCATAGGTGGCAACGTCGGCGAGCTCGTCGAGCACTTCAGCTCGGTCGAAGTCCTCGTTCCACTGGAAGTGCTCGAGCAGTTCGGCGGACTCGATGACGATGCTCCGCGCCAAGCTGGCTGGGGTGTGGAACTGGGACCAGTCGCGTTCAGCCACGAACTCTCGGACTTCCTGGAGCACCTCTTCGCTCGCCATGCCTGGACCCTACCTACGACGAGTCGCAGTCGTGGCAAGGTCGAGACCGTCACCCCCTAATGGGACGAGCGGTCAGGGCGTCACGAGGACCGGTGCGGCTTCCTCGACCTCGAGCGAGGTTGGTGCGCCCTGAGCGGTGAGCGTCTGGCCGAGCGGAGTCCAAGCGCCGCCGTCGACGCGGTACCGGACCGAGTAGGTGGTGTCGACGCGCGGCCGGACCTCGTCGGCCACACGGCGGTAGGTGTGGGTGACGTCCTTGGCCGGGTGGGGGCGTCCGGGCTTGGTGGTGGTCTTCGAGGTCCCATCACCCGGGTGCCAGGTGTAGCGGGTGGGGGTGGCTTCGACGTCGATGTCGAAGCCCAGGAGCGTCACGCTCTCGCGCAGTGTCCGCGGGGCGGTGTGGAAGATCGTCGGGACGTTCACGAGGGTCCGCTCGCCCGGCTGCACCTGGATCTGCAGCGACGGCATCGGGATCTCGCTGACGGCGCGGCGGATGTCGCCCTCGGTGACTTGAGGGGCGGTGGCGGGTTGGGCGTCGGTGGCGGTGATGCCGCGGGCTCCGCAGCGGTAGGTGCGCTCGTAGCGGTCAGGCATGGCGCACGCCGTGTCCCTTCCACGATCGATCGTCCCGACTCCTCGGGTTCCCTTCGGTGCCCGAACAGAAGCAGGATCCTGTTTGGAAGCACCGAGAACCAGGCTGTTGCGGCGCCCCTTGATCTCGGGGTCCGCAGACGCTGGAAAGGAAAGAAGAGTTGCGCCCAGAAGGAGCACAACCGCTGCCCCGAGACTCCTGGTCCTCACGAGGCTTCCTCCAGTGCCTGATGGCCCATCTTCCAGCCTGCTCCCGCGCGCACCACGGTGTAGACGACCGAGTCGGTGCCGCCCTTCTCGTTCTTGAGGGGCGCCTTCGCGCTCGCCTTGAAAGTGCCGTCCTTGGCCGTGACTTTCGCGTAGACAAACATCTTTCCGCTGCCAGCTCGACGGACGCTGACGTCGGTGAACGTTTGATCTCCGCCCGAGAACGAACCGCCACTTCTGTGCGTCTTTCTGTACAACTCGATGAAGGTCTGGCAAGGCTCGCATTCTTCTGAACTGATCCGACTTAGCTCGGTCGTATCGCCAGTAGACGCCGCGTAGTCCGAGACCGAAACCCAATAGTTCGCGAAGGTCGCTGCGCCAGCTTCGGAGTCCTCGTCGACAGCCTTGGGCTTCGGCGGAGGAGTGATGGCGGCCGAAGGAGTCTCAGAGGCAGTTGGGTCGGGCTCGAGGACTTCCGGCTGGCCTGAGCAGGCGGAGGCGAGGAGAAGGGCCGCGATGGCGGCGGCTCTGGTGATGACTGACAACGTGGATCCCCCGATCTGACGGTCCGAACCTAGCGAAATCGTTCGGGGGCGTGAAGACCGTTGTCCCCAGCTCCGGTGGGACGTCCGAGGTAGGTGACGCGCGCAATTCCTGGACAAGCGGTAGGTCTGCCGCGGATACGGGTCCGCTAAGCGCGGCTCACCTACCTCCGGGGCTCGGGTTCCGCGGGCCACCTACCTCTTGGGGGACGGGTGGGAGCGGGGTGTCCGGGTGGGCGGCTAGGTTCGGGGCGTGGCCTTGACGATCCATCGCGCGGAGCGAGCCGACGTGCTCGCAAGTGGGTTGACGCGGCTGCTCGCGGAGCCGCCCGCGGACCCGTTCGAGCGCGACGTGGTCGTGGTCGCCGCCAACGGGGTGGAGCGGTGGCTCGCGCAGACCATCAGCCACTCGCTCGGGGCCAGTGACGGGCGCGACGACGGGATCTGCGCCGGTGTGGAGTTCGTCCGTCCCGTCCATCTGTTGTCCGAACTCACCGAGAAGGACCGCGACGACCCGTGGGCCAGCGGTCGGCTCGCCTGGACCGTTCTCGACGTCCTCGACGCGCACCTCGACGAGCCGTGGCTCGAGATCGTCGCCCGCCACGTCGGGCGGGGCATGGCGCCCGCCGACGAAGCCTTGCGCCGCAGCCGACGCTACCCGACAGCGCGCCGGGTCGCGTCGTTCCTGCACGGCTACGCCGTCCAACGCCCCTGGATGGTGCAGGCGTGGGGCGTCGGCGAGGACGTCGACGGGCTCGGTGCACCGCTGCGCCCCGAGAGCCGCTGGCAGGCCGAGGTGTGGCGGCGCGTCGCCACCCGGCTCGCCGGTCACCCCTCGCCCGACCGGCGGCTTGCCGACACCGCCGCGCGCCTGCGCAGCGGCGACCTCGACCCCGACCTGCCGCAGCGGCTCTCGTTCTTCGGCCACACCCGCATGCCGCACGCCGAGCTGGACGTCGTCGACGCGCTCGCCCAGGTGCGCGACGTGCACCTCTGGCTGCCACACCCCTCGCGCGCCCGCTGGGATGCCGTTGCCGCCACCGCCGGGAGCTCTCGCGACGGTCACGCGCCCCGGCGCGACGAGGTCGAGACGCTCGAGACCGGCAGCACCTTCCTCACCGCCTGCGCACGCGACGTGAGCGAGCTGCAGCACGCCCTGCTCGCCCTGCCCGGCGACGCGCACGTCGAGCACCTGCCCGCGCCCGAAAGCCCCACCACCCTGCTCGGCGCAGTCCAGCGTGACCTTGCCGCCGACCAGGACGGACCCAACGACGAGCCCACCGACGGGGGAGCGCGCACCCTCGATCCGCTCGACCGCTCCGTCCAGGTGCACGCCTGCCACGGGCCCGCCCGCCAGGTCGACGTGCTGCGCGAGGTCGTCGTCGGCCTGCTCGCCGACGACCCCACCCTCGAGCCGCGCGACGTCCTCGTCATGTGCCCCGACGTCGAGACCTTCGCCCCGCTCGTCGAGGCCGCCTTCGGGCTCGATGACGTGGCCGGCGTCGACCACCCAGGCCACCGCCTGCGTGTGCGGCTCGCCGACCGCGCCACCGGTGCCGTGAACCCCGTGGCCGAGGTGCTCCAGCGCGTCGTCGACATCGCCGCCGCCCGCCGCACCACCGCCACCGAGGTGCGCGACCTGCTCGGCCTCGCACCCGTTCGCCGACGCTTCGGCCTCAGCGACGACGACCTCGAGCAGGTCGACTCCTGGACCGCCCAGACCGCCATCCGCTGGGGCGTCGACGCCGACGCCCGCGGCGCCTGGAACCTCGCCGGCCTCGCGCAGAACACCTGGCGCTCAGGGCTCGACCGACTCGCCCTCGGCGTGGCCACCGACGGCCAGCGGCACGACGGTCAGCCCGGCAACCGGCTCGGCGGCGTGCTTCCGCTCGACGACCTCGGCAGCACCGCCGTCGACCTCGTCGGACGCCTCGACGAGGCCGTCGCCCGGCTCGGCTCCGTCCTCGCCGACGCCGAGCCGCAGCCCATCGCCGACTGGTCCGACCTGCTCGCCCGCGCCGTCCACATGCTCACCGACGTTCCCCCGCGCGACGCCTGGCAGAAGGAGCAGGTGCTGCGCATCCTCGCCGACCTCGCCGCGCCGGCCGTCGGTGCCGTCGAGGCGGGAGGCGAGAACGGAGCAGGTGGCACGCTCACCGTCGTCGAGGTCGGGGCCTTCCTGGCCGACGCGTTCGCGCCCCGCCCCACCCGCACGAGCTTCCGCACCGGGTCGCTGACCGTCTGCACGATGGTGCCGATGCGCTCGGTGCCGCACCGGGTCGTCTGCCTGCTGGGCGTCGACGCCGACGCCTTCCCGCGCACCCCCACGCCGCTCGGCGACGACGTGCTCGCCCGCACCCCGCTCGTCGGTGAGCGCGACGCCGCCGGTGAGGACCGGCAGCTCTTCCTCGACGCCGTGCTCTCGGCCACCGAGCACCTGGTCATCACCTACACCGGCGCCAGCGAGCACACCGGCCGTCCGCTGCCGCCCGCCACGCCCGTCGGCGAGCTGCTCGATCAGCTCGACCGGACCGTCCCGGGCGCCGACGTCCGCGCCCACGTGACCGTCCACCACCCCCTGCAGTCGTTCGACGTGCGGTCCTTCACGCCCGGCGCCCTGCTGCCCGGCACGGCGTTCAGCTTCGACGCCGCCGCCTACGCCGGTGCCCGCGCCACCACCCGCGAGCCAGAGCCGGCAGCGCTCTTCCTGCCCGACAGCCTGCCCGAGCAGCGCGCCGACGTGGTCACCCTCGACCAGCTGCGCGAGCTCGTGCGACACCCCGTCAAGGCCTTCGTCACCGGGAGGCTCGACGTCCGCCTGCCCTACGAGGACGACCCGGTCGACGACGCGATCCCGCTCGACGTCGGCCACCTCGAGCAGTGGGGCGTCAGCCGACGGGTGCTCGAGGCCGTGCTGGCCGGCGCCCCGGGCGAGGAGGCCGAGGCCGACGAGCTGCGTCGCGGTCTGCTCCCTCCCGGACCGCTCGCCGCCGCCACCCTGCAGAAGAGCCGCAGGCTCGTGGGCGACCTCTTCGCCTTCGCCGCACCGCTGCGCACCGAGGCCGCCCACAGCGTCGACGTCGACGTCGAGCTGGCCGACGGGCGTCGCGTGGTCGGCACCGTCGCCGACGTGCACCCCGCGCACGCGCTGAGGGTCACGCCCTCGACCGTGCAGGGACGCCAGCTGGTGGAGGCCTGGGTCGACGTGCTCGCGCTCGCCGCCGCAGGCCAGGGGCTGCCGATGCACCTGGTCGGTCGGGTGTCGGCCGGACGCGGCAAGGCACCCGGTGTCGCCACCATCGCCCCGCCCACCGACGACGAAGCGGGCGCGATCCTCGCCGAGGTCCTCGACCTCCACACCCTCGGGACGAAGCGCCCGCTGCCGCTCCCGGTCAAGACGTCGCAGGCCTACGCCTCTGGCATCCGGCGTGGGAAGCCGCAGATCGCCGAGGTCTTCGCCGAGCGCGAGTGGGTCGGCAGCCGCGACATCCCCGGTGAGGACGCCGACGCCTACCACCGGCTGGTCTACGGGCCCTCACTTCCGTTCTCCGCGCTCGTCACGCGCGGGCTCGACCAGCACGCCGTCACCCTCTGGACGCCGCTGCTCGACCGGCTGGACGGTGCCTGATGAGCGAGCGCCGCCCTGCCGTCGTCGACGTCGCCGAGTTCGACATCACCGACCCGCTGCCCACCGGCACCACGCTGCTCGAGGCCAGCGCCGGCACCGGCAAGACCTGGGCCATCGCCGCGCTCGTCACCCGACTGGTCGCCGAAGGTCACGCCGAGCTCGACGACCTCCTGGTCGTCACCTTCGGCCGAGCCGCGAGTGTCGAGCTGAAGGACCGCGTGCGCGAGCGCCTCGTGGAGGCCGACACCACCCTCACCACGGGGAGCGCACCTGAGTCCGACGCGCTCCTGACCCTCCTGCTCGACGCACCCGAGGCCGAGCGTGCCCAGCGCCGACGTCGGCTCCGGCGCGCCGTCGCACGCTTCGACGAGGCCACCATCACCACCACCCACGGCTTCTGCCACGCCGTGCTGCGCAGCCTCGGCACCACCGGCGACGTCGAGCCCGGGTCGGCGCTCATCGAGGACGACACCGAGATCGTCGACCAGGTCGTCGCCGACCTCTACCTGCGCGCCGTCGGCATGGGCGCCACGCCGCCGTTCGACCACGCCGAGGCCGGGCAGCTCGGTCGTCGCGCCGTGGAGGACCCGTCCGCCCACCTGCTGCCCACCGACGCACCGCAGGGCTCGCCGCCCGACCTGCGTCGGCGCTTCGCCGGTGCCGTCCGCGACGAGTCGGCACGACGTCGGCTCGCCGCCCGCACCCTGTCCTACGACGACCTGCTGCAGCGACTCGCCGAGGCCCTGGAGCCCGAGGCGTCACCCGCCCGCACCGTCATGCGCGACCGCTGGCGGTTCGTGCTCGTCGACGAGTTCCAGGACACCGATCCGGTGCAGTGGCAGATCCTGGAGCGGGCCTTCCTTGGCCACGCCACGATGGTGCTCGTCGGCGACCCCAAGCAGGCCATCTACGGCTTCCGCGGCGGCGACGTCGACACCTACCTGCGCGCCGCCGCCCAGGCCGACACCCGCCGCACCCTCGTCGAGAACCACCGCAGCGACGCACCGCTCGTGGCCGCCGTCGACACCGTGCTCCGCGGAGCAGCGCTGGGCGACCCCGAGATCCTCGTGCGCCCCGCCCGCGCCGCGCTCACCGGCTCACGCCTGCACGACCCCGAGCACGAGGCGCCGTTCCGGCTCCGTGCCCTGCTGCGCAGCGACGCCCAGCACGAGTCCGACGCGCCCCTCAAGATCGGCGACGTGCGCCCGCGGGTCGCCGCCGACGTGGCCGGCGACATCGCCGCCCTCCTGCGCAGCGGCGCCACCTACGACCACGGTGCGGGTTCGGTCCCGCTCACCGCGGGCGACGTCGCGATCCTCGTCGAGCGTCACCTCGAGGCCGACCTGCTGCACGAGGCGCTCGCCCGACTGGGTGTGCCCGCCGTGCGCAGCGGTGGCCCCGACGTGCTGCAGAGCGACGCCGGGCTGCAGTGGGTCACGCTGCTCACGGCGCTGGAGTCCCCGCACCGCAGCGGCTACGTGCGCGCCGCGGCCCTCGGACCGTTCCTCGGGCTCACCGCCGCCGACCTCGCCACCGGGGGAGCGGACCCCGACGGCGACGGCCTCACCGACCGCGTCTCCGCCCAGCTGCGCGACCTCGCCGACCTGCAGCGCGAGCGTGGCACCGCCGGCATGGTCGAGGCGCTCACCGGCGACCCGGCGGTCGTGGAGCGGCTGCTGCGCCACGAGGGCGGCCGACGTCAGCTCACCGACCTCGAGCACGTGGGCCACGTGCTCGCCGGCGCATCTCGTGAGCACGGCCTAGGCCTCTCGGGCCTGCTGCGCTGGCTGCTCGACCGACGCTCCGAGAGCGCGCCGTCGGCCGACCGCACCCGTCGGCTCGACACCGACGCCGACGCCGTGCAGATCGTCACCACCTTCGTGAGCAAGGGGCTGCAGTACCCCGTCGTCTACGTGCCGTTCCTGTTCGACCGCTACGTCCCGACGCCCACGATGGTGCGCCTGCACGACGCCGACGGCCGCCGCTGCCTCGACGTCGGCGGCGACGGACCCTCGTGGCGCACCCATGCCGCCCGCTCCGACGCCGAGCGGGCCGGCGAGGCCCTCCGCCTGCTCTACGTCGCCATGACCCGCGCGCAGTCCCGTCTGGTCATGCACTGGGCGCCCACGTTCAACGGCAAGCACGCCGCCCTGCACCGGGCCCTGTTCCGTCCCGACCCCGACGACCCGGTCGTGCCCGACACGCAACCGGTCCCGTCCGACCACGACGCCGTCGCGCGGCTGCGCGCCTGGCAGGACCGCGGAGGTCCGGTCGTGGAGCAGATGGTCACCCAGACGCTGCCGCTCGACCCCGCACCCGCCGACGGCACCGAGCTCGTGCTCCGCCGGCTCGGGCGCGAGGTCGACACCACCTGGACGCGCACCTCCTACACGTCGCTCGTGCGCCGCGACGACGGACGGTCGGTGGCCAGCGAGCCCGAGACCGTCGGCCCCGACGACGAGGTCGACGTGGTCGCCGACGTCGGGGTCGCGTCCACGCTCGGCCCGTCGCCCTGGGCCGACCTCGTGGGAGGCGCTGCGCTCGGCACCCTCGTGCACGGGGTGCTCGAGGACGTCGACGCCGACGTCATGGCCACCAGCACCGATGCCATGGAGCGCGAGGTGAGGCTCCGAGTCGAGGAGCAGCTGGCCCGCCGACCGATCGCGGTCGACGTCGAGGCACTCGTGCCCGCCCTCGTCGGCGCGCTGCGCACCCCGCTCGGCGCGCTCGCGGACGACCTGACCCTCGCCGAGGCGCTCGCCCGACGCCCGTTCCGCGAGATGGACTTCGAGCTGCCGCTCGCCGGCGGTGACCGTCGCGGTCGGGTGGATCGACCCGGCACCCTCGCCGACGTCGCCGACCTGATGGAGCAGCATCTCGCGGCGGCCGACCCGCTGCGACCCTTCGCGGCCGAGCTGCGCGACGCGTCCTTGCGCGGCCGCACCCTGCGCGGCTACCTCACCGGGTCCATCGACCTGCTGCTGCGACTCGACGGCGACCGCTCGCTCGTGGTCGACCACAAGACCAACCGGCTCGAGGGCCCCGACCTCACCGAGGCCGGGGGAGGACTCGAGGCCTACGCCCCCGACCGTCTCGCCGGCGCGATGCTGCACACCACCTACCCGCTGCAGGCCCTGCTCTACGCCGTCGCGCAGCACCGGTTCCTGCGGTGGCGGCTGCGCGGGTACGACCCCGACGAGCACCTGGCGGGCGTCCTGTACCTCTTCGTGCGCGGCATGACCGGTCCCGACGTCCCGCGTGGCACCGACGGGGCGCCCTACGGCGTGTTCGCGTGGCGCCCGCCCACGTCGCTCGTGCTCGGGCTCAGCGACCTGCTCGACGGGAGGCTCGCACGATGAGCGAACAGCCGATCGCCGTGGGCGACGACACGCTCGACCCGTTCGACCGCCAAGTCGTCCAGACGTCCGACGACGGCGTCCTGGCAGTGCTCAACCGCGCCGGGCTGCTCGCGGCGGCCGACCTGCACGTGGCCCGCACCGTCGGCCGTCTCGGCAGCGAGGACGACGAGGCGGTGCTGCTGGCCGTCGCCCTGGCCGTGCGCGGCGTGCGTCTGGGGTCGTCGTGCATCGAGCTCGCGCCGGTGGTGGCCGACCTGCGGGTCGAGGCCCCCGACCTACCGTGGCCGTCCTTCGCCGACGACGTCCCCGCCTGGTGGGCGCGCATCGTGGCCAGTCCGCTGGCGACCGGCCGCGACCGGGTGCTCGTCGCGGAGGAGCCGCTGCTGCACCTCGCCCGCTACCACGCCCTCGAGGTCTCCCTCTGCGACCGGCTCGCCACCCGCCTGGCCCTGCCGGCTCCCGCCACGGACGACGAGGCGCTCGGCAGCGACCTCGACCGGTTGTTCGGTGAGCCCGGCTTCGACGAGCAGCGAGCGGCGGCCGAGCGCGCCGCACGCTCCTGGACCAGCATCCTCACCGGTGGTCCGGGCACGGGCAAGACCACCACGATCGCCCGGCTGCTGGCCGCGCTCGCGGCCCAGCACGCGTCGGCCGGGCACGCCCGACCCTTGAACGTCGGCCTCGCCGCGCCCACCGGCAAGGCTGCGGCCCGCATGCGCGAGGCCATCGTCGGCGCCGCCTCCGGCACCGTGTTCACGGCCGACGAACGCACCTGGCTGGAGTCGTTGCGCGCCGTCACGCTGCACCGGCTCCTCGGCGCCCGACCCGACCACCGCACCGCCTTCCGCCACCACGCGGGCCAGAAGCTGCCCTACGACGTGGTCGTCGTCGACGAGACCTCCATGGTCTCGCTGCTCATGATGGAGCGGCTGGTCCAGGCCGTGCCCCCCACCTGCCGCCTGGTGCTCGTCGGCGACTCCGAGCAGCTCGCCTCCGTCGAGGCCGGCGCGGTGCTGCGCGACGTCGTCGACGGACTGGGGGGTCCTGGCCACTCGGCCGTCACCCACCTGATGCAGGGGCACCGCTTCGACGGGGGCATCGGCGACCTGGCTGCGGCCGTGGTCGAGGGCGACGCCGACGCCGCCCTCCACGTGCTCACCGGGGGAGTCGAGGGGCTGACCCTGCGCGCTCCCGAGGAGATCGACGCCGTGGTGGCCGAACGACCGGCCGACCAGGCCCGCGTCGTCGCCCGGGCCGCGCTCGAGGGCGACGTCGACGGTGCCATCGCGGCCCTGGCCGAGCACCGGCTGCTGTGCGCCCACCGCGACGGCCCGTTCGGGGTGAGCCACTGGAACGAACGACTCGAGCGCGAGGTCCGCACCTTCCCCGACCCGTCGCGACCGTGGTTCGCCGGCCGTCCCGTTCTCGTCACGCGCAACGACCCCTCGCTGCGGGTCAACAACGGCGACGTCGGGGTGGTCGTCGACGACGGCCACCGGCTCGTCGTCCACCTCGACACGCAGGTCGAGGTGTCGTCGTCGCGGCTGTCGTCGGTGCAGAGCGCCTACGCGAGCACCGTCCACCGCAGCCAGGGCAGCGAGTTCGAGCACGTCACCCTCGTGCTCCCCGACGAGGACTCCCTCGTGCTCACCCGCGAGCTGCTCTACACGGCGGTCACCCGCGCCCGCACCAGCCTCACCGTCGTGGCCACGCCCGAGGTCGTGCGCGCGGCCGTCGAGCGCCGCACCGCGCGCGCCAGCGGCGTCGCCCGCCGGCTGGCTGCGCTCAGGAATTCTGGGTAGTTCGTCCGTTTCCACCCGTCCGCGCCGACGTTCGGGCACCCTCGTGCTGGGAGCACGAGGACGAGGGAGCGTTCGATGGGGAAGAAGACGTCGTACCCGAGGAAGCAGTACCGCCAGCTGTTGCGGAGATGGCTCATGCGGAACAAGCGCGCGGTGGCCACGGTGGCGGCGATCTTCGCCGGGGTCGTGGCACTCGAGCTTGCGCTGCTGGGCTTGCTGCCGTCGCACGACGACACGACGACAGCCCTATGGGCGCTCCTGCCGGCGACCTTCGTCGTGTTCTGCTGGATCGTCCACACCGCCTTCTTGACCCACGAGGGCGGCGCCATCCACCAGCTTCGCGGTGCGTGGGGCGAGGACAACACGAGCACCGAGCTGCAGGCCGCGAAGCGTCAGGGACTCATCTGGCGCTCCGTCGACAGCATCGCGCTCGAGAACGGTGACATCGACCACCTCGTCGTCACCCGTCGCGGCGGCATCGTCGTGATCGACTCCAAGTGGTGCAGCGGTCTCGACGACGAGAAGCGTGCGATCTTTTCCTTCACAGCACGTCGGGCAGCGAAGCGAGGTCAGGCTCTGGTCAACACCGTCACCCAGCGCAGCCACGGTCGGCACAGCGCCCCTCGCAAGGCCCTGACGGTGACGCCGGTCGTGGTCGTGTGGGGTGCCGCGCAGTCGTCGGTGCGCGACGACGAGGTCGTCGACGGCGTGGCCATCGTCCGCGGATCGGGCTTCCGCACCTGGCTCGCCCGCCTCGAGGCCGAGACCATCTCGCAGAAGACCGCCACGGAGCTCGTGGCACGCATCGAGGGGTTCGACGAGAACCGACGCGCGGTGGTCCGCGAGCGGGAGCGCGAGCGTCAGAGCGTCGCGCCGGTGCGTACCTAGACCGTCCTCGAAGATGCAGGGTGAGGGTGTCCCTGACAGGCTGGCCGGACCGATCAACGACCCGGGAGGACACCCCCATGAAGAAGCTCATCTACGCGACGGCCTTCGGCATCGGCTACGTGCTCGGCACCCGGGCCGGCCGTGAGCGGTACGAGCAGATCCGCCAGGCCGCCGAGAAGGTCCAGACCGACCCGCGCGTGCAGGACGCGGTCCGCAAGGCCGAGGGCATGGCGCAGGACGCGGTGACGCTGGCCCAGGACGACGAGCGCCTCGCCGACCTCGCGCACAGCGTGAAGGACTCGGCGCAGAAGGTGCGCGAGCAGGCCGTCGGCGTCGTCTCGTCGGTGCGCCAGAGCGTGGAGGACGACGACGTCGTGGGGGACGTCGTCGACACCGCCAAGGGTGCCGCGAAGGACGTCGCCGACAGCGCGAAGGACGCGGCCGACGGCGGCGGAGTGAAGGACGTCGTCGACACGGCCAAGCACGCGGCGAAGGACGTCGGCGAGAGCGTCAAGGATGCAGCCGACGACGGTGCGATCGAGGACGCGGTCGGCTCGGCCAAGGACGCAGCCGGTGGCGCGAAGAAGGTCGCCGAGGAGTCGGCCTCGGAGGCGACGCGGAAGATCAAGGCGGCGGCCGACGAGGCACGCGGCGAGTCCGGTGGCGCGGACGCCGACGGCGAGACCTGGCCCCCGCACCCCGACGAGCACATCGCCGAGCCCGAGGACGAGGTCGTCTTCACCACGGGACCCGACGACAAGAGCTGACGGCCGGCGTCGGCCCGGGTCACACGGACCCGGTCCGGCCCCGAGCCCCCATCGGTGGATCCTCAACCGCAGCGCGTCTGCTGCGGTTGAGGATCCACCGATGAGGGGGTTGTTCGACCACTGATGTCGAGGATCCACCGATGTGGGGGAGAAGCGGTCAGGCGCCGAGGCGGGAGCGGACCTGCTCGAGCACGCGCGGGGGGAACTCGTGGGTGCGTCGGCAGCGCTCCACCAGGTAGAGGATCTTGTTGAGCCGGGGGCCGGGAAGCTCCACTCCGCGGGCCTCCAGGGCCGGACGGAGCACGTTGCGGTCGAAGGCCCCGTCGCTGCGCTCGGGCTCGTCACGCCATCGCGCGAACGCCTCCTTCAGCTGGGCGTGCGCGACGACTCCGTTGTCGGGCGAGATCGCCACGGCGATCGCCGCCACGAGCCAGGCGTCGTCGTGCTGCAGGGCATCGACGTCGAGCTGCACCGTGCCGGTGCCCGACGGACGGAGCGTCGGGGGATCGAAGTCGACCACCAGCTCCAGGGTCTGGTCGGGGAAGCGCAGCGAGATGCGCGTGCCGGGGGCGGTGAGTGACATCCGCTGGCCGGGCACCGGCGTCGACGCGTCGCCGTCGGGAGTGACGACCTCCATGACCACGCCGTTCGCGCGCTGGCCGCGGTGGAGCACCGGATGGCCGGGCCCGGACTGCACCACCACGGCAGGGTCGCTCAGGTAGGGGAGTCGGACGAGCACGTACGCCGACCCCCCGATCTCCTCGACGGCCACCGGCCGCTGCTCCGGCAGCGTCATGCGCCGGGCGAGGACCAGCTTGCCGCCTGGCTCCACGACCGTGCTGCCGCCGACGTCGGGGCCGACGGACCAGGCGATGCGCAGCACGGGACGTCCTTCGCTGGGTCGATGGGTCTGAGTGGGTGAGGGGAGCGGCCGAGGAGGTCGGTCGAGGACGATCATGCCAAACCCGGAGGAGGACCCGACACGACCAAAGCATTGTGCACGATGTAATCGTGTGCAATGATCGACGAGGCGCGAGACGGCGCCGCACCCACGACTTCAGGAGGACGCATGGACGCGATCTACACGGCAGAGGCACTCGCCACCGGCGGAGGGCGCGACGGCGGTCACGTCGTCACCTCGGACGGCCAGCTCGACGTGCGCACGGCGCTGCCGAAGGCCATGGGCGGCAACGGCGAGGGCACCAACCCCGAGCAGCTGTTCGCCTCCGGCTACGCCGCCTGCTTCCACGGCGCCTTCCAGCTGGTCGCCCGCCAGGCCAAGGCCGACGTCACCGACTCCACCGTCGGCGCGAAGGTCGACATCGGGTCGAACGGCCAGGGCGGCTTCGACCTCGCCGTGACCCTCGAGGTCACCGTCCCGACCCTGCCGCACGACGAGGCCCAGGCCCTCGCCGACAAGGCCCACCAGGTGTGCCCGTACTCCAACGCGACGCGCGGCAACATCGAGGTCACGATCGTCGTCACCGACGACTGAGAGCCCGCAGGCCGCGCTGTCGCTGGTGCGCCCTGCCTTGGGAGGAGCCGCGGTGGAACATGTTCCACCGCGGCTCGACTCTTTCGTGCCTCCGCGACGACGATGGCGAGCATGACCACCCTCGGCTCGCTCACCACCAACCTGTTGATCCTCGCCGCCTTCGTCGGCGTCGTCGTGGTCGCCCTGCGGGTCGCGCAGAGCATCTTCGGCACCGGCTCGAAGAAGGCCGCCGCCACCGAGGCGGCCGCCCGTCTGGTCGCCTACCCGACCGGTTCGGCCGCGGTGCTGCGCCGTCGCTTCGTGAAGGCGCTCACCAGCCAGCACGTGGTCATGCCGAGCGGTGACCGCGTGGCCTTCAGCGAGCTGGTCGTGCGGATCGCGCCCGAGGACCTCGAGCGCCTCGATCCCGACGGCGACACCGATCGGCTGGGTGACGACGCTGCCAAGCTCTACCGCACGCACGCCGAGCGCGAAGGATGGGCCGTTCCCGACCAGGTCGACGTCGAGGTCGAGGTCGACCCCGGTCTGCGGTCCGGCTGGGTCCCGCCGGCCCGCGGTAGCCGCTCTGGGTCCTCCCTGCGCCGACCGCTCGAGCAGGCGCCGAGCGCCGGCGGCTCCGACCGCGAGGAGCCCGACACCGGACTCGACTGGGACGTGCTGGTCGACCCGGCCCGTACGGCGTCCGACGGCCGCGCCGGGGGCTCGGGCTCGCGGCCCTCCCACCCCGCCGTCGCGAGCCAGGAGACCATGGCCTTCCCGGTCCTCGTGCCGCACGACCCCATGCCCACGGTCAACGTGGCCGGCGACCTGTTCCTGCACCGCGGTGGCGAGACGGTGCGGGTGCCCCGTGACGGCGTGACGACGCTCGGACGCCTCCCCGACTCCCCGCTGCGCCTCGACGAGCCCGAGATCTCCTACCGTCACGCCGCCATCCGGCTCGACGGTGCCATCTGGCAGGTGATGGACGTGGGCAGCACGAACGGCACCACGGTCGACGGCGAACGCATCGGTGACACCTGGTCGCCGCTGCGGGACGGCGTGGTCCTGGCCCTGGCAGGCGTGCGCGTCACGGTCGGCTCGGACTCGCACGGGACCGTGGCGCTCGGTGGCGTTTCGCGGGCCACGTGACAATGGTGCCCATGGCTGATCAGCGGAGCCGTCGCCGACGGTGGACGAGCTGGTTCGTGCCGTCCGCCGAGGGGCACGCGCACGGGCACGTCCCGGGGCACGACCGCCCGCACGGGTCCAGCCACGGCCGCACGGTCCCGCGGGACGACGCCGTCACCGCCGAGGTCCCCGTCGTGGCGCCGGTGGTGCCGGCGCCGAACGGTCCCGTGTCGTCGTCACCGTCGTCGGGCACGGACGGCCGCGACACGGTGGAGCCCCAGGTGGACGCCGGCCGCTTCACGCTCCAGGGACGCATCGGGGCGGGGAACCACGGGGTCGTCTTCCGCGCCGTCGACCGCCACCTCGGCCGCCAGGTCGCGATCAAGCGGTTCTCGCACTTCCTCGCCGACGACCCCCGCGCCATGCGGCGCATCACCCGCGAGGTCGAGACGCTGGC
Organism: Aeromicrobium sp. Leaf272; assembly: GCF_001422865.1. NCBI lineage: Bacteria > Bacillati > Actinomycetota > Actinomycetes > Propionibacteriales > Nocardioidaceae > Aeromicrobium > Aeromicrobium sp. Leaf272. The sequence continues at coordinate 461,722 of NZ_LMMY01000014.1, forward strand.
GCGGGTGTCGCACCCGAACGTGGTCACCGTGCACGACCTGGTGCGCATGCCCGACGGCGACGGCGAGGTGGTCCCGCACCTGGTGATGGAGCTCGTCGAGGGCACCTCGCTGCGCGACCTCCTGGCCCAGCGCGGGCCGAGCCCGAGGTCCGTGGTCGTGGTCCTGGGCGTGCTCGACGGGCTCGCGGCCTGCCACCGAGCCGGCATCCTGCACCTCGACATCAAGCCGGCCAACGTGCTGGTCACCCCCGCCGGCGGCATCAAGATCGTCGACTTCGGCATCGCCCGCGCGGCCTCCGACGCGACGGCCACCGTCGCCGGCACGCCGCACTACATGGCGCCGGAGCAGTACGACGGCCGTGCGGACGAGCGCAGCGACGTCTACTCCGTCGGCTGCCTGCTGTTCGAGTGCCTGACGGGCCGGGCGCCGTTCGAGGGCACGATGGCCACCCAGCTGATGGCGCACCGCACGCAGGCCCGGCCCGACCCGCGTGCGAGTGCCCCCTGGGTGGGTGCCTCGCTGGCGGCGGTCGTCCAGAAGGCCATGGCGATCGACCCGGCCGACCGGTACGACGGGGTCGGTTCCATGGCGGCCGCGTTGTCGGCCGCGGCCGCGGACGTCGACACCGACGCAGCGGCTCGCTCCCTCGCCCAACCCGTGGCCCAGCCCGCCGCGGTGCTGCCCACCGGCCCGGCACCGCGACCCGCCGCGGACCCTGTGGCCGAGCCGATGATCCGACCGTTGTCGCGTCCGGGTGAGCTGGGAGACCGGCGGCGTCCTCCGGAGCAGGACGCCGCGCAGGAGGCGCTCGGGCACGCCGGACCGTCGGTCACGCGCTGGACCCGTCTCGTGTCGCTGCTGCTCGGTCTCGGCGCCAGTGCTGCGGTGCTGGCCGTGGTGCCGATGGTCGCGTGGGCGAGCCTCGACCTCGCCCCGTCGTCCACCCGGCCCCGCGCGATGGACGACCTCTCGGCCGACGCGTGGTGGATGATCTCGGTCGGCATCGCCCTCGTGCTCCTGGTCCTGAGGCGCAAGCGGTTCTTCCCCCGGCTGGCGGGCCCTCAGGTCGGAGCGCCGCTGCCCGACGGTCCACTCGCGCCGAGCGCTCGAGGTGGCATCGCGATGGCGTTCGGCGCGGCAGTGAAGGGCAGCCTCCCGCTGCTGCTTCCCTGGTACGTCCTCGGGCTGCTCGCCCTGCTGACCGCGAGCGGCTTCGGTGCCCCCGACGACCCCTACGCGGACGTCTGGACGACGCTGTGGGTGCTCGCGCCGCTCGTCGCGGTCGTGCTCGGGGTGCGCAGCGTCACGGGCATGCGGATGCGTCTGGGGGCCATCACGGTGTCGTTCCTGTGCCTGATGATCGCGGCCGGCGCGGCGGTCTACTTCGTGCTCGCCGCCACCTTCGTGGTCTGAGGGCTCGGACCTCAGCGTGCGAGCAGCCGGAGCGCGCCGGTGGCCCACCACCGGCCCGCGGTCGGGCCACCCTGGCACGTGCCGTCGGACTCGCCCGGCCGCTTCACCCACAGGTACGCGTCGAGTCCGGACCGGTTGACGACGGCCGGAGCCCGCCCGATCCGAGCAGCCCGGGGATTGCAGAAGTCCCATGCGTCAGGAGGCGTCGTGGCACCGTTGCGGGACGTGTCGAGGACGTAGCGCTTCCCGGTCACGCCGCGCTTGCGCAGCGCGGTCAGCACCTGGGAGGCGTACGCGGTCTCGTCCTTCGTCGGTCGGAAGTTCGACACGTTGACGGCGAGCCCGCGCGCGGTCCGGACACCGGAGGAGACGAGGCGGTCGGCCATCACGTCGGGGGACTGCCAGCTGCTGTGCCCGGCGTCGAGGTACACCCACGCGCCGGCCGACGTCAGTCTCGAGACGGCGTGGCGCAGGAGCGCGGCTCGGTCGCCCTGACCACCGCACGCGCCCATGAGCGCGACGGCGTCGGGCTCGAGCACGACCATGGCCTGGCGGCCCTTCAGGCCCGCCGCCACCTGCGTGACCCAGGCCTTGTAGCGCGCGGGGCTCAGGCCACCTGCCGAGTGCTGGCCGCAGTCGCGGCCGGGGATCGCGTAGACGGCCACGAGCGGGGTGCGGCGGGCCTTGACCGCGCGCTTCGCGTAGGCCTCGACCTTCGACCGCACGGTCGACGCGGAGTACCCGTCGGTGATCCAGAACGCCTGGGCCCGTGAGCCGATCTTCGCGAAGCGCCTGTCCTTCGCCGCCGCCTTCGCGGCCGCGCCCGTCGGGTCCACGTAGACCGGGCGGGTGAGGCGTGGGTCGGCCTTGGTCGCGGACGCCGGAGTCGCGGCGACGAGCGCGGCCAGGACGGCGCACAGCAGCACCGCGAGCAGCCCGGACCGGGCGGTCGCGGGCAGCCTGAGACGTCGCGTGGCTCCCTCCACGGGCGAGATCCTACGGGCGGGTGACGGTCGGCGTGGTCGCTTTCGTGCACGATCCGCCGTGAAAGGCTCGCTGGGCGAAGGCACCCGCGCCGGTCAGGTCGTCGTGACGTCGGCGACCTGGGCGTCGAGGGCGGTCACGAGCGCGTCGGCGTCGACCCAGACGCTCCACCCGTGCTCACCGGCGCCGAGGGCGATGCGCCGTCCGAGCACCGAGGCGTCGGCCACGACCGGCAGAGCGGAGGTGGTGCCGAGCGGCGTGATGGTCCCGCGTTCGTACCCGGTGGCGGCGAACGCGGCGTCGGCGTCGGGCATCCGCGCCCGGTTCACGCCGAGGGCGGTGCGCAGGAGCGGCCAGGAGATCTGTCGGTCGCCGGGCACGAGGACGAGCACGAACGCGTCGCCGTGCTGCACCACGAGCGTCTTGACGATGTCGCCGGGCGGCACACCGAGCAGGGCGGCGGCCTCCTCGAGGCTCCCGGCCGCAGGGCGCTCGACGAGCTCGACCTCCAGCCCACGGCGCTCCGCGTCGGCCAGCACCCGCTCTCGCCCCATGGGTTCATCGTGCCAGGGGCTTGCTAGCGTCGCGGCCGTGACCGAGCACGCCTATCCGGACCACGAGCGGGCGACCGTGCACCGGGTGATCGCCGAACGTCGCGACATGCGCCACTTCGCCGGAGGTGAGGTTCCTTCGGACGTGCTGGCCCGGCTGCTCGAGGCCGCGCACCGCGCTCCCAGCGTCGGCCTGATGCAGCCGTGGCGGTTCGTCCGGGTCACGGACCGCTCGTTGAGGCTGCGGCTGCACGCCCACGTCGAGACCGAGCGACGCCTCACCGCCGAGGCGATGGGGGAGCGCTCCGAGGAGTTCATGCGGCTCAAGGTCGAGGGCGTGCTCGACTGCGCGGAGCTGCTGGTGGTGGCCCTGACCGACGACCGTGACCGACACGTGTTCGGTCGACGCACGATGCCGCACATGGACCTCGCCTCCGCCTCCTGCGCGATCCAGAACCTCTGGCTGGCCGCGCGGGCCGAGGGCTACGGCATGGGCTGGGTCTCGCTGTTCGACCCGGAGGTCGTTGCCGCCGAGATCGGGATGCCCGTCGGTGCGGAGCCCATCGCGATCCTCTGCCTGGGCCCGGTCCAGGCCTTCTACGAGCGTCCGATGCTCGAGCAGGAGCACTGGACGTCGCCGCGGCCGCTCGCCGCGTTGCTCGGCGAGAACCGCTGGCCCACCGACGAGGCATCGACGCCCGTCAACCCTTGACCTGTCGTTGACCTTCGGTTCTGATGGAGGGACGCTCGGGCACCTCACCGCCCGGGCGATGGGAGAACGACCTTCTCTCGGGATGGACGACGGGGCCGGATCACTTCCCCTGGGCCGGCTCCGTCGTTCCCGTCCCGGCTACAGCGTGGTGCCGTCCTCGAGCCGCAGGAACTCCAGGTGTCCCTCGTAGGCGTCGAGCACGTCGTCGATCAGCTGACCGTGCGTGTACCCCATGACGTCGTATCCCTGGCCGCCGTGGCGCAGGTGCACCTCGAGCCGGGCGTAGTAGTCGTCGCCCTTCGGCACGAGCGAGGAGCTGTACACCGGGATGGGCACGTCGCGCCGGGTGACGCGGTAGCAGAACGGTGTCGTGCCGTCGGCCACCTCCGCGAGCAGCTCGACGCCGGGCCTGCCGTCCTCGTCGACGCAGCGTCGCGTGGAGGCGTTCGCCCCGGACGTCGTGAGCTCGCTCGCGACCTCCTCGAGCGCCGGGGCCACGACTCGGTCGAGGAACTCGTCTGCCTTCGTCGCGCTGGGGAACGACATCACCCGGCGCAGGCGCGCCTTCCAGTGACCGCCCTGCGACCGGTCCGAGCTGCCGCTGCGCCCGGAGAGCACCCCGTGGAGGGCGCCGTCGCGGGAGTCGACGATCCAGGCCTCGGCCTGCAGTGCTCGGTGCAGACCGACCATCACCGCCACCATGACGAGCGCGAACGGGATGCCCATGATGATCGTCGCCGACTGCAGGGTGGCGATGCCGCCGACCGCCAGCAGGGCGATGGTGAGCGCTCCTGTGGCCACGGCCCAGAAGATGCGCAGCGGCGCGCCGGCGTCGGCGTGGACGTCGCGCATCCGCGACGACAGGTTGGCCATGATGAGTGCGCCCGAGTCGGCCGACGTCACGTAGAACAGCAGGCCGGTGAACGTCGCGATCGAGGCGAGGAACGTGAAGCCGGGGTACTCGGCGAGCATCGTGTAGAAGCCCTGCTCCGGCGTGTTCATGGTCAGCTCGCCGAACGTCTGGTTCCCCTGCCGCACCAGGTCGATCGATGCGTTCCCGAAGATCGAGATCCACATGAGGATGTAGAGAAACGGGATGATGAGCGTGCCGAGCACGAACTGACGGATGGTGCGCCCACGCGAGATGCGCGCCAGGAATAGCCCCACGAACGACGCCCACGCGATCCACCACGCCCAGAAGAACAGCGTCCAGTCGGCCATCCACGACCCGGTGTCCTCGTGCGCGAAGGTCTGAAGGGTCATGTCGGGGAACAGGCGCACGAAGTCGCCCACGTTCAGCACGAGTGCGTTGAGGAGGTAGGCCGTGCGGCCGGTCACCAGGATCCACACGGCCAGGCCGACGGCGAGCAGGACGTTCGCCTGCGAGAGCCACTTGATGCCCTTGTCGACGCCCGAGACAGCCGACAGCGTCGCCATCGAGATCCCGACCACGATCAAGGTGATCTGCGCCGTGAGACCCATCGGCACGTCGAAGAGCATGTTCAGGCCGAAGTTCAGCTGCACGACCGCGATCCCGAGCGTGGTGGCGACGCCGAAGATCGTGCCGAGCACGGCGGCGAGGTCGACCGTGTCCCCCATCCAGCCCTCGGTGCGACGACCGATGAGCGGCTGCAGCGCCGAACGAACCGCGAGGGGCAGGTTCATCCGGTACGCGAAGTACCCGAGGGCCACGCCCATGAGGGCGTACATGCCCCAGCCGCTGATCCCGTAGTGGAAGAGCGTCCACACGGTGGCCTCGCGGGCGGCGTCGACGGTCTCGGGCTCGCCCGAGGGCGGCGCCAGGTACTGGGTGACCGGCTCGGCCACCGCGAAGAACATGAGGTCGGTCCCGATGCCGGCCGCGAACAGCATGGAGGCCCAGGCGAACGTGCTGAACTCCGGCTGCGCGTGCTCCGGTCCCAGCTTCGTGCGGCCGAACCGCGAGGTCGCGATGTAGACGACGAACACGAGGATGGCGGTGGCGAGCAGCACGTAGAACCAGCCGAACCAGTCAGTGGCCCACCCGACCAGGGTTGCGAGGCTTGCGTCAGCACTCGAGGGCGAGACGAGCGCCCATGCGGTGATGCCGACGATCACGACGGAGGCCCCGAGGAACACGGGCAGGTTGACGCGCGAGGCCGGCTCCTCTGTCGCACCGTCCGAGCCCGCGGTGCCGCGGTCCACGACGCTCATGCTGTCGCTCCGGCGTTGCGCCGCACCGTGCCGGGGGCGGCGTCGTTGCGCGGGTCGCCCTCGGGCCACAGGGGCATTCCGGTCCCGTGGCGGTAGAACGGCACGTCCTCGGGCGCCAGGGGCGTGTTACCCGTGATGAGGTCGGCGGCCTTCTCGGCCACCATCATCACCGGCGCGTAGATGTTGCCGTTCGTGACGTACGGGAAGACCGACGCGTCGACGACCCGCAGCCCCTCGGTGCCGTGCACCCGCATGGTGGCGGGATCGACGACGCTGAGGTCGTCGGTGCCCATCTTGGCCGTGCACGAGGGGTGCAGGGCGGTCTCGGCGTCCTTCGCGACCCAGTCGAGGATCTCCTGGTCGGTCTCCACGGACGGGCCCGGGGAGATCTCGCCGGCGCTGAAGGCCGAGAACGCGGGCTGCTCGAGGATGTCGCGCGCGGCGCGGATCATCTCGATCCACTCACGTCGGTCGTTCTCGGTCGACAGGTAGTTGAACCGCAGGGCGGGGTGCTCACGGGGATCTCGGCTCTTGATCTTGAGCGAGCCGCGCACGTCGGAGTACATGGGTCCGATGTGCACCTGGTACCCGTGCCCGCCGTGCTCCTCGCCGCCCGCGGGCTTGGACCCGTCGTACCGGATGGCGATGGGCAGGAAGTGGAACATCAGGTTCGGGTACTCGACCTGGTCGTTGCTGCGGACGAAGCCCCCCGCCTCGAAGTGGTTGGAGGCGCCGACGCCGCGGCGCAGGAACATCCACTCGGCGCCGATGCGCGGCTTGTGGCGGTGCTTGAGCCACGGCGCGATCGACACGGGCTGCTTGGAGGCGTGCTGGATGTAGACCTCGAGGTGGTCCTGCATGTTCTCGCCGACGCCGGGCAGGTCGACGACCGGGTCGATGCCCAGGGCGCGGAGCTCCTCGGCGTTGCCGATGCCGGCCAGCTGCAGCAGCTGGGGGGAGTTGAAGGCGCCGCCGCACAGGACGACCTCGCCGGCCTGCACCGAGCGCTCCAGCCGTCCGCCGCGCACGTAGTCGACACCCGTCACGCGGTTCCCCTGCATCCTCAGGCCCGTGACGAACGAGAGGGTGTGCACGGTCAGGTTCTTGCGGTGCTTGACCGGTGCCAGGTAGGCCTGGCTGGCGCTGAGTCGTCGTCCGCGGTGCACATTGCGGTCGAACTTGGCGAAGCCCTCCTGGCGGTAGCCGTTCACGTCGTCGGTGAGGGGGTGGCCCGCCTGCTGGACGGCCTCGAAGAACGCCCCGAAGAGCGGGGACGTGGCGGGACCGCGCTCCAGGACGAGGGGACCGGAACCGCCGCGCCACGCATCGGCACCGGCCAGGCAGGTCTCCATGCGCTTGAAGTACGGCAGGCAGTGGGCGTAGTCCCAGTGCTCGAGGCCTGGTTCACCGGCCCACCGCTCGTAGTCGAGCGGGTTGCCGCGCTGGAAGATCATGCCGTTGATGCTCGACGAGCCGCCGAGGACCTTGCCGCGGGCGTGGAAGACGCGGCGGCCACCCATGTGGGGCTCGGGCTCGGACTCGTAGCGCCAGTCGTAGAGCGGGTTCCCGATCGGGTACGGCAGGGCCGCAGGCATGTGGATGAACGGGTCCAGCTTGGTGTCGGGGCGCCCGGCCTCGAGCACCAGCACGCTCGTGGAGGGGTCGGCGCTCAGCCGGTTGGCCAGGGCAGAGCCCGCGGACCCGCCGCCGACGATGACGTAGTCGTAGCTCTTCACGCGTGCTCCTCGGTGCTGGGCTGGTCGGCGCTGGGCTGGTCGGTGCTGGGCTGGTCGCTGCTGGTCCCGTCGGACGGGGCGCCGAACCAGCCGGTCGGCGCAGGACGGGTGTTGTGCCAGACGTGCTTGGACTCTCGGTACTCGTCGAGCCCGGCGAGCCCCAGCTCGCGGCCGATGCCGCTCTGCTTGAAGCCGCCCCACTCGGCCTGGGGCACGTAGGGGTGGTAGTCGTTGATCCAGATGGTGCCGTGCCGCAGACGCGAGGCGACGCGCTCGGCGCGACCGGCGTCCTGGGTCCACACGGCCCCGGCCAGGCCGTAGATCGTGTCGTTCGCGATCGAGACCGCGGCCTCCTCGAGGCCGTCGGTGTCGGCGCCGGTGAACCGTTCCACCGTGAGGACGGGCCCGAAGCTCTCGTCCTGCACGCAGGACATGTCGGCCGAGCACTCGTCGAGGATGGTGGGGAGGTAGTAGAAGCCGTCGGCGAGCGCGGCGTCGTCGGGTCGGGCTCCGCCGACGCGCAGCACCGCACCCTCCTCGATGCCGGCGGCCACGTAGGCCTCGACCTTCTCGCGGTGCGCGGCGCTGATGAGCGGACCGGTCTCGGCCTGCTCGTCGTCGGGCCCACCGAGCCGGATGCGGGCCGCACGCTCGACGAGCTCGTCGACGAACGCGTCGTGGATCGAGTCCTCGACGACGAGCCGGGTACCGGCGGAGCAGACCTGCCCGGAGTCCAGGAACACCGCGGTGAGGGCGTTGTCGATCGCCGCGTCCCAGTCGGCGTCGGCGAAGACGATGTTGGGGTTCTTGCCCCCGAGCTCGAGGGCGATCTTCTTCACGGTCGGGGCGGCGGACGCCATGATGCGACGGCCGGTGGCCAGCCCCCCGGTGAACGAGACGAGGTCGACCGCACGCGGCTCGGTGAGGGCCGGGCCGACGCGGTCGCCCGCGCCGAGCACCAGGTTCGCGACACCGTCGGGCAGGCCGAGGTCGGCCAAGGTGCGCACCAGCCAGATCGCGGTCGAGGGGGTGAGCTCGCTCGGCTTGAGCACGAACGTGCACCCGGCGGCCAGTGCAGGGGCGACCTTCCACGACGTCTGCAGCAGCGGGAAGTTCCACGGCGTGATGAGGGAGCACACGCCCACCGGCTCGTGGACGATCCGGCTCCTCACGGCCGGCATGCCGGCATCGACGACGCGGCCGGCGTCGGCCTGGGCCAGCCCGGCGAAGTGACGGAAGACGCCGATCACGTCGTCCATGTCGATGCGGGCCTCGACCATGCGCTTGCCGGTGTCGAGGGCCTCCAGGCGCGCGACGGTCTCCTTCTCGGCCTCGAGCCGGTCGGCGAGGCGGTGCAGGAGCGCGGCGCGCTCGGGGGAGGGCGTGCGGGGCCAGGGGCCGTCGTCGAACGCGGTGCGAGCAGCGGCGACGGCGTCGCGGGCGTCGTCGGCGGTCGCCTCGGCGACCGTGGTGACGTGGTGGCCGTCGGCGGGGCAGCGGATCTGGCGGGTCTCGCCGTCGCTCGCGTCGCGCCACCGGCCGTCGATGAACAGGGTGGTCACTCGGTTCCTCCTCGGTCGGGCAGTCCTTCGACCCAACCGGACCACGTAGAGCACGTCAAACCACGGGTGCCGCCGCGGCGTCATCGGCCGGCGGCACCCGCGGTCCGTTCCGTCAGGCCGTGTGGTGGACCTCCTGCAGCCCGTGGACGGGGGTCGGGATGCCCTCGTAGCGGGCCTTCAGCTGCAGCGCCAGGTACAGCGAGTAGTGGCGCGACTGGTGCAGGTTGCCGCCGTGCATCCACAGGTTCTCGACCTGGGTGGGCTTCCACATGTTGCGCTGCTCGCCCTCCCACGGACCGGGGTCCTTGGTCGTCTCCGATCCGAGGCCCCAGCACTTGCCGACGCGGGCCGCGGTGTCCTGGTCGACGATGTCGGCCACCCAGCCGTTCATCGAGCCGTAGCCCGTGGCGTAGACCACGAGGTCGGCCTCGAGCTCGGTGCCGTCGGCCAGGACCACGGACGTCTCGGTCAGGTGGTCCACCTGGCCGTGCGCGAGCTTCACCCGCCCGTCCGCGACGAGCTCGGCCGCGCCGACGTCGATGTAGTAGCCCGACCCGCGGCGCAGGTACTTCATGAACAGGCCGGAGCCGTCGTCGCCCCAGTCGTGGTCGAAGCCCGCGGACTCCAGCCGCTGGTAGAAGTCCGCGTCCCGCTCGGCCATCTGCTCGTACAGCGGGATCTGGAACTCGTGCATGATCCGGTAGGGCAGCGAGGCGAAGATCATGTCGGCCTTCTCCGTGGTGACGCCTGCCTCGACGGCCCGCTCGGAGTAGAGATCGCCCAGGCCGATGTCCATGAGGGAGGCCGACTTCACGATGTGCGTGGAGGAGCGCTGCACCATCGTGACGTCCGCGTCGTTCTCCCACAGCGCCCCGCAGATGTCGAAGGCGGAGTTGTTCGAGCCGATCACCACGACCTTCTTGCCTGAGTAGGCCTCCGGGCCGGGGTGCTGGCTGGAGTGCTGCTGCTCGCCGGCGAAGACGTCCTGGCCCGGGAGCTCCGGGACGTTGGCCTTGCCCGACATGCCGGTCGCGAACACCAGCTGGGTGGGCCGCAGCTCGATGGACTCGCCGTCCCGCTCGACCGTCACGCTCCAGGTGCCGGCGGCCTCGTCGAACGTCGCCGACCTCACCGTGGAGCGCGACCAGTACGGCACCTCCATGACCCGGGTGTACATCTCGAGCCAGTCGCCCACCTTGTCCTTGGGTGCGAACACCGGCCAGTTCTTCGGGAACGGCAGGTAGGGCAGGTGGTCGTACCAGACCGGGTCGTGCAGGCAGAGGCTCTTGTAGCGCGAGCGCCACTGGTCGCCCGGCCGGTCGTGGCGGTCCACCACGAGGGCCGGGACACCGAGCTGGCGGAGCCGGGCGCCGAGTGCGATGCCGCCCTGTCCGCCGCCGATGACCAGCGCGTACGGCTGCGTGCCGTGCCCGAGGTCGGCCTCCTCGGCGTCCCGCTCCTCCTTCCAGGACGGCCTGCCCTTGGAGAGCTCGTGGCTGACGCCCTGGGGTCGGGTCTCGCCCTGGTTCTCCTCGTGGCCCTTCAGCTCGCGCAGCGACGTGAGCAGCGTCCACGCCCCCTCGTCGGTGAGGCGCAGGTGGCCCTTGCCGCGGCCGACGCCGGTCTCGAACGCGATCCAGGCCTCCACGACGCCGTCGGCCTCGGTGGCCGGCTCGGTGAGCGTGAAGGCGCTCGGGTCGACGCGGTCGAGCACGTCGTCAAGCAGCGTCTTGACGCCCGCCGGGTCCTCGACGGTGGTGATGTTCCAGGTGAAGGAGACGAGGTCGCGCCAGAAGCTGGTCGGCGCGAAGAGGGACGCCGCCCGCCCGGTGTCGCGTGCTGTCAGGGCGTCCTCGAAGTCGCGCAGCCAGGACTCGACGCGGGTCGAGGGGTCGGCGGGGTCGGTTGCGGTGGGCGGGTCCAGCAGCTCGGTCATGGTCTCTCCTCGGGTGTCCGTGGACCTGCAGGACACCGCCCCGCCGGGTGTCCCGGGAACCGTTGCACGATGTTGCAACGTGGCCGGGGTCACACTCGGGTCGGAGGTGGCGCCATGGCAGGCTTCGCGGCGGTCGGACCGGGGACCGACCTGGGTCGGCACGCGCAGGAGCTCGCCCGGGTCCGTGACGCCGTCCTCTCCGGGACGCGGTCGACGTCGCCCCTGCGTCCCGTGGTCGCACGGTCGTGGGCCCGCACCCTGAGCGCCGGCGTGCGGCCCGACGTCGCCAACGCCCGCGACCCGCTGAAGGTCGGCGAGGTGGAGCGCCGACGTCGGGACTCCCGCCTGCGTCTCGTCGTGGAGGAGCTGGCCTCGGTCGTCGAGCCCGTCGCGGAGGCCTCGCACTTCCTGCTCGTGCTCACGGACGCCGACGGCGTGATCCTGTGGCGGCGCGGTGCTGCTGCGGTGCGTCGCCAGGCCGACGCGCTCGGCTTCGAGGAGGGAGCGCTCTGGACGGAGGAGGTGGTCGGCACCAACGCGATCGGCACCGCGCTGGCGGAGCAGGCGCCGGTGCAGCTGTTCTCGGCAGAGCACTTCGAGCAGCACCAGCACCCGTGGTACTGCACCGCCTCGCCGATCCACGACCCGGTCACGGGAGATCTCCTCGGCGTGGTCGACGTGAGCGGTCCGGCGATGACCCTCCACCCGGCGGTCGTCGCGCTGGTCGGGACGGCAGTGCGCCTGGCCCAGCTGGAGCTGCGTCGTCAGCACGAGTCGAGCCTCGCCAGGCTCAGGGACGCGACCGAGCCGCTGCTCACGGCCGCGGCGGGACCCCACCTCCTGGTCGACGAGCACGGGTGGGTGGCGCGCGCCGTCGGTGTCCGGGCCCCCGAACGGGTGGCCGCTCCGTGCGCCGGTCTGTCGCAGCGTGTGCTGGGCCTGGGTCTCTGCGTGCCCGAACGGCTGGGTGACGGGTGGGTCCTGAGGGCCCGGCCCGACGACGCCGTGGTGCGAGCCCGGCTGGTCGGCGGGGACCGTCCACTGCTGACGCTCGACCACGCGGGAGAGCCCTGGAGCGTGGGGCTCTCGGCCCGGCACGCGGAGGTGCTCCGGATCGTGGCGGCCGCCGGTCCCGCCGGCATCACCGCGGCGGGACTCGGCCGCGCTCTCTTCGGCGACGACGGCCACGAGGTCACCGCTCGCGCGGAGGTCTCGCGCCTTCGCCGTGTCGTCGGTGCGCTCGTGGAGTCCTCGCCCTACCGGCTGAGCGACGGGGTGGAGCTGCTGCACGGGTGAGGGGCGAGCGCGAGCGGGACCCCGCGCTCGTGTCGAGAATCGTTCCCGTTACTGTTCATGGGAATCGTTCTCGACTAGGGGAGTACCCATGCACCTGTTCCACCGATCCCGGCTGCGCGCGGCCGCCGTCGTGTCCGCCCTCGCCCTGGGTGCCGCCGCATGTGGCGGCGGGGGAGGTGGCGACGACACCGCCGCCTCCGACGTCGGCCAGCAGCTCTCCGGCCCGCGCCTCGTCCTCACCACCGACGAGGGTCTGCTCGTGCTGGACCGCGACTCACTCGAGCCCGTGGCCACGCTCCCGTCCGAGGGCTTCGTGCGGGTGAACCCGGCAGGCGACGACCGGCACGTGTTCGTGTCCACCACCGAGGGCTTCCAGCTGCTCGACACCGGGGTCGAGGTCGAGGCGCACGGCGACCACTCGCACTACGCCGTGGCCGGCAAGCCGCGGCTCGGGGAGACCTTCGAGGCGCCCGAGCCCGGTCACGTGACGGTCCACGACGGCACCACTCTGCTCTTCAGCGACGGCGCCGGCACCATCCAGGAGCTCGACACCGACGACCCGACCACCGTCGTGGACACCGTGGAGCTGTCGTCTCCGCACCACGGTGTCGCCGTGAACCTGGACGGCGACCTCCTGCACACCGAAGGCACGGCCGACGAGCGCTCGACCGTGGTGCTCCGTGGGGCCGACGGCACCGAGAAGGCCCGCACCGACGACTGCACGGGCGTGCACGGCGAGGCCACGGCAGCGGACGGCGTCGCCGTCGTCGGCTGCGAGGACGGCGTCGTGGTCGTGCGCGACGGCGAGATGACGAAGATCGACAGCCCGGACGCCTACGGCCGCATCGGCAACCAGGCCGGCAGCAGCAGCTCGCGCGTCGTGCTCGGCGACTACAAGGTCGACGCGGACGCCGAGCTCGAGCGCCCCGAGCGCATCAGCCTCGTCGACACCGAGTCCGACGAGATCCGCCTCGTCGACCTCGGGACCAGCTACTCGTTCCGGTCCCTCGGGCGCGGGGCGGCGGGCGAGGCACTCGTCCTCGGGACCGACGGGGCGCTGCACGTGCTCGACGCCGAGTCCGGTGACAGGCTCGACACGATCGACGTGCTCGAGCCGTGGCGCGAGCCGCTCGACTGGCAGAAGCCCCGTCCGACGCTGCACGTCGACGGTGACACCGCCTGGGTGACCGACCCGAGCACCAGGACGCTGCACGAGATCGACGTCGCGTCGGGTGCTGTCGTCGACTCGGTGACGCTGCCCGCCGTGCCGAACGAGATCGTCTCGGCCGGCTGAGGTCGGCGCAGACGTGGGGAGCGGTGGACGTCCGTACGACGCCCACCGCTCCCGGCGGACCCACCCTTGACGCGTGACGCGCGTCACTGTCACGCTCACCCTGCGCGACCGAGGGTGTCGCGCGATGGGGGAGTCGCCGATGTCCACGTCCATGCCCACGTCCTCGCCCGAGACCCGCACCGGATCGCCGCGTCCGCGCCGGTCACGGCGGCTCAGGACACGCCTGGCCCTCGCCGCCGCCGCGGCCCTCGCGGGTGGGCTGGTCGCCGCGCCGCCGGCGTCCGCAGCCGACTTCTACACCCCGCCGGCCTCGGTGTCGGGCGCACCCGGCACGGTCGTGCGCAGCGAGCCGTCGCAGTTCTACCTCGACCCGTTGAAGCTGCTGAAGGCCCCGGCCGACGTCACCCGCGTCATGTACGTGAGCGGCAACGCCGACGGACCCACGGTGGTCACCGGCACGGTCCTGCAGCCGCGCACCCGCTGGATCGGACGAGGCGAGCGGCCGGTCGTGGCCTATGCCGTGGGCACCCAGGGCATGGCCGACCGCTGCGCGCCGTCCCGGCAGCTGGCAGCCGGCACCGAGTACGAGGGTGCCTTCATCAAGGGCCTGCTCGCGCGTGGCTACACGGTCGCGGTCACCGACTACGAGGGTCTCGGCACGCCCGGTGTCCACCCCTACGTCGACCCGCGGTCCTTGGGGCGCAACGTCCTCGACTCGGTCCGCGCCGCGCAGAGGCTCGGCATCGTCACCTCCACCGCACCGGTGCTGGTCTCCGGCTACTCCGAGGGCGGCAACGCGGCCGCGGGCGCGCTGGAGCTCGCGGCCGGGTACGCGCCGGAGCTGAGGCTCAAGGGCGGCTACGCCGGGGCGGTCCCCGCCGACCTCGCCCGGGTGGCTCCGAAGCTCGACGGCTCGCCGTACGCGGCGTTCCTCGGCTACGCCGTCGCGGCGCTCGACGACGCCGAGCCGCAGCTGGGCATCCGCGACCTGCTCAACGCGCGCGGCCAGGACTTCCTCGACCGCGTGCAGGACAGCTGCACCATCGACGGGGTCGCCTCGTTCGCCTTCACCCGCACGAGCGACCTCACGGTCGACGGTCGACCGATTTCGGCGTTCCTGAGCCGTCCGGACATCGCCGCGGCCCTGGCCGAGCGACGTCTCGGCTCGGCGCGGCCCACGGTGCCGAGCCTCGTCGCGCACTCGGGCCTCGACGACGTCGTCGACTACGCGCAGGGCCGCGACATGGCGCGCTCCTGGTGCTCCAAGGGCGCGAAGGTGCGGTTCCAGACGCTCGTGACGCCGACGCACGTCGGGGGAGCGGTCGCCGGGTTCCCGAACGCCTTCGCGTTCCTCGAGGGTCGGGTGGCGGGGACGCCGTTCCTGTCCACGTGCGGCCTCTTCTAGCGAAGACCTCGCACGGCCTCGACGCCCCGGTCGACCACCAGGTCGAGCGGGGCGTCGACGTCGATGGCCACGCCCGGCTCGTCGGGCTCCAGCGGCTCGAGCGTGTCGAGCTGGCTGCGCAGGAGGGTCGCCGGCATGAAGTGCTCCCGACGGCGCATCCGGGCGTCGAGCACGTCCACGTCGGCCACGAGGTGCAGGAACGCCACGGAGCCGGGCGGCTGGTCACCACGCAGCAGGTCGCGGTAGGTCCGCCGCAGCGCCGAGCAGCCGAGCACCGTGGGGATCCCTCGTGCGGCGTGGTCGGCGAGGATGCCCGCCAGCTCCTCGAGCCACGGCCGCCGGTCGTCGTCCGTGAGGGGCGTGCCCGCCGACATCTTCGCGATGTTGGCGGCCGGGTGGTGGGCGTCGCCCTCGACGTAGGTCATGGAGAGCCGGTCGGCGACGCGGCTGCCCACCTCGCTCTTGCCGGTGCCGGAGACCCCCATCACGACCACCTGCAGTGCGCCGGTCATCGAGCTCCCTCCCACGCTCTAGAGTCAGCGCCATGGTGACGGCACACTCCGAGGTCCTGGCCGACCTGGGTCCGCGCGTCGTCGACGGCCGCCTGGCGCCCGGTGAGTCCCTGACCCTCGACTCGATCAGTGCCGACTACGCGGTCTCGCGCACCGTGGCCCGCGAGGTCGTGCAGGTGCTGGCGTCGATGGGCCTGGTGGAGAGCCGGCGTCGGACCGGGGTGACCGTGCTCCCGGAGGACCGCTGGGACCACTACGCGCCCGCGGTGCTCCGCTGGCGGCTGGCCGGACCGGGACGTGCCCACCTCCTGCGACAGCTGTCGCAGCTGCGCGCGGCCGTGGAGCCGCCGAGCGCCGAGCTCGCCGCGCACCACGCTTCCGACGAGGTGCGGTCGCAGCTGCTCGACCTGGCCGACGACCTCGAGCGCACCGGCGCCGGTGGCGATCTCCGGTCGTTCCTCGAGCTCGACGTGACGTTCCACCGGCTGCTGCTCCAGGCGTCCGGCAACGTGATGTTCCAGGCCCTCGGGGGCGTGGTCGAGGAGGTGCTCCGCGGGCGGACCGACCACCACCTCATGCCGTCCGAGCCCAAGCCCGAGGCGCGTCGCCTGCACGCGGCCGTCGCGCGTGCCGTCGCCGAGCGTGACGGCGAGGCGGCCCGATCGGCCATGCACGCGATCTGCGCCGAGGTCGTCGCCCAGATGCGCGACGACTGACCGCAGGTCGCTGTCGGACGTGGTCATCCGACAAGGGGGTAGAGGGCCGCGGCGACCGCGAAGGCCGACACGCCCAGCGTCGTCTCCATCACCGTCCACGTGCGCAGCGTCGTCTTCTCGTCCATGCCGAAGAACCGGCTGACCAGCCAGAAGCCCGAGTCGTTGACGTGCGAGAGCACGGTCGCGCCGGCTGCCACCGCGGTGACCAGGAGCGCCACCTGCACGTCGGACAGGTCCGTGGTCTGCGAGGCGATGAGTCCGGACGCCGTGGTCAGCGCGACCGTGGCCGAGCCCTGGGCGACGCGCAGCGCCGTCGCTAGCAGGAACGCCTGCAGCAGGAGCGGGATGCCGAGGTCGCCGAGCGAGTCGGTGAGCGCGTCGCCGATGCCGCTCGTGCGCAGCACGCCGCCGAGCATGCCGCCCGCACCCGTGATGAGGATGACCGAGCAGACCGGCCCGAGCGAGGCGTCCAGCAGGCCCTGGGTCTCGGACAGCGTGCGACCGCGTCGGCCGATGGTCGCGATCGCGAGCATCAGCGTCAGGAGCAGGGCGACGGGCGTGTTGCCCAGCAGCACGAGGGTCTCGACCAAGGCGTTGCCCTCGGCCACCGTGCCGTTCGTGACGAGCGTCGTGAGCACCGTGTTGAGCCCGATGAGCACGAGCGGTACGAGCAGGATCGACAGCACGAGCGAGAACGGGGGCGGTGGGGCGGTGGATCCGGATCCGTCGTTCTGCTCGCCCATGAGGATGGTCGAGACCTCGACGTGGACGCGCTTGCCGACGTACCGGGAGAAGAGGTAGACGCCCACGTACCAGGCGACGATCGCGATCGGCAGGTTCACCAGCAGCACGACGCCGAGGTCGCCGCCCATGACCGTGCCGGCGGCGACGGGTCCCGGGTGCGGCGGCAGCAGGGCGTGCGTAGCGGCGAACGCGCCTGCAGCAGGGAGGGCGTACAGCAGGACGGAGCCACCGAAGCGACGCGCGACGGTCAGGATGATCGGGAGGAACACGACCAGGCCGGCGTCGAAGAAGATCGGCAGGCCGAAGAGGAACGCGGCGACGCCGAGCGCGAACGGGGCGCGCGCCTCGCCGAAGCGGGTGACCAGCGTGTCCGCGAGCACCTGGGCGCCTCCGGACGCCTCGAGCAGTCGGCCGATCATCACGCCGAAGCCGACGAGCAGAGCCACCGAGGCGAGCGTGGAGCCGAAGCCCGAGGTGAGCGCGAGAGGTACGTCGGCCAGCGGGATGCCGGCGGCCACGGCCGTCAGGAGGCTGACGAGCACCAGTGCGATGAACGCGTGCAGGCGCACGACGATGATGAGCACGAGGAGCACGGCGACCGCGACGGCCGCGATGAGCAGCAGGACGCCGGTGCTGTGCACGGGGGTGATGGGATCCATGAGGGTCTCCGAGGTCGGGAGCGGGGCGACCGGCGTGAGCCAGGTCACCCGAGTGTGCCGCAATGGTAGTACCAATGCAACGTCTCAGCCTCCACGCGCTCCGTCGCAGGCCCGTCCACGGGGACGAGGCAGGTGCTGTCGCCCTCAGCGGCGCAGGCGCACCAGGTCCCCGAGCTCGGCGTCCGTCAGCTCCGTGAGCGCGCCCTCGCCGGCGTTCACCACAGCGTCGGCCAGGGCCCGCTTGGAGGCGATGAGCTCGGCCACCGACTCCTCGATGGTTCCCTCGGCGATGATCCGGTGCACCTGGACCGGCTTGGTCTGACCGATGCGGTGCGCGCGGTCCGTGGCCTGGTCCTCGACGGCCGGGTTCCACCAGCGGTCGTAGTGGATCACGTGGTCGGCCCGTGTGAGGTTGAGCCCGGTGCCGCCGGCCTTGAGCGACAGCACGAAAACCGGCACCTCGCCCGCCTGGAAGCGGGTGACCATCTGCTCGCGGACCGGGACCGGGGTGCCGCCGTGCAGGAACTGGGCGTCGATGCGACGTTCGGCGAGGTGTCGGGTGAGCAGGTGGCCCATCTGGGCGTACTGCGTGAACACCAGGACCGCGCCGTCCTCGGCGATGATCTCGTCGACCAGCTCGTCGAGCATCTCCAGCTTTCCGGAGCGGCCCGAGAGCGTGCTCCTCGGCTCGCGCAGCAGCTGGGCCGGGTGGTTGCACACCTGCTTGAGCTGGGTCAGCAGCCGCACGACCAGCCCGCGGCGCTGCATGCCGTCGCTCGCCTCGATCTGCGCCATCGCCTCGCGGACGATCGCCTCGTAGAGCCCGACCTGCTCGCGGGTCAGGTGCACCCGGTAGTCCGTCTCGGTCTTCGGCGGGAGCTCGGGAGCGATGCCGGGATCGCTCTTGCGGCGCCGCAGCACGAAGGGACGCACGAGCCTGGACAGCTCGCCCGCGCGGTCGCGGTCCTGCCCTCGCTCGATGGGCCGCGACCAGCGACGACGGAACTCCTCGAGCCCGCCCAGCAGCCCGGGCGTGGTCCAGTCGAGGATCGACCAGAGCTCGGTCAGCCCGTTCTCGACCGGGGTGCCCGTGAGAGCCAGGCGCACGGGTGAGGGGATCGCTCGCAGCGCCTTCGCGCCGGCCGAGCGCTGGTTCTTGACGTACTGGGCCTCGTCGGCGACCACGACGCCCCAGCCGCGCTCGAACGTGGCCAGCAGGCGGGCGTCGCGTCGCAGGGTGGCGTAGGTGGTGACCACGAAGCCGTTCTCCACGCCGTCGAGGCTGCGTCCGGCGCCGTGGTGCCGGCGGACCTCGACGCCGGGGGCGAAGCGTCGGATCTCGCGCTCCCAGTTGCCCACGACGGACGCCGGGCAGATGACGAGGGTGGGGGCGGGCTCGTCGCCGGCCTCGCGGGCGAGGTCCTCCAGGTGCAGGTGCAGCGCGATGAGCATGACCGTCTTGCCCAGGCCCATGTCGTCGGCGAGGATGCCGCCGAGCCCGAGGTCGACCAGCTGGGCCATCCACCGCAGCCCGTCGCGCTGGTACTCACGCAGGGTCCCTGCGAGCCGGGGCGACGGCTCGACCGGGTCGCGCGACCCCTGGTGCGCGAGGCGCTGACGTACGTCGTCCAGCCAGCCCTCGGTGTCGACCTGGGTGCGGACGTCGTCGACCTCGACCTCGCCCGTGACCGCGGCCCGCAGCGCCTCCAGTGCCGTGATCTCCTGGCTGCGGTGCTCGAGCATCGCCCGGGTGCGGGCAGGGTCGACGAGGACCCAGCGGTCGCGGAGCTGGACGAGCCCGTGCTGGGACTCGGCCAGCAGGTCGAGCTCGGCGGAGGTCAGCGTCTCGTCCCCGAGGGCGAGGTTCCAGTCGAAGCGGAAGACCTGCGCCCGGGCGAACGCCCGCGGGCGGTCGTGAGGCATCGCCTCGCCGACGCGGCGCACGGTGGGGCGGGCGTCGAGCTCGCGCACGAGGCCGTCGGGCCAGAGCACCTCCATGCGGTAGGCGCGCAGCAGGCTCGAGACACGGGTGCGTCCGAGCTCGCCGATCTCGGCCGCGGTCACGGGGACGGAGCCGGTGTCCAGACGGCCGAGCAGGCGCGTGAGGACCGGCCACGCCGCGGCCGCCGTGGTGATCAGGGTGCGCACGCCGGGCCGGGACCCCGGTCCGAAGTGGTGGTCCTCCTTGCGCCAGATCTCCGCCACGTCGACCGCGGCCCAGGCGGCGTCGAGCGGCTTGACGCGCAGTCGCACGTCCGCGACGGGTCGATCGGGATCGTCGGAGTCCTCGGCCGCACGGAAGGTCACGACGAGCTGGCCGCTGAAGTGGCGCGGCCGCACGGGCGCGCGCTCCACCAGGGGCGGAGGCGCGACGCCGTCGCGCGAGGTCGCCGAGGCGGAGCTCCCGGGGCGTCCGGGAGTGCCGGCACCGAGATCCTGCGGCTGGGTCGCGACGGCGGGCGCATCGACCGCCAGGGCGGACAGGAAGCCCCGCACCTTGGCCTGCGCCGAGGCCGGGTCGGGGCCGATCGCGCGGGCTGCGTCCTGCAGCTGGGAGGCCGCGGTCGAGTCGGGAGCGGCCAGCCGGCCGGAGGCCATGAGACGCAGGGCGAGGATGGCCGGCGTGGCCCAGGCGCGCACCGAGGCGTCCGCGTTCATGGTCCGGATGCCCTGACTGAGCGCGCCGATGGCCTCGGTCGCCGTGGCCCGCTGCTCGCCGTCCGGAGCCCGGAACACGAAGCGCGAGTCGGCCGGGTCCTCGGCGACCTCGAAGTCGACCGGATGCCTCAGCAGCAGCCTGAGGTCGGTGGTCGTGGGCATCCGACCATTGTCCCTCACGGCCCCAGCGCGTCGTGCAGGGCGTCCATGGTGACCGTCGGGTCAGTCGATCTGCAGCTCGCCCATCGGTCCCCATCCGTCGACCGGGACCTGGTGGCTGATGATCTGGGGCGTCGAGACCAGCAGGGGGCGCATGGCCTCCAGGCCGGCCGCGAAGTGGTCGCTCGACACGTGCGCCTCGGCGGCGTCGTCCTCGAACCCCTCGACCAGCACGTAGGTGTGCTCGTCCTCGAGGCTGCGGGACCACTCGAAGAAGAGGTTCCCCGACTCGGCGCGTGTGGCCTCGGTGAACGGTCCGACCGCCTCGGGGAACGTCTCGGCGTGCTCGGGTCGCACGGCGAACTTCACGACGATGAGGATCATGGGGGTCCTTTCGGAGGAGGTGGGTCCGGATCGACCCTAGGTCGCGTCGGCGAGGTCCGCAGCCTGCGCGCTCCCGGGGTGCGGTGAGACAGTGGTCGAGTGCGCGCTGCCCTCGTCCTGCTCTCGTTGCTCGCGCTCGCGGGTGCCTGCACGACCGCGCCCGGCGACGACGACCGCCCGAGCGGGGGTACCTTGGGTGGCTCGCTGCCCACCCTCGCGCCGCCTCCCGAGGTCTGGCCCGCGGGGGAGTGGGACCGCGACGAGGCCGGCCGGTGGGACGAGCTCGACGACGCCGCGGCATCGACCGGCAGCACCTGTGTCGCCGTGGTCGAGGACGGCACGCTCGTCCACCGGTGGACGGCGCCTGGCGCGACGGCGCGCACCGCTGGTCCGGTCTACTCGGTCACCAAGTCCGTCACGGCCCTGCTCGTCGGCATCGCCGTCGACGACGGGCTCCTCTCGCTCGACGACCGAGTGGCCGAGCACGTGCCGCAGTGGGAGGACGGGCCCTCTGCCGACGTGACGGTCGAGCAGCTGCTGTCCATGACGTCGGGGCGGCGATGGAGCTACGACGTCGACTACGGGCGGATGATCCGTCGCGAGCCCGACAAGACGGCGTTCTCGCTCGGTGTCGGTCAGGAGTACCCGCCGGGTGAGCACTGGGAGTACGACAACATGGCCGTCCAGGTGCTGGCGGCGGTCCTGTCCTCGGCCAAGGGCGGCGACGTCGAGGGCTTCGCGCGGGAGCGACTGCTCGACCCGCTCGGGCTGCGCGACACGACGTGGGACCGCGACCCGTCGGGCGCCACCACCACGTACTCCGGCATCCGCTCGTCCTGCGACGACCTGGCGCGGATCGGCCTGCTCGTGGCCCGTGACGGCCGCTGGGACGGCGGACGGATCGTCTCGGCCGACCTGGTGCAGCGGCTGACGGGCACGTCCTCCAGCGACCTCAACGCCGCGTACGGCGGCCTGTGGTGGATCAACGCCGAGGGCCGGGTGCAGACGATCGAGCGGGCCGCCGGCTTCGGCGCCGACCGGCCGCCCACCACGGGCCGCCTGGCGCCGGACGTGCCGGCCGATGCCCGGTGGGCGATCGGCTACGGCAACCAGATCCTCGCCGTGGTGCCCTCGCGCGACGTCGTCGCGGTGCGCATCGGCGCCCGCCCGTCCTCGCCGGACGACCTCGGTGCAGCCGACCTCACGTCGCGGGTGCTGGCAGGTCTGGCGTGACCAGCCGGACGGGACTCAGTCCCGCAGCTCCTCGGGGACCTCGGGCTCCGCGGCCTGCGCCTCGGCGACCTGACGGTGCACGTCGTCCATGTCGAGGTCGCGCACGGCCTGGATCACCTGGTCCAGCGCGGGCGCCGGCAGGGCACCGGGCTGGCTGAAGACGAGGACGCCGTCGCGGAACGCCATGAGGGTGGGGATCGACGTGATGCCGGCGGCACCGGCGAGCTCCTGCTCGGCCTCGGTGTCGATCTTGCCGAACGTGACGTCCGGGTGCTGGTCGCTGGCGGCGTCGTAGACGGGAGCGAACTGGCGGCACGGGCCACACCAGGAGGCCCACCAGTCCACGAGGGTGATGCCGTCGGTCGTGACGGTCTCCTCGAAGCTCTTGGCGGTGAGGTCGACGGTCGTCATGGTGATCCTCTCGAAGGGTGCGGTACGTCGGTGTCAACAGCCGTGCCCGGGACGACATTCCCTGTGATCCTCGTCCTGTTGCGTCATGAACCTCCCGAAGGGTGCTCTCCCCACCTGTCGCCGCCAGCGGCGGACCAGAGAGGACCGTGGGGGACCAGTGAAGTACGACCGGCCGGTGTGGCAGCTCATGTACGAGTGCGCTGCCGCCATGCCCGATCCCTTCCGCTACGAGGACGTCCATCGCTGGTTCGCTCGTACCTACCCCGAGATCGGGCAGGCGACGATCCGCGCGCACCTGGTCGGCCTGTGCGAGGGGGGACGGCCCAAGCAGGCGCAGTTCGCGAGCCGGGCGCCGATCTTCCGCCGCGTGTCCCGGGGCATGTACGAGGTGATCCCGGAGGGTGAGCGCAAGATCGACCCCGACCTGCCGGCCGACGGCGATCCGACGGGCGTGGCCCCGGGGCCGTCGGACGACACGTCGAGCGGGACGGACGATCCCGTGCACGACCGGTTCGTCGCCTCGGCCTTCGACGACGCGACCGTCGTGCGCGCCCCCCGCCCCGGGTCCGACGCGGAGCCTCCGGCCGACCGAGACACCGAGCCGGTCGGCCGAGCCGTCGGCTCGACCTTCGAGGACCTCATCGAGCGCTCAGGCCTGGCCGGTGAGCTGCAGGTGGTGCCCGACCCCACCGCCGAGTCGGCCGACGTGCTCCTGATCGCGAGCGACGGCGAGCGTGTCCTGGTGCCGGCGCCGTCACGCGAGATCTTCCGTTCCGAGGACTTCCAGTCCGCGCGTCTGCGGGCCCAGGCTCGCGGAGCGAGGTGGTACGTGCTGTCGGCCGAGCACGGGCTCCTGGACCCCGCGGAGTGGGTGTCGCCGGACTCACGGGCCCTCGGGGACCTGAGCCCGCAGTTCCGTCAGGTGTGGGCGGAGTGGGTGCTCGTCCGCCTCGAGTCGCTGGAGGGGGCGGTGGACGGACGACGGGTGCACGTCATCGCTCCGCACGCCTACGTCGGGCCCCTCGCGGCCGTGCTGCAGGACGCGGGCGCGGAGGTCAGCGTCGGTGGCCCGGAGCGCTCGGACGACCTGACCGCCGTCCGCGACCGTCCCCGCCCGCCGCTGGCGTCCCAGCCCGATCCGGTGCCGCAGCGAGCACGCGGCGGCTCCGACGCGATGCGTGTCCCCTCGACGACGGACGAGCCGGTTCGCGCGGAGCCGGTGCCGCTCGTGTCGGCAGCCGTCCCCGCCGACCAGGACGACCCACTGTTCGACGACGACGAGGTCTCCGTCGTCGTGCGGCACCTGGGCGACGGCGCCGGCGCCGTGGCGCCCGACCGCCTCGACGCCATCCAGGAGGTGCCGGGTCTCTTCGCCTGGCACGTCGACGCGGACGGGGCGCGGATGTTGAACCGCAGCCTCATGCTCCCGGTCGGTGCCGGCGTCCTGCACGTGGGACACGCGGGCGCGCTCGGGCGCTGGCCCGACGCGGTCCACAGCCTGCGGCACCTGGTCCAGGACGTCCAGCTGCAGGGGCGGTCGCGGAGCTCGATGTTCCGCGCCGGTCTGGCGATCGTCCTGAGCGAGCCCCTGGCGATGAGCTCGCTCGACGACCCGGCCCTCACCGACTGGATGCGTCGGCACCTGCGTGTGGTCACGTGGCCCACGGCCGAGCGCGACAGCATCCACGCCCTCGCGCACCGGGTGGTCGCCGCGCTCGAGCCGCCGCTCAACGTCGACCACCTGCGAGCGGGTGAGATGAGGCGCCGCCTCGCCGAGCTGCGCCGCCGGCACGGCTGAGTCAGTCGCGCGGGGTCCACGTCCGACCGTCGTCGAGCCGCCGAACACTACCTCTCGGTAGGGGTGCTGCTCGCGCAAACATGAGGATACCCTCATGAGATGGACGACACGATCTTCGACTACGAGACCACGGACGTCGCGGCCGGTCGCGCCCGCTTCCCGCGCCGACCCCTGCGCGCCACCACGGCCCACGACCGTCTCGACCTCGGCACGCGGGTGCGCCGCGACGCGACGGACTTCGCCTGCCACGCCTGGGACGAGTCCGGCCGACTCTGAGCACCGCCCCCGTCGAGGGGCCCCGGACGTGACACGGCCCCGCCGAGCCTTCGCTCGACGGGGCCGTGATGCGCCGTGATCAGTCCAGCGGGCGGATGTTGGCCGCCTGCAGACCCTTCTGGCCCTGCTCGACGTCGAACTCGACCTTCTGGTTCTCGTTGAGCGAGCGGTAGCCGCTCGTCTGGATCGCGCTGAAGTGTGCGAACACGTCCTCGCTGCCGTCGTCGGGGGCGATGAAGCCGAAGCCCTTGTCGGCGTTGAACCACTTGACCGTTCCTGTTGCCATTCTTCAACTACTCCTTCGGGTGCGTCCGCGACCGTCGCGGGCGCGTCGTCCGTCGTCTCACCCGCTGGGAGCAGCCCAGGGCACGAGGACCCCGAGGTGCCGGCACGGCCGGATCCAACGACAACGCATCCAGCCTAGGTCACGGAGCAGGGCGCGGCGAGGGTCCGTGTCGGCGCGTCGGTCAGCGGGGATTGCCGTACAGCGCGACGGCGTAGTAGCGATCGTCGGCGTCCCGATAGGCGCCGATGCCGACGTAGCGGTGCCCTGACCCGATCTGGTTGCGCTGGTGGCCGGAGGAGCGGACCCAGGCGTTGACGGTGGCGGTGCCGGTCGGGTAGTTGCGCGCCAGGTTCTCGCCGATGCCGTCGAGGTTGCAGCGCTTCATGATCGTCGTGAGCTGCGACGAGGGCCGGTGTTGGAGGCTCTTCTTCTGGGTGGCCAGGTACTTCGCCCACGAGTTGGCGTAGGTGTCGAGGCAGGTCTGGAGCTTCAGGGCGACCCGGCCGTTGTCGGCGCGCACGGCGTTGGTGCGGTCGAGGACCTGCTTCTGGTAGGTCGGTGACCCGATGTACGCGTGGGCCGCGACGGTGGTGACGGCGAGCAGGACGGCCGTGAGGCCGCCCACGAGCAACGTGCGCATGCAAGGTTCCTGTCGGTCATGCCCCTGGAGACGGCGCGTCCGGCCGCACCCGCGCCACTCTGCCAGGTCCTTCGGACGCGTGTGCCCCTGTCTCACGGAGTGGCCCGAAAGAACTAGTTCGTTAGTACTAGGCGTCTCGAAAGTCAAGACTGCCGTTGCTCTCAGCAACCGCTTAGGTTGGTCGGCATCGTGCCTCGCCCGACCCATCCGGTCGGCGGGGCCTGTGGGCGGTCGATCGACTGCCCTCACCACACCATGTCCTAGGGGGGACCACGTGAAGCGTGTCACGTCAGGCATTCTGGGCCTCGGACTCGCGGCATCGCTCGGACTCACGTTCGCGGCGCCGACGAATGCGGCCCAAGCACCACCGACGGGGGGAGCGGACCGGATCCAGAAGGATCACGACCTGCCCAACCCCATCGAGGACAAGCGCCGCGAGCTGCGTGAGCAGGCCGTCAAGGCCGTGATCAACGGCGACGCCGAGCCCGTGGAGAAGAACGGCAGCACGGTCGTCAAGGTCGGCAAGGCCGCCAGCCCGGCCGACGCGGCCGCCATGAGGAACAAGAAGGCCTCGGCCAGGACCAAGGCGAAGGCGGCGAAGGGCAAGCAGAAGGACCAGTACGTCGAGCTCTCCCAGGAGCGCGCCGACAAGGTCTTCGTCATCCTCGCCGAGTTCGGCGACGAGCGTCACCCCGACTACCCCGACGGCGACACGGACCCGGACACCGCTGGTCCGGAGAAGTTCGACGGCCCCCTGCACAACCAGATCGAGGAGCCGGACCGCACGAAGGACAACTCGTCGGTCTGGCAGGAGGACTACGACCGCAAGCACTACCAGGACCTCTACTTCAAGACCGGGAAGAACGTCGAGTCGGTCAAGACGTACTACGAGAAGCAGTCCTCGGGTCGCTACACGGTCGACGGGACCGTCTCGGACTGGGTGAAGGTGAAGTACAACACCGCTCGCTACGGTCGCGACGACGCCTCGACGTGGAACCTCATCCAGGACGCGACGACCCAGTGGGTCGCCGACCAGAAGAAGGCCGGCAAGACCTCCGCGCAGATCAAGAAGCAGCTGGCGCAGTACGACGTCTACGACCGCTACGACTTCGACGGCGACGGCGACTTCAACGAGCCCGACGGCTACATCGACCACTTCCAGATCGTGCACGCGGGTGCAGGCGAGGAGGACGGCGACTCCACGCACGGCGAGGACGCGATCTGGTCGCACCGTTGGTACGCGTTCCTCACCGACCAGGGCGTCACCGGCCCGTCGCAGAACCAGCTCGGTGGAACCCAGATCGCCGACACCGGCCTCTGGATCGGTGACTACACCGTCCAGCCCGAGAACGGCGGGCTCTCGGTCTTCGTCCACGAGTACGGCCACGACCTGGGCCTGCCGGACGCCTACAGCACGGCCGGCGGCGACAACAGCAACGAGTTCTGGACGCTCATGGCTCAGTCCCGGCTCAACGCCAAGGGTGAGGCCCTCGGCGAGCGTGCCGGTGACCTCGGTGCGTGGGAGAAGCTGCAGCTCGGCTGGCTCGACCACGAGGTGATCGCCACCAAGGAGAAGCGCACGCTGGAGCTCGGGCCGCAGGAGTACAACTCGGCGAAGCCTCAGGGTGCCGTGGTGGTCCTGCCCAAGAAGGAGGTCACGCGCGAGCTCGGCGCACCGGCCTCGGGCTCGAAGCAGTTCTACTCCGGTTCCGGCGACGACCTGGCGAACGCGATGAGCACGGAGGTCTCCATCCCCGCCGGCAGCAGCAGTGCCGCGCTGAAGGCGAAGGTGCGCTACGAGATCGAGGAGGGCTACGACTACGCCTACGTGCAGGCCTCCACCGACGGTGGCTCCACCTGGACGGCTCTCGACGGCACCATCGGCGGGGCCCCGATCGGGGACGACACCTCCGGACGTCCCGGGATCGACGGGAAGCAGGAGAGCTGGGCCGACCTCGTCGTCCCGCTCGACGCCTACGTCGGCAAGACCGTGCAGCTGCGCGTGTTCTACAAGACGGACGGCGGCCTGGCGCTGCCCGGCCTGTTCGTCGACGACGTGTCGGTCACGGCCGGTGGCACCGAGCTGCTGAGCGACGACGCCGAGGACGGCGGCGAGGCCTGGACGTTCGACGGCTTCTCGATCGTGGGCGCCTCCACGACCGACGAGTACGACAACTACTACGTCATGGGCCACCGATCGTACGTCTCGTACGACCGGTACCTCAAGACGGGGCCGTACAACTTCGGCTTCGCCACGACGAAGCCCGACTGGGTGGAGCACTACGCCTACCAGACGGGTCTGCTGATCTCGTACTGGGACACGTCGCAGGCCGACAACAACACCATCACCCACCCGGGTGAGGGGCGGAACCTGCCGATCGACGCGCGACCGCGCCCGATCACCGACATGTCCACCGGCAAGCCGTGGCGCGCCCGCGTCCAGGTCTACGACGCGCCGTTCTCGACGCGCAAGGCCGACTCCATGACCCTGCACACGAACGGCAAGCCCAGCTACATCCGTGGCCAGGCGGCGGCACCGCTGTTCGACGACACCAAGAAGTACTTCTACGAGGAGGCTCCGCAGCACGGCGTCAAGCTGCCGGCTGCTGGTGTCAAGGTGCGGGTGCTGTCCGAGAAGGGCACGTCCATGAAGGTCCGGTTCAACTGACGCGGCGCGTCAGCTGAGAGGTCGGAGCTTCCCCTGATCGGAAGGGGCGCGTACCAGGGGGGTGCGCGCCCCTTCCTCATGTCCGCAGGCGGTTGGGTCCTGCCTCCCGGGGATCACCTGGACCGCAGGACATCGTCCACGGCGCCGGGCGCTCCGCCGAACTCGTCGGCGACCTCTCCGGCGACCTCCTCGGGGTCGCCGGCCGGGTGGCCGTCCTCGTCGAGTCCGGCGTCGGCGTCGCGCAGGGCACGATGCGCGGTGGAGAGGACCAGGGCCGCGGCGAGCACGGCCACGGCGGCCACTGCGAACGGCACGTGCACCGAGGTGGCCGCGACGAGTCGGCCTGCGGCGAAGGGAGCGAGACCGCCGCCGATGAAGCGGACGAAGCCGTAGGCGGCGGAGGCCACCGGCCGCTCGACCGGCGAGATCGTCATGACGGCCTGCGTCATCAGGGTGTTGTTGATGCCGATGAAGATGCCCGCCGCCACCACGCAGCCGACCATGAGTCTCTGGTCGGTGGGGTCGACCGCCATCAGGGCCAGGTCGACCGCGAACAGCGTGAACGCCACGTAGAGCGAGACGGACGTGCCGAGGTGACGCTGCAGCCACGGCGCCCCGACCACCGAGAAGAAGGCCACCAGCACGCCCCAGGCGAAGAACACCCATCCGAGCTGGGTGATCGAGAGTGCCATCGGGAAGGGGGCGTACCCGAGCATCGTGAAGAAGCCCCAGTTGTAGAGCAGGGCCGCGACGCTCATCGTGGCCAGCCCGCGGTGACGCAACGCCCTCAGCGGGGCCGATAGAGGTGTCGTGTGGTCGGGCCTGGGGGTGGAGGGCAGGAGCACGACGGTCGCGACGAGGGCGATCGACATGAGGACGGCCACGCCGTAGAACGGACCGCGCCAGCTGATGTTGCCGAGCGTCCCGCCGACGAGGGGGCCCGCGGCGATGCCGAGACCGAGCGCCGCCTCGTACAGGATGATCGCGCCGGCGAACCCACCCCGGGCACTCGAGACGATCGCGGCGAGCGACGTCGCGATGAAGAGCGCGTTGCCCAGGCCCCAACCGGCGCGGAAGGCGACGATGCCCTCGATGCTGCCGCTGGACCCCGCGAGGGCGGCGAACACGACGATGATGGCCAGGCCGACGACGAGCGTCCGCTTGGCGCCGAAGCGGCTCGACACGGCGTTCGTGACGAGCATGGCGACGGCGGTCACGACGAGGTAGCTGGTGAACAGGAGCGTCACCTGGCTCTCCGTGGCGTCGAGCTGCTCCTTGAGCGCGGGCAGGATGGGGTCCACCAGGCCGATCCCCATGAAGGAGATCACGCAGGCGAAGGCGACGGCGTACACCGCCTTCGGCTGGCCGAGCAGGCTCGATCGGGCTCCGTCGTGTCCGCTGGTGTCGGTGGTGCGGTCAGTGGGGCTGTTCATGGTCCTCCTGGGTGAGCTCGACGATCGCGTCGACGGCGGCATCGAGCGCCGCGAGCTGGTCGGGTGGGAGACGGGCGACCCGGGCGGCGACGATCGCGTCCTGCTGTCGACGGCGCTCCGCCAGGGCGTCACGCCCGGCGTCGGTGACCGCCACGAGCGTCGCTCGGCGGTCGCTGGGGTCGGACGTGCGGCTGACGAGGCCCGAGGCCTCGAGACGCTGGACGAGCCCGGTCATCGCCGGCTGGCCGACGGCCTCGAGCCGGGTCAGGTCCGAGATGCGGGACGGTCCGCGCCGTTCGAGCGCGGAGAGCGTCCCGGCGGCCGTGCGGCTGAGGCGGTGGGAGGCGGTCTCGCGGGAGACCACCGAGACCAGCTCGCGCAGGGCCTGGGCCAGTCGCGGGACATCCGGTTGCATCATGCAACCAAATGTATCAGGACCTGATATTCATCGCTGGTGGGAGGTCATCGCCGCGTCACGCGTCCGGCGAGCAGGCCGACGAGCACCACAGCGAGGGTCCACAGGACCCCGGCGAGCGGCAGGGCCAGCACCAGCAGCAGGCACCCTGCGGCCCCGAGCCGCGCCAGCATCCGCAGGGCTGCGCGGCGTCGACGGCCGGGCGCTCCGGCCGGGAGCCCGTGACCGTCCAGGGTGAGGGCCGAGGCGTTGGTGAGCGCGTAGTAGACGAGCACGCACCCGCTCGAGGCGGCGACGGCCTCGACCGCACCGACGAACGGCAGCGCCGCCACGACGACGAGGCTCACCGCGACCTGGGCCGAGGCAGGGACGCCACGGGAGGACTCGCGCGCCAGACGCGCCGGTAGGTGGCGGTCGCGGGACATCGCGAGCACGGTCCGACTGACCCCGCCCAGCAGGGAGAGCAGGGCCCCGCCCGCGGCCACCACGGCGGTCGCGGCCACGACGGTGGAGAGCGCAGGATGGCCGAGCGTGTCGACGGCGTCGGCGAGGGCACGGTCGCTCGCGGAGGCGACGTCGGCGGGCAGCGTGCGCGAGACGGCCAGGGCGACGAGCAGGTAGAGCGCCGTGACCAGGACGAACGAGACCGCCACGGCGCGCGGGATGGTGCGCTCGGGGTCGCGGACCTCCTCGCCGAGGGTGGCCAGCCGGGCGTAGCCGGCGAAGGCGAAGAACAGCAGGGCGGCGGCCTGGACCACGTCGAGCCCGTCGGTGGGCGGGGCCGGCGCGACGACGGCGCCTCGTTCGAGGAGCAGCAGGACCAAGCCGCCGACCACGATCACGACCAGCGCCGCCGAGGCGGTCAGCGCGTCGGCGGACCGCCGGGCGCCGGCGAGGTCGACGAGCGTGAGGATCACGACGGCGAGGATCGCCGCCGACGTGGCGTGACCGGGCCAGAGGTGCGCGCCGACCGCCAGAGCCATGGCCGCGCACGAGGCGGTCTTGCCGACCACGAAGACCCAGCCGGCCAGGTGCCCCCAGGTGGGGCCGAGGCACTCACGGGCGAACACGTAGGTGCCGCCGGCGGCGGGCATGCGCCGAGCCAACCTGGCCGACGCGGTGGCGTTGAGCCCGGCCACCATCGCCGCGAGCAGCACGGCCGGCACGGCGGCGTCGCCCGCGCGCCCCACGACGGGTCCGACGGCCACGAAGATGCCGGCGCCCAGCATGGAGCCGGCACCGAGGCCGGTCGCCCGGACAGGGCCGAGGACCCGCGCCAGCGCCACGGCTCAGACGTCGTAGTCGACGACGAGCGGCGCGTGGTCGGAGAACCGCTCCGCGTAGGTGGGGGCCCGGTCGACCCGGGCGGCGACCGCGGTGGCGGCCAGCTCGGGCGTGGCCAGCTGGTAGTCGATGCGCCAGCCGGTGTCGTTGTCGAAGGCCTGGCCCCGCCACGACCACCAGGTGTACGGGCCGTCCACGTCGCCGGCGTGGGCGCGCGCCACGTCGACCCACCCGAGGTCGTCACGGACGCGGTCCAGGTAGGCGCGCTCCTCGGGCAGGAAGCCGGCCTTCTTGAGGTTGCCGCGCCAGTTCTTGATGTCCCGCTCCGTGTGCCCGACGTTGAAGTCGCCCGTCACGACCGCGTGGTCGGCGTGCTCGCGCAGCTCGGCGAGGCGCACCAGCAGCTGGTCGAGGAAGCGGTACTTGTCGTCCTGGCTCGGGGTGCCCACGCCACCGGAGTGCACGTAGGCCGAGACCACGGTGAGCAGGCTGCCGTCGTCGAGGACCACGTCGGACTCGATCCAGCGTCCGGCGTCGTCGAAGGACGGGTCGCCGTGCCCCACGCGGTGCGCCTTCGGCTCGGTGCGGCTGAGCACGGCCACGCCGGCGCGGCCCTTCGCGGCAGCCTCGGCGTGCACGACGTGGAAGCCGCTGTCGGCCATCAGGTCGTGGACGAGGGCGTCGGGCGCGCGGACCT
The DNA here is from genome assembly GCF_001422865.1 of Aeromicrobium sp. Leaf272. Lineage (NCBI taxonomy): Bacteria > Bacillati > Actinomycetota > Actinomycetes > Propionibacteriales > Nocardioidaceae > Aeromicrobium > Aeromicrobium sp. Leaf272. The sequence goes on from NZ_LMMY01000014.1 coordinate 493,778, forward strand.
CCTGCAGCGTGACGACGTCGGCCTCGACGGCGTCGAGCCAGGGACCCATGCCCCGGCGGAGAGCGGCACGGATGCCGTTGACGTTGACGGTGGCGATGCGGAGCACGCGAGCCACCCTACGAGTGGCCTCCGACGTCGGCGGAAGCCGGTGGAGTGCCGGTGCCGACGGGTGCGGTGGGCTCGTGCGGGGCGTCGACGGCGTCGATGATCCAGGCCAGCTCCCACGCACGCTCGTGCCACGCGGCGTAGCGTCCGCTCACCCCGCCGTGACCGGCGTGCATCTCGGTCTTGAGCAGGGGCGGCGTGCTGCCGGTGGAGAGCTCGCGCAGCCGCGCCACCCACTTGGCCGGCTCGACGTAGAGCACGCGGGTGTCGTTGAGGCTCGTGACCGCGAGGACCGGGGGATAGTCGGCGGCGCGCACGTTCTCGTAGGGCGAGTAGGACTTCATGTACGCGTACACGTCGGGGTCGTGCAGGGGATTGCCCCACTCGTCCCACTCGATCACGGTCAGCGGCAGGCTGGGGTCGAGGATGGTGGTGAGGGCGTCGACGAACGGCACCTCCGCGACGACCGCACCGAACGCGTCGGGTGCGAGGTTGAGCGCGGCGCCGACGAGCAGGCCACCGGCGCTGCCTCCTTCGGCCACGAGACGCTCGGCGCTGGTCCACCCCTCGGACACGAGGTGGCGCGCCGCGGCGACGAAGTCGGAGAACGTGTTCTTCTTGTGCACCAGCTTGCCCTGGTCGTACCAGGCGCGGCCGAGCTCGCCGCCCCCGCGCACGTGCGCGATGGCGAAGACGAAGCCACGGTCGAGCAGCGACAGACGAGGGATCGACAGCCCCGGATCCATGCTGATCTCGTACGAGCCGTAGCCGTAGAGGAGGGCGGGCGCCGACCCGTCGCGAGGGGTGTCGGCCCGGGCCACGAGCGAGATCGGCACGCGCGTGCCGTCGTCGGCGACGGCCCAGGTGCGGTGCTGCACGTAGTCGGCCGGGTCGTAGCCCCCGAGGACGGTCTGCTGCTTGCGGACCACGAGCTCCCCGGTGTCGACCACGTAGTCGAGCACCGTGCTGGGGGTGACCAACGAGCCCATGCCCAACCGGATCACGGGCTGGTCCCACTCGGCGTTCCCGCCGACGCCGGCGGTGAACAGCTCCTCGCCGAAGTCGATCTCGGTGAGCTCCCCGACGCCGTCGGCACCGAGGGGGGCGACCGCCACGCGCGTCATGGCGGCGCGTCGGTAGGAGAGCACGAGGGTCTTCGCGAACACGTCGACCGCCTCGAGCCGGGTCCCCGGCGTGTGGGGGACGACCACGTCGGGCCGGCTCGTCGGGGCGTCGACGGGCACGGAGCCCAGCTCGAAGTCCTCGGCGTCGTCGTTGTGCAGCACGAGGAAGACGTCGTGGTCGCCCAGCACCGCGTGCTCGAGGGAGTACTCGACGCCGTCGCGGCGGGGGATCACCACGCGGAACTCGCCCGTGGGGTCGTCGGCCTCGAGCACGAGCACCTCGCTCGTGATCTTCGACGAGGCACCGATGACCAGGTAGCGCTCGGACTGCGTGCGTCCGACGCCGGTGAAGAACCGCTCGTCGGTCTCCTCGTGCACGAGCACGTCGGAGGCGTCGGTGCCGAGCCGGTGCCGCCACACCCGGTGGGGGCGCCACGCGTCGTCCACGGTCGTGTAGAAGAGGTGGCTCCCGTCGGCCGACCAGGTGACCCCGCCGCTCGTCCCGGGGATCTCGTCGGGCAGGACCTCACCGGTGCGCAGGTCCTTGACGCGGATCGTGTAGCGCTCGTCGCCGACCACGTCGACCGACCACGCGAGGAGGTTCTCGTCGTCGCTGAGCGAGAACCCGCCGAGGGAGAAGAACTCGTGCCCCTCCGCCTCGACGTTGGAGTCGAGCAGGACCTCCTCGCCCGGGACGGGGACCCCGGGGTCCAGGACCGGCGGGTCCCAGTCGTCGGGGGACTCCACCCGGGTGCGGCAGCGGATCGCGTACTGGCTGCCCTCGGAGGTGCGTGAGTAGTACCACCACTGACCGTGCCGCACGGGCACCGAGAGGTCGGTCTCGAGGGTGCGGGTGCGGATCTCCTCGAACAGCCGCGCGCGCAGGTCGGCGAGGTGGGCCGTGCGAGCCTCGGCGTAGTCGTTCTCGGCCTCGAGGTGCGCGATCGTGCGCGGATCGTCCTTGTCGCGCAACCACTCGTAGTCGTCCTCGACGGAGTCGCCGTGGTGGCTGCGGGTGATCGGGTGCTTCGCGGCGACCGGGGGATGGGACGAGGAGGTCATGCGGTGACGCTATCGCCCGGTTCCACGGGAGGCACGGAGACGTGGTCGGGCAGGTCCGCCGCGACCTCCGCGTCCGCGAGCTCGTCGGGGCGACGCGGGCGGGTCGGCCCCTCGTGCCCGGGGGAGAGGTCGGGATCGTCGGCCGCGAAGGTGTGCACCGGCCCCGGTCCGGTGAGCCGGGTCTCGAACCGGACGGTGACCCGGCCCAGCCCGCCACCCCAGACCCATCCGTCGCCGTGGGTGCGGTGGTGGACGTCGTTGCCGGGGCTCCAGCTGACCGGTGGAGGCGGCGCGACGTCGGCGGCGTCGGGCTGCTCGGAGGGAGGGAGGTCGATCGGCTCGTCCTCCTCGAAGAGGTCGTCCTGCACCCAGTCGGCGAGGCCACTGATGCCGACGCCGACGAGCCGCAGCCCGCCGGAGAGGTCGGTGCTGGCGAGCAGTGCCAGTGCGCTGCGGGCCAGCAGGCCGGGGGAGTCGGTGGGCCCGGGAAGCGTCGTGGACCGGGTGTGGGTCTCGAAGTCGTGGTAGCGGATCTTGAGGGTGACGGTGCGCCCCGACAGGTGTCCGCGGCGGAGGCGGTCGGCCACGCGACGGGCCATCGTCTCGACGACACGTTCCAGCCGGGCGCGATCGGTGACGTCGTCGGGGAAGGTGTCCTCCACGCTGATCGACTTGGCCTCCCGCTCGGCCACCACGGGGCGGTCGTCGTCGGCCCACGAGAGTCGTGCGAGCGAGCGCCCCGAGGCCGAGCCGAGCAGACGGACCAGCTCGTCCTCGTCGCGCGACCGGAGCTCGTCGACCGTGGAGACGCCGGTGCGCCGCAGCCGCTCGGCGGTGGCCGGTCCGACGCCGGGGATGGCGGTGACCTGCATGGGTCCCAGCAGCTCCAGCTCGGTCCCCGGCGCCACGACGAAGAGGCCGTCGGGCTTGCGGATCTCGCTCGCGATCTTGGCCATCAGCTTCGAGGAGGCGACGCCCACCGAGGCGGTGAGCCCGTGCGTGAGGTCCTCGATGTCGGCCCGGAGCGCCTCGACCCGGGCGAGCAGGGCGTCGGGGTCGGGGTCGTGGTCGGGCCCGGCGGCGAGGTCGACGAAGGCCTCGTCGAGCGACAGCGGCTCGACGAGGGGCGACTCCTGCCGTAGGCGGGCCATGACGAGGGCGCTCGCCTCGCGGTAGGCGTCGAAGCGGCCGCTGAGGAAGGCTGCGTGCGGACAGCGCGACCGGGCCTCGGCCATGCGCATCGCCGACCGCACGCCGTGCACGCGCGCCTCGTAGGAGGCGGTCGAGACGACGCCCCGGTGCCCGATGCCGCCCACGATGACCGGCTTGCCGCGCAGCGACGGCTTGTCGCGCTGCTCCACCGAGGCGAAGAACGCGTCGAGGTCGAGGTGGAGCACCGAGGCCGTGGACCGCATCGGCCCATTGTGCGTGCCTTCGCCGACGGTCCGCGCGTCCACAGCCCGCGGCCCCGCCGGCGGCGGCTGTCCACAGGTCCGCCGCAGGCTCTGTCGGGCCGCGCGACGGAGCGTGAGTGTGGAGACATGACGACTGCACCCGTGTTCACGGCCCACGACGTGGGCGACCTGTTCAACCTGCTGCCGACCGTGTTCGGCTTCATGCCCGAGGAGTCGATCTGCGCGATCGCCACGTCCGGGCCACGCGAGCGGTTCGGCTTCCGCATGCGCGTCGACCTGCCCCACGACGCGGAGCACGTCCCCCAGCTGGCCCGCTTCGTGGCGGGCCACCTGCGCAACAACGGTGCCGAGGGCGCCATCGTGCTCGTCGTCTCGGGTCGACGCGAGGCCGCCGGCGAGGCGGCGTGGGCGGTCGAGCGGGCTCTCGGGACGGTTCGCCCCGTCGTCACGGCCTGGACCGACACGCAGCGGTACTGGACGACCTTCGACGACGATCCGAGGGAGGGGACCCCTCTGGAGCTGAGCGACCACCACCCGGGTGTCGTCAGTGCCGTCTTCGCGGGTCAGGAGATCCTTCCGGACCGGGCCACGCTGGAGCGGCGGTGGCTTCCCGCCGACGGGCCGCGGTGCGGTTGGCTGGCCTCGCAGGTGCTGGAGGTGGAACGCGACATCGTCCGGCAGTCGTGGACGCGCTCCGGGGCGCAGGTCGGCGACGCCGGCATCGACGAGGTCCTCCAGGTCGTCGGCCTCCTCGAGGACGGTGCGCGACCCGACGACCTGGCCCTCCTGCGCTCCTGCGTCTGGCTCACCCACCACGCGGTGCGCGACCGGCTCTGGCCGCTGTACTCCCGGGACGAGGCGGAACGGGTCCTGCCGGCGTGGCGTGAGCTCGCGCGCCAGGCGCCGTCGGCGTACGCCGCGGTGCCGTACACGGTGGCCGCCTACCTCGCCTACCTGGTGGGCGACGGCGCCCAGGCCATGATGGGCCTCGAGCACGCGCGCGCCGCCGGCCCCTGCTTCGACATGGCCGAGAGCCTCCAGCGCGCCCTCGTCGCGGGCCTGCACCCGGACCGGTTGCACCACCTGGTGAGCGGTGCGGCCCTGGCCGAGCTGGCCGAGACGACACGTCCGCGGCCCGACGCGACCTGACCGTCGACCTCGCGACACCGGGACGGACATGTCCGCCTGGAGCGGCGTGCGTTCGGTGAGGCGCGCGACCTCCGCGACCCCTAGGGTTGCCCCATGGGGCAGGACGTCGACGACAGGTCCTTCACGCGCGAGGACCGGACCCGCTATCGGGCGAAGGTCCGTCGATGTCTCGACGTCTTCGCGCGCATGCTCTCCGAGCGAGACTTCTCGGTGGGGGAGCCGCAGATCGGTGTGGAGATCGAGTTCAACCTCGTCGACGAGGTGGGCGATCCCGCGATGAAGAACGCCGAGGCGCTCGAGGCGATCGCCGACGAGGCGTTCCAGACCGAGCTCGGGCTGTTCAACATCGAGATCAACGTCCCGCCGCAGCCGGCGAGCGGCGCGGGCTTCCGGACGCTGGAGGACACGGTCCGCCGTGACCTCAACGAGGCGCAGTCGAAGGCGGAGCGGGCGGGGGCGGGGCTGCTGATGGTGGGCGTGCTGCCCACGTTGCGCGAGCAGCACCTCGGCGCCGACTCGCTCTCGCCCAACCCGCGCTACCACCTGTTGTCGGACCAGATCCTGTCGGCGCGCGGCGAGGACATCGAGATCGTCATCGACGGTGTCGACCGGCTCGCCACGACGGCCGACACGATCATCCCCGAGGCCGCGTGCACGAGCACCCAGCTGCACCTGCAGGTCGAGCCCGACGAGTTCGCGGCGACCTGGAACGCAGCCCAGGCCGTTGCCGGGGTCCAGGTCGCGGTGGGCGCCAACTCGCCGTTCCTGCTCGGCCGACAGCTGTGGCACGAGACGCGCATCCCGCTCTTCGAGCAGGCCACCGACACCCGCAGCGAGGAGCTCAAGACCCAGGGGGTCCGCCCCCGGGTGTTCTTCGGGGAGCGCTGGATCACGTCGGTCTTCGACCTGTTCGAGGAGAACGTGCGCTTCTTCCCGGCGCTGCTGCCGATCGTGGAGGACGAGGACCCGCTCGCGGAGCTCGAGGCGGGGCGCGTGCCGTCGCTCGCCGAGCTGCGACTGCACAACGGCACCGTCTACCGCTGGAACCGGCCGATCTACGACGTGGCCGACGGACGTCCGCACCTGAGGGTCGAGAACCGGCTGCTGCCGGCCGGGCCGACCGTGGTCGACACCCTCGCGAACGCGGCCCTCTTCTACGGCCTGGTGCACGTGATGCGCCAGAGCGAGCGCCCGGTCTGGTCGCAGCTGTCGTTCAAGGCCGCCGAGGACAACTTCCACCAGGCGGCCCGGGTCGGCATCGAGACGGACCAGTACTGGCCGTCGGTCGGCACCGTGTCGGCGCGCGAGCTGGTGCTGCGCCACCTGCTCCCCCTGGCCCACGAGGGCCTCGCGCAGATGGGCGTCGACGAGCCGGTGGCCGGACGCCTGCTCGACGTCATCGAGCAGCGCTGCATCCGAGGCGTCAACGGGGCGACCTGGCTCATCGGCAGCTTCGAGCGCGAGCTCACGCGCGGCGGTGATCGGGTGAAGGCGCTGCAGGCCGTCACGCGGCGCTACGCCGAGCTCATGCACGCGAACGAGCCGGTCCACAGCTGGCCGACGGACTGAGTCCGGAGGGGTCGGGCGCCGGCATCCGTGGGGCGTGCGCCCCCGTCGGTGGGGGCTTGGGCGTGCGTGGCAGACTGGACCACGCAGAGGTTGACCGCAGGCCTCTTTGTTGCGCCCTCATACCGGTCAAGGAGGAGGTTTGTTCGTGAGTTCCGTGCCCGGAGCGCGACCCCGTGTCGCACGTTCGGCCGCGCGAGTGGACTCGCCGAGCAGGTCTTGCCCCACGACCCGGCGCGAGCAGTACCGCCCAGCCCACCCGCGAGATCAGAAGAGCCCGTGACGAAGACTTCCAAGAAGCCCGCAGCCTCCTCGACCGCGAAGAAGGCTCCCGCCAAGAAGGCCCCGGCCAGCAAGGCCGCGCCCTCCACGCAGGCGAAGAAGGCGCCCGCCAAGAAGGCTCCGGCCAAGAAGACCGCCGCCAAGAAGACGGCCGAGAAGCCGGTCGACATCGCCGAGGTCCTCGAGGTGCCCGCCGCAGGCGAGGCCGCCAAGGTCGACGCCCAGGGCAAGAAGATCCTGCCGGACATCCCCGACGAGGAGTTCGTCAAGGATCTCAAGAACGACCCGACGCTGAAGGAGGACGAGGAGTCCAGCTTCACGCTGTCGGCGGCCGACGAGTCCGACGAGCCCGTCCAGCAGGTCATGGTCGCCGGCGCCACGGCCGACCCGGTCAAGGACTACCTCAAGCAGATCGGCAAGGTCTCGCTGCTCACCGCCGGTGAGGAGGTCGAGCTCGCCAAGCGCATCGAGGCCGGCCTGTTCGCCGAGGAGAAGCTCGCCAAGGGCGGTCGCATCTCCGAGAAGGTCCGTGAGGAGCTCGACTGGATCGTCGTCGACGGTCGCCGGGCCAAGAACCACCTGCTCGAGGCCAACCTGCGCCTCGTGGTCTCGCTGGCCAAGCGCTACACCGGCCGCGGCATGCTCTTCCTCGACCTGATCCAGGAGGGCAACCTCGGTCTCATCCGTGCGGTCGAGAAGTTCGACTACACCAAGGGCTTCAAGTTCTCGACCTACGCCACCTGGTGGATCCGTCAGGCCATCACGCGCGCCATGGCCGACCAGGCCCGCACCATCCGCATCCCGGTGCACATGGTCGAGGTCATCAACAAGCTGGCTCGCGTGCAGCGTCAGATGCTCCAGGACCTGGGCCGCGAGCCCACCCCGGAGGAGCTGGCGCTCGAGCTGGACATGACACCCGAGAAGGTCGTCGAGGTCCAGAAGTACGGTCGCGAGCCCATCAGCCTCCACACGCCCCTCGGCGAGGACGGCGACAGCGAGTTCGGCGACCTCATCGAGGACTCCGAGGCCATCGTCCCGGCCGACGCCGTGTCGTTCACGCTCCTGCAGGAGCAGCTGCACGCCGTCCTCGACACGCTCAGCGAGCGCGAGTCCGGCGTGGTCTCCATGCGCTTCGGCCTGACAGACGGCCAGCCGAAGACGCTCGACGAGATCGGCAAGGTCTACGGCGTCACGCGTGAGCGCATCCGCCAGATCGAGTCCAAGACGATGAGCAAGCTGCGCCACCCGTCCCGCTCGCAGGTCCTGCGCGACTACCTCGACTGAGTCGTGCCGCCCACGCGCTCGGATCTGACTGGAATCCCAGGAAGAATCGGAACGCGTGGGCGACGCGCCGGCACCGCGCGGCGCTCCTGGTCCAGATCAGTTCGAAGGCGGCGCCGAGACGGGCCCGGCCTACCGGGTCCACCGGCCTCGTCGCCGAGCGTGTGGCCATCGCGCCACACGGTGCGTGGGCGGGCAGCCTGTCGGCGGACTTCAGAGGGGCACCGCCAACCCTCCGCATCCCAGGCGCGTCAACCCTCGGCGTCGCAGGCGCGGCGTGCCTCCGACTCGAGCTGGTCGGTCGTGATCGCTCGAAGCGTCGCCGTGTCGGGCGACGGGTCAGCCATCACGTAGACGACACCCGGGCGCAGCTTCCCGGACCACCCCGGCGTGAGCCACACGGACATGGTCAACCGATCGTCACTCGACAGATCGATGAGGTAGCCGGCCCCGTCCTCGAGGTCGAGATCGGGCTGAGGGCCCCACTCGCCTCCTGGCTCACCGAGCCTGATGGTCACCAACCCTGTCACGGGGCCGTCGTGGGTCGACAGGGCCTGGACCGGGTTCTCCTCCTCGTCGTCGAGTCCTTCGCGGTCGGAGACCACGCTCAACGTGTCGACGTCCGGTGCGCAGACGTACGAGACGATCTCGACCTCGTCGTCGGCCGTGAGGCGAACCCCGGTGATCCCGGCAGGCGGTGGGATGTAGCCGACGAGATTCCCGCATCCGGAGGAAGCAGCGGACACCGCCAACGCCAGGCCTGCCGCGAAAGTGGCTCTCACTGACGAATCGTCCCATGGCATCGAGCGACACGGCTCTTCCCGAGGTGTTTTCGACGTCGAGATCACCGAGGCCGGATCGTGACCATCTGTCCCCCCGCGACTCGTCGCGGGGGATGGTGCTTGTGGATGCGCCGCAGCGCTCGCCGTCCAGGCGTCGATACGCTTCGAGCGTGTCGGGAGCTTCCGAGAGCGCGGTGCGGCGATCGCTCCTGCGTGCGGAGATCTCGATTCCGCGTCTGTGGACCTACGCCCTCGTCCTGTACGTCCTGGCACTGATCGGCTGGGGACTCCTGCATCTCGCCGGGGTCGACACCCGCGGGTTCGACGGCCACCTCATCGGCGCCACGTTGATCGTGTGCATGGTCCTCGCAGCGACAAGGCTGTTGGTGCAGTTCCTCCTCGGCCTGACGGACCGCACGTGATCCTCGAGCCGAGCGAGGTCGGGCAGCTCCGGACGTCGTCAGCGGAGCTCACGTTCCGCCGGGCGCGCCGGCGCCTCGCGTCCGACTGATCTCACCTGCGAGACCGCACAGTCGGACGGCTCCCACCCGGGTCCAGACATGACGACGGGCCGGGACGATCTCGAGGATCGTCCCGGCCCGTGTCGTGGTGCGTCGCGAGTGCCGATGCGCGGCTCAGCGCGGCGGGGGGACTTCCCCGCGACGGTCGCGGCTGCGGCCGCTCAGGATCAGGGACACGATGAGACCCAGTGCCCCGACGGCGATGAGGATGTAGCCGACCATGGTGAGGTCGACCCCGTTGACGGCGTCCTGGACGGCGAACGCCAGGATGGCGCCTGCTGCCAGCAGGAAGAGCGAGCTGCCGATCTGCATGATGTCTCCTCGGTTCGACGTCGACCGTGGTGGCCGACTTCGCCGAGCGTGGCACGGACCGCCCCGGCCCGCACCTCGGCGCGCAGGACCTGGAAAGACGTCTTGCCCAGACGCGGGGTGACTCTGAGTTAGACTGTCGCGACCCACACGTCGATCTCGGGAGACACAGCGGTGCGTAGCTACGACCGAACGGGCCGACTCGTGCGTCGACTGGGGGTTGGCCTGCTCGGCTCGGCCGTCCTGGTCGGTGTCTTGAGCGCAGCCCCCACCTCCGCGGTGGAGACCCCCTCGCCCTCGCCGACCGCGGACGCGGCCGAGCCCACCAACGTCACGCCCGACCCGACCCCGGCACCCACCTCTGGCGACGTCAGCCCCCAGGCGGCGGAGACCACGGCCGCGCAGAGCCGCCCGTACGGCCCGGACTACGAGGTCAAGGTCGAGCCGAACTTCTCCCGGCCCAACGGCAGCTACATGAAGGCCAGCGACTACACGCTGCTCAACGACCTCGAGCGGCTGATCCGCGGCTCCTACGAGGACCCGAACACCGGCAAGCTGCGCTCGTCGGCCGTCCGCAGCGCCAACTACGTCTACATCTCGGTCTCGCGCATGGAGAACTCCAAGCGCGTCGGACGCGAGCTCATCAAGGCCGCGAAGGCCGGCGTCGACGTCTACATGATCCACGGCAAGGCCTCGCAGTCCAAGGAGTCGCGCGCGCTGCAGAAGAGCCTGACGTCGCTCAAGCACGGCCACTTCAAGATCTGCGCGAAGGGCAAGAGCCTCGCCTGTCTGTCCACTCTCAACGGCGCCATCATGCACTCGAAGGTGCTGCTGGTCGCCAACACCTTCGACCGCGACAAGAAGCAGGCATGGGGCGCCTCCTGGTCCGGTTCGGCCAACCTCGGCGGGCCGAGCGGTGAGTACACCTTCAACAACGGGTGGACCACCTACAACGACAAGAAGATCTTCCTGCAGATGCGCGAGTTCTTCCAGGACATGTGGGCCGAGCGCAACATCGGCAAGACCTACAACTACGACTACCCGCGCTACATCGCCAAGAACTCGTCGCGGTACGGCTACAGCGGCGCCACGAGCGACGGCTACCGCACGGCGTTCGCGGTCAACGGGATGTTCTACTCCGAGCTCTCGAACACCACCTACTACCCGACGCCGATCTCGGCGTCGCCGGCCAACGGCCGCGACCCCGTGATCAACCTGCTCAACCGGGTCGTCCCCGACTCCACGTGCAAGATCCGCCTGCAGCACAACCGCTTCAAGTACCGCCGCATCGCGGTGGCGCAGAAGCTGACGCGGCTCACCGAGCGCGGTTGCCTCGTCGAGGCGATCTCGTTCCGCGACGAGATCAAGGCCAACCGGACGGCGCACTGCCAGCAGTACATCCGCATCTGCAAGCCGATCCTCGACGTGTTCCGCACCTCGGTCACGCGCATCCCGGCCGCCTACGCCAAGCCCCACGACAAGACGATGCTCGTGGAGGCGAAGCTGAAGTCGAACCCGTGGAACAAGGAGGAGCTGCTCCCCAACGGCGAGAACTTCTCCAAGTACCCGGACGGCACCTTCGTGCGCGTCGTCCAGGCCGGGTCCGCCGCCCTCACCGGGTCCAACCTCGTGGTGAGCGACGAGATCACGACCGAGACGACCGACCCGTCGGTCTACAAGGAGTACCTCGAGCACTGGTACGCCATCTGGCGCAGCTCCGGCGCTCGGAACTGGTCGTACTGACCGGCGCCCTCGTGGCACCACGAGAAGGGCCCCTCACCGCTCAGCGGTGAGGGGCCCTTCTCGTACGTTCGTGTTCGGTCAGACCTCGGGGTTCGAGGCCGCGGTGGGCTCGGATCCGAGGCGGCCGGTCTCGTCGTGGATCGACACGGCGACCTCACGCAGCTTGTCCTCGTGCTCACGGGCGTGGTGCGCGCAGAAGAGCAGCTCGGCACCGCCGGCCAGCTCGACGCGGACGTACGCCTGCGCACCGCAACGGTCACAGCGGTCGGTCGCGTTCAGACCGGGAAGCTCGGCGACTGCAGCCATCATGTTCTCTCTTCCTCAGCGTCGTCGTTCAGCGGGTACGTCTGACTCAACATCCAACCACGGGCTGTTGTTCCGCGCCGGAGTTGGTGACATACGACATAGATACTGCCGACCGTCGCCAAACCTGCGGAGGTGGGTCGGCGCGCCGCGTGTCAGACCGGTCACCGGGGACCTTCTGACTAGGCTGGCGAGGGGGTCGGCGATCGCCTGCACGCACGGTGTCCGACGCCGTCCGACCCGACGCGAAACCACCCGGTGGAGGCCACTGAGTTGTCGACCTACGACGCACGCAACCTGCTCGTCCTCGAAGGACTCGAGGCGGTCCGCAAGCGCCCCGGCATGTACATCGGCTCCACGGACACCCGTGGTCTCATGCACTGCCTGTGGGAGATCATCGACAACTCCGTCGACGAGGCGCTGGACGGCCACTGCGACCGCATCGACGTGGTGCTCCACGCCGACGGCTCGGTCGAGGTGCGCGACAACGGCCGCGGCGTCCCGGTGGACATCGAGCCCAAGACCGGGCTCACCGGCGTCGAGGTCGTGTACACGAAGCTCCACGCCGGCGGAAAGTTCGGCGGCGGCTCCTACAACGCCACCGGCGGCCTGCACGGCGTCGGCGCGTCGGTCGTCAACGCGCTGTCCTCCCGCCTCGACGTGCAGGTCGACAAGTCCGGTGCGACGTGGTCGATGTCGTTCCGGCGGGGTGAGCCGGGCGTCTTCGCCGGCGACGGACCCACCGCGGACTTCACCACCGACAACACCCTGCACAAGGGCGGCCGGGTCAAGAAGACGGTCACCGGCACGCGGGTGCGCTACTGGGCCGACCCGCAGATCTTCATCAGGACCGCCACGTTCTCCTACGAGGAGCTCGTCACCCGCGCGCGGCAGACGTCGTTCCTCGTGCCAGGACTCGAGATCGTCATCCGCGACGAGCGCGGCGACGAGCCGGTCGAGGAGTCGTTCAAGCACGACGGCGGCATCACCGAGTACTGCGACTTCCTCGCCGCCGACGAGCCGGTGAGCGAGGTGCTGCGCCTGCAGGGCCACGGCGCCTTCACCGAGACCGTCCCGGTGCTCGACTCCAAGGGCCACATGACGCCCCAGGAGGTCGAGCGCGACCTCGGCGTCGACGTGGCGCTGCGCTGGGGCACCGGGTACGAGACCCAGGTCCGGTCCTTCGTCAACATCATCGCCACGCCCAAGGGCGGCACCCACGTCCAGGGCTTCGAGCGCGGCCTCACCAAGACCTTCAACGACACGCTGCGCACCACCCGGCTGCTCAAGTCCGGCGACGTCGACGTCATCAAGGACGACGTCCTCGAGGGCATGACCGCCGTGGTCACGGTGCGCCTCGCCGAGCCCCAGTTCGAGGGCCAGACGAAGGAGGTGCTCGGCACCCCGGCCGTCACCAAGATCGTCAACCAGGTCGTCTCGCGCGAGCTCAAGGCGTTCCTGACGTCCACCAAGACGGCGCAGAAGGCCAAGGCGCGCCTCGTCATGGAGAAGGTCGTCGCCGCGTCGCGCACCCGGCTCATGGCCCGCCAGCAGCGCGACAACCAGCGCCGCAAGAACGCCCTGGAGTCCAGCGCCCTGCCCGCCAAGCTGGCCGACTGCCGCGCCGCTGACGCCGACCGCACGGAGCTGTTCATCGTCGAGGGCGACTCCGCGCTCGGCACCGCGAAGTCCGCGCGCGACTCGGAGTTCCAGGCGCTGCTGCCCATCCGCGGCAAGATCCTGAACGTCCAGAAGGCCAGCGTCGGCGACATGCTCAAGAACCTGGAGTGCTCGTCGATCATCCAGGTCGTCGGCGCCGGCTCGGGCCGCACCTTCGACCTGGACCAGACGCGGTACGGCCGGATCATCTTCATGGCCGACGCCGACTCCGACGGCGCCCACATCCGGTGCCTGCTGGCCACGCTGTTCTTCCGGTACATGCGCCCACTGGTGGAGGAGGGCCGCGTGTACACGGCCGTGCCACCCCTGCACCGCATCGAGCTGGTCAACCCCAAGAAGGGGCAGGAGAAGTACCAGTACACCTACTCCGATGCCGAGCTGCAGCGCACCCTGGCCGACCTCAAGCGCCGCAACGTGCGCTGGAAGGACCCCATCCAGCGCTACAAGGGCCTGGGCGAGATGGACGCCGACCAGCTGGCCGAGACCACGATGGACCCCCGCCACCGCACGCTGCGCCGGCTCACGGTCGACGACGCCGAGCGCGCCGCCGGTGTGTTCGAGCTGCTGATGGGCAACGAGGTCGCTCCGCGCAAGGAGTTCATCGTGCAGAGCGCCTACGAGGTCGACTCCGACCTGATCGACGCGTAGCACTTTCCCGAACTCAAAGTTCGCCCTTCTCGGACCCGAAGTTCGCCCCCGAAATTGGCCTTCTGACCTGCGCTTTCGCCCTTGAGAGCACGATTGAATCTCGTGCGGGACAGGCTGTCGAGATCTCGTTTTCGTTTGGACAAGATGTTGCGAACGAGTCGAGTAGCCGGTGGTTGGCATGACTGTGCATCCCCACTCCGAAGTGGTTGCGATGGTCGACGACGCGGCCCGATCCGCAGGCTTGTCAGGCGGAGCTGAAGTGGCGTTCCGTGCGATCGCGGCAACCGTCGCCGACCGATACTCGTCCCGGTACGCGGAGGACTCGATGGCCGCTTGGCGAGCATGGGAGCTATTCGCCGACCATCACGACGTTGATCCCTTCTGTCCGCGACCGGCCGACCTTGTCGCGTTTGTACACGCGCGGGCAATCCTGGGCATCAGCTACATGTACCTGTTGGCGACACTCGCGGCGGTCGACAAGGCGTTGGTCGCCGACGGCACTCGACGGGGAGGAGTTCAACCTCCTGCCCCGGCTCAGGCTGAGACGGTCGTCGCGCCTGCGCGACGGTTTCTGAATGACCTGTGGAGCGACGGCGTGTTCGCCCCTGCGCAGAACGCGCCCGCGATGACGCTTGGCGAGATTACGGCGATGGCGGCGCATGCTCCGTCGCCGCTGGCCCGGTTGTTGGTCGTTGGGGGTTACCGCGGTGCGCTCAGGCCGGGCGAGTGGCTGCGACTCCGCTACCCTCAAGATGTTGGTTTTACCAACGAAGAAGTGACGTTCCACCTTCAGCGCAGCAAGTCGGGACGTGGACGGGTAGTCCGCGTGTCGATCAAGACGTCAGACAGGCAATTGAATCTGGCCACGGCTCTCGCGGACTACGTCCAAGTACGAGGCGAAGCCCCAGGGATGCTTGTGCTGGTCGACGGTCAGCCGACGGGGTGGGACCACATCAGGTATCAACTGCGTCTGGCCGCGGCCGCTGCCGGCGTCGAAGCGTTTGCGCCGTACTCGCTTCGCCGATCGTGGGCAGTCCATGCCAACCTGTCGGGCGCCTCGGTGGCAGACATCCGGCGGCATCTCGGACAGAGCCCGACCGGACAGGTTTTCCGTCGATACATCGAGCCGCTTTTGAGTGTCCAAGCCGCCCAAGGGGTCAACCCTTGGACGAGACCGCGGCCCGGCGCACCCGCAGCATCATCATGTTCCTCGGTCCGCTCATGCACCGCGTCGAGCAGTTCGAGCTGCCCTACGCCGGCGGCTGCGACCTCGGCACGCGCACCGTCGAGCCCCAC
>NZ_LMMY01000015.1:0-40802 GCF_001422865.1 Aeromicrobium sp. Leaf272
CCTGCCGTTCTTCGCGGTCATCGCCGCCACGGCCGAGGGTCAGACCCTGCTGCACGACTGGGTCTACGAGAACCGGGCGATCTACCTGACCGACTCCTCAGTTAGCTCAACGGTCCGGCGATCGGGATGAGCAGAGAGGTTTGGATCAGGAGGTGTGGGAGTTGCTGAGGATCATGGCCTCGGAGCCGTAACCACGCCGCTCCGCAGCTCGGTGGGTACCCGCCGCGATGGGCGGTCGGGTGGCTCCCCCTTGGTGTGTTGTTCGGAGACGTTGTTGTCACGGAAGACCGTCCAAGCCTCTTGCGCCCTCTGGCACGACGACCTTCACCGCGTGGCAGCTCGCAACAACACCCAGCCAGGAATGCGAGCGCCGGCGTATCCCATGGGCGAAAGCGGACGCCGCGTGGGTTGCGAACCAAGATGCTGTCCCCGCCGTCAGTCCTCTCAGAACATGCGCAGTCCCGGGCCCGGGAACAAGGTGCGTGTCTGGACTCGGAACACACTCCACCGGTCATGCGTCTCAGCGACTCAAGGTCCTTCGCCTGACGTTCAGCTCTTCCGTAGGGTTCTGCGAAGGATCTTGCCGGAAGCCGACTTTGGCACGGCGTCGATGAAGCTGACGGCTCTTACCTTCTTGTAGGGGGCCACCCGCTCCTGGACGTACGAAAGGACTGTGTCTTCGTCAATGATGGCTCCCGGGGCGACGACCACGTAAGCGTGTGGCGCCTCGTCCCCGTCGCCGATCGGGTCGCCGACCACGGCAACGTCAGCTATGTCCGGGTGTTCGAGCAGCAGGCCCTCGAGCTCGGCGGGCGCCACTTGGTAGCCCTTGTACTTGATGAGTTCCTTGAGACGATCGACGATCGTCACGGCGCCTTGTGAGTCGACGACCGCGATGTCGCCGGTGTGCAGGTAGCCCTCGGCATCCAAGGTTGTGGCCGTCGCGGTCGGGTTGTCGAGGTACCCAAGCATGACGTTCGGTCCCTTGCACCAGAGCTCTCCGCGTTCGCTGACGCCCGACTGGGGGAGCCCGCGTTCCTGGCCTGTCTCGGGGTCGACCAGCTTGCAGGTCATGTTGGCGACGGTGAGGCCGACCGACGCGGGCGCGATGTTGTCGACCGAGAGCGGGGCGATGTGGCTGACCGGGCTCATCTCGGTCATGCCGTAGGCCTGGCGGACCGCGCATCCGAGACGCGTAGCCACGGCCCCAGCGAGGGTCGCGTCCAGCGGTGCGGCTCCCGACAGCACGAGTCGGACCGATGACAGATCGCGACCGTCGAGGGATGGCGACTTGCCGATCGCGACCATGACGGGTGGAGCGACAGGCAAATGTGTGAGTCGTTCGCGCTCGATGACGTCCAGAAGCGTGTCGAGGTCGAACGAGCGCATCGTCACGATGGTTGCCCGCCGGCGGAGCGATAGGTTCACCACCACCGTCATCCCGTAGATGTGGGCGAACGGAAGCAGGCCCAGCACAGCGGAATGGTGATCAATGCCGAGCGGTTCGTCCAGCTGGCACAGGTTCGCCACGAGGTTGCGATGGGTCAGCGAGACTCCCTTCGGCAGGGCTGTGGTGCCTGACGAGAACGGGAGCGTCGCCACTTGGGTGACCGGCGCGACGACGCGGTCGTCAAACGGCGTGGCTGTCTCTGGGGACAGGTCCACCGAGTCGAGGTCGCGGGCCGCCCCAGCGTCAAGTCCTGCCTGTTCGGCTCCAGCGCGCGCCGCCTCGAGCACGACGGGATCCGCGTAGATCTTCATGGCCTTCGAGGCCGTTAGCTGCTTCGCGACCTCGGATGCGTTGGCGAGCGTCGTCACCGGTGTGACGACGACGCCCGCCTTGAGCGCCCCGAGGTACGCCACGACCCATCGGGCGGAGTTCGGTCCCATCAGTGCGACCGTCTCTCCATTGTCAGTATCCGCGGCGATGGCCGCCGCGAAGTGGTCGACGGCGGACGACAGCTCGCCGTAGGTCAGGGTGACTCCGGCGTGCAGGTCGACGACTGCCCGACGGTGTGCGTCGTCCTCGCTGAGCTCGCCCAGCAGGTAGGTGACGATGCTGATGTCGGGGATGTCGACCGGCGGGAACGGGCTGGTGAACGGCACGGTCAGCTGGTTGCGTAGTCGGCGATGTTCGTCTCGAACCCGGCTTCGGATCCGAGGATCAGGATCTCACCGTGCTCGATGTCCTCCTGCCACACCAGTGACGCGTTGGAGGTGTGCAGCGGGTGGTCCTGGACCGTCAGGACGCGGGCGCCCTCGTCGCTGATGAAGTGCTGGTGCGCGGCCCAACCCGGAGCCGAGAGCATGAGGTCGCCGGCCGCCCACTCGTAGCGCTGGCCCTCGACGACACTCGCCCCGCTGCCACCGAAGTGGTAGTTGATGGCCGAGCTCATGTGCCTGTGGTTGCCGCCGATGAACTCGCCACCCACCGCGGTGATGGTGGCGAAGAACGAGGGGGTCGTGCCGTTCAACCGGCCGGTCGCGGGGTTGTAGAGCACGACTAGAGGACGGCCGGTGTACCCGGTGGTCAGTCCCAGCACGCCGCTGAGGTGCTGGCTTACCTCGGCCCACGCGAAGTGGAGCGGCTTGTCCTCGACGAAGTCCGGGTCGACGAGGTGCTCGTAAGGGAGCAGCTGCTCGTCGCCGGTCAGCGGGATCGCGGGTGCGAGGTCCTTGGCCCGACGACCGTGGTCGATGACTCCGGCCTCGATGGCGGCGGCTTCGCTGCCTCGGTCCTCGTAGAACGCCGAGATCGACTCGAGCAGCGCGGCGTTCGAGTAGCGCAGGTAGCGAAACGGCTCGGTGCCGGTGTTAGTGAAGCGCTCAAGGCGCATGGTCGGCTTGGTCCAGACGTCCTGAAGGGAAATCTGCATGGTGCGGTCGCCCACCTCCACCTGGCCGGTGCCGCCGATGCCCATGGCGAGCCCGGTGGTGTTGTCGCGGGTCAGCTCCGTCGACTCGCCTGGGAGGACGACGCCCACGACGACCTGCGTGGCAGGAGCGAGCCCGCGGACTCCGGCCGGTGCCTGCGGGTGGACGATGAACGCTTCGCGTCGACCGTGGTCGTCCTGGTCACCGTCCTCGAGTGCCGACAGCTGCGCCTCGATCTCGGCGGCCGAGATCTTCATGGGACTCCACAGTCCGCGCGGCTTCCGCTCGATCTCACGGCTGTCTTGAAACATGTTCTGGGCGTTCATATAAGCGCTCCTTGCGAGGCTGCGTCGCTGCAGGGCAGCGAACGGTCTGGTGTCTCACGTCACACTAGGAACGGCGAAGCATAATTGCTAAGACCGAAAGGTCGATCGGGTCATAACCAAATGTCGATGCGCCGATGGGTAGCCCCCTCACTCCGTCGAGGCGAGCGCCTCGCGGATCGCGTCGACAGCGTCGCGCTGCAGCGGTGAGTGGAGTCGGTCGCGTCGGTGGAGCAGGACGATGCGCTCGGTCAGCTTCAGCTCGGGCACCTCGACCTCGTGAAGTCGCGCGTCGCTGCCGACCGAGTACGCGGGAGCGATGATCGCCCAGTCGTTGGCGGCGGCGGCTCGGATCATGGCCTCGGAGTGCCCGAGGCGCAGCGTGAAGCGCGGCTCCTCGAGTCCCGCTGCGCGCAGCTGCTCGACGAGGTTCCGCTGGTACACGACGTCCTTGGGTGCTCCCACGAACGGGAGGGCCATCGCGTCGGTCGGCGACAGCGTCGTGCCCGGGGCGATCAGGGCGGCGGTCGTGAAAATGCCCAACCGTGTCACGGCCAACAGCTCTGACGTCATGGACTCGGGGATGTCACGTCCGTCCCAGTTCAGGACGCCGAAGTCGAACTCACCGGTCTCGACGCCGTGGACCACCTCGTCCGGTCGCGCCACCGCGACGGTGATGTCGGCGTTCGGTCGTTCATGTCCGAGCTGTGCGGCCACCGGAGGGATGAGGTAGGTGCCGACGGCCATGCTCGACGCGATGATGACGCGGCCTGTCTCGCCTGACGCAAGGTCGCCGACGTCTCGCCGGATCTGGGCAGCGCCGGCGAGCACCTCCTTGGCCCACGCGGCTGTCCGCTCACCGGTCTCGGTCAGCACGAGGCGGTTGCCCTTGCGGACGAACAGGGGCGCACCTACCCACGACTCGAGGGCGCGCAGCTGGGCCGAGACGGCGGGCTGCGCAATCATCAGCACCTCGGCGGCTCGCGTGACGCTCCGCTCCTCGACGACGAGCCTGAACACCTCCAGGCGTCGGAAGGACAGTTGGGCCTCCATGGCTTCTCCATAACGTTCGAGGTATGCGCTCATCGACATGTTGGTCTTTGTGTTATGACGACGCGGGCATCAGTGTAAGTCACGTCACAACACTCGATACCGGCGTCGCCCCGAGGGGCGCGACGCGGGTTCCGTCCCAGGAAGGTCACCCGTGGCGACCACTACACGTCCCAACATCCATACCTCGGTGCTCGAGGGCAGCGACGTCGTCGCGGCTGTCGACCAAGGTCGTGCGACCGACGCGGTGCGCGCAGTTCTGCGCGCGGCGGCTCGCGGGGAGGCTCGACCCATCGCCAAGTCGATGGCGGCTTGGGATGACCGGTCCACCGCCCACACCCTCGGCGCGGTTGACGAGAGCCGGGGGCTCGTGGCCTTCAAGAGCTGGGTCAACACGCCTGCGGGGGCAAGCGCGTTGCTATCGCTGTTCGACGCTCGGACGGGAGCGGTCCTGGCCGTGATGGATGCTGGGCAGCTGGGCGCCTTCCGCACGGCCGCGACCGCCGCGGTCGCCACTGACCTACTAGCTGCGCCAGAAGCGAACGTGCTCACAGTCCTTGGCAGCGGGCGTCAGGCGTTCCAGCAGGCGACGGCCGTCTCGCTGGTTCGGCCGCTTGAGGCGATTCGCGTGTGGAGCCGGACTCCGGCGAACCGACAGGCGTTCGCCGTGACCCTAGAGCGCGAGCTGGGGCTGCGGGTCGACCAGTTCGATGACGCGAGGGACGCCGTGGACGGCTCGCCCATCGTCACGGCCGTCACGCGCGCCGCTGACCCCTTCCTCGCGCGGGAGTGGTTGGCACCCGGGGCCCACGTGAACGCGGTGGGAGCCATCCTGCCGAGCGCCGCAGAGCTGCTTCCGGGCGTGGTCGAGGCAGGAAGCCTGGTCGTCGTCGACGATCTGGAGAACGCGCGTCGGGCGAGCAAGGAGCTCAAGGACGCGCTCGGCGACGACCTGGCCGGGACCGTCGAGCTCGGGCGGTTGCTGGAGGACGGCGTCGGTCGTCCCGATCAGCCAGCGCTGACGGTGTTCAAGGGCATGGGTTCGGGGCTGTGTGATCTCGCGGTCGCTGCGCTCGTCCTCGATCGTCAGGAGGTCGGAGCATGAGGTTCCGCAACACGCCCGAGCTCATCTCGGGCTCCATCGTCCCGCTCATCACCCCGTTCACCGACGACGGCGAGCTCGACGAGAAGAGCATCACCTCGCTCGTCGAGTGGCAGCTCGCCGCCGGTACCCACGGCGTCTCGATCGGAGGCTCCACGGGCGAACCGAGCGCTCAAACCATCGACGAACGGGCTCGTGCGATACACACCGTGGCCGAGGCCGTCGGTGACCGCGTCCCGTTCATCGCGGGCACCGGCTCGGCAAAGCTCGACGAAACGATCCGCCTGACGGGCGAGGCCGTCGACGCGGGCGCGGACGCCGCACTGGTCATCACCCCGTACTACGCCCGACCCACCCAGGACGCGCTGTACACCTGGTACTCCACCGTGGCGCGTGAGTACCCAGACCTCCCGATCATCGCCTACAACGTCCCGTCCCGGACGGCGGTGGAGCTTGCTCCCAAGACCGTCGCGCGGCTCTACCGCGACGTCCCGAACGTCGTCGGCATCAAAGAGACGACCAAGGACTTCGAGCACTTCTCCCGCGTCATCGAGGCGGCCGACGAGGACCTGCTCGTCTGGTCCGGGATCGAGCTGCTATGCCTTCCTCTGCTCGCGCTCGGCGGCATCGGCTACATCAGTGCCACCGCGAACGTGGCGCCAGCAGCCTGCGCCCGCATGTACGACCTGTGGCTCGCCGGCGACCACGAAGGAGCCCGTCGCATCCACTACGCCCTCCACCCCGTCGTCGACGCCCTATTCGTCGAGACGAACCCCACCACGTTGAAGTGGATCCTCCAGAAAGAGGGACGGATCGCGTCCGCCCACGTGCGCCCGCCGCTCGCCGAGACCACACCGTCCGGGGTCGAGCGGGTCCGTGCACTGCTGGCCGATGCCGCCGACCTGATCGACGCAGAGCGAGCGGTCCGATGAGGCTGGCTACGGTCGAACTCGACGGAGAGACCCGGG
Source organism: Aeromicrobium sp. Leaf272 (assembly GCF_001422865.1). Classification (NCBI taxonomy): domain Bacteria; kingdom Bacillati; phylum Actinomycetota; class Actinomycetes; order Propionibacteriales; family Nocardioidaceae; genus Aeromicrobium; species Aeromicrobium sp. Leaf272. Next base: position 6,318 of record NZ_LMMY01000015.1, read on the forward strand.
TCGTCGCGTCAATCGACGGTCACACCGTGCACGACGTGTCGGACACCGCCGGTCGGTCCGGCCTGGTTGGTCTCCTTCCGAGCGACGCCCAACAGCGGCTTGCGGACGAGCTGGAGCAGCACCCGGTAGTGAGTCTCACTGAGGCGACATGGCTACCGCCTGTGCCGCGGCCCGAGCACGTCGTCTGCGTCGGCCACAACTTCAACTCGCACGCAGCCGAGGTCGGTGCCAAGCCGACCGAGCATCCCACCCTGTTTACGCGTTTCGCGTCGTCGTTCGTGGGACACGAGGTGCCGCTCGTAGCGCCGTTCGTGTCGGACACGCTCGACTGGGAGGGCGAAGTTGCCGTGGTCATCGGTGACGGCGGTCGACACATCAGCCGCGCCGACGCGATGAGCCACGTCGCCGGCTTCAGCGTGATGGGCGAGAACAGTGTGCGCGAGTTCCAGCTCCACAGCCCCCAAGCCACAGCCGGCAAGAACTTCGACGGCTCCGGCTCCTGGGGGCCGTGGATCGTCACCACCGACGAGGTCCCTGACCCCGCTGCCCTGGAGATCGTGACCCGGCTCGAGGGCGTCGAGGTTCAACGAGGGTCGCTGGCCAACCTGACCTTCGACGTCTCGGCCGTCATCGCTTACGTCAGCGCCTTCGTCACCCTGGTGCCGGGCGACGTCGTCGCGCTCGGCACGCCCCCGGGCATCGGCCACCGCCAGGATCCGCCGCGCTACCTGCAGCCGGGGGAGAGGCTGGAAGTGTCAATCCCCGGGTTGCTCGAGCTGAGGAACGTCGTGCGCGCCGAGGTCGCAGCGCCATGACCGGCTGAGCACGCCGTCCAGCAGCACCACCCGTTTCCGTCTAGACCCCATCAGGTGCGACTCGGCGCACCGCAACACGAAAAGAGGAGCCTCACCGTGCCGTCTGAAACCGAGCCGCCAATCGACCCCGACCTCCCCGTCATCGACACCCACCACCACCTGTTCGACCACCCGAACGACATCGTCCGCATGGTCATGCGCCGCGAGCGGTTCCTCATCGACGAGTACACAGACTTCGTGTCCGACGGGCATAACGTCATCGCGACGATCGCCATGGAGTCGCAGGCGATGTACCGCACCGACGTTCCCGAGCACCTCCAAACCGTCGGCGAGCTCGAGTTCTTCGGCGGTCAGGCGGCGATGGGCGCCACGGGCAAGTACCGCGGCATCCGTGTCGCGACCGCGTTTGTCGGGCGGGCCGACCTGCGCCACCCTGACGTCCGCGAGACCCTCGAAGCGTCGGTCGCGGAGGCGCCGCACCGGCTGAGGGGGGGTGCGACAGGAAGCTCTGTGGGACGAGGACGAGTCGATCGTCGGAGCGGTCTTCGACCACGGTCCGGGCATGTACCTCGGCGAGAACTTCCGGCGCGGCTTCGCCCACCTGGCACCGCTCGGGCTGAGCTTCGACGCGTTCGTGCTCTCTCCCCAGCTGACCGACATCCTCGCGCTCGCCCGGGACTTCCCGGAGACGTCGATCGTCGTCGACCACCTCGGTCACCCCGTCGGCATTGGACGTCACACGGGCAAGCTGGAGGAGGAGTTTGACCAGTGGAGGGCGGACATGGCCGCCATTGCCGCGTGCGAAAACGTCACGGTCAAGATGGGTGGACTCGGATCGTTCCTGTCCGGCTCACCCACGTTCCTTGCCGACCCGCCGGCGAGCTCCGAGACCCTCGCGGCGGAGTGGCGTCCCTACGTCGAGACGTCCGTCGAGCTGTTCGGTGCCGATCGCATGATGTTCGAGAGCAACCTCCCGACCGACGGCTCCGGCCCGTTCGGGCACGTCTGCAACGCCTACCAGCGCATCACGGCGGGCTGCTCGCAGTCCGAGCGCGAGGCGATCTTCGCAGGGACGGCCAAGCGCGTCTACCGACTCGAGGGACTTCTCGGCTGAGGGTTCATCGCTGGCTCGCGGCCAGCTGATGCTGAGGCCCTCAGGCTGGAGAAACTCCACGAGCTCCAGTCGTGCGCTCTCACGGCCCAGCCCCCTGCTCTTCACCCCGCCGAACGGAGCAGACGGGTCCGACACGACAGCTCGGTTGATACCGACCATGCCGACCTCGAACGACTCAGCGAGCCACACGGCGTCCTGCAGATCTGCTGCGTAGACGTACGCCACGAGTCCGGCGTCGCTCGCGTTGACCAGCTCGTGCAGCTGCGCGTAGTCGTGCCCCGTGACGATAGGCGTCACGGGGCCGAAGATCTCTTCGCCCGGGATGCGCGCGTGCGGGCGGACGTCGCGCAGGACGGTCGATGCCGAGAAGTAACTTCGCCAGCTCCGGAATCCTGGCCCGGTGGGCCAGCGTCGCGCCGTCCTCGAGTTCCTGGGCGACGAGCCGCTCGACCTTGTCGACGGCCTCGGCTGAGGTCAGCGGTCCGATGTCGGCGCCGTCGACGGCGGCCCCGAGACTCAGCGAGTCCGCCCGGGTGAAGCGATCCACGACCTCGTCGACAACGTCGGCGTGCACGTAGGAGCGATTCCTTCAGAGCGGTAGGGCACAGGCGGCGGCCTCGAGTGCAGCGTCGGCCTCGGCGACACCACAGTCAGAGACTTCGGCGAGCACCGTTCGTGTCGAGTGGGCGTCCACCGCGGACGTGCCGGGAGCGGTCTGCCACCGACTTCCGATGTAGGCGGCGCGATCCGCTGAACAGGGCCACGTCGATGGTCATGTCGACTCACCGTTCCCGGCCGCATCGAGCACCGCCAATCTGAGTTCGCGACTGGACCCATAGCGAGAAGCGGTCCGAGCGACATCACCTTTCCATGATGGGCAGATCAGTTGACTTGTCTTGGCGTTATAGGGCACGGACGCCATAACGTGATTGACGCCACAGTGATCCGGCTCGGCCGGTCCGCGATGGTGCACCACCAGTACTTCCCGACAGCTGAGAGCGAGCCCCTGATGTCCGCCGACACCCTCGACTTCCCGATCGACCTGACCGACCCCGAGTTCCTCGCTGGCGACCGGACCGCGGCCTACGAACGTCTTCGTTCCGAAGTTGTGTTTCCGCTCCAGCTCGGCCCGGGGGACCCCGCTTGGGTCGTCAGTCGCTACCAAGACGTCCGCGCCGTCCTCCGTTTGCCCGAGGGCCGTGTCCAGCCGGTCGGGACCGAGGCGCCGCCGTGGTTCGACGGTGTGGCACGACAGCGACTGCGCGCCAACCTCGTGCAGATCGACGACCCTGACCACGCGCGGCTGCGGAACGTCGTCGGGCCCATGTTCATCCCGCGTCGTGTCGAGCAGTTTCGAGAGTTCGCGACCGAGTCGGTGGCTCGGGCCATGGCCAACGTGGCGGCCAAGAACGGCGAGGTCGACGCGGTCCAGGATCTCGGCGTCGACATCCCGCGAGGCGTCATCTGTCGCTTCCTTGGCATCCCCGAGGAGGACTGGCAGCGCCTGACGGAGAACCAGCACGCCTTCTTGCTCATCTTCGCGCCGAAGCCGCTCGGCGACGACGAACGGGCCGCGCTCGAGAACATCACACAGTTCTACCTCGACTACTTCGACACGTTCGTCGCGAGTAAGTCGCGCGAGGAGCACAGCCCGTTCGTGCAGCTGCTCCTCGAGGCAGAAGATCGCGGGGACTTGAGCCACGTCGAGGTCCTGTCGCTCATGCACACAATCCTTGACGCGGGCTACGAGACGACCCGCACGTCGATCTCCAACCTGGTCGAGGTGCTATGCCAGGAGCCAGATCTGCTCTCGGTCCTCCACGACGAGCCGGAGTTGATCCCCGGGGCGGTCGAGGAGCTCCTGCGTTACCGAACGCCTCTTCACGTGCGCGAGCGCTACCTTGTTGACGACTTCGAGCTGTCCGACGGCAAGGTCCTCGCAGCGGGCACGCGCGTCATCGTGATGGTGGCCGGCGCCAACCGTGACCCCGAGCAGTTTCCGGACCCCGACCGGCTCGACCTTCGGCGGGAGAACGCGTCCGGTCACGTCGCCTTCGGCGGCGGCATGCACCACTGCCTCGGTGCGCCGATCGCGCGCATTCAGCTCCAGGAGACGCTACGCGGACTCGTGGCGCAGTTCGGATCAGTCGACCTGCGCGAGGACGGCCACCGCTTCCCGGACCTCATCTTCCCGGCCCTGCTGAGCCTGCCGGTCACCTTCCACCCGCGGAGCAGCCAGGGATGAGCACGGCGACAGCCCGAGCCACGGACACCGATCTCGCCCTTCGAGTGAGCCGCAAGCTGCCGCTCTCGACCGACGTGGTCGAGATCGTCCTGACCGGCGACGCGCCGCTGCCCAGCTGGTCGGCCGGCGCTCATCTCGAGGTGCAGTGCGGTGACGTGCGGCGGCAGTACTCCCTGTGCGGGGACCCCTTGGCACGAGACGAGTACCGGATCGCCGTGCTGCGCGAGCAGGAGAGCCGAGGGGGTTCGTCGTTCCTGCACGACGTCCTCGACAGCGACGACACCCTGCCGGTGTCGGCACCTCGCAACTCCTTTGAGCTGGAGCCGAGCCCGTGCTACGTGTTCGTCGCAGGCGGCATCGGGGTCACGCCGATCGTCACAATGGTGCGCGAGGCCGAACGCCGGGGTGCGGACTGGGAGCTGCACTACGGAGGTCGCAACCGTGCCACGATGGCCTACCTCGATCAGTTGGAGAGTCTCGGCGCGCGAGTCCACGTCTACCCCGAGGACGAGATCGGTCTGCTGCCGCTGGACACTCTCATCGGCGCCGCACGGGACGACACGCTGATCTACTGCTGCGGTCCCACCCCGCTGCTGGACGCAGTCGAGCGTGCTTCCGCCGGCTGGCCCGCGGGCGCCCTGCACATCGAGCACTTCAAGCCCCTCGAGCTGGATGCCGACATTGAGCAGCCGGTCGAGGTGACGCTCGACCGCAGCGGTCTGACGGTTCAGGTGCCGAGCGACCGAACCCTCCTCGAGGCCTTGAACGAGGCTGGCGCGAACCTCGGCTCCTCGTGCGAGGTCGGTACCTGCGGGACATGCGAGGTCACGGTCCTCAGTGGGATCCCAGACCACCGCGACTCCGTTCTCACCCCTGAGGAGCGGGCCGAGAACGCGTACATGTTGCCGTGCGTCTCGCGCGCCCTGACCGAACGGCTCGTGCTTGACCTCTGACCGATTACCGGTGTCACAGCGTCGTCCCGGCGACTCGCCGGTGCCGAAGATCGCGACAGCCTAGGTCAGTCGTTGAATGACGATCGCGGCGTGCTTACCGATGAAATGATTACCCGAGCAAAACCATCAACGGGTGACAGGGTTCGGCACGCTGTCGCTCTGATCCGTGCTCGCGACGCCGACGAAGTGCCGGAACCTCAGGGTTCCGGCACTGGCTGCGTCCGGGCCCCGCCCGGAACGCGTTACAGGCGACCTCAGCAGTCGATTGTCTTCTGCATGGTGTCGGGTAGCGGTCTCGCCGCACCCGGACGCTGCTGGATGCCTCGTCGAGCTCGGTCAGGCCGCCGTCAGGTCGAGGTCGGCGGCTCCGAAATTCTCCTCCAGGCGTGGCAGTCGGCGGGTGCCCAGGATCGGGACGGTCCGGGGCTGCTGGGCCGGCAACCAGACGAGGGCGGTGTTGGCCTGGAGGGCATCGGCCTCGAAGCGGGGAAGGGTCGGCGGCACGGCTGTACGGCTCGGCGGTGTAGGTGATGATGACGAGTTCGTCGTCGGGCAGTTGCAGAGCTTCGCCGATGACTTCGAGGCATACGAGCAGGACTGGGGATGAAAACCTGGCCTCTTGTCGTGTCGCCGCACTTCTTGGAGGGCAGGAGGAGGCCGTGTCGGTCGTCGGTCATAGCCTTGCCTGAACGCAAGGAGCGAGATGAGCAGTCGGGATCAAGGGGATGACCGTGAACCGTGGGCGTCGAACCCGTCGCGGTTAGCCGAGGAGCTCCTCCGCCTCCGCCGGCTCACGACGGGAAGCGACCCGACGGGACGCGAAGGCATCGCGCACGTCCGCCCGGGCGTTGCGTACCTTTCCGGCTCTACCGTGGAACCTCTCGGTGGCAACTACGTAAGGCTGCCGTCCGGCCTCGTCCTCCCCGAGAGGACCGCCGCTGGCCCCGCGCCAATCGATCAAATCGCCGTGTACCTCGAAGCCGAAGAGGTCTTCGGCCGGTCGGTGCCGGTCGAAGAAGCTCACCAACTACTGGGTCGCATTTCATCCGAGTTGGTCGTCTCATGGGCAGCATCCTGGCTGGCGAAGCTGCGAAGCCCTAAAGCCAAGCATGCCGAAGTCGACAACCACTTCGTCGAAACCTACTTCGGCGGAAGGCCACTAGCGCGACTCAAGGGCCTGCTCCGCGACCCCAACCGGGTGATACTTACCCCGCAAGCGCTTATGGCGCTGGTGAAGGGCGGTCTGCTGGTCAGCACGCCGCGCGGCGAGGTGCCAACCGAGACCCGCGAGATGCACCAGGACCTCGTTCTCGCGCTCATCGGTTTGTCGTCTGCGATGGGTCCGGGCGACGATGAAGTCAACGAGCACGAAGACGGTTGGGTCATGACACACGTGCCAGGCGAGATCGGCCGTTCCGTCGTCGCGAACCAAGCCTTCAACGCACCTCTGAACGAGCGCGAGAACTGGGCAGTGCTGCAGAGATGCTGGCGTGAACTTCCTGTCGAACTCCAAGACGACCCTCGTGTTATGGACCTGGAGCAGGAGTACGCGAACGTCGTCGGTATCGAGCTCGAAGATCTGATGGCCGTCAGCGCGCTGGCGTGGGCGGAAAGTCTCGCCGGCAGGTCAACCTTCCCGATTCAACTGCTCGAGACCTCGTTCGGGTTCGACGCCGCCAAGCTTGCTCGTCTGGTCGAACTCATCTCCGCCACACCCGAGCAGATGTGCGAACTGGTGACTAAAGACGCTGAGAAGTACGGCTTCGAGTGGAGCCGCAGAGTTTTTGAGGAACGGCCCGCCGTTCTGTGGCCTACGGGGCACTTGACGATCGTCGATCCCGACCTGGTCCTCAACCGCTCGACAGGGATGTGGCCCATGTTCGACATCCTGCGAGAGCTGGAGGTCCGAGGTGACCGTAAGCGCATCAACCAGGTCAGGGGTGCGGTCAGTCATGTCCACGAGATCTACGCGCGCGAGGTGCTCGACGCCATCGTCGGGGAGGGGACTGAACGCGCCTACGACGAAAAGGTGCTCCAGCGAGCCTACCGAGGCAAGGCTGCTGACGTCGCTCTCGACTACGGCGAGGCATGGGTCATCGTCGAGATCACGACCACCGGCGCCCAAGCCGCGACGATTGCCGGCAGCAGCGACGAAGCTTTCATGCAAGACCTCGACAGGTATGTCGACAAGCTGGGCCAAGTGATGGCGGTCATCGACAACCTGCGAGCCGACGAGAAGAGGCTGACCGGAACGGCCTCGACCGTCGACAAACGGTTCATCCCGGTGCTTGTCGTGGCTAATACCTTCGTCACCAGCCCCATCACGATGACACTCCTGCTTGAACGATTTCAAGCGAACTACTCGCCGCGTCACGACGTCGCAGAGCCAACCGTGCTCACACTCGAGGACCTGCACGCCATCGAAGGCCTCCAAGAACAGGGCGGGCCCAGCTTGCTCCAGCTACTCGAAGGTCGAGCCAGATCCGGGCTCCGGCACATGGCGATGAAGGACTACATCCTGTTGGACCTCCGCCGAAACCCTCCGCCGCCGGAACGAGTCCGGTCTCGGTGGCCTTCTTGGTTCGAGCCCGCAAGACGACGCCTCGCCGAGAACCAAGACGAGGCCGGCGAACCCGGCACCGGGTGACCTCAACCTCTCGATGCGCGTCGGCAGAGAGTGCCACTTCTTCAGTTCCTAACGTTGGCAATCCCAACTAGTAAGTAGGCTGCTGCCATGCCCTCACAGGACGGTCTACTGGAAGCCGCGTTGGACTTCTCGTCGGCGGTGCTCGCTGCGGTCTCGGTGGCGTCGGTTGATCATGGACTTTCGGCCGCGCAGGGTCGTCTACTCGGCATCCTTCTCACACGAGAGCCGCGCATGTCTGAAGTCGCCGACCTCCTCGGCTTGGACAAGTCGTCTGTGAGCGGGCTTGTAGCGCGGGCTGAAACCAAGGGACTCGTCCACCGCACGGAAGATGCCGGTGATCGAAGATCGTCCCGAGTCGCGCTCACCGAAGAAGGGCGAGAAGCCGCAACTCGACTGGCAGTCGACCTGGCCGATCGGATGGTCCCACTGGGATCGCGCTTCTCGACCGCCCATCGCGCTCTCTTAGCCGAATCCCTCAACGAGGCGGCCGCCGCGCTGCGGCGAACGGACGACTCCGCGGTCGAAGAAGCGTGAGGCGGTCCGGTGGAAGGGGCGTCGTTCAAATCAGGTGCCCTCGCCGATTCGTCTCAGAGCTTCCGCTAGACCGACCTCGTTTGAGTGCCAGGAACGGCAGGCGGCGCGCCTAGTAGCTGCGCGGAAAGTTGTCCTTGCGCGAACTGTGAGATGGTGGCCGTATGAACCTCCCTCTGCGGATCCGCAGGGGGGCGAACTTCGAGTCCGGGATTTTGGCAGGGGCGAACTTTCAAGTCCCGCTAATGAGACTGCACCGCGTCGCTACGATGCCGCCGTGAGTGACATCAGCGATCCCGGGGGAGCCGGACGCGGGGACCGGCGCACCGCTCGACGCGCCGTCGACGCCGCCTACGCGGCCGGTCGCATCTCGGCCGTGGACCGGTCGCTGCGGATGGAGCAGATCGACGCGGCCTCGACCCGAGGCGACCTGGCCATGGTGGTCCGCGACCTGACGGACCGCCCGGCCGATCCGCCGCCCTCTCGGCCCACCACGTCGAGCGACGCGGCCCAGCCGTCGTTCCCGCCGTCGCCCGCGGCCGACCAGCCTGCCCCGTCGGCGGGCAGCAGCCCGTTCCCGGCGCCACCGACCACGAGCCCTGGCGAGGCGCCGGGTCGCGCGTGGCCGCCGCCCGGGTTCGGTGGGACCCCGCAGGTGGGCGAGCGCACCTCCGGCACCAACCGTCGGACGATCGGCTGCATCGTCGCCGTGGTGGCGTTCTTCTTCCTGGCTCCCTGCCTGCTGGGTGCCGGCGGGCTCGTCCTGAGCCTCTTCCTCGGTGGCAGTGACTCCGACAGCAGTGACGTCGTCGCGGTCGAGCAGGTCGAGCAGTGGTGGGACGAGCGGGTGGACGACCTCGCCGCCGCCTCCGGGACCACCGTCGTCTCGGCGTACCGCGTCGGCGAGGACACCGGCACCGCCACGACCGACGAGCCGACGGCCTCGACCGACTGGACCTACTCGTCGAGCGTGTGGGTGGAGGGCATGACCCGCGCGGACCTCCCCGAGCGTCCCGTGGCCGACCTCGCCCGCATCGACGCCTCGGCCGTGCAGACCGCCGTCGACGACGCCCGGTTCGCGGTCGACACCGACGCCGACCCCACGATCATGATCAGGGTTAGACCGCAGATCGGGCAGGACCCCCTGCTCGAGGTCACCGTCGGGGACGGCGCAGCGGTGCAGAGCCGGACCTACGACTCCGACGGCCTGCTGCTCCAGGACTGAGCCTGGCTCAGACGACCTGCTGCAGCAGTCCGGTGTCGACGTCGTACAGGAAGCCGCCGACGTCGATCGAGTCCGGGATGAGCGGGTGCGAGGTCACGCGGTGCACGTCGGCCCGGAGCTGGCGCTGCTGGTCGTCGATCGGGCCGATGCTCATCCAGGTGGAGTCGGTGCCGGTGCTGCTGGAGACGCGCTCGTGGATCTGCTCCTCCGTGGAGGAGGCCATCGCGCACCGGGTGTGCTCGACCACGAGGACGCGCTTCACCTGGAGCAGGTGCACGCCCAGCACGAGGGCCACGAGCTCGTCGTCGTTCACCCGGCCGCCGGGGTTGCGCAGGATCTTCGCGTCACCGGGCTGGAGGCCGATCATGCCGAGCGGGTCGATGCGCGAGTCCATGCACGTCACCATGGCCACACCGGCACGGGCGATGCCGTCGAAGCCGGTGAGGGCGAAGGAGTCGGCGAAGGTTCGGTTGGCTGCGAGAAGGTCGTCGAAGTCCGTCACAGGGGCAGCGTAGTACCGCTGCTGCGCGTGCGGGTATGAGCAGGTTCACGTAGGAGCCAGAGCGACAGGCCCGCCGCGACGACCGCGCAGACGGCTGCCCCGAGGAACACGGCGTGCAGCTGCGCGATGCCGGCGTCGCGCACCGCGTCACGGTACGCCTGGCAGAGCTGGACCTCCCCGGTGCAGAGGTCCGCCGCCGCCGGGATCCGCGACGAGGCCGAGTAGAACGCCCGCAGCCCGATGGTCGTCAGCGCCGAGACGCCGATGAGCATGCCGACCATGCGGGCCACGATGAGCAGGGCGCTCGCGACGCCGTGGACGGCGTCGGCGGTGTGCTCGAGCAGCACGGCGTTGACCGGTGCGATCGCGAGCCCGAAGCCCAGTCCGGCCGCCACGAGCGAGAGCGTCTCCCACTCGCTGGCCAACGACTGCGCGTCCCACGTGGCCATGTGCCAGAACGCGGCCGCACTGACCAGCATGGCCACCGCGGTCAGCCACGACGCCGGTACGCGGCGCAGGAGCCAGCCGCCGAGGACCGCGCCCACCGGGAGTGCCACCAGGAAGCGCACGAGCACGAGGGCCGCGTCGAGCTGGGAGTCCCGGTGGACGGTGAGCCGGGCGAAGAAGGGGATGTCGACGAGAGCCGCGATCAGGGCTGCCCCGATGACGAAGGAGACGACGAGGGCGCCCCAGGCCGGCCGGGCCGACAGGGCGCCGCGCGGGACCAGGGGCTCGGTCGCCGTGCGCTGCCGGTACACGAACCCGACGGTCGCCAGGGCGGCGACGGGCAGGAGCCACGGGGCCTGGGGCGAGAGCGTGCCGGACTCCGGCTCGGCCGAGGCGAAGGTCACGATCACCGCGGCGAGGGCGATCGCGAGGAGTGCGGCCCCGACGAGGTCGGTGCTGCGCGCGATCTCGCCCCAGCTGCGCCACTGCACGAGCGGCCGGCGGGCGGTGGCCTGGCGCACCACGAACAGGGCGGCGACGACGTAGGTGCCGAGCGCGAGCGGGGTCAGCCAGCGGGAGTCGCCGGTGACCGGAAGGAACGCCAGCCCGGCGGTGACGCCGGTGACGAGGCGTTCGGGCTGCAGCATGACCAGCGAGAGGCCCGTCAGCGCGAGGGCCAGCAGGCCGAAGCCGGGCAGGTCGGGCCGACCGGGCGGGCGGTCGGGTGACGCGGCGGCGTGACCGCGCGGCGGGGCGGCGGGGGCGGCGTCACGCAGCCGCAGCATGACGGCGGCCAGGACCAGCCCGACGGCAGCGTTGAGCCAGAAGATGTCCCGCCACGAGCCGAAGGCCAGCACGACCGCTCCGTACAGCGGCCCCAGCACGCTCCCGAGCTCCTGCACGGCGCCCACGACCCCGAGGGGGAGCCCGCGTCGGCGGGGCGGCCACAGGTCGGCGACGAGCGCCAGCGTGGGAGGGATGAGTCCGCCGCCGCCGACGCCCTGGAGCAGTCGCCCGGCGACGATCGTGCTCAGGTCGTAGGCGGCGGCGGTCACGAGGGAGCCCACCGCGAAGACGACGAGCGAGCCGAGGAGCACCGGGACGCGGCCGCGGAGGTCGGAGATCCTCCCGATGAGCGGCAGCACGCCCACGTAGCCCAGGAGGAAGCCCGAGATGATCGGGGCGGCACGCTGCAGCTCGTCGACGTCGAGCCCGCTGGCCGACATCATCTCGGGCAGGGCCAGCACGACCACGTACGTGTCGGCGGCCGCGAAGGCGATCGCCACCGCGGCGAGCCCGAGCAGCGTCCGTGACGCCAGCACGGGGCCCGACGACGACTCGGATCGGGCGTCGTCGACCTCGTCGGCCGAGCTGCCGGAGTCCTGCACGGGTCAGCTGCCGCCGGTGCGGGCCGGTGCCTCGATCTCGATCGGCTCGTCGGAGGTGGCCAGACGCACCGTGTACGTGACGTCCGTGCTGCCGCCGTAGAACGGGCCGGACATCGTGGCGTCGCGCAGCACGTCGTCGTCGGTGAGCCGGTACGTGACGTCGAAGCGTGCACCCTTGGTGGCCGAGGGGATGATCTGCGACACGACGGACCCGGGCAGGGTGCCCGTGACGGAGGTCAGGACGTCCTGGCCGTCGCGCGACTTCTTGCCCTCCTCGAGGTCGTCGGTCTGCACCAGGATCTGGGTGAGACCCGTGTCGGCGTCGATGAGCCCTGCGGGGTCCGGGGCCTTCAGGGACGCCGGGTCGATCGTGAGGTACACCGGGGTGATGTCGGTCTTGGCGTAGACCGTCCCGTCCACGGCGACCACCTCGGCCGACAGGGTCGCTCCGCCGGTGGAGACCTTCACGTCGCCGGTGAAGGCGGGGGAGTGGTTGCCCTTGCCCTTGGCCGAGAGCAGGCCCGAGACGCCGTCGGGCACCGAGGACGTCGCGAGCGAGACCTCGACCGTCTCGGCCTCGTCGATCGTCTTCTTGGCCGTGTCGAGCCGCTTCTGCAGGGCCGAGGTGTCGGTGCCGGGATCGGCGTCGTCACCGCCTCCGGTGCAGCCGACGAGCAGCGCGCCGGCGAGGGCGGTGGCGACGACGAGGAGGACGCGGGAGCGGGCGGGACGAGAGGTGGGACGCACGCGCTCAGTCTCGCACGGTCGGGAGTCCGGGGAGCAGACCTGCGGGCGAGGCGGCGGCGAGCACGGGCTGGGCGACCGCGACCCCGGAGCCGTCGCGCCTGGGGTCGATCTCGGGCAGGTCGACGGGGGACCCGCTGGTGGCGCACGCCACGGGGGTTCCGTCGCCGACCCAGCCGAGGATCAGGCCGTCCTCGCCCTTGAGCAGCCGGTGGCAGCGCACGCCGCCGGTGGCCCGGCCCTTGGCCGGGTAGGCCGAGAGCGGGCTGACCTTCGCGGCCCCGGTCTGCGTGCCCGGCAGCGCGTCGCCCGAGCCGGAGATCGTGAGCACGTGGGCGGACTCGACGTCGCGCACCACGCCGAAGCCGACCACCCGCTGACCTGCCGCCAGCTTGACGCCCGCCACACCGCCGCCGCCGCGACCCTGCGGACGGACCAGGCCGGCCTCGAAGCGCAGCAGCTGGGCGTCGGAGGTGACGAGGACGAGCTGCTCGTCGCCGGTGGCCAGCGGCGCGGCGCCCACCAGGGTGTCGCCGTCGGCGAGGCCGATGACCTCCCAGGAGTCACGCGACAGCACCTCGGGCTTGACCCGCTTGACCACACCGGCGCGGGTGGCCAGTGCAAGCCCGGGGCCCTCGGCCTCGAGCGACATGAGGCACAGCGCAGGTGCCGAGGTCGCGAGCAGCTCGCGCAGCGGCAGGCCGCCCTGCAGGTGCGGGGCCTGGGCGGTGGCCGGCAAGGTCGGGATGTCGAGGACGTCGAGCCGGTGCACGGTGCCGTCGGCGGTGACCAGGCCCACCTGGCCGCGCGCCGTCGCCGCCACGGCCGAGACGACCACGTCGTGCTTGGAGCGTCGACCGACGTCGCCGAGCGGGGAGTCGTCGCTCGTGCGGGCCAGCAGCCCCGTGGCCGACAGCAGCACCCAGCACGGGTCGTCGGCGACCTCGAGCTGCGCCGCGGCCGTGACGGTCTGACCGGCGGACTCCAGCAGCACCGTGCGTCGGGGCGTCCCGAAGCGCTGGGCCGCTGCGTCGAGCTCGTCGGAGACGACCGCACGCAGCACGCCGTCGTCGCCGAGGATCTCCTCGAGCCGCTCGATCGCGGCGCGCAGCTCGTCGGCCTCCTTCTCGAGCTCGATCCGCGAGAACCGGGTGAGGCTGCCCAGCGTGCGGTCGAGGATGAAGTCGGCCTGGGCCTCGCTGAGGTCGAAGACCCCCATGAGGCGGCTGCGTGCCTCGCCGCGGTTGTCGCTGCTGCGGATCAGCTGGATGACCTCGTCGATGTCGAGGATCGCGACCAGCAGCCCCTCGACGAGGTGCAGCCGGGCGGCGGCCTTGGCGCGCCGGAACTCGCTGCGCCGACGGACCACCTGGAACCGGTGCGCCAGGAAGACCTCGAGCATCTCCTTGAGGCCCAGCGTGCGGGGCTGGCCGTCGACGAGGGCGACCGCGTTGATCGAGAACGACGACTCCATCGGCGTGTGCTTGTAGAGCTGCTCGAGGAGCACCTCGGGCACGATGCCGTTCTTGACCTCGATCACCAGCTGCAGGCCCTTGTGCCGGTCGGTCAGGTTCTTGATGTCGGAGATGCCCTGGAGCTTCTTGGCCTGGACCAGCTTCTTGATGGCCTCGACGACCTTCTCGGTGCCGACGTTGTAGGGCAGCTCGGTGACCACGATGCCCTTGCGGCGAGGGGTCACGTTCTCGACCCGCGTGGTGGCGCGCATCCGGAAGGAGCCGTTGCCCGTGGCGTACGCGTCGCGGACGCCGTCGAGCCCGACGATCTTGCCGCCGGTCGGCAGGTCGGGGCCGGGGATGAAGCGCATGAGGTCGTCGAGGTCGGCCCGCGGGTGCTCGATCAGGTGGCGCAGCGCCTGCACGACCTCCACGAGGTTGTGCGGGGCGATGTTCGTGGCCATGCCGACGGCGATGCCGGATGCGCCGTTGACCAGGAGGTTCGGCAGCGAGGCCGGCAGCACGCTCGGCTCCAGCTCACGACCGTCGTAGTTGGGCTTGAAGTCGACGGTGTCCTCGTCGATGGAGGCCGTCATGGCCTCGGCGGCCTCGTCCATGCGGCACTCGGTGTAGCGCATGGCCGCGGGCGGGTCGTCCGGCGAGCCGAAGTTGCCGTGGCCGTCCACCAGCGGGAGTCGCATGGACCACGGCTGGACCAGCCGGACGAGCGCGTCGTAGATGGCGCTGTCGCCGTGCGGGTGCAGCCGACCCATGACCTCGCCGACGACACGGGCGCTCTTGACGTGGCCGCGGTCGTTGCGCAGCCCCATGTCGTCCATCGTGAAGAGGGTGCGCCGCTGGACGGGCTTGAGCCCGTCGCGGGCGTCGGGGATGGCGCGGGAGTAGATCACCGAGTACGCGTACTCGATGTAGCTCGCACTCATCTCGTCCGTGATGTCGGTGTCGATGATGTGCTCGTCGAACTCCTCGGGGGGGTTCGGGGTGCTGCTGCGGGCCATGCATCCTCTCCTGGCTGACGACGTGCCACCCGATGGGCGACCTCTCGATTCTCCCGGTCCGGGGCCGTGCGCCCCAGCCGCCACGCCGCCCGAGGGACGCCCGGGCTCCTCCGCGCCCGGGACGGGCGCCCGTACGGGGTAGGTTTAAGCGCGTGACGCAGGACGCCTCGACGACGCCGGCCGACCGTGCCCGGATGTGGGAGGCGGACGTCCTGCTGAAGGACGGCCGCGTCGCCCAGGTCCGGCCCATCACCCCCGAGGACACCGAGGCCTTCGTCGCGTTCTACTCACGCGTCTCCGACGAGTCCAAGTACTACCGGTTCTTCGCCCCGTACCCCACGCTGTCCGAGCGCGACGTCGCACGCTTCACGCACGTCGACCTCGATCGCCGGGTCGCCTTCGTGCTGACGCTGCACGACACGATCATCGGCGTCGGGCGCTACGACGCGGTCAGCGACGACGTGGCCGAGGTGGCCTTCCTCGTGGAGGACGCCCACCAGGGTCGGGGCGTGGGCCAGCTCCTGCTCGAGCACCTCGCCCAGGCGGGCCGCGAACGAGGCCTCACCAAGTTCACCGCGGACGTGCTGCCGAGCAACCACCGCATGCTCCAGGTGTTCCGCGAGATGGGCTACTCCGTCGAGGGCGTGGTCGAGGACGGCGTCCAGCAGCTGTCGTTCCGGATCGATCCCACCGACTCGGCCGTGGGCGTCATGCGCTCGCGCGAGCAGCGCGCCGAGGCCGCGTCCATCGAGCGGATCTTCGCGGCGCGCAGCATCGCCGTCGTGGGAGCCAGCCGGCGCCAGCGGTCGATCGGCCAGACGGTGGTGCGCAACCTCGTCCTCGGCGACTACCAGGGCAGCGTCTACGCCGTGAACAGCCAGGCCGAGGCGGTCTCGGGGCTGCCCGCCTTCAAGAGCGTCAAGGACATCCCGCACGAGGTCGACCTGGCCATCGTGGCCGTGCCGGCCGACTCGGTGAACGACGTCGTCCGCGACTGCGCGGCGAAGGGCGTGCACGGGCTGGTGGTCATCTCGGCCGGGTTCGCCGAGGAGGGTGCCGAGGGTCGACAGCGCCAGCGGACGCTACTCGACCTCTCCCGCACGTACGGCCTGCGCCTCGTCGGTCCCAACTGCCTCGGTGTCATCAACACCGCCCCCGGGGTCCAGCTGAACGCCTCCCTCTCCACGGCCATGCCGCCCCAGGGGCGCGTCGGGTTCTTCTGCCAGTCCGGTGCCCTCGGCACGGCGATCCTGGAGTCGGTGTCCCGACGTGGCCTCGGCCTCTCGACGTTCGTCTCGGCGGGCAACCGTGCCGACGTGTCCGGCAACGACCTCCTCCAGTACTGGCAGGAGGACGACGACACCGAGGTCGTCCTCCTCTACCTCGAGTCCATCGGCAACCCGCGCAAGTTCTCGCGCATCGCTCGCCGGGTCTCGGAGTCCAAGCCCATCGTCGCGGTGAAGTCGGGCCGCTCCACCCAGGGCGTGCCCGTGGGCCACGCGGTCAAGCGCAGCACGGCGCCGCAGGCTGCGGTCGACGCGATGTTCCGGCAGGCCGGCGTGGTCCAGGTCGACACGCTCGAGGAGATGTTCGACGTCGCGCAGCTCGTGGCCCACCAGCCGCTGCCGCGCGGCAACCGGATCTGCGTCGTGGGCAACTCCGACGCCATGGGCCTGCTCGTGGCCGACGCCGCGACCGCCACCGGTCTGCAGGTCGCGGACTCGGTGCCGCTGGGCGCCGACGCCGGCGCCGACGACTTCGAGGTCGCCATCGAGAACGCTCTGGCGTCCGACGACATCGACGCCCTGATGGTCGTCTACATCCCGCCGCTCAACACCTCCGGCGAGGAGGTCGCGAACGTGCTGGCCTCGATCGGCGAGCAGTCCGACAAGCCGATCGTCTCGACCTTCCTCGGCACCGAGGGCATCCCCGAGCTGCTCCGCGTGCCCGACGTCCAGGGTGGCTCCGCGGGCCGCGGCTCCGTGCCGTCGTACCCGGCACCGGAGTCGGCCGTGCGTGCCCTCGCCCGTGTGGTCACCTACGCGGAGTGGGCGGCTCGGGACCACGGCGAGTTCCGCGCCCACGACGACTTCCGCACCGGCGACGCCCGCGCCCTCGTGCGCGACGTGCTGGCGCACGCGCCGCGAGGCGCGATCCTCTCGACGGAGCAGGTGCACGCGCTCCTGGCCTGCTACGGGATCGACCTGTGGACGTGGATCAACGTCCACGACCCGGAGGAGGCCGTCGCCGCCGCGGAGCAGCTGGGCTGGGACGTCGTGCTCAAGGCCGGCAGCGAGCACCTGCGCGCCCGCCCCGACCTCGCGCACATCTGGCGCGGGATCCAGGACCGTGCCGACATGTTCGAGGCGTGGGACCAGCTGACGTCCTGGCCGGGCATGCGTGCCGACACCCGCTTCTTCGTCCAGCGTTCCGCCCCCGACGGCATCCCGCTGTCGTTCACGGTCACCGAGGACGCCCTGTTCGGACCGCTGGTCTCCTTCGGCCTCGCGGGCGCCTCGAGCGAGCTCCTGGGCGACCGCGCCTACGGCATCCCGCCCCTGACCGACGCCGATGCGGAGTCGATGATCCGCGACCTGCGGTCCGCGCCGCTGCTGTACGGCTACCGCGGGTCCGACCCGGTCGACACCCCGGCGATCCAGGACACCATCCTGCGGCTGGCGGCGCTGAAGGACGACCTGCCCGAGATCGCCGAGCTCGACCTGGAGCCCGTGCTGGTGCACGAGACCGGACTGACGGCGTTGAGCGCCCGCGCCAAGGTGGTGCCGGCCACGGACCGTCGCGAGGAGCGGTACGTGCGGCGTCTGAGCAGTCCGGTCAGGGATACGCTGGCGTGATGAGACGTGAGCGCCCCGTCGGGCCCGCCGCCGACGTGTTCCAGGAGATCGAGCGCAGCGGCTACTACCCCGAGATCGTGACGGCAGGCCTGCGTGACGCCCTGGCGGGCGAGGACGTCCTCGCGCACGTGGTCCACCACGAACCGACGTTCGAGCGCGACGAGATCCGTCGCCACATGACGGTGCTCGTGATGACGCCGTCGCGGGTCGTGCTCGTGCACACCGACGAGCACCCGCCCGACGACCTCCTGCCGCGGCCCTACACCTCCACGACGAGCGAGGCCGTGTCGATCCACCGGATCAGGTCGGTGGTCGTGACCCGGATGGTGGCCACCTCCGGCACCCTCGAGGAGGCCGTGGTCACCATCGGGTGGGGTGCCGTGTCGCACCTGGACCTCGAGCCCGCCCAGTGCAGCGACCCCGACTGCGAGGCCGACCACGGGTACACCGGCAACCTGACCGGCGACGACTTCTCGTTGCGCCTGAGCGCAGCGGCCGACGGCGGCGTGGCCGTCGAGCGCCTCCTGGTGTTCGCCCGTCAGCTGTCCGCCGCCACGACCGGAACGGCGTGACCGCGCCCGGCCCGCGGGGTCGGCACGGTCTGCACGAGGTCCTCACGTCGGCCGGAGCGGTCGCCGGCGGCGGACTCGCCGGTCTGGTCGACACCCTCGGGCTTCCGGCCGCCCCGCGCTACGTCGTGCTGCTGGTCGACGGCATGGGGGAGCAGCTCCTGCGCGAGCACGCCCACCTCGCCCCCTTCTTGTCGTCGCTGCCGTCGGTCCCCGACGTGGTGTGCGGTGTCCCGTCCACGACCGTCACGAGCCTCACGTCGCTCGGGACGGGACTTCGCGCCGGCGTGCACGGGGTCGTCGGCTACACCTCGCGCGTGCCGGAGACCGGGCGACGTCTCAACGCCCTGGCCTGGGACCAGGACGTCGACGCGCTGCAGTGGCAGCGCCACCCCACCGTCCTGCAGCGACTTCACGAGGCGGGGGTCAACGCCGGGAGCGTCAACGAGGCACGCTTCGAGGGCACGGGGCTGACGTTGTGCAGCCAGCGGGGCGCGCCCTTCCACGGGGTCGGCTCCATCTGGGAGCGGCTCGACGTGGTGGCCGAGGTGGTCGAGGACGCCGCGAGCTCGGTGGTCTACGCCTACGAGTCCCGCCTCGACCACGCCGGTCACGCGCACGGCTGCACGTCGCAGGAGTGGCGCGACGTCCTCACGACCGTCGACCGTGAGACGGCCCAGCTGCGGGACCTCCTCCCGCCCGACACGGTGCTCCTCGTGACCGCGGACCACGGCATGGTCGACCTCCCCGACGAAGGGCGCTTCGACGTCAGCACGACTCCCGCGCTGCTGGAGGGCGTGGACCTGCTGGCCGGCGAGGCGCGCTTCCGGCACCTGTACACCGCCCGCCACGACCGCGAGGCCGTCGCGGCCCGGTGGCGGGACTTCTGCGGGGAGCGTGCCGACGTGCGCACCCGCGACGAGCTCGACGACTGGTTCGGTCCCCTCGACCCGGCCGTCGCGGGCCGCATCGGCGACGTGGTGGTCGCCGCCCTCGGCGACTTCGCCGTCTTCAGCACCGACGACTTCCCGCTCGAGATGCGCATGAAGGGCTTCCACGGATCGGTCAGCGAGGCCGAGCTGCGCGTCCCCGTGCTCCTCGCCACCTGAGCACGACGACGGGCACCGCCGCTGGCAGGATGGTCCCGTGGCCGAGCTGACCTTCTACTCCGGGACGATGGACTGCGGGAAGAGCACGCTCGCCCTGCAGCTCGACCACAACCACCGGGCCCGCGGGCGCGTGGGCCGGGTGTTCACGTCGCACGACCGCGCCGGTGAGGCGACGCTCTCGAGCCGGCTCGGGCTGGCGGTCCCGGCGACGGAGGTCGACGACTCCCTGCACTTCTGGGAGCACGTCGTGACCGAGCTGACCCAGGGCGGGCGCATCGACTACCTCGTGTGCGACGAGGCGCAGTTCTACACGCGCGACCAGGTCGAGCAGCTGGCCAAGATCGCCGACGAGCTCGACATCGACGTCTTCTGCTTCGGCATCCTGACGGACTTCCGCACGCGCATGTTCGACGGATCGGCCCGACTCGTGGAGCTGGCCGACCGCATGCTTCCGCTCCAGGTCGAGGCACTCTGCTGGTGCGGTGAACGGGCGACGCACAACGCCCGCACCGAGGACGGGGAGATGGTCACCGAGGGTGAGGTGATCGTGGTCGGGGACGTCGACGACCCCCAGCGGCCGCGGCCCTCGGTGGGGTACGAGGTCCTGTGCCGCCGACACCATCGGCGCCGCATGACCGCGGAATCGGCGAAGGCTGCCGCACTTTCTCCGGACGTCCTGCCTTTCCCCTGAGATAAATAAAGGACTTTGGTCCTCACTATCGCGCGCACATGGCAGAAATGTCTGGGACCATCGACCAATGCGTACTGTTTCTCGGGCTCTCACGCTGATCCTCGTCGGCGGTGTGGTCGCCGCACTCCTCGTTCCCTCGTCGGCCTCCGCCCGCGTCTCGATGACGAAGGCCAAGGTCGAGCAGTGGCTCGCCTCGACCTGCACGACCTTCGAGACGCAGGCCGCCTTCAAGACGCGCACGGCCCGGCTGCCCAACAAGATGCTGAACGCCGACGGCTACGACGTCACCCGCTTCACGAAGTACAACGTCTACACCTCCGACAGCTATCGGCTCAACGCGTGCCTGAGCCTCATCGAGAAGGCGAACAGCTTCAGCGGCAACCGCAAGAACCGCACGATCACCTTCGCGCCGGGCACCTTCAAGCTGTCGAACGCGATCTTCGTGCCGTCGGACACCACGGTCGTGCTGTCGTCGGGCACCACGATCAACAAGCTGATGACCACGGGCATCTCCGGCGTCCGGGCCTCGAGCTCGATGTTCCAGACGATCTCGCCGACCCGAGCCCTGCGCTCGAACGCGGTGAAGGGCTACGACGGCGAGCGCAACATCACCTTCCGCGGCCCGGGCGACGGCAGCGCCACGATCAACATGATGGGGACGGTCCACCCGGCCTTCGACAAGGTCTACGGCGTCGTGATCGGCCACGCCAGCAACGTGCGGGTCGAGGGGATCCGCTTCCGCAACAACCACCTCGGCCACTTCCTCGAGGTCAGCGCCTCGCAGGACACCGTCGTGAAGGGCAACGACTTCGTCAACGACGTCCGTGGTGACGGCAAGGCGGGCACCAAGGCCAACCCCAACGCCGAGGCCATCAACGTGGACACGCCGGACAGTCGGACCAAGGGCGTGAACTACACGTGGGGCGCCATGGACCGGTACGGCAACAACCGCCTCACGATCGAGGACAACGACTTCCTGTACCAGAACCGGGCCGTCGGCACGCACGTCATGTCGGCCGTGGCCCGGGTGACGACGCCGCGCAAGCAGGAGGACTGGAGCCTGCGGTACCACACCGCGGTCGTGCTCAAGAACAACCGGATCGTCGACTCCCGGTTCGACGCGGTGAAGATGCTGAACTGGCGTTCGCCGGTGCTCGAGGGCAACCTGATCGACGGCATCACCACCCGGCGCAACGCCAGCAACAACCTGCCGGCCACCGCGGTCATCAGCCAGGGCGCGGAGAACCCGACGATCAGGAACAACCGGTTCGTCGACGTGCCCGAGCCCATGCTGGTGCGGACCTACGACTCGCCCCACTACTCGTTCACGAACTCGCGCGGGGTGACCGAGAAGCTTCGGTCCATCAACACGTACCCGACGCAGGGCACCCTGCAGGCGCACTGGTGCAGCAACCAGGCGCAGGGCCCGGCCGACCGTGTCGCGCTCTTCTCGGCCGGCAAGGACGCCGCTACCGCGGAGCGGATCCTCGCCAAGGAGCCGTGGCGCCGGTTGACCGTCTACAAGAACACGTACCGCTCGGGCAGCTCGGTGGGCCAGATCGTGTCCGAGGTGCTCATGCCGTGGCGCTCGAGCGCGAGCGCCTCGATCGACACGCCCTCGGAGTGCTCCACCAGCTGAGCCCTGCACGGAGGAGGGCCCCGACCGCTCGGCGGTCGGGGCCCTCGTCCGTTCGTCCTGGGTGGTCGGTGGTGCTCAGTCGTTCCGCCCGCCGAACATGATCTCGTCCCAGCTGGGCACCCGCCGACGCTCGGGGCGCTTCTTGCGCGGGGCGACGGTGTCGGGGACGGCCACGTGGCCCTCCTCCTCGTCCAGGTCCTCGTCGACCTGGTGGTGCGCCTCGGCGGGCTCCTGGTCGGCGTCGTCGGACGTGTCCTGCTCCTGGGGGGCGATGTCCTCGGTGAGGGACAGCTGCTCCATCGCGCGCCGGTCGCGGGCCTCCTTGAGGGAGTGCACGGGTGCGTGGAGCCCGGCGTCGACCTCGTGACGAGGTGCGTCGTCGCTCGGCGCGACGGGCTCGGCGGAGCGGGCCTCGTCCGCGGCCGGCGTTGCAGGACGGTCCTCGTCGGGGCGCAGGGCGTCGGCGATGGCCATGTCGGAGGCCTCCGGCGGAGCGACGTCGCCCACGAGCCGGCGAGCGGTCTCGTCGTCGGGGACGACGTACCGGCTCTTGGCGTCGTAGCAGAAGGTGGCCGGCTCGAGCGCGCTGGGCGCGAGCACCTGGACGGTCCAGCGACCGTCCTCGCGGCGCCAGGCGTCCCAGCTGACGTCCTCGGGAACGCCGCCGTCTGCGGCCACGCTCTCGTCGACCGCGGACCCGAGCAGGACGCCCGGTCCGGTGGCGTGCCGACGGCGGATGGTGGTCGAGCGCGCCTGCTCGGCCACGTAGGCACGCTCGGCGAGCACCGGGGTGGCGAACCCCTCGATTTGCTCGGTCGGCACGCCGGCCGACTCGGCGACCTGGTCGGGACTCTCCCCGCGCCGGATCCTGGCCTGGATGTCGCGGGGGCTGAGCGTGCTTTCCATCGTGATCTCCATCTGGCCGTGTGCGCGGCCGCGGGCACGGGGGGAGGCGTCGACGAGTGCGGCGAGCCGTCGATCGATCGGGACGCGGAACAGCTCGGGACGGCCGGCTTCGCGCAGGACGAGGAAACGTCCGTCGTCGCTGAGCCGATCGGGGCCGAGTTCGCGCATCGAGCGTCCTCCCACTGGTTGCTTCGTCATCCTAGGCTCCGTCCCCGGCCAAACCGTGGCGACACGCGTGCCCAGAGGACTGGGCCGACGACTGGGCTGACGACTGGGCTGACGACTCGGCCGACGACCTGCCACGACGTGTCCTAGGGTCGATCCGTGCCTGACGTGTGGATCGTGACGCTCGACCTGGTGGGCATCGCCGTGTTCGCCTGCACCGGCGCCATCGTGGCGGTGCGCAAGGAGCTCGACGTGTTCGGCGCGTCGGTCCTCGGACTGGTCACCGGGCTCGGCGGCGGCGTGCTCCGCGACGTCCTCATCGGCGACGTCCCGCCGGCGGCCCTCCTGGACTGGCGCTACCTCGTCGTGCCCGCCGTGGCCTCCGTCGTGGTGTTCGCCTTCCACCCGGTGTTCGGGCGCCGCGAGTCGCAGATCGCCGTCCTCGACGCCGTGGGTGCGGCGCTGTTCTGCGTCGCGGGCGGCGTCAAGGCGGCCGAGGCCGGTCTCGGGGTGCTGCCCGCCGCGCTCCTGGGGATGGTCACGGCCATCGGAGGGGGCATCCTGCGCGACGTGCTCGCCGGACGGGTGCCCGTGATCTTCCGCGAGGAGCTCTACGCCACCCCGGCGTTCACCGGCGCGCTGGTGGCCGTGCTGGCCCATCGCGCCGACCTCGGGTGGTGGGCGTACGTGTCGGCCGGGGCCCTGTGCGTCGTGTGGCGGCTGCTCGCCCTCTGGCGTGGGTGGCGAGCGCCGCTGCCACCGGGCCTCGCTCGCGGCTGACGGCGGAGCTCGCCCGGATCAGTGGCGGGGCAGCACGCGGTCGAACGCCGGGTCGTGGTTGCCGAAGCGGTGCGTGGTGATGGTGACCGACTGCTCGCGCAGGAACGGCAGGAGCTCGACCCGTCCGGACCAGGTGACCTCGCCAGCGTGGACGGCGACGTCCGGATCGCCCTCGACGGCGGCGGCGAGCTCACGCGCGAGCGGGCCCAGCAGGCGCACCCGTCCGGGACGGTCCCGCGACATGCGGTCCAGCCAGTCGGCGTCGTCCTCGACGACGTGCCCGGGTGCGAGGTCGTCGGGCAGGGCCACCGGCGTGGACACCGTGACCGAGGCGCCGGCGCGGAGCCCGGCGAGGACGACCCGAGCGGTCGTGAGCAGGTCGCCGTCACCGCGCACGTGGACCGAGGTCGGTCGGTAGCGGAAGACGTTCCGCTCGACGCCGAGCCCGCTGACGTCCTTCTCGCGGCCGAACTCGCGCTGCCAGGCCAGCTCGTCGGAGCGGGCGGCCGCGGCGAGCTGCGCGGCGTCGGACTGGAGCAGGTGCGGCGTCACCGACGCGAGCGCGGAGGCCACCGGGGCCGAGAGCTCGACGTCGTCGGGGACGTGGCGCAGCGGTCGGCGCGTCCAGGTGCCCAGGTGGGTCAGGTAGTTGGGTCCGCCGGCCTTGCTGGAGGCGCCGACGCTCGACCGCTTCCAGCCGCCGAACGGCTGGCGCTGCACGATCGCGCCAGTGATCCCGCGGTTCACGTAGAGGTTGCCCGCCTCCACGGTGTCGATCCAGCGGTTGACCTCGTCGGGGTCGAGCGAGTGGATGCCGGCCGTGAGCCCGAAGTCGGTGGCGTTCTGCCAGGCGATCGCCTCGTCGAGGTCGGCGGCGTGCATGAGTCCGAGGACGGGGCCGAAGTACTCGGTGCGGTGGTAGGTGCTGCCGGGGGCCACGCCCACCTTCACCCCGGGGGACCAGAGTCGACCGGTGGGGTCGAGACGACGCGGCTGGACGATCCACTCCTCACCGTCGTCGAGGACCGTCAGCGCGTCGAGCAGCTTGCCCGAGGGCGCCTCGACGACCGGGCCGACCGAGACGTCGGGATCGTCGGGCCACCCGACCTTGAGCGAGGTCACGGCGTCGACGAGCTGGCGACGGAAGCGCTCGGAGGTGGCGACGGAGCCGACCAGGATGCCGAGGCTCGCCGCCGAGCACTTCTGCCCGGCGTGCCCGAAGGCGCTCTTCACGAGGTCGCCGACGGCCAGGTCGAGGTCGGCGCTGGGGGTGACGAGGAGGGCGTTCTTGCCACTCGTCTCGGCGAGGAGCGGCAGGTCGGGCCGCCACGAGCGGAACAGGGCCGCCGTCTCCCAGGAGCCGGTGAGGATCAACCGGTCGACCGCGGGGTGGGACACGAGGGACTTGCTCAGCTCGCCCTCGTCCATGCTCACGTAGCGCAGCACCTCGCGCGGCACGCCGCCCTGCCACAGCGCCTCCACCATGACGGCTGCGCACCGGGGGCTCTGCGGAGCGGGCTTGATCACCACCGCGCTGCCGGCGGCGAGGGCCGACAGCACCGAGCCGCACGGGATCGCGACGGGGAAGTTCCACGGCGGGGTGACGACCGTCAGGCCGACCGGGTGGAACGAGGCGCCGTCGACGACCTCGAGGCGACGCGCCGCCTCGGCGTAGTAGTGCGCGAAGTCGATGGCCTCGCTGACCTCGACGTCGGCCTCGGCGATCGTCTTGCCGGTCTCGGCGGCCATGACGGCGACCAGGTCGCCCCGTCGGGTCTCGAGCGCCCCGGCGGCCTGGTGGAGGATCCAGGCCCGGACCTCGGCCCCACGGGCGGACCAGGCGGTCGCGGCGGTCCGGGCGCCCCGCACGAGGGTCTCGAGGGACGCCGGGCCGTGGACGCGGCTCGACTCGATCGTGGAGATCCCGAGCTGGGTGTACGTCGACCGGGACAGCGCCTGACGGCCCCACACCCGGTTCCCGGCCGTGGACGGGTCCGTGTCGGGGGTGTTGGAGAAGCCGTCGGTGTGCGCGTGCACGTGGTGGTCGGTGGCGTCGGTGCGACGGTCCTGGACCCGGTGCGGAGGGGGCACGGTCTCGTCGAGCGCCTTCACGGAGGCGAGGAAGCGCCCTGCCTCGCGATCGAAGGCCGAGGGGTCGTCGGCCAGGTCGAACGCGGCCGACATGAAGTTCTCCGAGCTGGCGTTCTCCTCGAGCCGGCGGACCAGGTAGGAGATGGCGACGTCGAACTCGTCGGGGTGCACCACGGGCGTGTAGAGCAGGAGTGCGCCGACGTCGGCGCGCACCGACGCGACGGGACCGGAGTCCATGCCCAGCAGCATCTCGAAGTCGACGCCGTCGCGAACGGACCGCTCGCCGGCGAGCAGCCAGGCGTAGGCGACGTCGAAGAGGTTCTGCCCGGCCACGCCGATCCGCACGGCGTCGATCCGCTCGGGGGTGAGGGCCCACCGCAGGACGCGCTTGTAGTGCGTGTCGGTCTCCTGCTTGGAGGACCACGTCGCGAGGGGCCAGCCGTGGACGGTGGCGTCGACCCGCTCCATGGCGAGGTTGGCGCCCTTGACGAGGCGCACCTTCACGGACGCGCCGCCGGCCTCCCGGCGGGCGCGGGCCCACGCCTGGATGCGCTGCATCGCCGCGAGGGCGTCGGGGAGGTAGGCCTGCAGGACGATGCCGGCCTCGAGGTCGGGGTGCTCCTCCAGGACGCGTGTGAAGACCGCGATCGTGAGGTCGAGGTCGCGGTACTCCTCCATGTCGAGATTGATGAACGAGCCGCGTTCCGCGGCGACCTCGTACAGCGGGGCGAGGCGCTCGACCACGCGCTCCACGGTCTCGTCGAACGCCCACATGGACAGCTGGCTGGCGACGGCGGAGACCTTCACGGAGACGTAGTCGACGTCGTCGCGCCGCAGGAGCTCGAGGGTGCGGTCGCGTCGGCGCACGGCCTCGCCCTCGCCGAGCACGGCCTCGCCGAGCAGGTTGAGGTTGAGCCGGTCGCCGTTCTTGCGCAGGGTCGCGATCGTGCCGCCGAGCTTCTCGGGCCGTGCATCGGCGATGAGGTGCCCCACCATGCGGCGCAGCGTGCGTCGGGCGGTGGCGACGACCAGTGCCGGGAAGAGCAGCGAGAAGAAGGCGCCGGTGCGCAGCAGGACCCGCTGGGTCCAGGGCAGGAAGGCCGGAAGAGAGCGGGTCAGGTCCCGCAGGTTGCGGGCCGCGACGTCGGAGTCCTCGGGGCGGACGACGCGGTCGACGAAGCCGATCGTGAAGTCGAGTCCGGCCGGGTCCTTGAGCAGCGTCGCGAGGCGGCGGGCGGCCGGGTCGGTCCGTCGGCCACGTCCCTGCTGGGCGGTCACCCAGTGCCGGACGAGCGCGACCGCGCGCTCCTCGAGGGGGGCGTCGGGCGGCGTCTCGGCGGTAGGGCTCATCTCGGTCGACAGCCTAGTGCGCCGAGGGCCCTGGCGGGGGTGCCGGGCTCGGGGCGGCGGAGGAGCCTGGCGGGGGTGCCGGGCTCGGGGCGCCGGATGCCTGCGGGTCGGTGGAGCGGTCCGGTCGCGGCGGGGGCCGGAAGGACCAGGCCACGGCCGCGGCGAGGACGCCGGCCACGAGGGGGACGGCGAAGCCCGCCGAGGCGCCGAACCGGTCCACGACGGCGCCGGCGACCGCGGCGCCCGGGGCGACACCGATGGCCAGGCCGGTGCTCGTCCACGTGAGGGCCTCCGTGAGCCGCGTCGGCGGCACGTACTCCTCGACCACGCTGGTGGCGGCGATCATCGTCGGGGAGATCATGAAGCCGGTCACGAACATGCCGACGGCGAGCCAGGCGATGCTCGGCGCCAGGAGCAGCGGCGCGAACAGCAGGCCGAGGACCAGGACGGTCCAGCGCAACCGCGCCACCGAGTCGGAGGGTGAGGGCAGCAGTCCGACCGCCACGCCGGCCAGGAGGCTCCCGGCCGCCCAGATGGCCAGCACCACCCCGGCCGCGCCCGCCGACCCCTCGGCCTCGGTGAACGCGACGACCAGCACCTCGGTCGAGCCGAAGAGCACGCCGATCCCCACCGCGGCCACCAGCACGGGGCCCAGGACGGCCCAGCCGAGGGGCGGGCGGGGTCCGTCCCCGTGCCGACCCGTCGGAGGCTCGGTGGACGTCTGCGCGGCGAGGAACCAGCTGCCCACGACCGCGGCCGCCGTGGCCGTCGCCAGGCCTGCGACGTCGGCGACCTGCAGGGTCAGGAAGGTCACGAGCACGGGGCCGACGATGAAGACGACCTCGTCGATGACGGCCTCGATCGCGAACGCGGTCGTGAGCCGCGGACGGTCGTCGCGCAGCAGGTGGGTCCACCGTGCACGGACGAGCGACCCGGTCTGCGGCGTGAAGACCCCGCCCACCGCGGCGGCCAGGTGCGGCCAGGGTGCGTCCACCTCGCGGGTCACGGCGAGGATCACGGCGATCATGCCGGCGGCGTAGCCGGCGCCCGCGAGCACCAGGACGCGCCGCTGGCCCCACCGGTCGCTGAGCCGTCCGTGCATCGGGGCGACGACGGCGGCGGCCGCCACGTAGGCGGCGGCGACCAGCCCGGCGGCGCCGTAGCTGCCCCCGTGCTCGCGGACGAGCAGGACGAGTCCGAGCGAGGCCATCGAGAGCGGGAGGCGCGACACCAGTCCGGTCAGGCTGAACAGAGCCGCGCCGGGCAGTGCGAGGACGTGCCCGTAGGTCGACCGCACCGTGCCACCTCCTCGTCGCCGCCGGCGGGTGCCGACGTCCCGTCATTCTCGGCGCAGGCAGGCTACCCCCGGCGGGCCGGGGGCCTGCATGGGACGATGACGTCATGGATGTACGCCCCTTCGACGCCCTGCTCTACGTCTCCTTCGGCGGGCCGGAGAAGCCCGACGACGTCGTCCCGTTCCTGGAGAACGTGACCGCCGGCAAGGGCATCCCGCGCGAGCGGCTGGAGGAGGTGGGCGAGCACTACTTCCTGTTCGGTGGGCGCAGCCCGATCAACGACCTGAACCGCGACGTGATCGCGGCGCTCGAGGGCGAGCTGGCCGATCGCGACGTCGACCTGCCGGTCTACTGGGGCAACCGCAACTGGACCCCGTACCTGCGCGAGGCGCTCGAGGCGATGGTCGCCGACGGGGTCCGCCACGCCGCCTACTTCCTGACGAGCGCGTACTCGTCGTACTCGGGCTGCCGCCAGTACCGCGAGAACCTCGCCGACGCGACCGAGGGCCTCGACATCGAGCTCAGCCGGCTCCGGCTGCCGTTCAACCACCCGGGATTCATCGGCCCCTTCGTGGAGCACACGGGCGCCGCCCTGGACGAGGCTCCCGACGGCACGCGGGTGGTGTTCGTGACCCACTCGATCCCTGACGCCATGAACGACGCGAGCGGCGGGCCGGGCGTGGGCGCGTACCGGTCCCAGCACCTCGAGGCGGGTCGGCTCGTCATGGAGGGTCTCGCGCCGCAGCACCGCGACGTGCCGTGGGACCTCGTGTACTGCTCCCGGTCCGGCTCGCCGCGGACCCCGTGGCTGGAGCCCGACGTCAACGACCACCTCGAGCAGCTGGCCGCCGACGGTGTCACGTCCGTCGTGGTCGTCCCGATCGGCTTCGTGTCCGACCACATGGAGGTCGTGTACGACCTCGACACCGAGGCGGCGGAGACCGCCGAGAAGCTCGGCATGAGGTTCGTCCGCGTGCCGACGCCGGGGACGCACCCCGGCTTCGTCGCGATGATCACCGACCTGCTGCAGGAGAGGGCCGCCGTCGACCGCGGCGAGTCGCCGACGCCGGCCACGCTCGGCCGGTGTGCTGCCAACCCGGTCGTGTGCGTGCCGGGCTGCTGCGCGAACCTGCGCGGCGACCGGCCCGCTCACCCGTGAGCTCGTCCGTGCTGCCGGACCGTGAGCAGCTCCTGACCCTGGCGCACGAGGTCGGGCTCGATGCGGCCGCCCTGGTGCGGCGCGAGCGGCCGGAGGGCCGCGTGGCGGTCGCGGCGACCAAGTCGAGCCCCATCGACGTGGTCACCGAGGTCGACCGGGCCAGCGAGGACCTGGTCCGCGACCGCATCCTCGCTGCACGTCCCGACGACGGGTTCGTCGGTGAGGAAGGTGCCGACGTGGCCGGCACGAGCGGGGTCGACTGGGTGGTCGACCCCATCGACGGAACGGTGAACTTCGTCTACGGGATCCCCGCGTACGCCGTGTCCATCGCCGCGCGGGTCACCGACGCGACCGGCGAGCGGGTCGTCGCGGGCTTCGTGGTGAACATCGCGTCGGGGGAGCGGTGGGGAGCCGTGCTCGACGGCGGCGCCTGGCGCTGGGACGGCGACCGTCGGGTGCCGCTGCGTGCTCCGGAACCGCCGCCGCTCTCCCAGGCCCTCGTCGGGACGGGCTTCAACTACGTGCGCGAGGTCCGCGAGCACCAGGCTGCGGCCGCGGCCCGCCTGCTGCCGCACGTCAGGGACATCCGTCGGATCGGTTCGGCCGCACTCGACCTGTGCGCGCTCGCCGAAGGCCGTCTGGACGCCTACGTCGAGCAGGGGCTGCACCCGTGGGACCTCGCTGCGGGAGGACTGGTGGCTCGCGAGGCCGGTGTGCTCGTCGAGGGCCTCGACGGCCCGCCGGATCTGCGCCTCGTGATGGCGGCGCATCCTGCGCTTGCAGGGGAATACTTCGACCTCGTCCGGACTTGTGGGTTCTGACCGACGGCCGCTTGCAGCGGTGTGGAACAATCCCGTCGGTTGAACGCACACGACGGAGGGGTACATGGCTACCGACTACGACGCGCCTCGCAAGACTGACGAAGAGCAGTCCGAGGACAGCATCGAGGAGCTCAAGGCGCGTCGCCACGAGAAGAACTCGGGCAAGGTGGACGAGGACGAGGTCGAAGCGGCCGAGTCGTTCGAGCTGCCGGGTGCCGACCTCTCCCACGAGGAGCTGGCCGTCCAGGTGGTCCCGCGCAAGTCCGACGAGTTCACGTGCTCGTCGTGCTTCCTGGTGCACCACCGTTCCCAGCTCGCCGAGGAGAAGGGCGACCGGCTCATCTGCCGGGACTGCGCCTACTGACGCACCGTCCGAGCTCGCTCAGCGCGAGCGCCGACGACCAGGAGCCGGCTTCCGTGAGGAGGCCGGCTTCGCCGTTCCTCCAACCGTCCGTGCCGCCGCCTGCGCTGCTCCGGCGACGCCACCCTTGGCGGCGCCCTTCAGGGGCTTCATGCCCGGAGGCAGGTCGCCCGTCGAGCGGACCCAGTACCCGGCCGCCCCGCGGCGCACGAGCAGCCTCACGACCTCGACGAGCGCACCTCCGATGACGGCCCAGGCGACGGCCTCGCGGGTCTCGACCTCGGGGTGTCGCCCCGCGGTCGGGGGCTTCTTGCCGGTCGCGGCCCGCCAGGCCAGCGTCGAGACCTGACGTGCCAGCAGACCCGCCGCGACGGTGGAGCCGCGGTCGAGCAGCTTCCACGTGCTGCGGCTCGAGCGCGACGGTCGCCTCGCGGGCGTGGCCGACTCGAGCGTGGGAGCGGACGTGCGGCGTCGGCGCTTGCGGGGCATGGTCGTCACCTCGGGTCGGTGCGGGGTTGGTCGGTGCTGGCTTGGTCGGTGCTGGGCTGGTGGGTGCCCTGGGTGCCGGCCTCGGGTCGGATCGGCCCGGCAGGACGGCCGAGGGCCTGGGCGATCGCGGACGGATCGCGGGTCGAGACCACCCAGTAGGGCGCGGGGTCGGCCGGATCGCGGACCTCCACCTGCACGGCGGTGGCGATGTACGGCCGGACGTGCAGCCAGGCGCGGGCGTCGGCGCCGGGACCGAGCAGGGTCCGTGCACCGGCCGCGTCGAGCGCCGTCACCGCGCCCACGTGCTCGTGCGTCAGGTGGGCGCGCCCCACACGGAGGCCGTCGGGTCCGGCCTCGAGCACCGTCGACCCGTACGACCACAGCAGGGCACCCGTCACGCCGGCCACCGCCACGGCCACGGCGACCGCGGTCGGCGGTCCTGCGACGACGAACGCCACCCAGCCCCACGCGATCGCGAAGGCCGCGACGGCGATCCACCACGCGGGGGGAGCGAGGAGTCGCTCACGACGGGTCTGCACGCTCCCAGCCTGCCGCATCCGGGCGTGGTCGGCCCGAGTAGGGTCGCGAGCATGCTCGAGATCGCGGTGCGTCGCCTCGACCCGCGGCTCCCGGCCCCGACCTATGCGCACCCGGGTGACGCGGGTGCCGACCTGCACGCCGCCGAGGATGCGACCCTCGCGCCGGGCGAGCGCGTGCTCGTGCCCACGGGCATCGCCCTGGCCCTGCCCGACGGCTTCGCGGCCTTCGTCCACCCACGGTCCGGGCTGGCCCTGCGCCACGGACTCTCCGTGGTGAACACGCCCGGCACCATCGATGCCGGCTACCGGGGCGAGATCAAGGTCCTGCTGGTCAACCACGACCTGCACGAGACCGTCCGGATCGCCCGCGGCGACCGCATCGCGCAGCTCGTGGTGCAGCGGGTCGAGCACGTGACCTTCCGCGAGGTCGAGTCACTCGAGGACACCAGCCGAGGCGCCGGGGGCTACGGCTCCACCGGGGGCCACCGATCCATGGGGGAGGACGCATGATCCGTCGACGCCGAGAGCGTGACGACCAGGCAGTGCAGACCGACGAGACGGGCACGGAGCCCGACGTCGTGTCCACGACGCCCACCGAGGAGCCGTCCGGCCCCTGGGACTCGCGAGACTTCACCGGGGACGGCACGGGCTACATCGACCTCGGACCGCTGCGCATCCGCGGACGCATCGGCTTCCAGCTCCAGGTGCCCCAGGACGACGGCGGAAGCACCGGGTCCGTCGTGCTGGTCACGGAGGAGTCGGGGCTCGAGCTGCGGGTCTTCGCCGCGCCGCGCAGCGGTGGGCTGTGGGACGAGGTCCGTGGCGAGCTGCTCGCGGAGGTCGAGCGGCTCGAGGGCACGGCCGAGCAGGTCGACGGACCGTTCGGTCCCGAGCTCCGCGTCCAGGTCCCCGTGAAGCTCCCCGACGGCCAGGACGGCTTCCAGCCGTCACGGATCCTCGCGGTCGAGGGGCCGCGCTGGATGCTTCGTGCGACCTTCCTCGGATCGGCTGCGCTCGAGCCCGACGAGGACGGGCTGCTCGAGCGTGCGTTCCGTGAGGTCGTCGTCGTCCGAGGTGACGAGCCGCGCCTGGTGCGTGAGGCCCTGCTCATCGAGGTGCCCGAGGGTGCGGTGGCCGAGGAGCCGCCCGGCCACGGCACCCAGGCCTGAGGTTCGCGGCCTAGGATCGAGACATGGCATCCCGACTGCGCCGCCCGATGCGCCGCGCGACCCTCGAGCAGCTCGAGGACCAGGAGCTGCAGCGCAGCGCCGACGCCGCGGGCTGCCGGTTGCTCACCGCCCAGGCCGAGAGGTCGGTCTGCTCGCTGCACGGTGAGCTGCGGTCCGTCACCACCCGCCCGGTCGCCGACGGTGCGAGCGCCCTCGAGGCGCAGCTCTACGACGGGTCCGGGCAGGTCACCCTCGTGTGGCTGGGCCGGCGCCGGATCGAGGGCATCGAGCCCGGGCGACGACTGACCGTGCACGGCCGCATCGGTCGCCGCGGCGACGCCTTCGTGCTCTACAACCCGCGCTACGAGCTGGACGCATGAGCGAGGCCGGCGCGAGCGTCGCCACCGTCGAGGAGCTGGTGCGGTCCAAGCTCTCCGAGGCGCTCGGCGGCGGGCGCGGCATCGTCGAGAGCGCCGTGCCCACGATCGTGTTCACGATCTGCTGGATCAGCACGCAGGACCTGCGGACCTCGCTCGTCGCGAGCGTCGGCGCGGCGGTCCTGCTGCTCGTGGTGCGGCTCGCCCAGCGCTCCACAGTCCAGTTCGTGCTGAACGCCCTCATCGGCATCGCCATCGCCGCCGTGTTCGCGTCGCGCAGCGGCGAGGCTCGTGACGTGTTCCTGCCCGGGATCCTCTACAACGGCGCCTACGCGGCGGTCTTCATCGTCTCGATCCTCGTGGGGTGGCCCCTCATCGGGTTCCTCATCGGCAGCCTCACCGGCGAGCCCACCGAGTGGCACGAGGACCGACAGCTCGTCCGTCTGTGCTCGCTGCTGACCTGGCTCTTCGCCGCACCCTGCATCCTGCGGGTCGTGGTGCAGTACCCGCTGTGGGCCGGCGACCACGTGGCGCTGCTCGGCACCTCCAAGGTCGTGCTCGGCTGGCCCCTGCAGGTCGCGGCGTTCGCGGCGATGGCGTGGGTGCTCTCGCGCAACTCCACCCCGATCGAGGCCGAGGCCGAGCCGGAGCCGCCTGCTTCTCGGTGACGCGCTGGTCGCGGCGGCGGGGCCTCGACCTGCGGCTGCGCTGCTCCGGGTGGGCCTCGACCTGCGGCTGCGTCGATGTGGCTGGGTCTCGACCTGCGGCTGCGTCGATGTGGCTGGGTCTCGACCTGCGGCTGCGTCGCTGTGGCTCGTCGTCGACCTGCGCTCCGAAAGGGCCTCGACCGGCGGAGGGGTCTGGGCCCGGTCGGGTTCCCGGAGCGTGGCTCGGGGGACGTAAGGTTCTACGTTCGTGCGTGAGGGGTCGAAGGATGCTGCGTTCGTGGTCGGATCCCGTCGTGAACGCAGCATCGTTCGGGGTTCTGCACGCGAAGGCAGAATCTTGCGTCCGCGGGGCCGGTTCGCGCGTCGGG
>NZ_LMMY01000015.1:40898-41043 GCF_001422865.1 Aeromicrobium sp. Leaf272
GCCCTTTTCGTCGCCACGATTCTTCCTTCGCGTGGCACGGTCCACGAGAAGGAAGAATCGTGCGTGGATCCCGCGCAGATGGAGAATCGTGGCCGCGCCCCGCAGACCCACCCGAGCCCAGACCCCCGGCTGCGGTCGAGGCCCT
>NZ_LMMY01000015.1:41074-44758 GCF_001422865.1 Aeromicrobium sp. Leaf272
TTCGGAGACCACACCGACGCGCAGCCACAGCGACGCAGCAACAGGTGAAAGCCCAGCGGCTGCGACGCAGCAGTGCGTGAACGCCCGGCCGGGCAACGTAGGCGCGAGCGAACGCCCAGGCGCCGACGCAGCCACGACGCCTCAGGACGAGCAGCGACTCACGACTTGGGGGAGAGCAGGGCGCCGATCTCGTCCTCCGCGTCCGGTGCGGTGACGAACAAGAGCTCGTCGCCCGCCTCGAGCGAGCGCTCCGGGTCGGGCGTCTCGATCGCGTTGTCGCGCAGGATGGCCACGAGGACCACGTCGCGTGGCCACGGGACGTCGCGCACCAGGCGCCCGGCGAAGGGGGAGTCCTCGGGCATCGTCAGCTCGACCAGGCTGGTGTTGCTCTGGCGGAAGGTGAACAGGCGAACGAGGTCGCCGACCGACACCGCCTCCTCCACCAGGGCCGACATGAGCCGCGGGGTCGAGACCGCCACGTCGACGCCCCAGGTCTCGCCGAACAGCCACTCGTTGCTCGGGTGGTTGACGCGACCGACGGTCCGGGGGACCGAGAACTCCGTCTTGGCCAGCAGCGAGACGACCAGGTTGACCTTGTCGTCGCCCGTCGCGGCGATGACCACGTCGCACGTCTGCAGCCCGGCCTCCTCGAGGGAGGACATCTCGCACGCATCGGCCAGAAGCCACTGCGCCTTCGGCACGAGGTCGGACCGGATGGACCCGGGGGACTTGTCGATCAGGAGCACCTGGTGCCCGTTCTCGGTGAGCTCGAGCGCGACGGAACGGCCGACGGCACCGGCTCCCGCGATGGCGACGCGCATCAGGCCTCCTCAGGTCCGGACTCGAGCACGCGGTGGGCCTGG
This sequence comes from Aeromicrobium sp. Leaf272, assembly GCF_001422865.1. Taxonomy (NCBI): domain Bacteria; kingdom Bacillati; phylum Actinomycetota; class Actinomycetes; order Propionibacteriales; family Nocardioidaceae; genus Aeromicrobium; species Aeromicrobium sp. Leaf272. The sequence goes on from NZ_LMMY01000015.1 coordinate 41,938, forward strand.
TCGGCGTCGCCCTCGCGCATGAAGACGGCGAGCAGGTCGCCCTCCTGCAGCACCGTGCGTCCGCTCGCGACCAGGCCGGACCCGAGGCGCGTCAGGTAGGCCACGCGGACCCCCGCGGCGTCCTCGAGGCTCGAGACCTCGTGACCGATCCACGGGAACGGGGCGTAGAGGGTGTCGAGTCGCAGCTGGCCGGACGGGTCGCGCCACGCGGGCTCCGACCCCGCCGGGACGAGACGACGCAGGACCTGGTCGGCCGCCCACGGCACCGTGGCGACCGTGGGGACGCCGAGGCGCTCGTACACCTCGGCGCGGCCCGGGTCGTAGATGCGGGCCACGACGTTGTCGACGCCGAACTGCTCACGCGCGACCCGTGCCGAGATGATGTTGGAGTTGTCGCCGCTCGAGACCGCGGCGAAGCCGTCGGCGTGCTCGATGCCGGCCGCACGCAGGACCTCGCGGTCGAAGCCCATGCCGGTCACGGTGGTGCCGGTGAAGTCCGGCCCCAGGCGGCGGAAGGCGTCGGGGTTGGAGTCGATGACGGCCGTGGAGTGGCCGCGCTCCTCGAGGCTGCGCGTCAGCGTCGAGCCGACGCGTCCGCAGCCCATGATGACGATGTGCACGAGGCGACGCTACACCCGTCGGGACCGGCCCGGAGCCCGCATCCAGGGCGACCGGCGCAGCGATCCCGACAGGTCTACGATCGTCGCTCGTGGGCATGGTCGAGTCCGTCAAGCGGACGCTCGTCGGACGCAAGCTTCGCAGCACCCAGCTCGGGGAGACGCTGCTGCCGAAGCGCATCGCGCTGCCCGTCTTCGCCAGCGACGCCCTGTCGTCGGTGGCGTACGCGCCCGACGAGATCTTCCTGACCCTGTCGATGGGCGGCATCACGGCCTACGCGTTCAACTGGAAGATCGGCCTCGCCGTCGTCGTCGTGATGCTCACCGTCGTCGCGTCCTACCGCCAGAACGTGCGCGCCTACCCCAGCGGTGGAGGTGACTACGAGGTCGCCACCACGAACCTGGGGCCCAAGTCGGGCGTCACGGTGGCCAGCGCGCTGCTCGTCGACTACGTGCTCACCGTCGCGGTCTCGATCTCCTCGGGGGTGCAGAACGCGACGTCCGCGGTGCCGTGGCTCGTCGGCCACGAGGCCCTGGCCGCGTCGGCGCTCGTCCTCCTGCTCATGACGCTCAACCTGCGCGGCGCCAAGGAGTCCGGCCGCGCGTTCGCCGTGCCGACGTACCTGTTCATGCTGGCGATCGCCCTGATGGCCTGCTGGGGACTGGTCCGCTACCTCCTGGGTGACCTGCCCCAGGCCGAGAGCGCCCGGTACGAGATCGCCGCCGAGGCGCCCTACGACTCCGCGCTCACCGGCCTGGCCATGGCGTTCCTGCTCGCCCGGGCGTTCTCGTCCGGATGCGCCGCCCTCACCGGCGTGGAGGCGATCAGCAACGGCGTGCCCGCCTTCCGCAAGCCCAAGAGCGCCAACGCCGCCACCACGTTGCTGCTGCTCGGCACCATCTCGATCACGATGCTCATGAGCATCATCGTGCTGGCCGACGCCATGCACATCCGCTACGTCGAGGACCCGGCCCGCCAGCTGCTGCTCGACGGCCGACCGGTGGGTGACGGCTTCGAGCAGGACACCGTCATCGCGCAGCTCGCCAAGGCGCTCTACAGCGACGCGGCGCCGCTGTTCTACTTCACGATCGCCTGCACCGGCATCATCCTCGTGCTGGCGGCGAACACCGCCTTCAACGGCTTCCCCGTCCTCGGTTCCATCCTCGCGCGCGACGGACACCTGCCGCGCCAGCTCGACACCCGCGGGGACCGGCTGGCCTTCAGCAACGGCATCGTCCTGCTCGCCGTCGCCGCGATCGCGCTGATCGTCGCCTTCGACGCCGAGGTCACGAAGCTCATCCAGCTCTACATCGTGGGCGTCTTCGTCTCGTTCAACCTCAGCCAGCTGGGCATGATCCGGCACTGGACCCGGCACCTCGCCGCCGAGACGGACCCCGCCGAGCGGCGCCGGATGAAGCGCTCGCGGCTCGTCAACGGGTTCGGCCTGGCCATGACGGCCACCGTGCTCGTGATCGTCCTCATCACCAAGTTCCTCGCCGGAGCCTGGATCGCGATCCTCGCCATGACCATCGTCTTCTTCCTCATGGTGGGCATCAACCGGCACTACCAGCGGGTCAACGCGGAGCTCGAGATCGACGAGACCGACGTCGCCCTTCCCTCGCGCGTCCACGCCGTCGTCCTCGTGGGCCGGCTCCACAAGCCGACCCTGCGGGCCATCGCCTACGCCCGAGTGGCGCGGCCGAGCAGCCTCGAGGGTCTCTACGTGGAGCTCGACCCGCACGACACCCAGGTGCTGCGCCAGCGGTGGGACGACCTGCAGATCCCCGTCCCGCTCACCGTCGTGTCGTCGCCCTACCGCGAGCTCGTGCGCCCCGTGGTCAAGTACGTCAAGGAGGTGCGCCGGGCGAGCCCCCGCGACATCGTCAGCGTCTACATCCCCGAGTACGTCGTCGGGCACTGGTGGGAGCAGCTGCTGCACAACCAGACCGCGCTGCGCCTCAAGGGACGCCTGCTCTTCATGCCCGGCGTCATGGTGACCAGCGTCCCGTACCAGCTGAGCTCCGCCTCCCGCGTCGACCCCCGCAGCACCATCGGCAGCGCACCCGGCGACGTGCGCCGCGGCATCGGGGACCGGCCCGGCCCGGACGGACCCGCATGAGCGCGGTCCTCCCGATCGTCCAGGTGGGGCCCGTCGCCCACGGTGCGACTTCGGTGGGCTCCGGACCCCGTGGGACAGTTCTCG
>NZ_LMMY01000015.1:44823-63241 GCF_001422865.1 Aeromicrobium sp. Leaf272
TGGTTCGGTGTGCTCGGAGCCCCGGGGAGGTGGGTTCGCGTGACGTCCGAGGCTCTTCCCGTGGTCGAGGTGGGGCCCGTCGCCCACGGGGGCTCCTGCGTGGCGCGGCTGGACGGGCAGGTCGTGTTCGTGAGGCACGCGCTGCCGGGGGAGCGGGTCAGCATCCGCGTCACCGACCGCACCAAGCGATACCTGCGCGCCGACGCCGTGGAGGTGCTCGAGGCGTCCCCCGACCGGGTGGCCCCGCCGTGCGACCTCGCGGGGGTCTGCGGAGGCTGCGACTTCCAGCACGTCGCCCCCGAGGCCCAGCTGCGGCTGCTCGGGTCGGTCGTGTCCGAGCAGCTGCAGCGCCTCGCCGGCATCGAGCGGGAGGTGCGGGTCGAGGCCGTCGGTCCCTCCCTCGGCTGGCGCACCCGCGTGACGTGGTCGACCACCCCCGACGGACGCGCAGGACTGCGCCGCCACCGCTCCCACGAGGTCGTCCCGGTCGGGCACTGTCCGATCGCCCACCCCGGCCTGCCCGACGTCCTGTCGCACCGCTGGGACGCCCCCCAGGTCGAGGCGATCGTCTCCTCCACGGACCAGCAGCTCCTCGTCACCGACGCGACGGTGCCCAAGGACCTCCACGTCGACGGAGTCGCAGGCACCGACGGCACGCGGCGCGCAGGTCGCACGCGGCTCACCGAGCGCGTCGAGGGCCACGACTTCACCGTGACCGGCTCCGGCTTCTGGCAGGTGCACCCGGAAGCAGCGCGCACCCTGGTCGACGCCGTCCTCGAGGCCGCCGAGGCCCGACCCGGGGATCGGGTCGCCGACCTCTACGCCGGGGTCGGGCTGTTCACCGCGTTCCTCGCCGACCGCGTGGGGCCCCAGGGCACGGTGGTCAGCGTGGAGGCCGACACCCAGGCCGCGCGCGACGCCCGCCGGTCGCTGCACCGGCACGCCCAGGTCCGCCTGGTCTCCGCCACCACCGAGCAGGCGCTCCGTCACGACGCCGACCTCCGTCGGGGCGTCGACCTGGTGGTCCTCGACCCGCCACGGACCGGGGCCCGACGCGCCGTTCCCGACGTGGCGCGGCTCGGTGCCCGTCGCGTCGTCTACGTGGCGTGCGACCCCGCGGCCCTGGCCCGTGACGTCGCGACGTTCGCCGAGCACGGCTACCGGCTGGGGGACCTGCGGGCGTTCGCCCTGTTCCCCATGACCCACCACGTGGAGTGCGTCGCGGTGCTCGACCGGATTCCCGACGTCGACTGAGAACGCGGCGCACCCGACCGGCGTAACCCCTGGTGACCACCGATCGGTGGTCACGTGACCAGGAGGATCGCCATGAGAACGTCCCACGTCCAGCCCCGCTCCCGCCGCCGCGCCGCTGCCGCTGCTGCTGCCGCCGTCGCGCTCGTCGCCACCGCCGGCCTCGTCGTCTCCGCCGACGCCGCCGTGGTGGAGCCGTCGGGCAAGGCCCTCGGCCTCGCCGGCGACGGCAAGGTGCTGCACCGGCTGAACCTCGACCAGCCCTCCCGCCTCACCACCCTCGGTCCCGTGAAGGGCCTGACCGGCGAGGACGAGCGACTGGTCGGCATCGACTTCCGGGTCCAGAACGGCCGCTACTACGGCGTGGGCAACGCCGGCGGCATCTACACCGTGAACTCGGGCAACGGCCAGGCGGTCAAGGTCTCACAGCTCAGCGTGGCCCTCGAGGGCCGCGACTTCGGCGTCGACTTCAACCCGGCGGCCGATCGCCTGCGCATCGTGAGCGACACGGGCCAGAACCTGCGCCACGACGTGAACCAGCCGACGCCGACCACCGCCGTCGACACGCCGCTCTCCTACGGCGACGGTGCCGCCCAGGGCGTCACCGCCGTCGCGTACACGAACAACGACACGAGCGCGAAGACCGGCACGTTCCTCTACGACATCGACACGTCGCTCGACCAGCTGGCGGTCCAGGTCCCGGCGAACGCGGGCACCCTCGCACTGGCCGGCCCGCTGGGCACCAACGCCGTCGGCGTGGCCGGCTTCGACATCGTGACCGTGCTGGACGACGGCGTGGCGGTCGACAACGTCGGCTTCGCCGTCCTGCGTCCTGCGCGCTCGAACACCTCCTCGGTCCTCTACGAGATCGAGCTGCAGAGCGGCGCCGCCACCCGCGTGGGCAACTTCCCCCGCTCCGTGGGCGACATCGCCATCCAGGTGCCGTGAGGTCGGTCCACGACGTCCGGTGAGCTCCGCGGGCCATCTCGACCGACCGGTCGGGGTGGCCCGCGGCGCGCTTGCTTGTGTGCGGGGTCCTGCACGGGCAGGGTGGGGCGCATGACACTCGGTCTGCGGTGCGCGGCGTCCCCGGCGGGCCCACGTCTCGGACCCGGACGTGGGTTCGAGCGACCGGGGCGAGCCCCACGATGAGCGGGCCGGACACCCACGAGCCCCACGCGCCCGACGGCGACGCCCTCGGGGACGACCGTCAGGACGGGTCCGAGCACCGGTCGGTCGCGGACCTGCGGCGCTCGGCCCTCGCGCAGGACGCCCTGCTGTTCTGCGTGGCGTTCACGGCGGGCGCGTCGGTCGTGCTGCTCGCCAGGCTGCTCGGCGGTGCGGCCGATCCCGACCTCTGGACCGTCGGGCGGTCCGACGACCTGCTCCTCGGCGGGCTGGTGGCGGGGGAGCTCTTCCTCGTCTGGAACAACGGCTGGCGCCAGGGCGTGCGGGGGCACAGCATCGGCAAGCACCGCGAAGGACTGCTCGTGGTCCGCCCCGGGACCGCACGGCCCACCGGTGCGCCCCGCGGCCTCCTGCGCGGCCTGACCGCAGCACTCCTGCTGGACCTGGCGGTCGCCGCGATCCCGATCGGGCTGCCGACCGTGCTGCGCCGGTTCACGCCCGAGGCGTGGCACGTCGGTGCCGCCGCCTACGTCGCGGTCCTGCTGCTGCTCGTGCCGCTCCTGGTGGGACTGCGTCGAGGCGTCCTCGACCGGGTGGCCGGCACCGAGGTCGTCAGGGCCGTGGGCGCCGACGCCGTCACCTCCGACCCTCGTCGACGTGCGCTCGTGGTGCTCGACCTGGTCGGACTCGCCGGCGTGCTGGCCGTCTGCGCCGCTCACCTGTCCTTCGTGTGGCCGCTGATCTGGCGCTGGCCGGGCCTGCTCTGAACCGCCCGAGCGGGGTTCGCTCGATTTCCTCTTGACATCATGTATCTTGACATCAAGAGACTTATCCGACCGCCGGGCCGCCCGTCGCACTCCCACTCCGGATCGACTTAGGCCCACCTGACATGGCGAGCACGCCGTGTGGTCGGCAGGATGGAACACGACGCGAAGGAGACACTCATGGTCGACAGCTTCAATGCCGAGCAGACGCTCGAGGTGGGCGACGCCAGCTACACGTACTTCAAGCTCGACGCGGTCAAGGGCGACGGCCTCGACGTCGCGTCGTTGCCGTTCAGCCTGAAGGTGCTGCTCGAGGCGCTGCTGCGCACCGAGGACGGCGCCGACATCACGAAGGCCGACATCGAGGCCCTCGCCGGCTGGGACGCGAACGCCGATCCCAGCAAGGAGATCCAGTTCACGCCCGCCCGCGTGATCATGCAGGACTTCACCGGCGTCCCCTGCGTCGTCGACCTCGCCACGATGCGCGAGGCCATGGCCGACCTGGGCGGCGACGCCACGAAGATCAACCCGCTCGCGCCGGCCGAGATGGTCATCGACCACTCCGTCATCGCCGACGTCTTCGGCACCCCCGAGGCCTTCGAGCGCAACGTCGAGATCGAGTACGAGCGCAACCGTGAGCGCTACCAGTTCCTCCGCTGGGGACAGGGCGCCTTCGACGACTTCAAGGTCGTCCCCCCGGGCACCGGCATCGTGCACCAGGTCAACATCGAGAAGCTCGCGCGCGTCGTGTTCGACAAGAACGGCGTCGTCTACCCCGACTCCTGCGTCGGCACCGACTCGCACACCACCATGGTCAACGGCCTCGGTGTCGTGGGCTGGGGCGTCGGCGGCATCGAGGCCGAGGCCGCGATGCTGGGCCAGCCGATCAGCATGCTGATCCCGCGGGTCGTCGGCTTCAAGCTCTCGGGCGAGCTGCCGCAGGGCGCCACCGCGACCGACCTGGTGCTCGTCATCACCGAGATGCTGCGCAAGCACGGCGTCGTCGGCAAGTTCGTCGAGTTCTACGGCTCGGGCGTCGGCGCGGTGCCGCTGGCCAACCGCGCCACGATCGGCAACATGAGCCCCGAGTACGGCTCGACCATCGCGGTCTTCCCGATCGACGACGAGACCACCAAGTACCTGCGCCTGACGGGTCGCGACGAGGAGCAGATCGCGCTCGTCGAGGCCTACGCCAAGGCCCAGGGCCTGTGGCACGACCCGGACCACGAGCCGCGCTTCTCCGAGTACCTGGAGCTGGACCTCGGCGACGTCGTCCCCTCGATCGCCGGTCCCAAGCGTCCGCAGGACCGTGTCTCGCTCACCGAGAGCAAGGGTTCGTTCCGTACCGCGCTCGCCGACTACACCGAGCAGGACGTCAACGGGTACGACGAGGCCGTCGCCGAGTCCTTCCCGGCGTCCGACGCGCCGAGCAGCAGCGACGACGGCACCAACGGCGACAAGCCGAACGCACCGGCGCCCTCGGGCGCGGGTCGTCCGAGCAACCCGCAGCACGTGCGGCTCGAGGACGGCACCGAGTTCGAGCTCGACCACGGCGCGGTGACGATCGCCGCGATCACGTCGTGCACCAACACGTCGAACCCGTCGGTCATGATCGGCGCCGGCCTGCTGGCCAAGAAGGCGGTCGAGAAGGGTCTGCAGCGCAAGCCGTGGGTCAAGACGACGCTGGCGCCCGGCTCGAAGGTCGTCACCGACTACTACGCCAAGTCCGGTCTCGACGTGTACCTCGACAAGCTGGGCTTCAACCTGGTCGGCTACGGCTGCACGACGTGCATCGGCAACTCCGGACCGCTGATCCCCGAGGTCAGCGCCGCGGTGAACGAGGGCGACCTCGCGGTCACCGCCGTGCTGTCGGGCAACCGCAACTTCGAGGGGCGGATCAACCCCGACATCAAGATGAACTACCTGGCGTCGCCGCCGCTGGTCATCGCCTACGCGCTGGCCGGCTCGATGGACGTCGACCTGTTCAACGAGCCGCTGGGCACCGACGCCGACGGCAACGACGTGTTCATGAAGGACATCTGGCCGTCGGCGAGCGAGGTCGAGGACGTCATCGCGTCGTCGATCTCGTCCGACACGTTCAGCAAGGAGTACGCCGACGTGTTCGCCGGCGACGAGCGCTGGCAGAACTTGCCGACGCCCGACGGCGACGTGTTCGAGTGGGACCCCGAGTCGACCTACGTCCGCAAGGCGCCGTACTTCGACGGCATGGACCGTGAGCCCTCGCCGGTGGAGGAGGTCAGCGGTGCACGCGTGCTGCTCAAGCTGGGCGACTCCGTGACCACGGACCACATCAGCCCTGCCGGTGCGATCAAGAAGGACAGCCCGGCCGGTGCGTACCTGTCGGAGCACGGCATCGAGCCGCGCGACTTCAACTCCTACGGCTCGCGTCGCGGCAACCACGAGGTCATGATCCGCGGCACGTTCGCGAACATCCGCCTGCGCAACCAGATGGCGCCGGGCACCGAGGGCGGCTACACGCGCAACCTGATCGCCGACGGCGAGGTCACCAGCGTGTTCGAGGCGTCCGAGGCCTACCAGGAGGCCGGCGTCCCGCTGGTCGTCCTGGCGGGCAAGGAGTACGGCTCGGGCTCGTCGCGCGACTGGGCCGCCAAGGGCACGGCGCTGCTGGGCGTCAAGGTCGTCATCGCCGAGTCCTACGAGCGCATCCACCGCTCGAACCTGATCGGCATGGGCGTGCTCCCGCTGCAGTACCCGGAGGGCGAGAACGCCGAGTCGCTCGGGCTGACGGGGGAGGAGACGTTCGACTTCACCGGCATCACGAAGCTCAACGACGGCGAGACGCCGCGCACGGTGCACGTCAAGGCGGGGGACGTGGAGTTCGACGCGGTCGTCCGCATCGACACCCCCGGCGAGGCGAACTACTACCGCAACGGCGGCATCATGCCGTACGTGCTGCGCAGCCTGCTCGACTGAGCCCGACCGCCCGACCCACGAGACGCCGTCCCCTCGGGGGCGGCGTCTCGCTGTGCGGGGGCGGTGGCAGGGGACCTTCGTCCCGATTCGTTGTTCGCGACACGAAATTGTCGCCAGGTGCTGGACGTGACCCCCATCACGCGATAGGTTCACGCAAACAACAATTGCGTCCCGGTGACGGCTTTATGTCGTTCCCGTGTCGCCAGAGACCAACAAGGAGGCGGTTCGTATGAAGCGAACGCGCAATCTGGTGCTTGCCGGCCTCATGGGTGCCACGCTCATGCTCAGCGCCTGTGGCAGCGACTCGGGGAACGACGGCGGAGACAGCTCCGACGACGCGGGGAAGATCGGGGTGATCCTGCCCGACACGAAGTCGTCGGTCCGCTGGGAGAGCGCCGACCGTCCTGCGCTGGAGGCGGCGTTCAAGGACGCCGGCGTGGAGTACGAGATCCAGAACGCCGAGGGTGACGCCGACAAGATGGCCACCATCGCCGACGGCATGATCGCCGACGGCGTGACCGTCCTCGCGATCGTCAACCTCGACTCCGACTCCGGAGCCTCGATCCAGGAGAAGGCCGCGCAGCAGGGCGTCAAGACGATCGACTACGACCGTCTGACCCTCGGTGGCTCGGCCGACTACTACGTCTCGTTCGACAACACCAAGGTCGGCGAGCTGCAGGGCGAGGGCCTCGCCACGTGCCTCGGCGACGAGGACGCCAACGTCATCTACCTCAACGGCTCGCCCACCGACAACAACGCGACGCTGTTCTCGAAGGGCGCGCACAGCGTGCTCGACAAGACCACGTCGTACAAGAACGTCGGCGAGCAGGCCGTCCCGGACTGGGACAACGAGCAGGCCGTGACGATCTTCGAGCAGCTCTACACGAAGGTCGACGGCGACGTCCAGGGCGTCTACGCGGCCAACGACGGTCTGGCCGGTTCGGTCATCTCGATCCTGCAGAAGAACGGCAAGGCGGGCGACGTCCCGGTCACCGGCCAGGACGCCACGGTCGAGGGCCTGCAGAACATCCTCAAGGGTGAGCAGTGCATGTCGGTCTACAAGTCGGCCAAGCAGGAGGCGGGCGAGCTCGCCAAGGCCGCCATCGCGCTGGCCAAGGGCGAGAAGGCCGAGACGAACGGCACGACGGAGGACAGCGAGGGTGGCCGCGAGGTCCCGTCGATCCTCCTCACGCCTCAGTCCATCACGAAGGACAACGTGAAGGACGTCGTCGACGACGGCGGCGTCACGAAGGACGACCTCTGCGCGAACGACTTCGCGGAGCTCTGCACGGACGCCGGCATCAGCTGACGTCCCCCCGTCGCCCCATGGGGGCGGTCCTGCCGGACCGCCCCCACGGGGCACACCCTCGCTGTCCCGAGACCGACCGACCACCTCCTCGCACGCACCTGGAGACCACATGAGCACCACCCCGCTGCTGGAGCTGCGCGGCATCAACAAGAGCTTCGGCGCCGTCCACGTCCTCCACGACGTCGACCTCGCCGTCCACCCCGGGCAGGTCACCGCCCTCGTCGGCGACAACGGCGCCGGCAAGTCCACGCTCGTCAAGACCATCGCCGGCATCTACTCCGCCGACTCGGGCCAGCGCTACTTCGAGGGCGAGCCCGTCGACATCCACGGTCCCCGCGACGCCTCGGCCCTCGGCATCGAGGTCGTCTACCAGGACCTCGCCCTCTGCGACAACCTCGACATCGTCGAGAACCTCTTCCTCGGCCGCGAGCTCATGAAGGGTCCGGCCCTCGACGAGGCGACCATGGAGGCCCGGGCCCGCGAGACCCTCGCGTCGCTCTCGGTGCGCACCGTCAAGTCGGTGCGCCAGAGCGTCGCCAGCCTCTCGGGCGGCCAGCGCCAGACCGTCGCCATCGCGAAGTCGGTGCTCTGGAACTCCAAGGTCGTGCTGCTCGACGAGCCGACGGCCGCCCTCGGCGTCGCGCAGACCCGCCAGGTCCTCGACCTCGTGCGCCGCCTGGCCGACCAGGGCCTCGGCGTCGTCCTCATCTCGCACAACATGGTCGACGTCTTCGAGGTCGCCGACCGCATCACCGCCCTGTACCTGGGCCGCGTGGCCGCCGACGTGGCCACGAAGGACGTCACCAACACCCAGGTCGTCGAGCTCATCACCGCAGGTCGCTCGGGCGACCTCGGTCTCACGTCCGTCGGAGAGGCATCATGACCACCACCCCCACCGATCCGTCCTCGAAGGGCGGCAGCGGTCTGGCCGAGACCGACTTCGCGATCGACGCCCGCCAGGCGGCCACGCTCGGCGACGCCTGGCAGGCCTACCTCAACCGCCTGCGCGGCGGCGAGATGGGCGCCCTGCCGGCGGCCCTCGGGCTCATCATCCTGTTCATCGTCTTCAGCGCCGCCAGCGACACCTTCCTGACGGCCCTGAACATCGCCAACCTCATCACCCAGTCGGGTGCCATCTGCGTGCTCGCGATGGGGCTGGTGCCCGTGCTGCTGCTCGGCGACATCGACCTGTCCGCCGGTGTCGCCGGCGGCGCCGGTGCCGCGATCGCGGCGCTCGCCATCGTCGACCACGGGCTCCCGTGGTACCTGGCGGTCGTCGGCGGACTGGTCTTCGGTGCCGTGCTCGGCACCCTGATCGGCGCCCTCGTGGCCAAGCTGGGCATCCCCAGCTTCGTCGTGACCCTGGCGTTCTTCCTGGCGCTGCAGGGCCTGACCCTCAAGCTCATCGGCCAGGGCGGGTCGGTGCGCGTCGCCGACCCCGTCCTGCGCGGCCTGACCATCAAGAACATGCCGGTGGTCGCCGGGTGGACGATCGCGGTCATCGCGGTCCTCGCCTTCGCCGCGCTCACGCTGCTGCGCTACCGCACCCAGGTGAGCCGCGGTCTCGCGCACCAGCCGCTGAGCCTGCTGCTCGTCAAGATCGCCGGCATGGGCGTCGTGGTGCTCGGTCTCACGGCGCTGCTGAGCCTGAACCGCAGCCGCAACCCCAACTTCCCGATCCAGGGCGTGCCCTACGTGCTGCTGCTCGTCGGCGTGCTGCTGGTGATCTTCACCTTCGTGCTGAGCCGCACGCGCTACGGGCGCCACGTCTACGCGGTGGGCGGCAACCGCGAGGCGGCCCGACGGGCCGGCATCGACGTCGACAAGATCCGCATCTCCGTCTTCGTCCTCTGCACGTCGACCGCCGTGATCAGCGGCATCCTCGCCGCGTCCTACGCCGGCAAGGTGTCGCCCTCCTCCGGTGCGGGCAACACGCTGCTCTACGCCGTGGGTGCGGCCGTCATCGGTGGCACCAGCCTGTTCGGCGGCAAGGGCAAGGCCCGCGACGGGGTCATCGGCGGCGTGGTCATCGCGACGATCATCAACGGACTGGGCCTGCTCAACCAGGCCAGCTGGATCAACTACGTCGTCACCGGCGCGGTGCTCCTGCTCGCCGCAGCGGTCGACGCGGTGTCCCGCCGGCGCCGCTCGGCGTCCGGCGTGAGCTGAGCCGGTCGTGCAGACGAGCGCGCGGTCCGGGGCGGGCACCAACCAGGAGGCCGTCCGGCGCCACAACCTGGGCACGCTCCTGGGCCACGTGCACCTGCTGGGCCGGGTCTCCCGGTCCGACCTGACGTCCGCGATGGGGCTCAACCGGAGCACCATCGCCGGGCTGGTCACCGAGCTCCAGGGGCTCGGACTGGCCGAGCAGGTCAGGTCGGAGGCGGTGCGCAGCAGCGCCGGGCGCCCGTCGCCGGACGTCGTGCCGACCCAGGACGGCGCGCACGTGCTCGCGGTCGACGTCCGCGTCGACGGACTCACCGTCGCGCGGGTCGGCCTGGGCGGCGCGATCCTGGCCAGGGCCACGGGTCCGATCCCCGCGTCGCGCGACCCGCACGCGGTGGCCGACGCGGTCATGGCCATGCTGCGGCTGGTCGTGCGCGACGCCTCACCGGGCAGTGCGCTGGTCGGCGTCGGGATGGCCGTGCCGGGCGTCGTGCGACGCTCGGACGGTCTCGTCCGGCTGGCCCCGAACCTCGGCTGGCGTGACGTGCCCTTCAGCGCGATCATGTCGGACCGGCTGGGCGGCATCGCTCCGGTGGAGCTCGGCAACGACGCCGACCTCGGGGCGTTCTCCGAGCACCTGCGGGGTGCCGGGGTCGACGTCGCCGACCTCGTCTACCTGTCCGGCGAGGTCGGCGTCGGTGCGGGCGTCATCGTCGACGGCCATCGACTGGTGGGTGCGGGTGGGTACGCCGGGGAGATCGGGCACATGTCCCTCGACCCCGCCGGCCGGGAGTGCCACTGCGGCAACCGAGGGTGCTGGGAGACCCAGGTCGGCGCGCACGCGATCGCCGAGGCGATCGGCTGCCCGCCCGACCGGGTCGGGTCCCTGGGGGAGATGCTCGACGGGCTGCAGGAGGTCGACGACGACCTGCGGGAGGTCGGTCGGCTCCTCGGCCGTGGGCTCGCGAACGCCGTCAACCTGCTCAACCCGCGGGTCGTCGTCCTCGGCGGCTTCCTGCGTTCGTTGTACCCGCACGTGCAGGACGAGGTCGACCGCACGCTGCACGACACCGCCCTCGTGGCGCCGCGCGAGCTGGTGCGGATCGAGCTGCCGGGACTCGGCGCCGACGCCGTGCTCGTCGGTGCGGCCGAGACGGCCTTCGAGCGGCTGCTCGCGGACCCCGTCACCTGCCTGGCGGCGGCGCAGGTCGACGTCGAGTCAGCGCTCAGCGTCGCCTGAGCACGACACGACCGGCGGGTCCTCAGAGCGCGACGGAGCCCTCGAGCACGTCGGTGAGGGCCTGCTCGGCCGCGCCCAGGGCGGCGGCCTCGATCCCGAGCGTGCCGACCCGGACGTCCGGGCGCTGATGGTGTGCTGCGGGCAGCCGTCGGTGCACCACGTCCTGCGCGCTGTGCAGGATCCATGGGGCCAGCGGCTGGAAGTAGCCACCGAGGACGATCACCTCGGGGTCCAGGACCGTGCACAGGGTGGCCAGTCCGTGACCGAGCTGCGCGCCGAGCACGTCCAGCGCGGTCGCCACGTCGGCGTCGGTCTCAGCCCTCGCCGCCACCTTCGCCGCACGTTCCATCGGAGTGCCCGAGGCTCGCATCCCGACGGCGGCGAGCGCGGCACGCAGTCCCACGGTGGTCTCCCAGCACCCCTGCCGACCGCAGGCGCAGCGGCGACCCAGGTCGCCGATCGGCATGTGGCCCACCTCGCCGGCGAATCCCGATCCCCTCACCAGGCGGCCGTCCTGCACGATGCCGGCGCCGATGCCGACGGTCCCGGTGATGTACAGCGTCGAGACGGACTGCTGGGCGGCTCCGTGCGTCGACTCGGCCACCGCGGCGAGGTTGGCGTCGTTGTCCACCAGGACGGTGACGCCCAGCGCCTCGGCGAGCACGTCACCGGGCCGGGTGCCCGTCCAGCCGAGGTTCGGCGCGAGCGCGACCGTGGCGTGGTCACGCTCCACCAGCCCCGGCACGGCGAGGTGTGCCCCGACGATGCGCCCGGGGGCCTGGTCGGCGACCTCGAGGGCGAGCTCGACCAGTGTCTCGAGCGCGTCGGCACCGTCGGGCACCTGGCGCGTCGTGGTGAGGACCTGCGTGGCGGCGAGGTCGACGAGTGCGGCGGCCACGTAGTCGACGTTGACCTCAAGGCCCAGGCCGAGCACGGAGCCCGCCGCGAGCTCCACCGGCCGGGACGGTCGGCCCCGGCCCTGCGACGACGCGTCTCCCTCGACGACGACAGCCCGCTCCGACAGCTCCCCGACGATCGCCCCGACCGTGGCCTTGGCCAGACCGGTGCGTCGGGCCAGCGACGTGCGGCTGCTCGGGCCGGCGTCGCGCAGCGTGCGGACGACGAGCGCCGTGTTGGCCCGGCGCAGCTGGTCGGGGGCGGCCGGGGGCATGCTCAGCGCACCCCGTACAGGTGCTCGAGCGCGAGCTGGTCGAGGTGCTCGAAGGCCATGCCGCGGGCGCCGAGGACCTCGGGGTCCTCGCCGATCTCGGCCTGCAGGTCGGCCCAGGTCTCGCCGGCGGCCAGCGTCGGCTCGGAGAGCTCGGGCACACGCGCTGCGCCGAGCGCCTCCTGGACCTCGGGGTCGGCACGGAAGGCCAGGGCCTTCTCGCGCAGCACGAGGTAGTTGGTCATGCAGGCGGCGGCCGCCGTCCACACGCCGTCCTCGTCCTCCGTGCGCGGGGTCTTGAAGTCGAAGTGCACCGGCCCGTCGTACCCGCCCTGCAGGAGGGTGTCGACGATCCAGAACGCGCCACGCGCGTTGCCGGCGCCGAAGCGGAAGTCCTGGTCGTAGCGCGGCCCCGACTGGCCGTTGAGGTCGATGTGGAACAGCTTCCCGTGCCACAGCGCCTGGGCGTAGCCGTGGGCCGCGTTGAGCCCGGCCATCTCCTCGTGCCCGATCTCGGGGTTGACGCCGACCATCTCGGGGCGCTCGAGGCTGTCGATGAAGGCGAGCGCGTGCCCGATGGTGGGGAGCAGGATGTCGCCGCGGGGCTCGTTGGGCTTGGGCTCGATGGCGAACTTCAGGTCGTAGCCCTGGTCCACGACGTACTGGCCCAGCAGGTCGAAGCCCTCCTTGTAGCGCGAGAGTGCCGCCTGCACGTCCTTGGCGGCACCGCTCTCGGCGCCCTCGCGCCCGCCCCAGCAGACGTAGACCTGGGCGCCCAGCTCGGCGGCCAGGTCGATGTTGCGCATGACCTTGCGCAGGGCGAACCGGCGAACGGCGCGGTCGTTGGACGTGAAGCCGCCGTCCTTGAAGACCGGGTGGCCGAAGAGGTTGGTGGTCGCGGTCGTGACGGCGAGCCCGGTCTCGGCCAGGCCCTTGCGGAACCGGTCGAGGATCGCGTCGCGCTCGGACTCCGAGGAGCCGAAGGGCACCACGTCGTCGTCGTGGAAGTTGACGCCGTAGGCGCCGAGCTCGGCCAGCTTCTCCAGCGCGTGGACCGGGTCCATCGCCGCGCGGGTGGGCTCGCCGAAGGGGTCGCGGCCGGCGTACTGCACCGTCCAGATGCCGAAGGAGAACTTGTCGGTGGGGACGGGGGTGGGGACGGTCATGTCAGGCCTTTCGAGGGGTTCGGGTGGTCGGTCGTGAACGGGGAGGTCAGGTGGTCCAGGGCGCCGTGAGCTCGCGCAACGAGGCGTAGGCGTCACGGACGTGGGGGAGGGGGGCGGCCTCGAGCACGCGGCTCTCGGGCAGCGCCCACACCGGCGGCTCGGCGGAGCCGGAGAGCGACCAGGCGGCCTGTCGGGCCGCGCCGAGGGCGACGTACTCCGCGTCGCCCGGGAGCGTGACCGCTCGGCCGAGCACGGCCGGCGCCAGGGCCTGGACGGCGCGGTTCCGCGCGCCACCACCGATCATCAGCACCCGCTCGACGGTGCCGGGGCTGTCGAAGCCCTGGGCGACCGCCTCGAGGGCGTCGGCGAGCGAGCAGAGCAGGGCCTCGACCGCTGCCCGTGCGACGTCCTCGCGGCTCGTCGAGGGGGTCAGTCCGGCCCAGGTGCCGGTGGCGTCCGGACGGTTCGGGCTGCGCTCGCCGGCGTAGTAGGGGCTGACCGTGAGCCCGTGGGCGCCGGCCGGTGCCGCGAGGGCCAGGTCCGCGAGGCCGTCGTGGTCGACCCCGAGAAGCCTCGCGTGCAGGTCGAGGATGCGCGCGGCGTTCATGGTGGTGGCCATGGGGAGGTACCGGCCGGTCGCGTCGGCGAAGCCGGTGACGACGCCGGTCGCGTCGGCGACGGGCTTCTCGCTGACCGCCGAGGCGACACCGGAGGTGCCGATCGACAGCGACACGTCGCCGGCCACCAGTCCGAGGCCGAGGGCCGCGGCCATGTTGTCCCCGGTGCCGGCGGCGACGACGCACCCGTCGGCGGTCGTCGTCACCTGCTCCGCCGGCTGGGCGACCCGCGGCACGTGCGGGACGCGGCCGAGCGCCAGCTCCAGCAGGTCGGCCCGATAGGCGTCGTCGACGGCGGAGTAGTAGCCCGTGCCGGAGGCGTCGCCGCGATCGGTCACGGGCTCGGCCCGCTGACCCGAGGCGTGCCAGGTCACGTAGTCGTGCGGCAGCATCACGCGGACGGTCCGCCGGGCGGCGTCGGGCCGGTGGTCGCGGAGCCAGCGCAGCTTGGTGATGGTGAAGGAGGCCACGAGCACGCTGCCCACGGCCTCCGCGCACGCGGCGGGGCCGCCCATCTCCTCGACGAGGTCCGCCGCGGCGCCGGCGGAGCGGGTGTCGTTCCAGAGCAGGGCGTCGTGCACCGGGAGGTCGTCGGCGTCGAGCGCCACCATGCCGTGCTGCTGTCCACCGACGGCCAGCGCTGCCGCCCGCGGCAGCAGGGGCCCGGCGGCCTCGTCGAAGGCCGCCAGCCAGGCGCGGGGATCGACGCTCGAGCCCTCGGGGTGCCGGGCGGTGCGCGACTCGACGACGGTGCCGTCGTCGGCGTCGACGAGCAGCGCCTTGGTGGACTGCGTCGAGGAGTCGACGCCAAGCACGAGGGGCATGTCCCGATTATTCGTTCAGTGTCCGAACAAAGTCAAGCGCGGACGTGTCCCAGGTCACGACGCCGTTCCGACCACCGACGCTTCCCTCCGTGTCGAACGGCGTTCACCCGGTGCCGTTGCGATGAGCGGCGTGACCCTCTCCACCTCTCGTCCATCCGTTCCTGTCTCGGAGGCCGGCCCTCCGACCGACCCGACCGGTCCCACCGCCGCCGCCTCCCGGCGTCGGCTCCTGGGCAGTGGCCTGGCGCTCGGCGCCGCCGCCGTCGCCGTGCGACCGACGACGGCCTCGGGGGCCGCCGTCGACCGCCGAGCCCACGCCGTCGCGCTGCGTCGCACCCCGTTCACGCTCGGCGTCGCGTCGGGCGACCCGGTTCCCGACGGGTTCGTGCTCTGGACCCGCCTCGCGCTCGACCCGACGGCAGCCGACGGGCTCGGCGGGATGCCCCCGCGTCCGGTCGAGGTGACATGGCAGGTCGCCGCCGACGAGGGGTTCCGCCGCGTGCTGCGCAGGGGCAGCGTGACGGCCCTGCCGCGTGACGCGCACAGCGTGCACGTCGAGGTCGACGGCCTCGACCCCGGCCGTGAGCACTGGTACCGGTTCCGTGCGGGGCGCCACGTCTCGACCGTCGGACGGACCACGACGTCGCCCGCAGCCGGCAGCATGCCGACGTCGCTCAGCATGGCGTTCGCGTCGTGCGCCCAGTACGAGCACGGGTTCTTCACCGCGTACCGACGTCTGGCCGAGGACCGGCCCGACCTGGTCCTGCACCTCGGCGACTACCTCTACGAGTACACCGCGAACGACTACGTGGCCCCGGGTGGGAACGTGCGCAACCACGAGGGGCCCGAGACGGTCGACCTCGCCTCCTACCGCCAGCGCCACGCGCAGTACAAGGCCGACGCCGACCTTCAGGCCGCGCACGCCGCCGCACCCTGGCTCGTCGTGTGGGACGACCACGAGGTCGACAACAACTGGGCGGGTGGGACCCCGGAGGACCCGCTCGAGACGGCCGGGTTCGCCGCCCGGCGTGCAGCCGCGTTCCGTGCCTACTACGAGAACATGCCGCTGCGACGCTCCTCGATCCCGCGCGGGGACCATCTGCAGCTCTTCCGGCGTCTGCACTGGGGCAGGCTCGCGTCGTTCCACATGCTCGACACCCGGCAGTTCCGCGACGACCAGGGGTGCGGCGACGGCTACCGGGCCGACTGCCCGGCCACGGTCGACCCGAACCGCACGATCGTGGGCCCGGCCCAGGAACGGTGGCTCCTCGGCGGCTTCCGCAGGTCGCGGGCCCGGTGGGACGTGATCGGCCAGCAGGTCTTCTTCGCCCAGCGCGACAGCACCGACGGGCCGGTCAAGACCGTCTCGATGGACGCGTGGGACGGCTACCGGGCCTCACGCGACCGGATCACCCGCGGCTGGGTCGACGCCGGCGTGCGCAACCCGGTCGTGCTCACCGGGGACGTGCACGCGCACTGGGCCGGCGAGCTCAAGCTCGACTACGACGACCCCACCACGCGCAGCGTCGGGACCGAGCTGGTGTGCTCGTCGGTCACCTCGGGCGGCAACGGGGCGGACGGCCCCGTGGACGGGCACGCCTGGCTGCGGTGGAACCCGCACCTGCGTCTCCAGAACAACCTCCGCGGGTACGTCAGGACCAGGATCACGCCCGAGGACATGACGGCGGAGTTCCGCTGCCTCGCCCAGGTCCGGGCGCCGGGGGCCGAGGCCTTCACCAGGGCGACCTTCGTGGTCGAGGACCGGGTCCCCGGGCTGAACCTCGTGCAGGACCGCGGTGTGCCCGGAGCCCGGACGTTCGCCGGGAGGTCGGCCGAGCAGGACACGCGCGAGACGATCGAGCGGGAGACGGACCGGCCGGACTGAGGCGACGGCTCACGCGGTGGGGGACGAGGTGGTGGGCCTAGGCTGGCGAGGTGACGATCCACGACGAGCACCCCTTCGCGTCCCCCGAGGGTGACCGGGACGGATTCCGTCGTCTGCGCGGACGCCTGCCCGCCGCCGTGACGGTGTGGGCGGCAGGGGAGGGGCGGGCGCGCGTCGGCCTCACCGTCTCCTCGCTGCTGCTCGCCGCCGGCGATCCGCCCAGGATCCTGGCCCTCGTGGACGAGGAGTCGACGCTCTGGGACGCGCGGCCGACCACGGTGGTCGTGAACGTGCTCGGGCCCGACCACGCCTTCCTCGCCGACGCGTTCGCAGGGACCGCACCGGCCCCGGGAGGACCGTTCACCCTCGGGGCCTGGGACGACGGCCCCTGGGGCCCGCGGCTCGCCGACGCCGTCGGCTGGGTGGGGGTGCGCCTGGACGCGGCCGAGCCGCGTCGCGAGGGCTGGGGGCTGCTGCTCGCCGGCACCGTCGAGCACGTCGACCTGCGGGACGGGGAGGCCCTGACGCACGTGCGGGGTCGCTACCGGACCTGAGCGGAGGCAGACGGCGGGGGTGGGACGGGATCGCTAGACTGACCTAATGGCGTTGCTCGACCAGATCACCGGCCCCGCGGACCTGCGGGCCCTGTCCGACGCCGAGCTGGAGACCCTCGCGCACGAGATCCGCGAGCGGACGATCGACGCGGTCGCCGCGCACGCCGGTCACCTCGGACCCAACCTCGGCGTGGTCGAGCTGACCCTCGCCATCCATCGCGTCTTCGAGTCCCCGCGCGACCGTGTCGTCTGGGACACCGGGCACCAGGCCTACGTGCACAAGATGGTCACGGGGCGCGCCGGCGACTTCGACACGCTGCGCCAGGAGGGTGGCCTGTCGGGCTACCCCTGCCGCGGCGAGTCCGAGCACGACTGGGTCGAGAACTCGCACGCGTCCACGAGCCTCTCCTACGCCGAGGGCATGGCGCGGGCCAACCAGGTCCTCGGCCGCGACGACCACGTGGTGGCCGTCATCGGCGACGGCGCCATGACCGGCGGCATGGCCTGGGAGGCGATCAACAACATCGCCGCCTCTCAGGACCGGCGCCTCGTCATCGTGGTCAACGACAACGGCCGGTCGTACCAGCCCACGGTCGGCGGCCTCGCCAACCGGCTCACCGACATCCGGACCAACCCGCGCTACGAGCCTGCCCTCAGCGCCATCCGCGACCGGCTCAACCGCGGCGGACCGGTCGGACCTGCGGCGTACGGCGCCCTGCACGCCATCAAGAAGGGCGTCAAGGACGCCCTCGCGCCCCAGGGCATGTTCGAGGACCTCGGCCTCAAGTACGTCGGTCCGGTCGACGGTCACGACCGCGCGGCGCTCGAGCAGGCCCTCACGCTGGCCAAGCGGTTCGGCGGGCCGGTCCTCGTGCACGTGCTCACGACCAAGGGGCAGGGCTACGACATCGCGGTGGCCAACGAGAACGACCAGATGCACCAGGCCCCGCCCTTCGACCGTGAGACCGGCGACGCGGTCTCCGTCGCCCCCGCGGGCTGGACCTCGGTGTTCCGGGACGAGGTCGTGCGGATCGCCGACGAACGCCCCGACGTCGTCGGCATCACGGCGGCCATGCTCTACCCCGTCGGCCTCGACGCCTTCGCCGACAAGTTCCCCGACCGGGTGTTCGACGTCGGCATCGCCGAGCAGCACGCCGCCACCAGCGCGGCCGGCATGGCCATGGCGGGCCTCCACCCGGTGGTGGCCGTCTACGCCACGTTCCTCAACCGCGCGTTCGACCAGGTGCTCCTCGACGTCGCCCTGCACCGCTGCGGCGTGACCTTCGTGCTCGACCGGGCCGGGGTCACCGGTGACGACGGCGCCAGCCACAACGGCATGTGGGACATGTCGATGCTGCAGATCGTCCCGGGCCTGCGGCTCCCCGCGCCCC
>NZ_LMMY01000015.1:63267-68539 GCF_001422865.1 Aeromicrobium sp. Leaf272
CCGCGCCCCGCGACGGCACGCGGCTGCGCGAGCTGCTGCGCGAGGCCGTGGCCGTCGACGACGCCCCCACGGTGGTCCGCTTCGCCAAGGGCGCCGTGCCCGCCGACGTCGACGCGATCGACACGGTCGGCACCGCCGACGTCCTCGCGCGCGGGGAGTCCGACGACGTGCTCGTCCTCGCTGCGGGATCCATGGTGCCCGTGGGCCTCGGAGCCGCCGAGAGGCTGTCCGCCGAAGGACTCGGCGTCACGGTCGTCGACCCCCGCTGGGTCAAGCCGTTCGACCCGGCCGTCGTCGCGCTCGCGGCGTCCCACCGCCTCGTGGTCACCATCGAGGACAACGGTCGCATCGGCGGTGTGGGTGCCGCGTTCACGCAGGCGCTGCGCGACGTCGAGAGCGACGTGCCGGTCCGTGTGCACGGTGTCGCGCAGGAGTTCCTCGACCACGCCAAGCGCCCGGTGATCCTCGAGCGCCTCGGCCTCACGCCCGATGCCGTGGCCGCCGACACCCGTGCCGCCTGGCAGCGGGTCGTCGGGAACAATCTCGAGCCGTGAGGCCTTGACCATGAAGTGGCCCTCTCGACGTGACCCCGAATCCCAGGACCCGACGCCGCGTGGCGACGGACCGGTCCTCATCCATGCCCTCGACGGCTTCCTGACGGCGGGTGGGGCCTCGCGGATCGCGGCCGAGCACCTCGTGAGCGGGCGGGGCGAGGTGGTGCGCAGCTTCGACGTCGACGAGCTCTACGACTACCGTGCCCGTCGGCCCATGATCACGTTCCGGCAGGACCACTACGTCGACTACGACGAGCCGCGCCTCGACATCGTGCGCGAGCACGACCGCTCCGGCACGCCGTACCTGGTGCTCGCCGGTCCCGAGCCGGACTTCCGCTGGGAGTCCTTCGTCGACGGCGTGCAGGAGGTCGTCGAGGACCTCGACGTCAGCCTGACCCTGGGCCTGGGTGCCGTGCCGATGGGCGTCCCGCACACGCGGCCGCCCATGATCACGGCCCACGGCTCGCGACCGGAGCTCGTCGACCGCAAGAACCTGTGGCAGGCCGAGGTGCGCGTGCCGTCGTCCGCCCAGTCGCTCCTGGAGTACCGGCTGACGCAGCGCGACATCGACAGCGCCGGCTACGTGGTCCACGTCCCGCACTACCTCACCCAGGTCGACTACCCGCCGGCCGCGCTGGCGCTGCTCGAGGCGGTCGTCGACCGCACCGGGCTCGACCTCGACCTCGACCCGATCCGCGCGGTGCAGGGCGCCACGGTGGCCGACATCGAGCGGCAGATCGCCGAGCAGGGCGGCGCCGAGGTGCTCTCGGGGCTGGAGGAGCAGTACGACGCCTTCACCCGTGGAGCGGCCCAGTCGCTGCTCGCCGACGACGACTCGATCCCGAGCGGCGAGGAGCTGGCCGACCAGTTCGAGCAGTTCCTGGCGCGGCAGCGCAAGAACGACGAGGGATAGCCCGACCACGAGGGTCGGCCCGGCTCCGGCTCCGGCTCAGGTGCCGCCTGCGTCGGCGGCCGGCACGGGATGCGTGCTCAGGAGGCCGGTGGGCCCCGAGCGCCGACCGCGCCCCCGGAGTCCGTGGACGACGATCGCGGCGACGACGCAGCCGAAGGAGCCCAGCGCGAGGTCCGCGAGCGTGTCCCCGTAGGCGCTCCGGCGCTCGCTGGACCGACTGATGAAGGCGAAGTACTCCGCGATCTCCCAGAACACCGCAGCCGGCACCCCGAAGGCGAGCGACCGCTCGAAGGTGGCGCCGAAGGTGGCCGTGCGGGGCAGCGTGAGCAGGATGAACGCAGCCGCGAGGAGGCCGGTGTTCATGAAGTGCATCCAGTCGTCGAACCAGACGATGCGGTCGTAGAGGTCGAGCCGGTTGCCGAGGACGTCGGTGAAGCAGGTGATGGTGACCATGAGGTCGGCCGCCCAGGGGAACGGACGACGCTCGCGCCAGAAGATCCACCAGACCACCGGGACGGTGAACGAGAGCAGCGGGTAGGCGACGGCTCGAAGTCCGGCCGCCTTGTCGGCCATGTTGCCGAGGTCCGGCGCGGACATGGCCAGCGCCAGGAGCAGCACGAGGGCAGCCTTCGCGACGAGGTCCAGGGTGCGGACGAGCTGCGGGACGGGGTGGCGCGCGGGAGCGGGAGCGACGGACATCTGTGTGAACTCTAGGTGATGTGCCTGGACGCCGGGTCGCCGCTGCGGCGAGGCCGTCGCGTCGGGTCGTGGCGTCGGTGAGGCCTCGAGTCGATACGATCTCGGCGTGCCCGCCTCACTGGACCAGCTCGTGACCCTCCTGGACCTCGAACCCCTGGAGGTCGGCCTCTATCGGGGCGGGCAGCCGGAAGGATCGAGCCTCACCCGCGTCTTCGGTGGTCAGGTGGCCGCGCAGGCGGTCACGGCCGCGCAGCTGACGGTCCCCGAGGACCGCTACATCCACTCCCTGCACGCCTACTTCCTGCTCGGCGGCGACCCGTCGATCCCGATCGTGTACGACGTCGAGAACGTCCGCGACGGAGGCTCCTTCACCACGCGCCGGGTGGCCGCACGCCAGCACGGCGAGACCATCTTCTACATGACCGCCTCGTTCCAGAAGGCCGAGGAGGGCTGGGACCACCAGGACGTCATGCCCACGGTCCCCGCGCCGGCGGACTCCACACCGCTGCTCGAGGTGATCCGTGCCGTCCGTCCGGACGAGGTCGACACCTGGAAGCGGGAGTGGTCGTCCTTCGACCTGCGCTACATCGGCGACAACCGACCGGAGGACGACCCGACCCGGCAGAGCGTCCCCGCGGTCCAACGACTCTGGTTCCGCGCCGACGGCACGCTCCCGGACTCGCGCATCGTCAACACGGCGGCCTTCGTCTACATCAGCGACTTCAGCCTCCTCGGCGTCGCGCTGATCCCGCATGGACAGTTCATCGGATCCCCGGAGGTCGTCCCGGCCTCGCTCGACCACACCATCTGGTTCCACCGGCCCATCCGTGCCGACCAGTGGCTGCTGTACGACCAGACGTCGCCGTCCGCCTCCGGCGCGCGCGGGCTCAGCACGGCCCGCGTGTTCACCGAGGACGGCACGCTGGTGGCCACCGTGGCCCAGGAGGGCCTGATCCGTCGCCGTCGCTCTTGAGCGGACCGCCGCTCAGGGGGTCCCGAAGGTCAGCGCCGACGGGTGCTGCGGGCCCGTGTGGACGGTCATCGGGGCCAGCGAGGGCAGCAGGGAGCCCAATGTCGGCAGCAGGTGCGGCACGTCGAACCCCTGCACCGAGACCCGCAGGCGGTGCCCCTTGGCCAGTCGGGCGCGCGTGGGGAACACCTCCACGTCGACCGGGGCGACGGTGCCGGCGGCCAGGGGCGCCTGGGCCTGCTTCGTGAACGGGTGGTGAGGCTGGACCAGGGTGCCGCGGACGTAGCGGGAACGCGTCGTGTCGAGGGCCCGGTGGGACACGACCTGCCAGCCGCCGGTCAGCCGTGAGACGGTCCCGTCGGGCGCCACGTCGGAGATCGTGACCGAGAGCATCCCGTCGCCCGTCGGCGTCGACGTGTACAGCCGGGCGTTGAGCGGGCCGTGCACGACGACGTCGGAGGTCAGCGGTGCGGTCTCGAATACCGGCCCGAGGGTGTCGTTGAACTGGTTGTTCGTGAAGCAGGGCAGGTCGGGCATCACCAGTCCGACGACGCCGGCCGTCCACTGGTTGGTGGACCGGCTGCACAGCCCCTGGGCGGGGATGGCGGGCACGGTCGTCCGGCCGGCGGTCGGCGTCCCCGTGGTCAGGCCTCCGGCCGACCCGGCGGTCCGGGCGGTCCCGCTGAGGCGGAACGTGCGCGGCGTGAGGCTCGACGGCATCCACTCCGTGCCACGGACCCAGCGTCCGCTGCCCTGCTCGAAGTAGCTGAGCCCGGCGATGTCGGAGAGCCGCTGGTTCGGCAGCTTCTTGACGTAGTGGTCGAACCACCGGAGCTGGAGCTCGCCGAGGCTGCCGTAGCCGGCCGACTCGAGGCCCTGGCCGCCGGAGGCCTGGAGGTGGTCCCACGGGCCGACGATCATCTTGGTGGGCACGCCTCGACGCTGGAGGTTCTCGTAGAGCAGGGGAGTCCCACGCTGGAAGAGGTCGTACTCACCGGCCACCAGGAACGTGGGCGTGGTGATCCTCGAGACCACCTCGATGGGGGAGCGCTGCGTGTAGAACGCGCCGTCGTAGGCGGGCTCACCGCCACCGAGGGCACTGACGAGGAGGTCGAGGCTGAAGGCGCCGTTGCCGAGCAGGTGCGTGACGAGGGTCCCGAGGCCTCCGGCCGGGTCGGTGGCGGAGAGGTAGGGCGGGATGATCGCGGTGCCGTTGACGAGACCGATCCACAGCGGGATGAACCCGACGTCGAGCGCGCCGCCGGAGGCGACCACGTCGCGGTACACGTCGGCGCCCGGGACCTGCGGGAAGATCGCCTTGAGGCCGGCCGGTCGGTCGGCGGCCGCGAACATCTGCGCGATGCCCATGTAGGAGGGCCCTCGCATGGCGGTGCTGCCGTTCGACCAGGACTGCTTCGCGGCCCAGGTCATGACCTCGCCGAAGTCCTTGCCCTCCCGCGAGCAGAAGGCGCACCAGGTCCCGGCCGAGCTGCCCGTCCCGCGGGCGTCGACGGTCAGCTGCAGGTACCCGCGCTTGACCAGGTAGGAGCCGTCGCCGCCCCCCAGCCCGCCGGCCTGGTCCTGCACGTTCTTGTTGTACGCGGTGATGGTGACGACCACCGGCAGTCGACGGGTCTCGACGCGTCCGGCTGCGTCGACCGGCCGCATGAGGTTGCCCCTCAGGACGGTCCCGTCGGACATCGGGATCGCCAGGTCACGCTCGGTGGTCGTCGTCGGGTACTGCTCGGGACGTGGCGACCACGCACCCGTGGCCTGCGCGGGTCCCGCTGCCGCGGCCACCGACCAGGCAGGTGCACCGGAGGCGGGCGAGGGTGCCGTCGCGGAGGCAGGGACGCTCGCGAGCGCGACCGCCGTCGTCGCGGCCAGGGCGGCCGCGACGACGGCGAGGGGACGACGTGTGGTGCGACAGGTCATGACGGGCTCCTCCTGGGGTCCAGGAGGTCCAACGAGGAGACGCCCGTCACGTCACTGCCCGGTCCGTCGCTCAGGACGGGGTGATGCGTCCGACCAGGTGCGTCGAGTCCTTCTTCTGCGCACGGACCCCGAAGTCGGTGCCGTCGTCGCCGGTCGTCGACCCGAACACCACGGTCGTGGGCAGGAGCACCGGCTTCTTGA
>NZ_LMMY01000015.1:68619-85644 GCF_001422865.1 Aeromicrobium sp. Leaf272
CGTCCACATGCCGTGCGCGATGTTGCTCGGGAAGCCGAACGCCTTCGCGGTGACGGGGTACAGGTGGATGGGGTTGCGGTCGCCGGACACCGCGCCGTAGCGCCGGCCCAGGTCACCGGCGAGCCGCCAGTGGACGACGCCCCGGGGTGCCTCCACGCCCTCCAGGGGCGCGGGCGACGTCTCCGGCGCTCCGCCACGACCACGCGAGAAGAGCGTCGTGACCTCGTCCCACACGAGCTCGCCGTCGATCGTGACGGCCGTGAGGAGGTCGACGAGTCGTCCCTTCGGGTGCGGTCGCAGGTCGGCGGCCCGCACGGACACGTCGAACACCTCGTCGGCGCCGATGGGACGGTGCTGCGTGATGCGGTTCCGCAGGTGCACCAGACCCATGGGGGCGAAGGGGAACGCGGTGTCCGTCATGAGTGCCATGTGCAGGCCGAACGCCGCCATGTGCGGGTAGGTGGCGGGCAGGTGCTCGACGTGCGGGAAGCCGCACACGTCGAGGCAGCGCTCGAGGTGCGCCGGGTCCGTGCCGACGCCGGAGCGCTCCAGCACGAGGTCGGGCACCGCGCCCGACGCGTGCTTGACCCCCGGCAGCGAGCCCACGACGGGCACGGCCGGCAGGGCGGCCTTCAGCATGAGGGGCAGCGTGGACGGTGCGTCCTCGAAGCGCCTGGTGGTCACGAGGCCCCCAGCAGCATCTGGCCGTTCACGCCGAGGACGTTCCCGCTCACGGCACCCGAACCCGGGTTGGCGAACCAGGCGATCGCCTCGGCCACGTCGACCGGCAGCCCGCCCTGGGACATCGAGTTCATGCGGCGCCCGGCCTCGCGGATGCCGAGCGGGATGGTCTTGACCATCTCGGTCTCCATGAAGCCCGGGGCGACGACGTTGGCCGTGATGCCGTCGGCGGCGACCCGCTCGGCGAGCGACTGGATCCAGCCGATCACGCCGGCCTTGGCCGACGCGTAGTTCGTCTGGCCGTTGTTGCCCGCGATGCCCGCGATCGATGCGATGCCGATGATCGTGCCGCCGGTGTTGACGAGGCCCTGGGCCAGCAGCTCGTCGGTGATCCGCTGGGGCGCGCCCACCGAGATGTCGACCACCAGCTGCCAGTTCTCGGCCTTCATGTTCCGCAGGCGCTTGTCGCGCGTGATGCCGGCGTTGTGCACCACGACGTCGACCGCGCCGTAGTTCTCCTTGACGTAGGCGGCGATCGTCGCCGGGGCGTCGGGCGAGGTGATGTCACCCACGATGTAGCCGCCGCCCAGCTCCTCGGCGAGGGCCTTGAGGTCACCCTCGAGCGGCGGGACGTCGAGGCCGATGACGGTGGCTCCGTCGCGGGCGAGGGTGCGCATGTCGGCCTCGCCGAGGCCGCGCGAGGCGCCCGTGACGAGCGCGACCTTGCCGGCGAGCGGCTTCTGGAGGTCGGCCGGCTCGGTCACCTTCGTGATGCCGGTGGAGCCGATGCGGACGACCTGGCCCGACACGTAGGCGGACTTGGCGGAGAGCAGGAAGCCGAGCGTCGAGGCGACGGACTTCTCGGCGCCCTTCGCGAGGTAGACGAGGTTCGCGGTGCTGCCGGCCCCGACCTCCTTGGCGAGCGAGCGGGTGAAGCCCTCGAGGGCGCGCTGGGCGACCCGCGCACCCTCGGTGGCGGCGTCCTCGGGGACGGAGCCGACGACGACGATCCGGCCACAGCCCTGCAGCTGACGGAGCACCGGGGTGAAGAACTCCTGGAGCGCGACCAGCCCGGCGGCGTCGGAGATGCCCGTCGCGTCGAACACGAGGCCCTTGTAGCGCTTGCCCTGCGCGGGCACGCCCGTGGCCTCGATCTTGTCGGCCTTGAGCGCCGCGGTGATCGCCTTGGAGACCGTCCCGGCCTTCGCCGTGCCGGTGAGGACGGTGCCGTCGACCAACGGGCCGCCGTCGTAGCGCTCCAGGTACGGAGGGTTCGGCAGTCCCAGGTTCTTCACGAG
The DNA here is from genome assembly GCF_001422865.1 of Aeromicrobium sp. Leaf272. Lineage (NCBI taxonomy): Bacteria > Bacillati > Actinomycetota > Actinomycetes > Propionibacteriales > Nocardioidaceae > Aeromicrobium > Aeromicrobium sp. Leaf272. The sequence goes on from NZ_LMMY01000015.1 coordinate 70,599, forward strand.
GAACTTGCCGATCGGGTTGTGTGCCAGGTCCTGGTAACGATCGCTCATCAGGGTGTGTGTCCTATCTCTCGCATACCATCGGTATCTGGAATCGCACGTGAACTGTAACTTGGAGTGACAACCGCGTCCACCGGGCGTGGTGAGGCGCACACCGCACGGTCTCGGCCCTGGCCGGGACCCTCGCGGGCTGCCGCCTCACCCTGCCGCGTGGCACCATCGTCCCGCACGCACCTGCCCGGTGTCGCACGACCCGCACCACCACCTCGCCCACCCCGAAGCGCAAGGAGCACGCGCCATGGCGGAGAACACCCCCGCGAAGAAGACGGCCGCGAAGAAGTCACCGGCCAAGAAGGCCCCCGCTGCCAAGAACGCTGCGACCAAGGCCGCCGGCACGAAGGCCGCGACGAGCACGGCTGCGGCCGGCGCCTCCGGCAGCGAGCAGACCGTCCGCAAGGTCGTCGTCGTCGGCGGCAACCGGATCCCGTTCGCCCGGTCGAACACGGTCTACCAGAACGTCTCCAACCAGGACATGCTCACGGCAGCCCTCGACGGTCTCGTCGAGCGCTACGACCTCGAGGGCGAGAAGGTCGGCGAGGTCGTCGCCGGCGCCGTGCTCAAGCACAGCCGCGACTTCAACCTGGCGCGCGAGACGGTCCTCGGGTCCAAGCTCTCGCCCGAGACGCCCGCCGAGGACATCCAGCAGGCGTGCGGCACCGGTCTGCAGGCCGCGTTCCAGGTCGCCGCGAAGATCTCGCTCGGCAAGATCGAGTCCGGCATCGCCGGCGGCACGGACACCACGTCCGACGCCCCGCTGGCCGTGGGGGACAAGCTGCGCAAGATCCTCATCGAGGCCAACAACGCCAAGGACAACAAGGGCCGTCTCGCCGCCATCGCGAAGATCCGTCCCGGCTACCTCGCCCCCGACCAGCCCCGCAACGCCGAGCCCCGCACCGGGCTGTCGATGGGTGACCACCAGGCCATCACGACCCACGCCTGGGGCATCACCCGCGAGGCGCAGGACGAGCTCGCGGCGGCCTCGCACCAGAACCTCGCCGCCTCGTGGGACGCCGGCTGGCAGGACGACCTGGTCACGCCGTTCAACGGCGTCACCAAGGACAACCACCTGCGCCCGGACTCGACGGTCGAGAAGCTCGCCAAGCTCAAGCCGGTCTTCGGCAAGCAGCTCGGCGACGAGGCGACCATGACCGCCGGCAACTCCACCCCGCTGTCCGACGGTGCCTCCGTGGCACTGCTCGCCTCGGAGGAGGAGGCGCAGCGCCGCGGCTGGACGCCCCGTGCGTACTTCGTGGACTACGAGACGGCGGCCGTCGACTACGTGAGCGGTGCCGAGGGCCTGCTCATGGCCCCGGCGTACGCCGTGCCGCGCATGCTCGCACGCAACGGGCTCACCCTGCAGGACTTCGACTACTACGAGATCCACGAGGCCTTCGCCGGCCAGGTGCTCTCGACCCTCGCCGCGTGGGAGGACCCCGACTTCTGCAAGGAGCGTCTGGGCCTGGACGTCCCGCTCGGCTCGATCGACCGCAGCAGGCTGAACGTGAAGGGATCCTCGCTCGCCGCAGCGCACCCCTTCGCGGCCACCGGTGCGCGGATCGTCGCGAACCTGGCCAAGCTGCTGCACGAGAAGGGCCCGGGCAGCCGCGGCCTCATCTCGATCTGTGCGGCCGGTGGCCAGGGCGTCGTCGCCATCCTCGAGGGCGCCTGACCCCTCCGGCACCGACGACAGGACCCCCACGGCCCAGCCGTGGGGGTCCGGTCGTGGGGGGTCCTCCGCGTCGGGCGGGCGTCCTGAGGGGACGAGGCAGGTCAGCGGCCTCGCGCCATCGCGAGGGCTCCGCGCAGCAGGTGGTCGAGGAGGTCGTCGGTGACGACCGGGTCCACGACGGGGAGCCCGGAGATGTGCTCGCGGACGGAGATCTGCAGGTGCGCCAGGTTCAGGGCACCGAGGCCCTGCGTGTAGAGGATGTTGGCGAGGAGGTTCGGGTCGGCCACGGCGAACTCGCCCTCGGCGTCCCCGGTCTCGAGGACCCGCACCACGTGGCCGAGGCAGGCGCTCATGGCGGTGCCGAGCCGGATCATCACGTCCTCGCTGACCTCTTCCATCAGCTCGACGCCGCGCCGACGCAGCAGCGTCTGCGCACAGTCGACGAAGGCCGGGTGCTCGAGTCCGTAGCCGAAGAACGCCCGCACGAGTGCGTCGAGGCGCTGGGGGCCCGTGCGGTCGGGGTCGTCACCCGGCGTCAGGGCCTCGTCGAGCTCGGTCAGGTAGCCCAGGAGGGTCACCGCGAACAGCTCCTCCTTGCTGGAGAAGTGCCGGTAGATGATCGCCCGGTTGATGCCGACGGCCTTGGCGATGTCCTCGATCTGCGCCTCGCGCACGCCGCGCTCGTCGAAGAGTGCCCGGGTGGCGGCGACGATCTCCGCCGAGCGCGCGGCACGTCGCTGCTCGGTGCGGGACCGGGGCCCGCGCGGGGCACCCACCGTGGGGGCGGCGGTCGTCCCACCCTCGTCGTGGGTCTCGCCCGTGCTCGTCTCCGCTGCAGACATGCATGCATCCTAGGTGTGGCCGATCACGGCCCCGCGGCAGGAGCGACGCCGGTGTCGGTGGCGGGTCGTACGGTGGAGGCCATGAGGCCCAAGTCCGCGCTGCGCCGTCAGGTCGCGCCGTTCTCCGTCGTGTCCGAGTACGAGCCCGCCGGCGACCAGCCGGCCGCGATCCAGGCCCTGCAGGAGCGCATCGAGTCGGGCGCGCAGGACGTCGTGCTCATGGGCGCCACCGGCACCGGCAAGACCGCCACCACCGCATGGCTCACCGAGCGTCTGCAGCGTCCGGTGCTGGTGATGCTCCCCAACAAGACGCTCGCCGCCCAGTTCGCCACCGAGCTGCGCGAGCTGCTGCCCCACAACGCCGTCGAGTACTTCGTCTCCTACTACGACTACTACCAGCCCGAGGCCTACGTCCCGCAGACCGACACCTACATCGAGAAGGACTCCTCGATCAACGAGGAGGTCGAGCGCCTGCGCCACTCCGCGACCTGGTCGCTGCTCACCCGACGCGACGTCATCGTGGTCGCCACGGTGTCCTGCATCTACGGCCTCGGCTCGGCGCAGGAGTACACCGAGCGCATGATCGGCTTCAAGGTCGGCGAGGAGAAGCCGCGAGAGGAGCTGCTCCGATCCCTGGTCCAGGCGCAGTACGTGCGCAACGACGTCGCACCCACGCGCGGCACGTTCCGGGTCAAGGGCGACACCCTCGAGATCTTCCCCGTCTACCAGGAGATGGCGGTCCGCATCGAGTTCTTCGGCGACGAGATCGAGCGGCTCATGACGCTGCACCCGCTCACGGGCGAGGTCCTCAGCGAGGACACCGAGCTCTACGTCGGGGCCGCGACGCACTACACCGTGGGCCCCGACGTCATGACGCGGGCGATCGAGAGCATCGAGGTCGAGCTGGCCGAGCGGCTGGCCGAGCTCGAGGGCCAGGGCAGCCTGCTGGAGGCGCAGCGGCTGCGCATGCGCACCACCTACGACATCGAGATGATGCAGCAGGTCGGTACGTGTGCCGGCATCGAGAACTACTCGCGCCACATGGACGGGCGTGCTCCGGGTACGGCGCCGAACTGCCTGCTCGACTACTTCCCCGAGGACTTCCTCCTGGTCCTGGACGAGTCCCACGTGACCGTGCCGCAGATCGGCGCGATGTACGAGGGCGACATGTCGCGCAAGCGCACGCTCGTCGAGCACGGGTTCCGCCTGCCCAGTGCCATGGACAACCGGCCCCTCACGTGGGGCGAGTTCCTGGAGCGCATCGGGCAGACCGTCTACCTCTCGGCCACCCCCGGCACCTACGAGATGGAGAAGACCGGCGGCGAGGTCGTCGAGCAGATCATCCGTCCCACGGGCCTGGTGGATCCCGAGGTGATCGTCAAGCCGACCCGGGGCCAGATCGACGACCTCATCGCGCAGATCCGCGACCGGGTCGAGAAGAACGAGCGCGTCCTCGTCACCACGCTCACCAAGAAGATGTCCGAGGACCTCACCGACTACCTCCTCGAGGCCGGCATCCGCACCCGCTACCTGCACAGCGAGGTCGACACGCTGCGTCGCGTCGAGCTGCTCCGCGAGCTGCGCATGGGGGAGTACGACGTGCTGGTGGGGATCAACCTCCTGCGCGAGGGACTCGACCTGCCCGAGGTGAGCCTGGTGGCCATCCTCGACGCGGACAAGGAGGGCTTCCTGCGGTCGGGGCGGTCCCTGATCCAGACGATCGGTCGAGCCGCGCGCAACGTCTCCGGCCAGGTCATCATGTACGCCGACCGGATCACGGACTCCATGGCGCTGGCGATCGACGAGACCAACCGACGTCGTGAGAAGCAGGTCGCCTACAACCTCGAGCGCGGGGTCGATCCGCAGCCGCTGCGCAAGAAGATCGGCGACATCACCGACATGCTCGCGCGCGAGGACGCGGACACCGCCACCCTGCTCGCGGCCACGGGTGACCACAAGCGACGCGGTGCGCCCGTGCCGCTCGGACAGCACACCGCCGGGCTGGCGGACCTGCCGTCGGCCGACCTCGCCGCCCTCATCGAGCAGCTCAGCGAGCAGATGCACGCCGCCGCGGCCGACCTGCAGTTCGAGGTCGCGGCCCGTCTGCGCGACGAGATCGGCGAGCTCAAGAAGGAGCTGCGCGGCATGCTCGAGGCGCACGCGTGACGGTGCGGGCCGTCGAGGGGCCGCTCGCGGTCGAGATCGATCCCGACCACGGGGCGCGGCTCGTCTCGTTCACGGTGGCCGGGCTGGAGCTCATCGCGACGCAGCCGGTGCCCGGAGTGCCCGACACCATCACCCGGGGCAGCTATCCCATGGTCCCGTGGGCGGGCCGGATCGGCCACGGCGTCGTGGAGCACGGGGGCGTCCGGCACCGGTTGCCGACGGCCGACGACGGCAACGCGCTGCACGGTCTCGGACGCGACGCCGTCTGGACGCAGGTCGACGACCTCGCCTTCGAGGCCGAGCTCGGTGATCCGTGGCCGGCCGCGGGCACGGCGACCCTCCGCTACGCCCTCACCGCCTCGCGACTCACCTGCACCCTCGGGTGGGACGGCGCAGGCCCCGGGGCCTCGCTCGGGTTCCACCCCTGGTTCCGCCGCAGGCTCGCCGACGGCTCCGAGGCGGTCCACGACGTCGCTCCCGAGCGCATGGTCGAACGCGGCGACGCGATGCTCCCCACGGGCCGGTTCGTCGAGCCGGTGGCCGAGCCGTGGGACGACTGCTTCGCGCTGCAGCGGCCGCCGTCGATCCGCTGGGGCGACACGCTCACCCTGCGGCTCAGCAGCGACGCACCATGGTGGGTCGTCTACACCCGACCCGAGCACGCCGTCTGCATCGAGCCGCAGACCGCCCCGCCCGACGCCTTCGCCCACCCGTCGTGGCACCGGTGGCTGGACGCGACGTCGATCACCTTCACCCTCGACGTCGAGCAGCACGGCGCGGCGGGTCGTTCTGCAGGTGTTGCCGCAGCCCCGTAGCGTCGAGGCGTCGGATGGTCCCGGGCGAGGGACACGAGCCCAGGGAGCCGCCATGCAGCAGACGGACGACACGCCCCGGCCCCGGCTCGAGCCCGGCTCGGGGGGCACCAGTCGGCGGGTGCTGCTCGGTGGCGCGCTGGCGGCGACCGCCACCATCGGGGGTCTCGCCCTCCTGGACCGCATGCCCTACGTCCGCGACCTGCCGATCCCCGGCCGCCGCAAGGTCCAGCTCACGTGGCTGCCCACCGCACTGCGTGACGCCGGGCTGCAGGTCGAGGCCACCGAGGGCTGGGTGGGCCGCGGCCGCCCGTGGGCGTTCGACCCGTCGGGCGTGCTCGTGCACCACACGGCGTTCCGTGCCACCACCGCCGACCCGCACCCCGCGCTGGACACCGTGGTCGACGGCAGGACCGGACTGCGCGGCCCCCTGTGCCACCTGCTCATCGACCGCGACGCCGTGTGCCACGTGATCGCAGCAGGGCGGGCCAACCACGCGGGCGAGGCGCGCTCCAGCGGCCCCATGCCCGCCGGGGACGGCAACGCGTCCTACGTCGGCATCGAGATCGACTACGCGCCCCAGGAGCCGTACGGCCAGCGACCCACGGCCCGGCAGGGTGAGGCGGCGGTGCGCGCCGCGGCGGTGATCGTGGCCCGGTTCGGCACCGGCCCCGACCACGTGCGCTACCACTCCGAGACCAGCACCGCCGGCAAGTGGGACCCCGGGAACACGGTCGATGCCGACGAGTTCCGACGCCGTGTCGCGGCCGAGCTGGGCGACCGGTCCTGAACGTCTTTCTCGGGTCCCCGCGCGCGCCGCGGTGGCAGGGGGCAGGATGTGCCCATGAGGTGGCGTGACGAGCTCGACGCGCTGACGTTCGAGTCCGTGAGCCGCATGATCGCCGGCGGCATCGTCCTGGGGGGTCTGGTCGGCGCGACCCTGGTGGGGACGGGCACGGTCGGGGAGCGGTCGTCGGTGTCCGCCGCAGCCGAGCCGGTCGTCGAGACGAAGGAACGCTCGCCCGTCTGCCTGCGGGTCGACCCGCAGGAGATCGGCCTGAGCACACCGCTCGAGGCGGCGGTCGTCCAGGCGTTCCCGACCGCCGGCGACGACCTCTTCTCCGGCTGGCCGCAGCGGGTGGACGGTCGCTGGCGATGGGACCGGAGCACGCCCGACGACTCGGGCGAGGCCACGTCGGTGGACGTCGGTGCCGCCGCCAAGGACTCCCGCGGCGTGGCCTGGACCTCCCTGAGCTACGACCTGGTCGACGGCACGGCGGGACTCACGAAGAACCTTCGACTGGTCGTGCCGGCCGGCTACGTGGACGACGACCCGCCGTCCTCCGGCCTGCCGGGGGCCGAGGACCCGGCGCAGATCCCGCCGGGCGGCTCGCTGGTCCTCGAGGCCGACGCGTTCGAGGCGGCCGGCGACGAGGCGGCCCTGCGCGGGCTCGCCGAGGACCTGCCGGGCGGCGGGGGCGACGAGGTGGCCGCAGCGATCACGCCGATCGGCTCCGACGACGTCGTCGTGACGATCGGGACCGCGGCCGCCGTCGAGCGGACCACCGTGCTGTGGCCTGCTGTCACCGATGCGCACGCCGAGGTGGCGCCCGACGAGGATCTGCCCACGTTCGCCCTGCGCCAGGTCGTCCTCGACATCTCCGGCGACCCCGGGCGGGAGGCGTACGCGGCGCTGCTCGACGGCGAGCTGCCGGCCGAGGCGTCGAAGGCCGTGCGCGCGACGTCGCTGGTCACCGGTGGTGCGCCCGCCACCGCGCGCGCACGGACGCTCGACTCCGGCCGCCTCGACGTCCCACCCTCGTTCTTCGCCGCGGGGGTCGAGCGGACGGTTCGCGAGGACGGTGACGGCGCAGTCACCCTCACCCGCTCGACCGACTCCCGCCAGGGACGGCTCCGCTTCGGCGAGGTGTTCGGAGCCGACGGGCGGGCCCGCGGCATCGAGGCCGCCATTCGCGTGCGCGACGTGAGCTCGGCCGTCGCCTCGACGTACAACCAGTCCTTCGCCGGCCGCCCGGCCGAGGTCTCGGGCTCGGTCAACCTCGTGCTCGGCCTCGACGCCGAGGACCTCGCGACCATCCGGTCCGACGCCCTCGTCGTCGCTGCCGACTGGTTCAACACCGACGGCGACGGCCGACGCTTCGCGCGTGACGTCCTGCGGCTGAAGGGTCTCGCGGAGGCCGACGACGTGAAGGCATGGATGGAGCAGGCCCAGCCCGCCCTGGTCGACCGCATCGCGGGCACCATGGCCGCCGGCGGTGGTGGCACGCCCGACCACGCAGCCGGCGAGGTGCTGCGAGCGACGTCCGCGGACGGTGAGGACCCGTGGGCGACCTACGTGGCGTTCACCGGGGCCATCGATGACGCCACAGCCGGTGTCCCGACCGCGCTGAGCCAGTGGGGGGCCGCCGTGCAACGGGGGAGCAGGTCGGACTACTCCGGGTTCGGCGACGCGACCTGCACGAGCGTGAGCTGACAGGACCGCACGACGTCACACCGACTCGACGTGCGCCCCGTCGCGCGCTCCTGCAAGAATGTCCGGCGGAGGGGAGTATTCCTTCGCTGCAGTGTCGTCATCACGGTGGTCTTCCGACCGTCCGGTGCTGTGGGCTCCGGGGGACCGTTCCCGGGGTGGAAGAGACCTCCGGTACACGTCTGTCGACCGGAGGAACCTGAGTGAACGTCTCGACCATGGAGTGGTCCATCACCGTCGGTGTGACCATCGCCATCATCCTCTTCGACGTGTTCGTCGTGGCGCGCAAGCCGCACGAGCCGTCGATGAAGGAGTGCGCCACCTACCTGAGCATCTACGTCGGCCTGGCGGTCGCCTTCGGCATCTGGACGTTCACGTACCACGGGTCCCAGTACGGCGTGGAGTTCTTCGCGGGCTGGTTGACCGAGTACAGCCTGTCGATCGACAACCTGTTCATCTTCATCATCATCATGGCGAGCTTCAACGTGCCGCGGAAGTACCAGCAGGAAGCGCTGATGGTGGGCATCATCATCGCCCTGGTCTTCCGGGCGATCTTCATCGCCGTCGGTGCCGTGGCGATCAACAACTTCTCGTGGGTCTTCTACCTGTTCGGCGCGTTCCTCATCTACACGGCCATCCAGCTGATCCGCGACACCGACCACGACGACGACGCCGAGAACGCCGTCGTCCGGCTGGCCCGCCGCCGCTTCAACCTGACGGACCGCTGGGACGGCCTCAAGCTGGTCGTGAAGGAGAACGGCCGGCGCGCCCTCACGCCGATGGCCCTCGTGATCATCGCCCTCGGCACCACGGACCTGCTGTTCGCCCTGGACTCGATCCCGGCGATCTACGGCCTGACCCGTGAGCCGTACCTCGTGTTCACGGCCAACGTCTTCGCCCTGATGGGCCTGCGCCAGCTCTACTTCCTGCTGGGCGACCTGCTCAAGCGTCTCGTGTTCCTGTCGCAGGGCCTGTCGGTGCTGCTGGCCTTCATCGGCGTGAAGCTGCTGCTGCACGCCCTGCACGAGAACGAGCTGCCCTTCATCAACGGCGGCGAGCACGTCCCCGTCCCGGAGATCCCGACGCTCGCGAGCCTCGGTGCGATCATCGTCATCCTCGGCACCACCGCGGTGGCCAGCCTCTGGTACGCCAACAAGTACCCGGAGCGCGTCAAGGACCACGCGGCTCCCAAGGCCGACGGCCACGAGGCGCACGAGCAGGCCACGCCCGACGTCGACGAGACGCCGGAGAAGGACGCCCGGCGCGGCGACCAGTAGCGGCACGCAGCACGTCGCGGGGAGGGTCCGGCTAGGCCGGGCCCTCCCCGCTCACGTGGTAGCGCCGCACGTGGGCGTCCAGCACGTCGGGGAGGGCGGTCCCGCCGTCGTCGGGGAGCGCGCGGAACGCCATCAGCGAGGACTCGTCGGTCCACTGCTCGAGCACCACGACGAGACCGGGGTCGACGCTGTCGGCCGCGACGGCGAAGGCCACGCACCCGGGTGCACGCCGGGCGAGCTCGACGGCGTGACGGCACGCGTCCACGTACGCGTCGCGGTGGGCGGCGTCGACACGGAGCCAGCCGGCGACGACGAGGGTGGTGGAGCCGTCAGCCACCCAGGCCCTCGACGTCCTCGAACGAGCTGTCGGCCGTGCCGGTGGCCCTGTTGATGAAGTACGTGACGACCCACAGGGCGACGCCGATGAGCATGAGCGCCCCGGCGATCTTGTAGACCTCGGGGTCGCGATCGACCCACGGTCCGGCGAGGAAGAGGCACAGGAAGGCGGCCACGGCGGGCAGGACCCCCGGCGACATGAAGTGATTGCGCTCGGCGCCGGTGGTGTCGCGCCGCAGGATGAGGCACGCGACGTTGACGATCGCGAACACGCACAGGAGCAGGAACGCGGTCACGTTCGAGAGGTTGGCGACCACGTTGCTGTCGGCGTCGCGGGTGACGTAGAAGATCAGGCCCAGCGCCAGGACCGTGGAGAACCCGACGGCGACCCACGGGGTGCGTCGTCCGGGCAGCACCGCTCCGAGCTGGCGGGGGAGCACCCCTTGCTTGGCCATGCCGTAGAGGAGCCGGCTCGCCATGAGCATGTTGATGAGCGCGGTGTTGGCCACGGCGAACACGGCCAGGAACGGGAACACCCGGTCGATCGGGAAGTCGGGTGCACCCTTCGACACCACCTCGAGCAGTGCGCGCCCCTCGGAGTCGGCGATGTTCTTCAGCTCGGGGGCGGTGAGCACCGCCACGACCGAGACGGCGACCAGCATGTAGAGGATGACGGCGATGCCCAGACCGGTGAGCATGGTGCGGGGGAAGATCTTGTTCGGCTCCTTGACCTCCTCGACCATGTTGACCGCGTCCTCGAAGCCGACCATGGCGAAGAACGCGATGGAGGTGGCGGCGGTCACCGCGAGGAAGAGCCCACGATCCTCGTAGTCGCGGAAGGTCACGATCTCGCTCAGGTCGGCGCCGTTGCGGGTCATGGCGTAGAAGCCCACGCCGATGACGATCGAGAGCGCGGCGAGCTCGACGATGGTGAGGACGACGTTGAACTTCACGCTCTCGCCCACGCCACGCAGGTTGATGATCGCCAGGAGGATCATGAAGCCCATGGCGATCGCGACGATGACCCCGCTGCTGGGCGTGCCGTCGATCCAGCCGTTGACCTCGAGGCCGCCGGTGAAGTTGTCGGCCAGTGTCTTCGCCGACGTCGAGGCGCTGGTGATGCCCGAGCAGACGACCGCGAAGGCGATGAGGAACGTCACGAAGTGGATCCCGAAGGCCTTGTGCGCGTACAGCGCGGCGCCCGCGGCCTGTGGGTACTTCGTGACCAGCTCGAGGTAGGAGAGGGCCGTCATGGAGGCCACGACGAAGGCCAGGAGGAACGGCAGCCAGACGAGGCCGCCGACCTTGCCGGCCATCTGTCCGGTCACCGCGTAGATGCCCGCACCCAGGATGTCGCCGACGATGAAGAGCAGCAGCAGCTTGGGTCCCATGACCCGGCGGAGCTCGGTCGGTTCCTGGACCCCAGCGGTGTCGGTGCTCATGTGGCTCCTCGCGTCGTCACCCCCGGAGCACTGCGCCCCGAAGCAGAGTTTGGAGGACACCTTCCTCCGGCTCCGCCTCCAGCGCAACACCAGTAGTAGGTTCTGTGGGGTGATGGACGTACGCGCACGGCTCAGCTCCTGGTTGGGGAGCGTCGTCGTCCGCCGCATCCGGCGCAAGGGCATCGACCTCTCACGCATGTCCTTCATCCCCGAGGAGACCAAGGTCCCCCTCCAGCGCGACGGCACCGACCCGCTGCCGCGGCTGGCCGAGATCCGCGGCCAGGAGCGCCTTCACAAGCTGGCCCTGCCGTTCTCCTTCAACGCCTACCTCGTGTCGGGGTACGACGAGACGCGCACCGTGCTCACCGACCGCGGGGCCTACTCCAACGACATCCGGCACCTGTTCCACGGCGACGGCCCGGCCACGTCCGACGACATCGGCGGGCTGGGCTTCACCGATCCGCCGCTGCACACCCGGTTGCGCAAGATCGTCACGCCCGAGTTCACGATGCGTCGGCTCTCCCGGCTGGGTCCGGTCATCGAGAACATCGTCGACGACGCGCTCGACTCCTTCGAGGCCTCCGGCTCACCCGGCGACCTGGCGAAGCACCTCGCCTTCCCGGTGCCCTTCCAGACGATCTGTGCCCTGCTCGGTCTCGACTACGAGGACCGCGAGGCCTTCGCCGCGCTGGGCAGCGCGCGCTTCGACGCGACGAACGGAGCGGCTGCCGCCTTCGGCGCGGTGTCGGCGCAGCGGGAGTTCCTCTTCGAGGCCGTCGCCCGACAGCGGCTGGAGCCCGGCCCCGGCCTGATCGGCCAGATCATCCGCTCCGAGGGCGACGCGATCAGCGACGTCGATCTCGCCGGGCTCGCCGACGGCGTGTTCACCGGTGGCTTCGAGACCACCGCCGGCATGATCGCGCTCGGCACCATCGTGCTGATGCGCGACGAGAAGCACGCGGCTCTGGTGCGCAACGGCACGTCGCAGGACGTCGAGAAGGTGGTGGAGGAGCTGCTGCGCTACCTCGCCGTCGTGCAGGTCGCGTTCCCGCGCTTCGCCAAGGAGGACATGACGCTCTTCGGTCGGCGGATCCGCAAGGGCGACGTGCTGCTCGCGTCGCTCAGTGCGGCGAACCGCGACCCGGCCGGCGCCGGTGACGAACCGGAGGAGTTCGACCCCTTCCGCGTGCCGCGCAGCGCTCATCTCGCCTTCGGGCACGGCATCCACCGCTGCATCGGCGCCGAGCTGGCGCGCATCGAGCTGCGGACGGTGTTCCCTCGTCTGCTGCGTCGCTTCCCCGACCTCGCCCTCGCGGTGCCGGAGTCGGACCTGTCGTTCCGGCAGCTGTCGTTCGTCTACGGCGTCGACGAGCTGCCGGTCACCTTCTGAGCGACCTCCGGTCCGACGTCAGGCCTCGGACTCCTGGCCGGGGGAGTCCTCCGGCTGCGCGTCGCCGCACTGGCCGAGCGTCGTCGCCTGGTGGCGCTTGAACTCCGGGGAGCTCTCGAACGCCTTGCGGTAGTCCTTCGCCGGCAGTGTCGCGTAGTACTCGACGGCCTCGAGCAGCTCGTCGGCACGTTCGTCGTCACTGACCTCTGCGAGGTCCCGGGCGGGCTCCAGCGCCGCCTCGAACCGTTCGACCGTCTCGGCGTAGTCGTTCTCGTTGAACGCCGCCACGCCCGAGCGCACGAGCGAGCACGTCCGGTCGAAGGCCTGCTGGGAGGCGTCGGGCTCGTCGGACCCACCACCGATCGAGCACGCGCTCGCGAGCACCAGGACCATGGACGCGGCGGCGATCGACCTCATCGGACGAGCGTAGGCAGCCGGGCGCGTTCCCGCAGGGGAGCGGGGCGACCGGGTCGGTCGTGCGCCCCGTCGCGTCGAGCGAGTCGGTGGCCCGCGTCGTGTCGTCGGACGGCTACCAGCCGCGCTCGCGCCACTCCGGCAGGTGGGGGCGCTCCGCGCCGAGGGTCGTGTCGTTCCCGTGGCCGGGGTAGACGTGCGTGTCGTCGGGGTGGCGGCCGAAGATCTTGGTCTCCACCTCGTCGATCAGCGTGGTGAAGTCCTCGGGCGACCAGGTCTTGCCCACACCACCGGGGAAGAGGTCGTCGCCGACGAAGAGGTGCACGACGCCGTCGGGGTCGTCGTAGGCGAGCACGATCGAGCCGGGCGTGTGGCCCACGACCTCGGTGACCTCCAGCTCGCAGGAGCCGACGCGGACGCGCGCGCCGGTCGAGACCAGCCGGTCGGTGGGCACGTCGATGCCCTCGGCGTCGTTCTCGCCCGCCACGGTCTCGGCTCCGGTGGCCTCGACGACGGCGGCGAGCGCCTGCCAGTGGTCGCCGTGGCGGTGGGTCGTCACGATGCGGGCCAGGCCGTCCTCGCCGACCAGCTCGAGGAGCCGATCCGGCTCGGCGGCGGCGTCGACGAGCACCTGCTCGCCGGTCAGCTCGCACCGCAGGAGGTAGGCGTTGTTGCTCATCTCGCCCACCGCGAGCTTCGTGATCCGCAGGTCACCTGCGTGCTGGACGTCGGCCGGACCGCCGACCTCGACCTCACCCGTGTACGTCATGCTGTGATCCTAGGCGGACGGGGCTCGCCCGCCCGCGGCACGAGGGGGACACGTGGACGGCGCAGAGCTGGCAGGGCGACTGATCGGGCTCGTGCTCGTCCTGACCATCCCGATCGCGATGATCGTCGTCGCGCGACGTCGCAAGACGGCCTCGGCCGGGCAGAAGGGCGGCAAGCTGCTCGTCGCGGGCGTCGTCCTGCTGGTGCTCGTGGTGCTGGGAGTGCTCGCGCAGGCCGGTCAGGTGAACCAGGTCTGACCCCCGTGGGTGAGGTCACCGTCGCTCGAGGTGTTTCTGTCGGCGGTCGCCACTAGGCTCGACACGTATGCCTACACCTGCTGCCGGAACCTCGGAGGGATGTCCGTGACGTCGGACCGCATCGTCGTGCGCGGCGCGCGCGAGAACAACCTCAAGGACGTCTCGCTCGACCTTCCACGTGACTCGCTCATCGTCTTCACCGGCCTGTCGGGGTCGGGCAAGTCGTCGCTCGCCTTCGACACGATCTTCGCCGAGGGCCAGCGACGGTACGTGGAGTCGCTGTCGGCCTACGCGCGCCAGTTCCTCGGCCAGATGGACAAGCCCGACGTCGACTTCATCGAGGGCCTGAGCCCGGCCGTCTCGATCGACCAGAAGTCCACGTCGAAGAACCCGCGGTCCACGGTCGGCACCATCACCGAGGTCTACGACTACCTGCGCCTGCTCTACGCCCGCGCCGGGCGCGCGCACTGCCCCGACTGCGGCGAGCCCATCTCGCGCCAGACGCCGCAGCAGATCGTCGACCGCATCCTCGCCCTCGAGGAAGGCAGCCGGTTCCAGGTGCTGGCCCCCGTCATCCGGGGCCGGAAGGGCGAGTACCTCGAGCTGTTCAAGCAGCTGCAGCAGCAGGGCTTCAGCCGCGCGCTCGTCGACGGCGAGGTGCACAACCTCGCCGACGAGCCGCCCAAGCTGGCCAAGCAGAAGAAGCACACGATCGACGTCGTCGTCGACCGCCTGCAGGTCAAGGACTCGATGAAGCAGCGGCTCACCGAGTCCGTCGAGACCGCCCTCGGCATCGCCGACGGGCTGGTCCTGGCCGACTTCGTGGACCTGCCCGAGGACGATCCGCACCGCATCCGCCGTTTCTCCGAGAAGCTGGCGTGCCCCAACGACCACCCTCTCGCGGTCGACGAGCTCGAGCCGCGGTCGTTCTCGTTCAACGCCCCGTTCGGCGCGTGCCCCGAGTGCCACGGCCTGGGCACCCGCATGGAGGTCGACCCCGAGCTCGTCGTCCCCGACCCGTCGGCGTCCGTGGCCGACGGCGCCATCGCACCGTGGAGCTACAACCAGGTCTCCGAGTACTTCCTGCGGATCACCCAGGCGCTGGCCGAGGAGATGGGGTTCTCC
>NZ_LMMY01000015.1:85698-150912 GCF_001422865.1 Aeromicrobium sp. Leaf272
ACAAGGTGCACGTCACCTACAAGAACCGCTATGGACGTCAGCGGTCCTACTACACGGCCTTCGAGGGCGCGATCGCGTTCATCGAGCGTCGCTACGCCGAGACCGAGTCCGAGACCAACCGCGAGCGGCTCGAGGGCTTCATGCGCGAGGTGGCGTGCGGCGAGTGCGGCGGCAGCCGGCTCAAGCCCGTCATCCGGGCCGTGCTGGTCAACCACCCCGAGCTCGGGCCCAAGAACATCGCCGAGGTCAGCAACCTGTCCATCGCCGAGGCCGCCGAGTACCTCTCCGGCCTCGAGATGAGCGACCGCGAGCGCCAGATCGGCGAACGGGTGCTCAAGGAGATCCACGAGCGCCTTCGCTTCCTGCTCGACGTCGGCCTCGACTACCTCAGCCTCGACCGCGCCGCCGGATCGCTGTCCGGCGGCGAGGCCCAGCGCATCCGCCTCGCCACGCAGATCGGTGCGGGCCTGGTCGGCGTCCTGTACGTCCTCGACGAGCCGTCCATCGGCCTGCACCAGCGCGACAACCACCGGCTCATCGAGACGCTCGTGCGCCTGCGCGACATGGGCAACACGCTCATCGTCGTCGAGCACGACGAGGACACCATCCGGGCCGCCGACTGGGCCGTCGACATCGGACCGGGCGCGGGCGAGCACGGCGGTCAGGTCATCGTGTCCGGGCCCGTCAAGGACCTCTACAAGAGCAAGGACTCGATCACCGGCAAGTACCTCTCCGGACGGGAGAAGATCCCGCTCCCCGAGGTCCGTCGGCCGCGTCAGAAGGATCGCGAGATCACGATCCACGGTGCTCGCGAGCACAACCTCAAGGACATCGACGTCACGTTCCCGCTCGGCCAGCTCGTCGCGGTCACGGGCGTCTCGGGCTCGGGCAAGTCGACGCTCGTCAACGACATCCTCTACACCTCGCTGGCTCGCCAGATCTACGGCGCGCGCACCATCCCGGGCCGTCACCGCTCCATCAGCGGCGCCGAGCAGATCGACAAGATCATCCACGTCGACCAGTCGCCCATCGGTCGCACACCGCGATCGAACCCCGCCACGTACACCGGCGTGTTCGACCACGTGCGCAAGCTGTTCGCGCAGACGCCCGAGGCCAAGATGCGCGGCTACCAGCAGGGTCGCTTCTCGTTCAACATCAAGGGTGGTCGCTGCGAGGCGTGCTCCGGCGACGGCACGATCAAGATCGAGATGAACTTCCTGCCCGACGTCTACGTCCCGTGCGAGGTCTGCCACGGAGCGCGGTACAACCGCGAGACGCTCGAGGTCCGCTACAAGGGCAGCACCATCGCCGAGGTCCTCGACATGCCGATCGAGGTGGCCGTCGAGTTCTTCGAGGCCATCCCTGCGATCGCCCGCCACCTGCGGACGCTCGTCGACGTCGGACTGGGCTACGTGCGACTCGGTCAGAGCGCCCCGACCCTGTCGGGCGGCGAGGCCCAGCGCGTCAAGCTGGCCTCGGAGCTGCAGAAGCGGTCCACCGGCCGCACCATGTACGTCCTCGACGAGCCCACCACCGGCCTGCACTTCGAGGACATCCGCAAGCTGCTCCTGGTCCTCGGCCGCCTCGTCGACGCCGGCAACTCCGTCGTCGTCATCGAGCACAACCTCGACGTCATCAAGACGGCCGACTGGCTCGTCGACATGGGTCCCGAGGGCGGCTCCGGCGGCGGCACCCTCATCGCCGAGGGCACCCCCGAGCACGTCGCCACGGTGAAGGCCAGCCACACCGGCCAGTTCCTCGCCCCCCTCCTGCAGTAACACAGATTCCCAGGTCGACCTGGGATTCTTCCGGTTTGCACGAGAACCGTGCAGGAGCACGGGTTGCTTCCCGTGCTCCTGCAGGGAAATCGGGCATTGCTCACACCAGGTGCCGCCGTGCCCGCTCATGGAGCTGACGCGACCGAGCGAGCTCGTACGACCACCGGAGACCGGTGTCGTGCGACTGGCCTGGTCGCACCTCGTGGGCTGTCGCCCTGGACACTCCGAAGCTCAGTCCGCGGATCCGGTCCTCGCGGTGCTTCTCACGCACCACGACGTCGCTGGCGTCCTCACCCGGTCGCAGGTCGCGCCAGTACTTCCTCTGACCGTCCACTTCTCCGATGTGCCGATGCTCGGGCCAGGCCACGTCGGTCCACGCGAACACCTCGCCGTCCTCGACGATCGGGAACTGCGTGACCGGGACCGGCATGGATGCCTCGAAGCACGTCTGGCGCAGCAACGACTCTGCCGCAGTCTGTGCGCCGGGGTCGGCACGACGCAGCACGAACCGCGCCTGCCGCGACCCGGTCCAACCTCTGAACCTGCCTGAGATGTCCGCCAGCTCCTCGCGCACGGCGAGCTCCCGGTTCAGCGCCGAGTCCAGCACCACGAGGGCGCCTCGGACATCACCGGCACACGCCACCTGGAACGTCGCGTGAGCCGGTTCGACCGCCAACAGGCCTGAGGGCGTCTCGACGAAACCGAGCCCGGCGATGTTCCGGTGGTGGTGAACAGCCGACTCTGCGCGCCCCGACCCTGGATCGAGACGAACGACGTGCACCGTCGTCAGATCGACCGCCCAGGTCGCAAGTCCGTGGGCGATCGCTGCGCTGTGGTGCGACAGAGCGACGCTTCCTTCGGGGAACTTGGCCAGGACCGACCTTGCGAGCAGGAGGTGCCTGTCCTCGGGACTCGACGAGGCCAGGACGGCCGGGGTCGTGTAGGTGCCCACGCGGAGTCGGACGAGCATCTTCGCCCGACGAGCCTGACCGATGGCGCGATCCGTCCACCCCAGGCCCAGCAGGTCGCTTCTGAACACGAAGCCGCCGCGGGCCGCGATTGCCAGCTCCAGATCGTCCATCCCTCCACGGTGATGCGCTCGAGACAGGGGCGGGAGGGGTGCGACACATTCTGTGGACGACGCGACGCGGCCTCCGGAGGCATGTGGACGACGCCGACAGATGCACGGCTTCCCTACGTCTGCACGGGTTGCAACCCGTGCAGACGCAGGGAAACCGTGCAGTCCGGCAGATTCCCCGGTCGACCTGGGAATCTCCGGGACGGGTGTGTCGGTGGGGGCTCGTAGGGTGGGGGCGTGGCGGATCCAGCGACCTACCGGCCGGCGCCGGGGGAGATACCGGTCGAGCCGGGGGTCTACCGCTTCCGCGACGCGCAGGGTCGGGTCATCTACGTCGGCAAGGCCAAGTCGTTGCGGGCGCGGCTCAACAGCTACTTCCAGGACGTCGCGGGGCTGCACGAGCGCACGGCGCGCATGGTCACCACGGCCGCGTCGGTCGACTGGACGGTGGTCACCACCGAGGTCGAGGCGCTCCAGCTCGAGTACACGTGGATCAAGGAGTTCGACCCACGCTTCAACGTCAAGTACCGGGACGACAAGAGCTACCCCTGGCTCGCGGTCACGGTCGGCGAGGAGGTGCCGCGAGTCCAGGTGATGCGCGGTGCACAGCGCAAGGGCGTGCGCTACTTCGGTCCCTACGGCCACGCGTGGGCCATCCGCGACACGGTCGACACGCTGCTGCGGGTCTTCCCCATGCGCTCGTGCTCGGCCGGCGTCTACCGTCGCGCCCAGGGCATCGGTCGGCCGTGCCTGCTCGGCGACATCGGCAAGTGCGCGGCACCGTGCGTCGGGCGGGTCACGCCCGAGGAGCACCGCGGCATCGTCGACGACTTCATGGCGTTCATGGGCGGACAGACCGCTGGGTTCACCCGCTCCATCGAGCAGCGCATGAAGGAGGCTGCGGCCAACCAGGAGTACGAGCTCGCCGCGAAGTTCCGCGACGACCTCGGTGCCCTGAGCCGCGCGCTCGAGAAGCAGACGGTCGTGCTCGGCGACGGCACAGACGCCGACGTCCTCGGCTTCGTCGACGACCCGCTCGAGGTCGCCGTGCAGATCTTCTCGGTCCGCGGCGGGCGCATCCGCGGCCAGCGCGGCTGGGTGGCCGACAAGGCCGACGAGGCGGGCTTCCCCGAGCTCGTCCAGCGTGCCGTCATGACCCTGTACGAGAACACCGCCGCCGAGGCGATCCCGCGCCAGGTGCTCGTGCCGCGGCTGCCGGCCGACGTCGAGGCGGTCACCGAGCTGCTCACCGAGCTGCGTGGGGGACCGGTCCGCATCCGCGTGCCGCAGCGGGGCGACAAGAAGCGGCTGCTCGAGACGGTGGAGCAGAACGCCCAGCAGGTCATGGCGCGCCACAAGCTCAAGCGTGCCGGCGACCTCACGGCCCGGAGCAAGGCGCTCGAGGAGATCCAGGAGTACCTCGAGCTGCCCACGGCTCCGCTGCGCATCGAGTGCTACGACATCTCCAACCTCCAGGGCACCGAGATCGTCGCCTCGATGGTCGTGTTCGAGGACGGCCTTCCCCGCAAGGCCGAGTACCGCCGCTTCACCATCCGCCACGAGGGCCAGAGCGACGTCGCCGCCATGCACGAGGTCATCACCCGACGCTTCCAGCGGCTGCTCAAGGCCCGCAAGGAGGGCGACGAGATCCCGGGCATCGATCCCGAGACCGGTCTGCCGCGCAAGTTCGCGTACGCACCGGGCCTGGTGGTCGTCGACGGCGGTCCGCCGCAGGTGGCGGCCGCCCAGGCCGCGCTCGACGAGCTCGGCATCACCGACGTGGCACTCTGCGGACTCGCCAAGCGGCTCGAGGAGATCTGGGTGCCGCACGACGTCGA
This sequence comes from Aeromicrobium sp. Leaf272, assembly GCF_001422865.1. NCBI lineage: Bacteria > Bacillati > Actinomycetota > Actinomycetes > Propionibacteriales > Nocardioidaceae > Aeromicrobium > Aeromicrobium sp. Leaf272. Next base: position 90,393 of record NZ_LMMY01000015.1, read on the forward strand.
CCCGGTCATCTTCCCGCGCACGAGCGAGGCGCTGTACCTGCTGCAGCGCGTGCGCGACGAGGCCCACCGCTTCGCCATCGCCCACCACCGACAGCGTCGGGCCAAGGCCATGACGGGCAGCGCCCTCGACGACGTCCCGGGCCTCGGCCCCACGCGGCGCAAGGCGCTGATGGCCGCGTTCGGCTCCGTCCGGAAGATCCGGGCCGCCACGGTCGACGAGGTGGCCGCGGTGCCCGGGTTCGGCCGGGCTACGGCAGAATCCGTCGTGGCGGCGCTCGCCGCCGACGCCCCAGGGCCCGCCGTCGACATGGCGACGGGCGAGATCGTGGAGGACCGATGACGCCGTTGACCACGTTCGTGCTCGTGACCGGCATGACCGGCGCCGGGCGCGGCACGGCCGCCAAGGCGCTCGAGAAGCTCGGCTACTACGTCATCGACAACCTCCCGGCCAGGATGATCGAGGGCGCCGTCGACGCCGCGGAGGGCGCCGACGTCGCCCGGCTGGCCGTGGTCGTGGATTCCCGCTCCGGGGCGTTCTACTCCGGGCTGGTCGACGCGCTCGAGTCGCTGCGCGAGCGTGGCATCCGCGCCCGGGTGCTCTACCTCGAGGCGGCCGACGAGGTCCTCGTCCGACGCCAGGAGGCTGCGCGCCGGCCGCACCCGCTCAGCATGGAGGGCCGCCTGCTCGACGGCTTCGACCGCGAGCGCGAGCTGCTGCGTGCCGTCCGTGGCCGGGCCGACATCGTCGTCGACACCTCGAACCTCAACGTCCACCAGCTCGCCCGCCGGGTGCAGGCCGCCTTCGAGGAGCCGGGGGCCACGGGTCTGCGTGCGTCCGTCATGTCGTTCGGCTTCAAGTACGGCATCCCCATCGACGCCGACATGGTCGCCGACATGCGCTTCCTGCCGAACCCCTACTGGGTCGACGAGCTGCGACCGCTGAGCGGCCTCGACGCGCCGGTGAGCGACTACGTGCTCAGCCAGCCGAAGGCCCCGGAGTTCCTCGCCGCCTACGAGAACCTCGTGGACATGCTGACGGACGGCTTCCTCCACGAGGACAAGCGGTTCCTCACGATCGCGATCGGCTGCACCGGCGGGCGGCACCGCAGCGTGGCCATGTCGGAGGCGTTCGCGGAGCGCTTGAGGTCCCACGGGGTCCGGACCCTCGTGGTGCACCGCGACCTGGGGCGCGAGTGAGCGGGTCGGCCGCACCGACGTCACCGACCGCCCCGAACGGCGGCGTGCGGGTCGTCGCCCTCGGGGGCGGTCACGGGCTGGCGGCCAGCCTGTCGGCCCTCCGGCTGCTGCACACCCGGCTGACCGGCATCGTCACCGTGGCCGACAACGGCGGTTCGTCCGGTCGGCTCCGCGAGGAGCTCGGCGTGCTTCCTCCCGGTGACCTGCGCATGGCCCTGGCGGCCCTCTGCGCCGACGACCAGTGGGGGCGTCAGTGGGCCACGGTGCTGCAGCACCGGTTCCAGAGCGGCGGCGCCCTGAACGAGCACGCCGTCGGCAACCTGCTGATCGCCGCCATCTGGGACATCCTCGACGACCACGTGGCCGGCCTCGACCTGGTCGGAGACCTGCTCGGGGCACGGGGTCGGGTGCTGCCCATGGCGGCCGTCCCCCTCGACATCGAGGCCGACGTGCGCCTGCACGCCTCCCCGGACCACGTCACGGTCGTGCGGGGCCAGACGCAGGTCGCCTCGGTCGACGGGCAGGTCCTGGCAGTGCGGCTCGATCCGCAGGACCCGCCGGCGTGCCCGGAGGCGGTGCGCGCCGTCGAGGACGCCGACTGGGTCGTGGTGGGCCCTGGCTCCTGGTTCACCAGCGTGATGCCGAACCTGCTCGTCCCGCAGCTCCGCGACGCCCTCGAACGCACCTCGGCACGCCGTGCGCTGGTGCTCAACCTGCAGGAGCAGGAGGGCGAGACCGAGGGGCTGTCGCCCACCGACCACCTCGACGTCCTCGCCGCCCACGCGCCCGACCTGCGCATCGACGTGGTGCTCGCCGACCACTCGCTGGTCGACGACGACGGTGTGCTGGAGCGTGCGGCGCGCGCCCTCGGGGCCCGCGTGGTGGCCGCGGAGGTGGCCGCCCGACCCGGCGCCGACCAGCACGACCCGGGCCGGCTGGCGGAGGCCTTCGAAGGGTTCTTGCACCCGGGCATACAGTGAGGGCTGACTGCCCGCGACGACGTTGGAGGACGCCCGGATGGCGATGACGGCCCAGGTGAAGTCGGAGCTCGCGAGCACGACGATCTCGAAGGCGTGCTGCCGCAAGGCCGAGGTGGCCTCGATGCTGCGGTTCGCCGGCGGCCTTCACATCGTCGCAGGACGGATCGTCGTCGAGGCCGAGCTCGACACCGGGGCGGTGGCACGTCGGCTGCGTCGTGACATCCAGGAGGTCTACGGACACGACAGCGAGGTGCTGGTCGTCCAGGGGACCAACCTGCGCAAGGGCACCCACTACGTGGTGCGGGTGGCCAAGGACGGCGAGGCGCTGGCGCGTCAGACCGGTCTGGTCGACGCCAGCGGGCGCCCCGTCCGGGGTCTGCCGCCGCAGGTCGTCTCCGGTGCGTCGTGCGACTCCGTGGCGGCCTGGCGCGGCACGTTCCTCGCCCACGGGTCCCTCACCGAGCCTGGTCGGTCGTCCGCCCTCGAGGTGAGCTGCCCCGGACCCGAGGCCGCCCTCGCCCTGGTGGGTGCAGCCCGACGTCTCGGCATCAGCGCCAAGGCGCGTGAGGTGCGTGGCGGCGACCGGGTCGTCATCCGCGACGGTGAGGCGATCGGCGCCCTGCTCACCCGCCTCGGTGCCCACGAGACGCTGCTCGCGTGGGAGGAGCGCCGCATGCGGCGCGAGGTGCGCGCCACGGCCAACCGGCTCGCCAACTTCGACGACGCCAACCTGCGCCGCTCCGCACGTGCCGCGGTCGCCGCCGGCGCACGCGCCCAGCGCGCGCTCGAGATCCTGGCCGAGGACGTGCCCGACCACCTCAAGATGGCCGGCGACCTGCGCGTGGAGCACCGTCAGGCCAGCCTCGAGGAGCTCGGCCAGCTGCACGTGCCGCCGCTCACGAAGGACGCGATCGCCGGTCGGATCCGCCGCCTCCTCGCCATGGCCGACAAGCGTGCGTCCGACCTCGGCATCCCCGACACCGAGGCCAGCGTCAACGAGGACTCCCTCCCTGAGGCCTGAGTCCGGGACCGGACCCACGGTCGAGGCTCTCGCCGCACGGCTGCGAGCCGCGGGCTGCGTCTTCGCCGAGGACGAGGCACACCTGATCCTGCAGGCCACCGACGACGAGGCCCTGCGCGACGAGATGGTGAGGCGACGCGCTGAGGGCGCCCCGCTCGAGGTGCTGCTGGGCTGGGCCGAGCTCGCCGGGGTGCGCGTGAGCCTCCGGCCGGGCGTGTTCGTGCCACGTCGGCGGTCGTCGCTGCTCGTCGCGCAGGGGCTGGGCGCGCTGGGCCGCGACGGCGCCGTCGTGGTCGACCTCTGCTGCGGGTCCGGAGCCCTGGGACTGGCCCTGGCGCGCGCCCGACCCGACGTCGAGCTCCACGCGGCCGACCTGGACGAGGTGGCGTGCGGGTGTGCGGCCGAGAACCTGCGCGGCATCGGCGAGGTGCATCGCGGCGACCTGTTCGACGCCCTGCCGGTCGGCCTGCGCGGGAAGGTGGACCTCCTGCTCGTGAACGCTCCCTACGTGCCGAGCGCCGAGGTGGCGCACCTGCCGCGTGAGGCGCGCGACCACGAGCCGCGCGCCGCGCTCGACGGAGGAGCCGACGGCGTCGACCTGCACCGCCGCGTGGCCGACCGGGCAGGGGAGTGGGTGGCGCGCGGTGGGACGGTCCTCGTCGAGACCTCCGAGCGCCAGGCCCCGAGCACCGCCGGGGCCTTCGACCCGGACCGGTGGACCGTCGAGGTCGTGACCGACGACGAGATCGGGGCCACCGCCGTGCGGGCGACTCGCCGGTAGCCACGGCGACTCGATAGGCTGCAGACGATCATCACCTCGACCCCAGTAGGAGCAGGTTTCATCGTGACCGTTCGCGTGGGCATCAACGGCTTCGGCCGCATCGGCCGCAACTTCTTCCGGGCGGCTCGTGCCGCCGGCGCCGACATCGAGATCGTCGCCGTCAACGACCTGACCGACAACAGGACGCTCGCGACGCTCCTCAAGTACGACTCGATCCTGGGCCGCCTCGACGCCGACGTGTCCTTCGACGACACCTCGATCACCGTCGGCGACCAGAAGATCGCCGCCTTCGCCGAGCGCGACCCCGCGAAGCTGGACTGGGCCTCCGTGGGCGTCGACGTCGTCGTGGAGTCCACCGGCTTCTTCACCGACGCCACCAAGGCCAAGGCCCACGTCGACGGCGGTGCGAAGAAGGTCATCATCTCGGCGCCCGCGAAGAACGAGGACGCCACGATCGTCATGGGCGTCAACCACGAGACCTACGACGCCGACGCGCACACGGTCATCTCCAACGCCTCCTGCACCACCAACTGCCTCGCGCCCATGGCCAAGGCCCTGAACGACGCGCTCGGCATCGAGCGTGGCCTGATGACCACGATCCACGCGTACACGCAGGACCAGAACCTCCAGGACGCACCGCACAGCGACCTGCGCCGCGCGCGCGCCGCCGCGCTGAACATCGTCCCCACGTCGACGGGTGCCGCCAAGGCAGTGAGCCTCGTGCTCCCCGAGCTCAAGGGCAAGCTCGACGGCTACGCGCTGCGCGTCCCCGTGCCGACCGGCTCGGCCACCGACCTCACGTTCACCGCCTCGCGCGAGACGTCGGTCGAGGAGGTCAACCAGATCCTCAAGGACGCCGCCGAGGGGCCCCTCAAGGGCTTCCTGACGTACACCGAGGACCCGATCGTCTCCACCGACATCGTCACCGACCCCTCGTCGTGCATCTTCGACTCGGGCCTGACGAAGGTCATCGGCGACCAGGTCAAGGTCGTCGGCTGGTACGACAACGAGTGGGGCTACTCCAACCGTCTCGTCGACCTCGTCAAGCACGTCGGCGCCTCTCTCTGACGTGGCGGCCCAGACGATCGACGGCCTGCTCGACGAGCGCGGCGGGGACCTCTCCGGCACGCGGGTGCTGGTGCGCAGCGACCTGAACGTCCCGCTCGACGGCAGCACCATCACCGACGACGGCCGGGTGCGCGCCAGCGTGCCCACCATCCGCCGTCTGGCCGAGGCCGGCGCGCGCGTGCTCGTGATGGCCCACCTGGGTCGTCCCAAGGGTGCGCCGGACCCGGCGTACTCCCTGGCCCCGGTGGCCGAGCGGCTGGCCGAGCTGCTCGGCAGCCCAGTGCTGTTCGCCAACGACACCGTCGACGTCGAGGCGCAGCGGATCTCCGCGGCGCTGCAGGACGGTCAGGTCGCCGTGCTCGAGAACGTCCGGTTCAACGAGGGCGAGACGAGCAAGGACGACGCGGTTCGTGGCGCCTTCGCGGACCAGCTCGCGGCGCTGGCCGACGTGTTCGTCTCCGACGGCTTCGGTGTCGTGCACCGCAAGCAGGCCAGCGTCTACGACGTCGCCACGCGGCTCCCCGCCGTGGTGGGCGGGCTGGTGCAGGCCGAGGTCGAAGTCCTGCAGCGGCTGACCGAGACCCCCGAGCGGCCCTACGTGGTCGTGCTCGGCGGGTCCAAGGTGTCCGACAAGCTGGGTGTGATCGACAACCTCATCGACAAGGCCGACAGCCTGCTCATCGGTGGTGGCATGGTCTTCACGTTCCTCAAGGCCGCCGGCCACGACGTCGGCTCCTCGCTGCTCGAGGCCGACCAGCTCGACGTCGCCCGTGAGTACGTGGAGCGCGCCGAGGCGAAGGGTGTCGAGCTCGTGCTGCCGACCGACGTGGTCGTGGCGCCGGAGTTCTCCGCCGACGCGCCGGCCACCGTCGTCGCCGCCGACGCGATCCCCTCCGACCAGATGGGTCTCGACATCGGTCCCGACAGCGCGGCCCGCTTCGCCGAGGTCGTGCGGGGTGCGCACACGGTGTTCTGGAACGGCCCGATGGGAGTGTTCGAGTTCGACGCGTTCGCCGCCGGCACGAAGGCCGTCGCGCAGGCCCTCACCGAGGTGGACGGCCTGTCGGTCGTCGGCGGTGGCGACTCCGCCGCCGCCGTGCGCCGCCTCGGCTTCTCCGACGACCAGTTCGGTCACATCTCCACCGGGGGTGGAGCGAGCCTGGAGTACCTGGAGGGCAAGACGCTCCCCGGCCTGCAGATCCTGGAAGGCGACAGCTGATGGCACGCACACCGCTCATGGCGGGCAACTGGAAGTCCAACCTCAACCACCAGGAGGCCGTCGTCCTGGTGCAGAAGCTGGCGTGGACCCTGCAGGACAAGAAGCACGACGGCACGCGCTCCGAGGTCGTGGTGATCCCGCCGTTCACCGACATCCGCAGCGTCCAGACACTCGTCGACGGGGACCGGCTGTCCCTGCGCTACGGGGCGCAGGACGTCTCCGAGCACGACGGCGGTGCGTACACCGGTGAGATCACGGCGGCCATGCTGGCGAAGCTCGGCTGCTCCTACGTGGTCGTCGGGCACTCCGAGCGTCGCGAGTACCACCACGAGACCGACGCCGTCGTGAACGCCAAGGCCAAGCGCGCGCTCGCCGCCGACATCACCCCGATCGTCTGCGTCGGCGAGGGACTCGAGGTCCGGCAGGCCGGTGAGCACGTCGCCCACACGCTCGCGCAGGTCGACGGCTCGCTGGCGGGCCTCACCCCGGAGCAGGTCGCCGGGCTGGTCGTCGCGTACGAGCCCGTGTGGGCCATCGGCACCGGCGAGGTCGCCACGCCCGAGGACGCCCAGGAGGTGTGCGCGGCCATCCGTGCCCGCGTGGCGGAGACCTGCTCGTCGGAGGCTGCTGACGCAGTGCGTATCCTGTACGGCGGATCGGTCAAGGCGGCCAACATCGCCGCGATCATGGCGAAGTCCGACGTGGACGGCGCCCTGGTCGGCGGTGCAAGCCTCCAGGCGGAGGAGTTCGCCGCCGTCGCCCGGTTCTACGACATGCCGGCCCTGCCCTCCTGACGGAAGACCCACACTGTGATCATCCTGTTCTCGTCCGTGCTGACGATCGCGAGCCTGCTCATGATCGTGCTGATCCTCATGCACAAGGGGCGCGGCGGCGGCTTGTCCGACATGTTCGGCGGCGGCATCTCGAGCTCGCTCGGAGGCTCCTCGGTCGCCGAGCGCAACCTCGACCGCATCACCGTCGGCATCGCCGTCATCTGGGCGATCTCGATCATCGCCCTCGGGCTGCTGCTGAAGGTGAGCAACTGACATGGCGGCAGGAGCCATCCGCGGCAGCCGCATCGGTTCGGGGCCCATGGGGGAGGCGGAGCGTGGTGAGGCCGCGCCTCGCAAGGCCGTCACGTACTTCTGCATCAACGACCACCAGACGCTGCTGCACTTCGCCCTCGAGGCCGAGCCGCCGGAGTCCTGGGACTGCCCGCGGTGCGGCATGCCGGCGAGCGCCGACTCCGACAACCGTCCGACGGCGCCCAAGACGGAGCCCTACAAGACGCACCTGGCCTACGTGAAGGAACGTCGCAGCGAGGACGAGGCCCAGGTGATCCTCACCGAGGCCCTCGACTCCCTGCGCGCACGCCGCAAGTCCGGCGACGTCATCTTCTGACCTGCCTCCCGCACGGTCCGGCCTCGACGCCCTCGTCCCACCGGACGGGGGCGTCGTCGCGTTCCGGGCTCGAGCTATCGCAGAGCGCTCGCCGCAGCCTCGTCGAGGAACCAGAGCGTCTCGTCCTGCCCGTGGGCCCCGCGTGCGGGAGTCTCGTCGATCGATCCCTCGCCGGCCCGGGCGCGGGCCACGGCATCGGCCTTGCCCTCGCCGGAGACGAGGAACCACGTGGCCCGGGTGTGGTTGAGAGCGCCGAAGGTGAGGCTGATGCGCTCCGGGGGCGGCTTCGGTGACCCGAACACCTCGACGCACCGGCGCTCCCGCTCGTGCAGCTGCGTGAACCCCGGGAACAGCGAGGCCACGTGCCCGTCCGGTCCGAGACCGAGGAGCACGACGTCGAACGGCTCGTCGGGCAGCGTGGCGCCGTAGGCGTCGGCCGCCTCGGCCATGGACGTGGAGCAGCCGTGCGCCGGCATCGACCGCACGTTCTCGGCCGGGACGCCGCACCGGTCGAGGAAGCTGTCGCGCGCCTGCCGGTCGTTGCGGTCCTCGTGCCCCTGCGGGACGAACCGCTCGTCACCGAACCAGTAGACGACGTCGGCCCAGCGTGCGGCATCGACGTCGAGCCGCTCGTAGATCTCGATGGCGATGGTGCCCCCGGTGAGCACCACGTGCGGGACCCGTCCCTCCGCCTGGGCCGCGGCCACCCGCTCGGCCAGCCGGGTCGCCACCGCCTCGGCGAGGGTCGCGGCGTCGGGGTGGACGTGGGTGACGGGCTCGGGTGCCGTGGGGCTCATCAGGACTCCAGCAGGTGGGTGATCGTCTCGTGGTACACGTCGTCGGCGTCGAGCCGCCGCAGGTCCTCGGCGAGGAGCTCGGCGAGCGAGCGGGCACCGAGAGGCACGTGACGGGGTGCCGATCCCGGGATGGAGAACAGGCAGGACTCTGCGTCGATCCGCTCGATGGTCACGTCGCCCGTGGCCGTCTCGAGCACGACCCGCGCGATCTGCTCGGTGTCGCTGCGTCGCTGCGTGATCGGGACGCCGAGCCTGCTCTGCAGCCAGGCGGTGAGCAGCGTGGCGGCAGGATTGCCGGACCCGGCCTCGACGACACCACGCTCCACGGTGCCGGTGGCCTGGTCGAGGGCGGCGGCCAGCAGGGCGCGCCAGGGCGTGAGTCGCGTCCAGCTCAGGTCGGTGTCGCCCGGGGCGTAGTTCCGGGCGGTGCTCTTGAGCGTGCGCACCGGGGAGTCGGTTGCCTCGGCATCGGTCAGTCGGCGCTGGGCCAGCTGACCGATCGGGTCCTGCGACGGGCAGGCCGGCGGCTTGCCCGGCCACCACACCACGACGGGGGAGTCGGGGAGCAGCAGCGGCAGCACCACGGACTCGGCGTGCCGGGTGAGCGGCCCCGACAGGCGCAGCAGGATCGACTCGCCGGCGGCGTTCTCGCCCACCCGGACGGTGGCGTCGACCCGCGGGTGTCCGCGCCCGTCGCCCAGGACGATGCCGATGACGCGTGACGGGTGCTCGCGCGAGAGCACCGCGGCCGTGCGCAGCGCGTCGCCCACGGTCTCGTCGTCGGTCACGACCAGGGCCGTGAGCACCATGTCCATGGCCGGGCTGCCGGAGTCGACTCGCGCGCGCACCATGGCACGCGCGATCTCCGGTGAGGTCGTGTCGTCGAGGTTGATCTGCATCAGGGTCGCCTCCAGACGCGGCCGTCACGTTCCATCATGGCGTCGGCGGTCGGTGGTCCCCACGTCCCCGACGTGTAGGTGTCGATGGAGCGCTGCCGCGTCCAGTGCTCGATGACGGGGTCGAGGATCTTCCAGGACAGCTCGACCTCCTCCTGCTGCGGGAACAGCGGCGGATCACCGAGCAGCACGTCGAGGATGAGGCGCTCGTAGGCCTCCGGGCTGCTCTCGACGAACGCGCCGCCGTAGGCGAAGTCCATGAGCACGTCACGGATCTCCATCGTGGTGCCGGGCACCTTCGCACCGAAGCGCAGCGTGACGCCCTCGTCGGGCTGAATGCGCATGACGAGGGCGTTCTTGCCGAGCTCCTCGATGTCGTTCTTGCTGAACGGCTGGTGCGGTGCCGCCTTGAACACCACGGCCACCTCGGTGACCCGACGACCGAGCCGCTTGCCCGTGCGCAGGTAGAACGGGACTCCGGCCCAGCGGCGGGTGGCCACGTCGACGCGCACGGCCGCGTAGGTCTCCGTGCGGGACTCCTGCGGGATGCCCTGCTCCTCGAGGTAGCCGACGACGTGCTCGCCGCCGGCCCAGCCGGCGGTGTACTGGGCCTGGGCCGTGTGGTCGGCCATCGGCGTGGCCGGGCGGGCGTTGGCCAGGATCTTCTGCTTCTCGATCCGCAGGCTCTCGGCGTTGAAGGAGACGGGCTCCTCCATCGCGATGAGGGCCATGAGCTGGAGCAGGTGGTTCTGGATCACGTCACGCGCGGCGCCGATGCCGTCGTAGTAGCCCGCGCGCGTGCCGATGCCGATGTCCTCGGCCATCGTGATCTGCACGTGGTCGACGTAGTGGCTGTTCCACAGCGGCTCGAACATCCCGTTCGCGAAGCGCAGCGCCAGGATGTTCTGCACCGTCTCCTTGCCGAGGTAGTGGTCGATGCGGAACACGCTCTCGCGGGGGAACACCTCGGAGACGAGGGAGTTGAGCGTCCGCGCCGACTCGAGGTCGTGGCCGAACGGCTTCTCGATGACGACCCGACGCCACCCACCCGACTGGTCGGCCAGACCGTGCTGCTTGATCTTGCCGACGACCACCGGGAAGAGGCCCGGGGGGATCGAGAGGTAGAAGGCGTGGTTCCCGCCGGTGCCCTGCTGCTCGTCGAGCTCGGCCATGGTGGCGGCCAGCTGGAGCCAGGCGGCGTCGTCGTCGAACTCACCGGGCACGAAGCGGATGCCCGCCTCCAGCTGCGCCCAGACCGTGTCGCGCCAGGGCGTGCGGGCGCCCGCCTTCGCCGAGTCCTTGAGCATGTCGGCGAACTGCTGGGTGCCGAAGTCGTGGCGGGCGAAGCCGACGAGCGCGAACCCCGGCGGCAGGAGACCGCGGTTCGCGAGGTCGTAGATCGCCGGGATCAGCTTCTTGCGGGCGAGGTCGCCCGTGACGCCGAACATGACGACGCTGCAGGGCCCGGCGATCCTCGGGAGCCGACGGTCGCGCGGGTCCCGCAGCGGGTTGGAACCGGTGCTCGTGTCGGTCATGCGAGCAGGTCGCGCACGGTGGCGGCGGCAGCCTCGGGGTCGGCCAGGTGGAGCCGGAGCACAGGTCTGCCGTGGTCCTGGAGCACCTGCGCGTCGCCGGCGGCCTGGGACGCGATGAACTCACCGAAGGTGAAGTCGCGACCGGGCACGGCGAGGTCCTGCGCGGCGTCGCTCGTGAGCTGCAGGTAGACCCCGGTGGCCGGGCCACCCTTGTGGTACTGCCCGGTGGAGTGCAGGAACCGCGGCCCCCAGCCGAACGTGACGGGGCGTCCCGTGCGGCGGGCCAGCAGCTCGCGCAGACCTGCGTACGCGCTCAGCTCCCAGCGGTCGAGGTAGGCGTGCACGGCGACGTAGCCGTGATCGGGGTCCAGCTGGTCGAGGAGTCCCTGGACCGCGTCGGTCAGGGAGTCGGCACTCGTGCCGAAGGCGCTGACCGGTCCGTCCGTGACGTCGGCCGCGACCTCGTCGTCCGAGCCGCCGCTGAGCTTGTCGCGCGCGGCCTGCTTGGCGCTCTCGACGTCGGGCTGGTCGAAGGGGTTGATGCCGATGAGGGCACCGGCCACGCTGACCGCGACCTCCCAGAGCAGCATCTGGCCGCCGAGGCCACCGGTCACGCCGGCGGACCAGCCCGAGGTGCTCCTGGGGGGCTGGGCGGAGCCCGTGACGACCAGGAACGAGTCGGGCGTGCTGGGGTCGACGTTGACGGCGTGCGTGCTGGGCACGACGACGGGCAGGATCCCGCGACCCTGCTTGCCCGTCGACTCGGCCACCAGCTGCTCGATCCAGTCGCCCACGCCCCACGCCCCGGAGGTGCCGGCGTCGTGGTCGAGCAGGACGAGCTTGTCGACCGCGGCCCGGTTGGCGACGCCCAGTGCCGCACCGAGGCGCAGCGCGGGGTTGGCGGCGTCGTCGGCGAACAGCTCCGGTCCGGCCGACTCGGCCTCGTCGAGCAGGGCGCCGACGTCGGCGCCGGCGAGGCCGCTGGGCACCAGCCCGAACGCAGTGAGCGCCGAGTAGCGGCCGCCGACCTCGGGGTCGGCGTGGAAGACGCGGTACCCCGCGGCGGTGGCCTGCTCGTCGAGCGGCGAGCCCGGGTCGGTGACCACCACGAGATGGTCGGCGGGGGAGAGACCCGCGTCGTCGAAGGCCTGCTCGTAGGCACGACGCTGGCTGTCGGTCTCCACGGTCCCGCCGGACTTGCTGGAGACGACCACGACCGTGCGCTCCAGACGGTCCGCGAGCGCGGACCGCACCATGTCGGGCTGGGAGGAGTCGAGCACGGTCAGCTCCACGCCTGCGGCGGCGCAGATGACCTCGGGCGCCAGCGACGACCCACCCATGCCACAGAGCACGACGTGGTCGAGCCCGCGCGCGTGCAGCTCGGAGCGCAGGGCCTCGATCTGCCCGACAAGGGGCCGCGACGTCTGGGCCAGCGACGTCCACGACAGTCGCTTCGAGGCCTCGGACTCGGCGTCCGGGCCCCACAGGGTGGCATCGCCGGCGAGCAGGCGGGAGGCGAAGCGATCGGTGACCAGGTCGCCGAGCGCAGCCTCGAGGTCCCCCTCGTCGCCGACCGTCAGGGTGACGTCGGGTCGGGACACGGCTCAGGCCTTCTCGAGCTCGGCGGTGACGGTCTCGAGCAGCTCGGCCCAGGACGCGTCGAACTTCTCCAGACCCTCGTCCTCGAGGACCTTGACCACCTGGTCGTAGGAGACGCCCGCCTCCTCGAGCGCGGCAATGACCGCCCGCGAGTCGTCGTAGGTTCCGTGCACCGTGTCGCCGGAGACCTCGCCGTGGTCGCCGAACGCCTGGAGCGTCTTCTCCGGCATGGTGTTCACCGTGCCGTCGACGACCAGCTCGCTCACGTAGAGCGTGTCGGGCAGGGCGGGGTCCTTGACTCCGGTGGAGGCCCACAGCGGCCGCTGCGGGTTGGCGCCCTTGGCGCGCAGTGCCGCGAAGCGCTCGCCGCCGAAGACCTCCTCGTACGCCTCGAACGCCAGACGCGCGTTGGCCAGGGCGGCCTTGCCGCGCAGCTCGTGTCCCTCGCCGAGCTGCTTGTCGACCTCGGAGTCGACGCGGCTGATGAAGAACGACGCGACGGAGTGGATGGCCGACAGGTCGCGGCCCTCGGCCGCTGCCGTCTCGAGACCCTCGAGGTAGGCGTCCATGACCCCGCGGTACCGCTCGAGCGAGAAGATCAGCGTGACGTTGACGCTGATGCCCTGGCCGATGGTCTTGGCGATGGCCGGCAGGCCCTCGAGCGTGGCGGGGATCTTGATCAGCGTGTTGGGGCGGTCGACGCGGTCCCAGAGCTTGCGCGCCATGGCGGCCGTCGCGTCGCTGTCACGGGCCAGACCCGGCTCGACCTCGATCGAGACCCGTCCGTCGACGCCGCCCGTCGCGTCGTAGACGCCCGTGAAGATGTCGCACGCCTGCTGCACGTCGGCGGTGGTGATCTCGAAGACCGCCTCGTCGACGTCGGCACCGGCGGCCTTCAGCTCCTTGACCTGCTCGGCGTACTTCTCGCCCTTGGACAACGCCGACGCGAAGATCGTCGGGTTGGTGGTGACGCCGACGACGTTCTGGTCACGGATCAGCTCGGCGAGGTTGCCGCTCTCGATCCGCTCACGGGACAGGTCGTCCAGCCAGATGGACACTCCGGCGTCGCTGAGGTTCTGCAGTCGCTCGTTCATGGTCGTCTCCCGATCGGGGTTGAGGTCTCGTGACGTGCTCAGGACTGGCGGTGGCTCCCGCCACCGGCCGCGTCCTGGTTGTCGCCCGGTCCCACCGGTCCGGAGGGGCGGGCGAAGAACGGGACGCCGCCGGTGTGCTGCGACGCCTCGATGGACTCCTTGGCCGAGGCCACGACGGCCTCGGCGGTGATGCCGAACTTCTCGTACAGGGTCCCGGCGTCGGCCGAGGCACCGAAGTGCTCGATGCCGACGAACCGGCCGGCGTCGCCGAGGACGTCGCGCCAGCCGAAGGACACGCCGGCCTCGACGGCGACACGGGCACGCAGGTGCGGGGGGAGCACGCTGTCGCGGTACCCCGAGTCCTGCTGCTCGAACCACTCGCGCGACGGCATCGAGACCACGCGCGCCTGGATGCCCTCGGCGGCCAGGAGGTCGCGGGCCCGAACGGCGAGCTGGACCTCAGAGCCGGTACCGACGAGGACGACGTCGGGCTCACCGTCGGTGTCGAGCAGCACGTAGGCGCCACGGGCGGCCCCGTCGGCGGCTGCGTACCCCTCGGTGCCGCGGGGGAAGGTCGGCACGTTCTGGCGGCTGAGCGCGAGGGCGACCGGTCGGTTGGTGATGCCCATGAGCGTGCGCCACGCCACCGCGACCTCGTTGGCGTCGGCGGGTCGCACGACGTCGAGGCCGGGGATGGCGCGCAGGGCGGCCAGGTGCTCGATCGGCTGGTGGGTGGGACCGTCCTCGCCGAGGCCGATCGAGTCGTGCGTCCAGACGTAGGTGACCGGGAGCTCCTGCAGCGCCGCCAGGCGGACCGCGGGACGCATGTAGTCGCTGAACACGAGGAACGTGCCGCCGTACGGGCGGGTGAGCCCGTGCTGGACCATCCCGTTCATGATGGCGCCCATCGCGTGCTCACGGATGCCGAAGTGCAGCACGCGGCCGTACCAGCCGCCCTGGAACTTCTCGGTGGACCACTCCGGAGGCAGGAACGACGGCTCGCCCTTGGGGGTGGTGTTGTTCGAGCCGGCGAGGTCGGCCGAACCGCCCCAGAGCTCGGGGAGCTCGGGCGCGATGGCCGTGAGCACGTCGCCGGACGCCGCGCGGGTGGCCACGCCCTTCTCGCTGGCCTCGAAGGTCGGCAGGGCCGACTCCCAGCCGTCGGGCAGGACCCGGTCGGTGAGGCGCTGCAGCAGCGCGGCGCCGTCGGGGTTGGACGTGGCCCAGGCGTCGAAGGACTTCTGCCACTGCTCGCGTGCCGTGGCCCCGCGGTCGCGCGCGGACTGCGTGTGGGCGATGACGTCGTCGGCGACCGCGAAGGCCTGCTCGGGATCGAAGCCCAGCAGCTCCTTCGTGGCCTTGATCTCGTCGGCGCCGAGGGCGGACCCGTGCGAGGCGCCGGTGTTCTGCGCCGACGGGGCCGGCCACGCGATGATCGTGTGCAGCTGGATGAAGGACGGCTTGTCGGTGACCGCCTCGGCGGCCTGGTACGCGTCCCAGAGCGCCTGTAGGTCCTCCTCGTAGCCCGTGCCGCCGTTGGTCCAGTCGACCGTCTGCACGTGCCAGCCGTAGGCGGCGTAGCGCGCGGCGACGTCCTCGGTGAACGCCACGTCCGTGTCGTCCTCGATCGAGATCTTGTTCGCGTCGTAGAGCACGGTCAGGTTGCCGAGCTTCTGGTGCCCGGCGAGGGAGGAGGCCTCGGCGGAGACACCCTCCTGCACGTCGCCGTCGGACGCGATCACGTAGACCTGGTGGTCGAAGGGGCTCTCGCCGGCGGCGGTGTCGGGGTCGAGCAGCCCACGCTCGCGGCGGGCGGCCATGGCCATGCCCACGGCGTTGGCGATGCCCTGGCCCAGCGGGCCGGTCGTGACCTCGATGCCCGGGGTGTGGCGGTACTCCGGGTGGCCCGGTGTCTGGCTTCCCCACGTGCGCAGGCTCTTGAGGTCGTCGAGCGTCATCGAGTAGCCGGCGAGGTAGAGCTGGATGTACTGCGTCAGGCTCGAGTGGCCGCACGAGAGCACGAACCGGTCGCGACCGACCCACTGCGGGTCCGTGGGGTCGTGGCGCATCAGCTTCTGGTACAGCAGGTAGGCCGCCGGGGCCAGGCTCATGGCGGTGCCGGGGTGGCCGTTGCCGACCTTCTCGACGGCGTCCGCCGCGAGGAGTCGGGCGGTGTCCACCGCCTTGGCGTCGAGCTCGGTCCAGTCCAGGGTGGTGGAGGTGCTGGTCACGGTGTCTGGCGCTCCTGCGATCGGGTTCGGATCAGGCTGTCGGGGCCCTGTGGAGCCCTCGGTTCGACCCTACTCGCGTGCGACTAGACTCTGCTACGTGAGTGCCCCGAGGTTGAGACGACGCGACATGTCCTCGGCCACCCCTCCCTCTGGAGCTCCCTCCGACGACGGTCCGGCCGACGCCGGACCCGATCTCGGCCAGGGCCCCCGGATGGTGACGTCGGCCCAGGTGACCCGGTCCGGTCCGGTCGACGTGGTCAACGCGTACGTCGCGCTCATGAAGCCGCGGATCATCGAGCTGCTGCTGCTCACGACCGTCCCGGTGATGTTCCTCGCCGCACGCGACGTCCCCTCCTTCTGGCTGATCGTGGCCACCGTGGTGGGTGGCACGCTCTCGGCCGGGAGCGCCAACGCGCTCAACAACGTCTTCGACGCCGACATCGACCAGAAGATGCGCCGCACCGCGCGACGTCCGCTCCCGCGGCACGGCGTGTCGACCGCCGGGGCGCTGTGGTTCGGTCTCGCGCTCGCCGTGGTCTCCACGCTGGGCCTCGGCCTGCTGGTGAACTGGCTGTCGGCCTGGCTGGCACTGGCCGCGAACGTGTTCTACGTCGTGGGCTACACCATGATCCTCAAGCGCCGCACGCCGCAGAACATCGTGTGGGGCGGGGCGGCCGGGTGCTTCCCGGCCCTGATCGGCTGGACCGCCGTCACGAACGAGCTCGCGTGGCCCCCGGTCGTGCTGTTCCTGGTGGTCTTCTTCTGGACGCCGCCGCACTTCTGGTCGCTCGGGCTGCGCTACCGCGACGACTACGCCGCCGCAGGCGTGCCGATGCTGCCGTCGGTCGCCAGCGCCGCCGTGGTCTCCCGCCAGATCGTCGCCTACTCGTGGGTGATGGTCGCGACCTCGCTGGCCCTGTGGCCGGTCGCCGGCATGGGCTGGTTCTACCCGGGTGCGGCGATCGTGCTCGGCATCGTCTTCCTCGTCGAGGCCTATGACCTCCGCTCGCGTGCCAAGGAGTCCGAGGAGCTCTCGGTGATCAAGCCCATGCGGCTCTTCCACTTCTCCAACGCGTACCTCGCCCTGCTGTTCGTCGCCGCCGCGGCCGACCCGTTCCTGCGATGATCCCGGCGGCCTGGGAGCCGTACCACCGCCCGGACGACGGCGAGCACGTCGGCTACCTGCGTCCCGACGGCGACCTGGTGGTGCCCACCACCCTGCTCGGGACCGACCTGGCGGGACCGCTCGAGCGCGACGACGCCGAGACGGTCCTCCGGGACGTCGGGCTGTCCTACCTCGCCGAGACCTGGTTGCTGCTCGACGACGACGGCACGCAGCGACGGGTGGTGCTCGTGGAGGTCGACGCGGCCCGGGCCGTGGTGGCCGATGCCGGCTCGGCGCTCGTGGTCGGTGCGTCGGCCGACGAGCGTGGCCGCAGGGAGGTCGCGCTCCCGACCGACCGGCTGCGACTCCGGTGACCACGACCGTCGAGCGGCTCGGTCCCGACGACTGGGCACGGTTCCGGACCGTGCGGCAGGCCTCGCTGCGCGGCGACCCCTCCGCGTTCGCGGCCTCCGCGCACCGCTGGCTCGACGAGCTCGACGTCGAGCAGCACTGGCGGGCGCGCCTCGCCGACGTCGTGACGCTCGTGGCCACGCGGTCCGGGGTGGACGTCGGCACCGCAGGGCTCGACCGGTCCGGGCAGCTGATCGGCATGTGGGTGGACCCCGCCGTGCGGGGCACGGGGGTCGGGTGGTCGCTGGTGGAGGTCGTGCTGGCGATCGCGCCGCCGGACGTGCCGGTGCACCTGCGGGTGATGGCCGACAACGGTCCCGGCGTGCGGTTCTACGAGCGCTGTGGCTTCCGCCTGGTGACGGTCGACGCCGACGCCGAGGGCTGCCTGGCGATGACGTGCGCGCCGCAGCCCGGCCGCGCCTGAGCTGCGGAGCTCGGCGCGACCATGGTCAGGCCGTCAGCCGCCAGCCCGCGACGTCGATCAGGAAGTGGGCGAGCACGAGCGCCCCGAGGTAGAAGGTCGAGACCGCCAGGGCGCCCGCGACCCGGTGCGCGAGAGGGCGTCCGCGGGTGAGCAGGAAGGCCGTGGCGGTGGCCCAGCCGAGCGCCGCCTCGGCGGGCAGGACGTAGAGCGCAACGCCGAGGACGCGCGTGGTCGCACCCGTCGGTTCCCACAGGCCGACCACCGGAGCGAGAAGCTCGGCGCCGGCGAACACCGCGAGCGCCGCCAGTGCCGACCTGCCGGGCCTCAGGCCTGCCAGGACCACGGCGAGGAACAACGGGGCGATCCACATCGCCGCCATCGCGAGCGGGATGACGTCGTCGACCCGCGGGCCACCGCGATCGGGGAACGCGAGCGTCCCCACGAGGTCCGCGAGCACCCAGTCGGGCAGGACCTGGAAGACGGAGACCGGCACCAGGAAGATCGCCAGCGCCGCCCAGTCGCCCCGGCCGACCGCCCGGCAGACCAGCGGGAGAGCCACCGCGTACGCCACGCCGACGACCAGGATGCCCCACCCCTGCGCGGGGACGGGGAGCGAGAGGGCCACGCCGCCCCCGACGAGCAGGGCTGCGTGGACGAGCAGGAGGCCACGCAGGGCCGCGGCGTCCGGGGCCATGACGTCGTCGGTCGGAGCGGGGGTGGGGGACACGCGGTCAACCTAGGGTCGACGCACCGCACCGTCAACGCTCCCGTCGGGACCTGCGTCCCTCAGGCCGAGCGGCCGACGACCGCCTCGTGGTCGAGCGGCCGCGCCGAGGAGGGGGACGGGTGGACGGTCACGACGAGCCGTGTGGCCACGGCCACCAGCACCGCCGCACCGACGAGGTGCACCGCCACCAGGGCGACCGGCAGGTCGGTGAAGTACTGCACGAACCCGATCACACCCTGCCCGAGCTCGGCGACGAGCAGCCAGACGGCGGCCTGCAGCGCCGGCGTCCGGGACGTCGTGTCTCGGTCTCGACGCACGAGGACGATCGTCGCCACCGTCAGCCCGACGAGCAGGTAGACGGCCCAGGCGTGCACGTGGCTCCACAGCTGGGGGTCGAGGCCGTTGCGCGGCACGTCGAGGTCACCGGCGTGCGGGCCGCTGCCGGTGACGACGGTGCCGAGGTAGACCACCACCCAGAGCGTCGCGTAGACCGCCAGCACCAGCCGCCGGACCAGCACCGAGGAGGTGGAGGCGGCCTCGGCACGCACGCGCAGGAGCAGCCAGGTGGACCCCGCGACGAGGAACAGCGAGAGCACGAGGTGCAGCGCGACGATCCACGGGTTGAGGTCGGTGAGCACGGTGATGCCACCGATGACGCCCTGGAACGGGACACCGGCGGCCAGCACGACCGCGTGCCTGCGGAGGCGGCGACCCTCGCTCCAGCGCCAGACGGCCACGAGGGTCCCGATCGCGATCGCGATGAGCACGTACGTCAGCAGCCGGTTGCCGAACTCGATGAGACCGTGCAGGCCCAGCTCGCTGTGCGGCACGAAGGACTCCTCGGTGCACCGCGGCCAGGTCGGGCAGCCGAGCCCCGACGCGGTGAGCCGGACGAGGCCCCCCGTCAGGATGATGACCGTGTTCGCGACGAGGCTCGCCCAGGCCCACCGCTGCACGACGGCACGGTCGGGATGGCGCAGGCCCAGGGTCGGGTAGCCGGACGGCGTGGAGGTCATTCCCATCGGAAGGTCCTAGCAGTGAGGGCGGTGCCCACGGCGGCCCACGCCGCGAGCACCGCGAGGGGGAGCAGGTCGACCGTGCCGCCCTCGAAGGCCGAGCGCATGCCCTCGCCGAGGGCGCCCGAGGGAAGCAGGGCGAGCAGGCCCTGCGCGCCGTCGGGGTAGCGGGACAGGGGGACCAGCAGGCCCCCGCCGACGAGGAGGAGCACGTACACCAGGTTGGCCACGGCGAGCGTGGCCTCGGCGCGCAGCGTTCCCGCGATGAGGAGACCGAGCGAGCCGAAGGCGGCGGTGCCCAGCACCGCCAGCAGGACGAGCCAAGCCCACGGGGCGACGCCACCGGCCGGGTCCCACCCGAGCAGCAGGGCGACGCACGCGAGCACGAGCAGCTGGACGAGCTCGACGACCACGACGGCCGCCGACTTGCCGGCGAGCAGTCCCCACCGGGGCAGCGGGGAGGCGCCGAGCCGCTTGAGCACGCCGTAGCGGCGTTCGAAGCCCGTGGCGATCGCGACGGAGGTGAACGACGTCGAGAGCACCGCGAGGCCGAGGACGCCGGGGGTGACGATGTCGATGGGGCGTCCTGCGCCGAGGTCGACCACGCGCCCCGACCGGGTGCCGGCGACGAGCAGTAGCAGCGGGATGACCAGCGTGATCAGCAGCTGCTCGCCGTTGCGGGCCAGCAGGCGCAGCTCCATCCGGGTCTGCGCGGCCACCATGGCCGAGGTCGAGGCCGCGCCGGGACGCGGGGAGAGGTCGAGGCTCATCGCAGGGCCCGTCCCGTCAGGTCGAGGAACCGGTCCTCGAGCGTCTGGCGCTCGACGAGCACGGACTCCGCGAGGACGCCCTGCCCGGCGAACCAGGCGGTGAGCGTGGCGAGCAGCGCCGGGTCGACGGCGCCGACGACGACGTACTGGCCCGGAGCCTGCTCGTGCACCTTGCTCTCCGGCGGAAGGGCCGACATGAGGGCGTCGACGTCGAGCGCCGGCCGCGCGGTGAACCGCACCGTGTTCTCCGCCCCGGACCGTGACAGGTCGGCGGGGGAGCCGCTCGCGATGACCCGGCCGGCGTCGACGATGTGGACGACGTCGCTCAAGGCCTCGGCCTCGTCCATGAAGTGGGTGGTGAGCACCGTCGTGACACCTCCGGACCGCAGCTCGTCGATCAGGTCCCACGTCGCGCGCCGGGCCTGCGGGTCCAGGCCGGCGGTGGGCTCGTCGAGGAACACCAGCTCAGGGCGTCCGACCACGGCCATGGCCAGCCCGAGCCGCTGCTGCTGCCCACCCGACAACCGGCGGTAGGCGGTGCGACCGCACGAGCCCAGGCCGAGCCGCTCGCTGAGGGCGTCGACGTCGAGGGGGTGGGCGTGCAGCGACGCCATGTGGCGCAGCATCTCGTCGGCCCGCACGCCCGACCAGGCGCCACCGGCCTGGAGCATGACGCCGACGCGCGGGCGCAGGCGGACGGCGTCGCGCACCGGGTCCAGGCCGAGCACGCTGACGCGCCCCGAGGTGGGTCGTCGGAAGCCCTCGCAGGTCTCGACGGTGCTGGTCTTGCCGGCGCCGTTGGGACCGAGGATCGACGTGACCGTCCCGGCCTCGACCTCGAGCGAGAGGCCGTCGACCGCGGTGACGTCGCCGTAGCGGACCACCAGGTCGGTGACGGCGACGGCGGGCTGGTTCACCAGGACAGTCTAGTGATCGCGTGCCACGCAGGCGGCCCCGACCCGGCCTAGGGTGGGCCCGTGGACCTGCCCGTCATGCCGCCGCTGCGACCGATGCTCGCCAAGTCCGTGGCGGCCGTGCCGTCGGCGGTCGGGGACTACCTCTTCGAGCCCAAGTGGGACGGCTTCCGGGCCATCGTCTTCCGCGACGGCGACGAGGTCGAGATCGCGAGCCGTTCGACCAAGTCGCTGACGCGCTACTTCCCCGACGTCGTGGCGGCCGTCCTGGAGCAGCTTCCCGACCGGTGCGTCGTCGACGGCGAGATCGTCACGGCCGTCGGTGACCGGCTCGACTTCGACACGCTGTCGCAGCGCATCCACCCCGCGGCGTCGCGGGTCGACATGCTCGCCCGCGAGACGCCGGCCAGCCTGGTGGTCTTCGACCTGCTGGCCCTGGACGACACGTCGTTCGTCGACACGCCGCTCGGCGAGCGTCGGGCGGCCCTGGAACGCGCACTCTCCGACGTCTCCGCTCCCGTCCACCTCACCCGCACCACGGGGGAGACGGCCGAGGCCACCCGCTGGTTCCACCAGTTCGAGGGGGCGGGCCTCGACGGGGTCATGGCCAAGCGCCTCGACGGCCCGTACGTGCCCAACGGCCGATCGATGCTGAAGATCAAGCACGCCCGGACGGCCGACGTGGTCGTCGCGGGATACCGGTTGCACAAGACCTCCACGCCCGAGCAGCCGCTGCTCGGCTCGATGCTGCTGGGCCTGTTCACCGAGGACGGCCGCCTTCAGCACGTGGGTGTCTGCGCCTCCTTCTCGGCCGCCCGCCGGGCCGAGCTCGTGGACGAGCTGGACCCGTTGCGTGCGGACCTCGACCAGCACCCCTGGGGTGCCTGGCAGAGCGAGGAGGCGCACGCCGACGGACGGCTGCCCGGTGGCCAGAGCCGCTGGACGGGCACCAAGGACCTGTCGTTCGTGCCGTTGCGGCCCGAGCGGGTCGTCGAGGTCGGGTACGAGCACATGGAGGGTCGGGGCGAGCAGGGTCGCTTCCGGCACACCGCGCAGTTCAAGCGGTGGCGCCCCGACCGCGAGCCCGGCTCGTGCACCTACGAGCAGCTCGAGGAGGTCGTGGCCTACGACCTCGGTGACGTCCTGACGTAGCCGCGGTCGTCTGCTGTCGTCCCGGTGTCGAGCCCGACCGGATCAGTCCGCGGCCAGACGGCGCAGCTGCTCGAGCAGCGCCTCCGACGGGACGAGCTCGTCGCCGGTCAGCAGGTCCTCGCGCACCTGACGAGGGAGCGTCTCCACCCCGTCCTCGCCCAGGTGGCGCACCTCGTCGTGGAGTGCCTCCATGCGTGCGTCGAGCGCGTGCGCGGAGTCGGCGGCGTCGCACAGTCGCTCGGCCAGGTCGTCGGGCACGGCGCCGCGGTACTTGTAGTGGATCTTGTGCTCGAGGCTGGCCCAGAAGTCCATCGCGATGGTGCGCAGCTGCACCTCCACCGTCACCGGCACCGGGCCGTCGGACAGGTAGACCGGGACCTCCAGGAGCGTGTGCAGGCTTCGGTAGCCGTTCTTCTTCGGGGCGGCGATGTAGTCGCGGACGTCGAGCACCGTGAGGTCGTCCTGGGAGGTGAGCAGGTCGTGGACGCGGTACACGTCGGAGACGAAGCTGCAGGTGACGCGGACGCCGGCGATGTCGGTGATGGTCTCGCGGATCGAGGCGTAGGTGGGGCGGGTGCCCTTCCGCCGCATCTTCTCGGCCAGGCTGTCGGGCGACTTCAGCCGCGAGGCGATGTGCTCGATCGGGTTCGTGTCGTGCATCAGGTCGAACTCGTCGCGCAGGATCGTCAGCTTGGTGACGACCTCCTCCATGCCGAAGCGGTGGCGGAGCATGAAGCGGCTGAAGTCCTGGCGGAGGAGCTTCGGGTCGCCGACGTGCAGGACGTCGTCGTCCAGGGGCAGGGTGGCTCGGCTGCTCAGCTCCACCCGGTCAGCGTACGTCCACGACCTCGTCGGGCTCCGTGGCTAACCTGTGAGTCGTGGGAGTCATGGACGACGCCGAGCGTCTCGCACCGGGGTCGAGGTCGCGCTGGGGTGCCTGGCTGGCCGACCACCACGCCGACACGCGCGGGGTCTGGCTCGCGGTGCCGGACCGGCTCGCCGACGGTGACGACGCCCTGTCCTACGAGAACGCGGTCTGCGAGGCGCTGTGCTGGGGCTGGATCGACGGCCAGGCCCGTTCCGGCGGTGGCGTCGGCGGCTCGGTCATCTGGTTCTCGCCGCGTCGGCCGGGCAGTCCGTGGGCGGCGTCGAACCGGGCGCGCGTGGAGCGGCTCGAGGCGGAGGGCCGGATGAGACCCCCGGGGCGGGCGCTGGTCGACGGAGCACGGGGCGACGGCTCGTGGACGCTCCTCGTCGGTCCGGAGAACGGTGTGGAGCCCGACGCCCTGCGTCGGGGTCTGGACGCCGACCCCGCGGCCCGGACCTTCTGGGACGCCTTGCCCCGCAGCGCGAGGCTCTACGCCCTCACGCAGGTGGCCACCGCCAAGCGCGAGGAGACACGGCTCTCGCGCATCGAGAAGCTGGTGGCGCAGTGCGTCGCGGGGGAGCGGCCGGACCGCTGAGGCGGCGGGATCGTGGGTGGGCTTCGTGCTGCTCTCGCTTCCGTGATCCCTTGATGCCACGTGGGCTCGCTGCTGCGCTGCCTCGGCCCGCCCATCGGTGGAATCTCAACCGCAGGCCGGCTCCTGACGTTGACGATCCACCGATGCCGGCAGCGTGGCTCACTCGCGGCGCGTCCGACCCGTCGAGGCCCCACCCGGGCCGCCTCCAGCACCAGCCGGAGCAGCGCAGCGGTGGCTGCAGGGGAGTCGTCAGCCCTGCTTGTTCCGCGTGTCCTTGCTCGGCTGCACGCGCTTGGGCTCGCCCGGCATCTTGGGGTACTCCGGCGGGTAGGGCATGTCGCCGAGCCCGCGCTCGAGGTCGGCGCGCCAGAGGTCGAGCAGGGGCTCGAGGGAGTGCGGCTGGGTGTCGATGTCGGCCCAGGCGTCGCCGCCCTGGGACGCCAGCAGGTCGGGGACGGTCCGGAGCGTGAAGGCCATCGGGTCGTCCACCGCGGCGAGTCCGTCCCACGAGAGGGGGAAGGAGACGGGTGCGCCCTGCTTCGGGCGCAGGCTGTACGCCGAGGCGATCGTGCGATCGCGGGCGTTCTGGTTGACGTCGACGAAGATGCGGTCGCCGCGCTCCTCCTTCCACCAGGCGGTGGTGAGCCGATCGCTGCGGCGCTCGAGCTCGCGGCCCAGCGCGATCGCCGCGTGGCGCACGTCGGTGAAGGTCCAGCGCGGCTCGATGCGCAGGTACACGTGCACGCCGTTCTTCCCGCTGGTCTTGGGGAATCCGCGCAGGCCCAGCTCCTCCAGCAGGGCCCGCACCTGCTCGGCCTCGCGGACGGCGTCGGCGAAACCGGTGGCGCCGTGCGGGTCGAGGTCGATGCGCAGCTCGTCGGGCCGGTCGACGTCGGCACGACGCACGGGCCAGGGGTGGAACGTGACCGTGCCCATCTGTGCGGCCCAGGCGACCACCGCGACGTGGTCCGGGCACAGCTCGTCGGCGACCCGGCCGGACGGGAAGTGCACCCGGACCGAGCGGGCCCACTCGGGCATGCCGCGCATGAGGCGCTTCTGGTAGAACGCATCACCCTGCGGCCCACGACCGTGGGTGGCGTCGCGCGCGGTGAGCGTCATGCCGGGCAGCACGCCCTTGGGCCAGCGCTCGAGCGCCGTCGGACGGTCCCGCAGTGCTCGCACGATGCCGTCGGCGACCGCGACGTAGTACTCGACGACCTCGCGCTTGGTGATCTCCGGGCCGTGGTCGGAGGCGGGGAAGATCACGCGCTCCGCGCTCGAGACGCGTACCTCTCGTCCGTCCGCGTCGACCAGCACCGCGGGTGCCTTGGCAGCCATGTCGGTCAGCGTAGGCCCGTCGACGGACATGGGCGCCGTGGCCGGCCCGACCGCGGCCCCAGTCCCCTCGACGGGCTCGGCGGGCGTGGCCGGGTTCCCGTGCCCGGGTCGCGCGCTCCGCGGTGGTCCGGAGCCGGAGTGAGGCTCACCTTCGTTGAACGCCGGGAATCATTAACGGCACACTGGTGTTGTGAAATACATGCGTGCGGAGGAGATGTCGGCAGTCGTCGATGACGCCCCCACGCGCGAACGCGTGGCGACGTCGATCCTGGAGCACGGTCCGTCGACCGCTGCGGACCTCGCACGGCGCCTCGGGCTCACGCCCGCAGCCGTGCGTCGCCACCTCGACCTCCTCCTGGCCGACGGGGTCGTCGCCCAGCGCCAGCCCCGTGCCACCACGGGCCGTGGGCGGGGTCGTCCGGCCAAGGTCTTCATGATCACCGATGCCGGCCGCGACACGTTCGCGCACGCCTACGACGACCTCGCGGTCGACGCCCTCGGCTTCCTCGCCGAGACCGCCGGTGACGGCGCGGTCGTCGAGTTCGCCGCACGACGTCTGCGTGGTCTCACCGAGAAGTACCGCCCCCTCGTCGACGCCGCGCCGGTCGACGAGCGCCCCCGCGTGCTGGCCGAGGCGCTCAGCGCCGACGGCTTCGCCGCGTCGGCCGGCACCACGCCCGCCGGCGCCCAGATCTGCCAGCACCACTGCCCGGTCGCGCACGTGGCGGCGGAGTTCCCCCAGCTGTGCGAGGCCGAGACGGCGATGTTCGCCGAGCTGCTCGGCTCGCACGTGCAGCGGCTCGCCACCATCGCCCACGGCGACGGCGTGTGCACGACCCACCTGCCCCATCCCCCTTCCCAAGCCACTGGTCCCACCACAGAGAGGGTGTCGTCATGACGACCAACTCGATCGAAGAGCTCAACCCCGGGCTCAAGGACGTCGGACGCTACGAGTTCGGCTGGTCCGACGCCGACGACAAGGGCGCGAACGTCCAGCGCGGTCTGTCCGAGGAGGTCGTGCGCAACATCTCCGGCCTCAAGGACGAGCCCGAGTGGATGCTCGCGCAGCGACTCAAGGGCCTGCGCCTGTTCGGCCGCAAGCCCATGCCCGTCTGGGGCGCCGAGCTCGACGGCATCGACTTCGACAACATCAAGTACTTCGTGCGGTCCACGGAGAAGCAGGCCGCCACCTGGGACGACCTGCCCGAGGACATCAAGAACACGTACGACCGGCTCGGCATCCCCGAGGCCGAGAAGCAGCGTCTCGTCTCCGGCGTCGCCGCGCAGTACGAGTCCGAGGTCGTCTACCACTCGATCCGCGAGGACCTCGAGGAGAAGGGCGTCCTCTTCCTCGACACCGACACCGCGCTGAAGGAGCACCCCGAGCTCTTCGAGGAGTACTTCGGCACCGTCATCCCCGTCGGTGACAACAAGTTCTCGGCGCTCAACACGGCCGTGTGGTCCGGCGGCTCGTTCATCTACGTGCCCAAGGGCGTCCACGTCGACATCCCGCTGCAGGCCTACTTCCGGATCAACACCGAGAACATGGGCCAGTTCGAGCGGACGCTGATCATCGCCGACGAGGACTCCTACGTCCACTACGTCGAGGGCTGCACCGCGCCGATCTACTCCAGCGACTCGCTGCACTCGGCCGTCGTGGAGATCGTCGTCAAGAAGGGCGCCCGCGTCCGGTACACGACGATCCAGAACTGGTCGAACAACGTGTACAACCTGGTCACCAAGCGCGCGGTCTGCGAGGCCGGCGCCACGATGGAATGGGTCGACGGCAACATCGGCTCCAAGGTCACCATGAAGTACCCGGCCGTCTACCTGATGGGCGAGCACGCCCGCGGCGAGACGCTGTCCATCGCCTTCGCCGGCGAGGGTCAGCACCAGGACGCCGGCGCCAAGATGGTGCACGCCGCGCCGCACACGTCGAGCTCGATCCTGAGCAAGTCGGTGGCACGCGGTGGCGGTCGCACCTCCTACCGCGGCCTGCTGCAGGTCATGGAGGGCGCGCACGGCTCGGCCAGCACCGTCAAGTGCGACGCGCTGCTGGTCGACCAGATCAGCCGTTCCGACACCTACCCGTACGTCGACGTCCGCGAGGACGACGTGACGCTCGGGCACGAGGCCACCGTCTCGAAGGTCAGCGACGACCAGCTCTTCTACTTCATGCAGCGTGGCATGGAGGAGGACGAGGCCATGGCGATGATCGTCCGCGGCTTCGTCGAGCCCATCGCGCGCGAGCTCCCCATGGAGTACGCGCTCGAGCTGAACCGTCTCATCGAGCTGCAGATGGAGGGAGCCGTCGGATGACCCTCACCGACACCGACCGCACGGTCGAGAACATCGAGCAGGCGCTGGAGCTCGACCACGTCCAGTCTCACCTGCACCCTGTCCCGTCCTACGACGTCGCCACGCACCCGGTGCCGACGGGTCTCGAGGAGATCTGGCGCTTCACGCCGCTCAAGCGGCTGCGCGGTCTGCTCGAGGGCTCGCCGTCCGACGCGTCGCTCACGTGGGACGAGCAGCTGCCCGAGGGCGTCAGGCTCACCCGCATCAGCACGCAGGAGGCGCAGGCGCTCGCCGTGAACGCCCCGTTCGACCGTCTGGGTGCGCTGGCCGTGGCCAACGCCGGGGGAGCGGTGCTGCTCGACGTCCCCGCCGACACCGAGCTCAGCGAGCCGGTGCGTCTGCGGCTCACCGGTGACTCGGTCGAGTCCACGGTGTGGGGCCACGTCGTGGTCCGGGTCGGCGCGCACGCCAGGGCCACGGTCGTCATGGACCACGCCGGCAGCGCCACGTACGACGCGTTCACGCAGGTCGTGGTCGCCGACGGCGGGTCGCTCGACCTCGTCACGGTCAACGACTGGGCCGACGACGCCGTCCACGCCGGCCAGTACAACGTGCGGGTCGGGCGCGACGCCTCGGTGCGCGCCTTCGAGATCTCCCTCGGCGGAGACCTCGTGCGCACCAACGTCAACGTCGACTACGCCGGTCCCGGCGGCAGCGCCGAGCTGCTCGGCGTGTACTTCGCCGACGCCGGCCAGCACATCGAGCACCGCCAGTTCATCGACCACACGGCGCCCCGCACGCGCAGCAACGTCGAGTACAAGGGCGCGCTGCAGGGCCAGGACGCCCACACGGTGTGGGTCGGCAACGTGCTGATCCGCAAGGTCGCCGAGGGCATCGACACCTTCGAGCAGAACGACAACCTCGTCCTGACCGACGGCGCCAAGGCCGACTCCGTGCCGAACCTGGAGATCGAGACCGGTGACATCGCCGGTGCCGGTCACGCCAGCACCACGGGTCGCTTCGACGACAACCACCTGTTCTACCTGCAGAGCCGGGGGATCGAGGAGTCCGAGGCCCGTCGTCTCGTCGTCCACGGGTTCTTCAACGACATCATCCGTCGGATCGGTGTGCCCGAGCTGCAGGAGCGGCTCGTCGCGGCCATCGAGGACGAGCTGTCCGGTGCGGACCTGTCGAAGCTGGACCGCCGCCCGGAGGCCCCGACCGAGGCCGGTGCCTGAGCCGATGAGCGAGCAGCAGACCGACCAGCAGGTCGGCGGACCGCGGTTCGCCGCACCCCTCGACGTCCTCGTCGAGGGGACGGCGACCCCGGTGACCGTCGACGGCGTCGACATCGCCCTCGTGCGCGACGGCGACGACGTCTACGCCATCCGCGACGAGTGCTCGCACGCCGCCATCCCTCTCTCCGAGGGGGAGGTGGAGGGCTGTGAGATCGAGTGCTGGCTGCACGGGTCGCGGTTCGACGTGCGCACCGGCTCGCCCCTGAACCTGCCGGCCACCGAGGCCGTGCCCACCTACCCCACGACCATCACCGACGGACGCGTCCTCGTCGACGTCTCCGCCCCCACCAGGAGCTGAACCACATGAGCACCCTCGAGATCAAGAACCTGCACGTCACCGTCAAGACCGAGGAGGGCGACAAGGAGATCCTCCGCGGCGTCGACCTCACGATCAACAGCGGCGAGGTCCACGCGATCATGGGCCCGAACGGCTCGGGCAAGTCCACGCTGGCCTACTCGATCGCCGGTCACCCCAAGTACACCGTCACCGAGGGCGAGGTGCTGCTCGACGGCGAGAACATCCTCGAGCTCAGCGTCGACGAGCGTGCGCGGGCCGGGCTGTTCCTGGCCATGCAGTACCCCGTGGAGGTCCCGGGCGTGTCGGTCGCGAACTTCCTGCGTACCGCCAAGACCGCCATCGACGGCGAGGCTCCCAAGCTGCGCACGTGGGTCAAGGACGTCAACGCCGCCCTGGAGCGCGTCACGCTCGACCCGACGTTCGCGCAGCGCAGCGTCAACGAGGGCTTCTCCGGTGGTGAGAAGAAGCGCCACGAGATCGCCCAGCTGGAGCTGCTCAACCCGAAGTTCGCCGTGCTCGACGAGACCGACTCCGGACTCGACATCGACGCCCTGCGGGTCGTCTCCGACGGCGTCAACCGGTACACCGGCCAGGGCGACCGCGGGCTGCTGCTCATCACGCACTACACGCGCATCCTGCAGTACATCAAGCCCGACCACGTGCACGTCTTCGTCGCCGGCCGCCTGGCCGAGTCCGGCGGCCGCGAGCTGGCCGACCAGCTCGAGGCCGAGGGCTACGACAAGTACGTGAAGGCCGCGGCGGTCTGAGCATGACGGTGAGCACTGCCGTGTCCTCGGTGGCGAACGGTGCGGGCTACGACGTCGAGGCGGTCCGCAAGGACTTCCCGATCCTCGAGCGCACACTCGCCGGCGGTCTTCCGCTGGTGTACCTCGACAGCGCCAACACGTCGCAGAAGCCGCGCCAGGTCGTCGACGCCATCGAGCAGCACTACCTGCAGCACAACGCCAACGTCGCCCGCGCCATGCACCAGCTGGGTGCCGAGGCGAGCGAGGCGTTCGAGCTCGGTCGCACGAAGGTGGCCGACTTCATCGGAGCGCCCCGTCGCGAGGAGGTCGTGTTCACCAAGAACGCGTCCGAGGCCCTCAACCTGGTGGCGCGCGTGCTCGGCGACGCCGGTCCGGGGCACGAGCACGGTGTCGGGGAGGGCGACGAGGTCGTCATCACCGAGATGGAGCACCACTCCAACATCGTTCCGTGGCAGCAGCTCACCCAGCGCACCGGCGCCACGCTGCGCTGGTTCGGCGTCACCGACGAGGGTCGCCTCGACCTCGACGACCTCGAGTCGCTCGTCACCGAGCGCACCAAGGTCGTCTCGCTCACGTGGGTCTCGAACATGCTCGGCACCATCAACCCCGTCGAGCGCGTCGTCGCCCGCGCCCACGAGGTGGGTGCCCTCGTCGTGGTCGACGCCTCGCAGGCGGTGCCGCAGATGCCGGTCGACGTCGCCGCGCTCGGGGCCGACCTCGTGGTCTTCACCGGCCACAAGATGGTCGGGCCCACCGGCATCGGCGTCCTGTGGGGCCGCTACGACCTGCTCGCCTCGCTTCCCCCGTTCCTCGGCGGCGGCGAGATGATCGAGACGGTCACGATGGCCGGCTCGACGTTCGCCGCTCCGCCGCACCGCTTCGAGGCCGGCACGCCGCCGATCGCCCAGGCGGTCGGCCTCGGTGCCGCGGTCGACTACCTGTCGTCCCTCGGCATGGAGAACGTGGCTGCGCACGAGCAGGCGATCACGGCGTACGCGCTGCAGCGGCTGCAGGAGGTCGACGGCCTCACCGTCGTCGGTCCCACCGAGGCGGTGCAGCGTGGGGGAGCGATCAGCTTCACCCTCGACGACGTGCACCCCCACGACGTCGCCCAGCTGCTCGACTCCCGTGGCGTTGCGGTCCGCGCCGGGCACCACTGCGCCAAGCCGGCGCACCAGAGGTTCGGTGTCCAGTCGACGACCCGCGCGTCGTTCTACCTGTACACGACCGAGGCCGAGGTCGACGCGCTCGTCGACGCGGTCCGGCACACCCAGCGCTACTTCGGAGGGCGGTGACCCATGAGCGACGCCACACAGGTCGACTCGCTGTACCAGGAGATCATCCTCGACCACTACAAGCAGAAGCACGGCGCAGGACTTCGTGACCCGTTCGAGTCCCAGGTGCACCACGTCAACCCCACCTGCGGTGACGAGGTCACGCTGCGGGTCCACCTCGACGGCAGCACCGTCACCGACGTGTCCTACGACGCCGTCGGCTGCTCCATCAGCCAGGCCTCGGCCTCGGTGATGAACGACCTCGTGGTCGGCAAGCCCGTCGACGACGCCCTCGCCGTGCTCGACGCGTTCCAGGCCCTCATGCAGGGCAAGGGTGCCGTCGAGCCCGACGAGGACGTGCTCGAGGACGGCATCGCCTTCGCCGGTGTCGCCCAGTTCCCGGCACGCGTCAAGTGCGCGCTGCTCTCGTGGATGGCGTTCAAGGACGCCACCAGCCAAGCTCTCATCACGCAGGAGGACGCATGAGCGACCCCGTCACCACCCCTGACCACTCCGACCTGCCCGACGTGTCCGCGCCGGCCGGTGCCACCACGGCCGAGGACGTGCTGGAGGCCATGAAGGACGTCGTCGACCCCGAGCTCGGGATCAACGTGGTCGACCTCGGCCTCGTCTACGGCGCCGACGTCGACGAGCACAGCAACACCGTGCTCTCCATGACGCTCACCTCGGCCGCCTGCCCGCTGACCGACGTGATCGAGGACCAGACGCGCGCCGCCCTCGACGGGATCGTCAACGACTTCCGCATCGAGTGGGTCTGGATGCCGCCGTGGGGTCCGGACAAGATCACCGACGACGGCCGCGAGATGCTCCGCGCGCTCGGCTTCAACGTCGGCTGAGGCGCACCGCTCGTTCCTCGCGGCACCGGCGGTTCGTTCCTCACCGCGCCCGGGCGCCAGCCTCGCTTCGCTCGGCCCGTGGTCGGGGTCGGGGTCATGCATGTCACGTCCTCACCATGCCGCAGTGCCGGACCGACGCCGTAGACTCCTCGGGTGAGCTACTACCAGCGGGAGTGACGACCGGACCACGTCCGGCGTTCTCGCACTCCCTCTGACCTGTAAGGCTCCCCATGATCACCGTCCACGACGTGACGCTGCGCTTCGGCGCCCGCGTCCTCATGCAGAACGTCTCCTTCCGCGTCGACAAGGGCGACAAGGTCGGTCTGGTCGGGCGCAACGGCGCCGGCAAGACCACCCTCACGCGGATGCTCTCGGGTGACGGCCAGCCCGCCGAGGGCTCCATCACCAGCTCCGGCAAGATCGGATACCTGCCGCAGGACCCGAAGTCCGGCGACCTGTCGATCACCGCACGTGACCGCATCCTGGGTGCCCGTGGTCTCGACGAGGCGCTCTCCACGATGCGCAAGGCCGAGCTGGACATGGGTTCGGCCGATCCCGACGTCGCCGAGCGCGCCATGAAGCTCTACGGCCGTGCGCAGGACGTGTTCTCCGCCGGAGGCGGCTACGCGGCCGAGGCGGAGGCTGCGACCATCTCGAACGCGCTCGGCCTTCCCGACCGCGTCCTGGACCAGCAGCTCCAGACCTTGTCGGGCGGTCAGCGTCGACGCATCGAGCTCGCGCGGATCCTGTTCAGCGACGCCGACACCCTGCTGCTGGACGAGCCGACCAACCACCTCGACGCGGACTCCGTCACGTGGCTGCGCGGCTTCCTCAAGACGTTCTCCGGCGGGCTGGTCATCATCAGCCACGACGTCGAGCTGGTCGAGGAGACCGTGAACAAGGTGTTCTACCTCGACGCGAACCGCGCCACGATCGACATCTACAACACCGGGTGGAAGCACTACCTGCGCCAGCGCGAGGCCGACGAGGCCCGTCGCAAGCGGGAGCGCGAGATCACCACCAAGACCGCCGAGCGACTCGTCGCCCAGGGCAACCGGATGCGGGCCAAGGCCAGCAAGGCCACCGCGGCCCAGCAGATGCTGCGCCGCGCCGAGCAGATGATGTCGGGCCTCGACGACGTGCGCCAGGCCGACAAGGTCGCCAAGATCGACTTCCCGAAGCCGGCCGCGTGCGGCAAGACCCCGCTCATGGCCGAGGGGCTCAGCAAGTCCTACGGCGCGCTCGAGATCTTCGCCGGCGTCGACCTGGCGATCGACAAGGGCAGCCGCGTCGTCGTGCTCGGCCTCAACGGTGCCGGCAAGACCACGCTGCTGCGCATGCTCGCCGGGACCCTGGAGTCCGACACCGGCAAGATCCTGCCGGGCCACGGACTGAAGATCGGGTACTTCGCGCAGGAGCACGAGACGCTCGACATGGACCGCACGGTCCTCGAGAACATGCAGCGGACGGCTCCGGAGCTGACCGACACCCAGGCACGCAGCGTGCTGGGCGCCTTCCTGTTCTCCGGCGACGACACCGCGAAGCCCGCCCGGGTCCTGTCCGGTGGCGAGCGGACGCGACTGGCCCTCGCCGGCCTCATCGTCTCGAGCGCCAACGTGCTGCTGCTGGACGAGCCGACGAACAACCTCGACCCCGCGTCCCGCGAGGAGGTGCTCGACGCGATCCGCCGCTACGAGGGCGCGATCGTCCTCGTGTCGCACGACGAGGGTGCCGTCCGCGCGCTCGACCCCGACCGGGTGCTGCTGCTGCCCGACGGCGACGAGGACCTCTGGAACGACGGCTACGCCGAGCTCGTGTCCCTGGCCTGATCGTCGGTCCTGGCATCGGGCCGGCGCCGTTCGAGCCACTCGGCGCGGGCGAACCAGCCGAAGCCGCCGATCGCCAGTGCGGCGAAGAACCACCACTGCAGGCCGTAGAAGAAGTGCGGCCCGCCGCCGAGATCGGGCTCCGGCTCCAGCTCCAGGCCCCCGGTCCCACCGGTCTGGCCGCGCAGGTTCAGGTAGCCCGAGCGGACCGGGTACGGCAGCGTGCTGCCCACGCCGACGCTCGAGATCGACCGGACCTGTCCGTCCACGGGCACCACGGCCTCGTCGCCGGCGCCGTTGTCCGGACGCAGCCAGCCCTCGACCTCCACCCGGCCCGTGGGGGGCGCAGGGACGTCCTCGGGGGCGGCCGAGGTGTTCGCGGTCGGCACCCAGCCGCGGTCGACCAGGACGGCCGTCCCGTCGTCGAGCAGGAGCGGCGTGACGACCTCGGCACCGGGCCGGCCGTCACGGGTGCGGAACTTCACCGTGACCTGGGACGTCGGGTCGTACCGGCCCTCCACGAGGACCCGGGTCCACTCCTGGTCCTTCGCGACCTTCCCACCGGCCGGGACCACCTCGTCGAGCGGGACGGGGTCGATCGCGAGGTGCTTCTCGACGAGCTCGTTGGAGGCGTGGCGCACCTCGCGCTTGTGCCACTGCCAGTCGCCCATGAGCACGCAGACGACCGCGAGAGCCAGCACGGCGAGGAAGAACCCGATCCATCGGGGTGTGAGCAGGAACCGCACGACCCGAACCTAGCCGGGCGGACCGAACGCCCACCGGCAGGGCTGGGCTGCGAACCCTAGGATGGAGCGATGGACCTCGGTGATCGGCACGGACGTGTGGCCACGGACCTGCGCGTCTCGCTCACCGACCGGTGCAACCTGCGCTGCCAGTACTGCATGCCGGCCGAGGGGCTCGACTGGATGCCCACCGCGGAGGTGCTCACCGACGACGAGGTCGTGCGCCTCATCCACGTCGCGGTGACCAGGCTCGGCGTCACCGACGTGCGCTTCACCGGCGGCGAGCCGCTGCTGCGACGCGGCCTCGCCTCGATCATCGCCGCCACCAAGGCCATGCCCGGCTCGCCGCGCACCGCGATCACGACGAACGCCCTCGGCCTGACCCGCACGGCGAAGGCCCTTGCCGCCGCCGGGCTCGACCGGGTCAACGTCAGCCTCGACACCACCGACCCCGAGATGTTCTCGAAGATCACCCTGCGCGACCGGTTCCGCGACGTGGTGGCCGGCCTGGAGGCCGCGGCCGAGGCCGGTCTCGCACCGGTCAAGATCAACGCCGTGCTGCTGCGGGGCCTCAACGAGGACGAGGGTCCCGAGCTGCTCCGCTGGGCCATGGAGCGGGACTACCACCTGCGCTTCATCGAGCAGATGCCGCTGGACGCCCAGCACGGCTGGGACCGCAGCCGGATGATCACGGCCGACGAGATCCTCACACGACTGTCCGAGCACGTCACGCTCACGCCGCTCGACGGACGCGGGAGCGCTCCGGCGGAGCGCTTCCTCGTCGACGGCGGCCCTCACACGGTCGGCATCATCGGCTCGGTCACCCGCCCGTTCTGCTCGGAGTGCAACCGCGTGCGGCTCACGGCCGACGGCCAGGTGCGCACCTGTCTGTTCGCCCGCGAGGAGTCGGACCTGCGGGGCCCGCTGCGCGACGGCGCCGACGACGAGGAGCTGGCGCGGCGGTGGTCGGAGGCCATGTGGGGCAAGCGGCCCGGGCACGGGATCGACGACCCGACCTTCCTGCAGCCGACGCGACCGATGTCGTCGATCGGCGGCTGAAGCAGCACGAGCGACCAGGGATCGGACGACTCAGTCGAAGCCGCGGCCCTTCGTCCAGGTGATCGTGCCGCCCGACCCGTCGAAGTCGACGCGGCTGCCGTCGCCGGCCACCGTCACCGACTCGAAGTCGTCGACGTCGTCGATCGTGCGCACGTCCCACACGTCGGTGACGCCCGCGAGCGCCGCGGCCACGACCTGCTGCGGGGGCTCGCCGTCGTAGCAGTAGAGGCCGAACCCGGCGGTCAGGGCCACCGTGCCGCCGGCCTGCTGCAGCTCGACGCCCTGGCACGGGTCCTCGGACGACTCGACGAGCGTGGCCGGTGCGCTCCAGTCGTCCTGGCCGGCGGGCCGCACCTGGACCACCAGACCGGTCCCGGCGACCAGGTAGGCGGCCACCCGCGCGCCGTCGTCCAGTGCGACCTCGGCGCGGAAGTCCTGCGGGTCCTGCCCCTCGGGAACGACCGGGGAGCCGAGCGGCTCTCCCGCTCCGGGGCTCGAGGTCTGCGACGGAGCGGCGGACGACGTGCCGGGCGACGTCGGCGCGGCTGCGGGATCGTCGTCGCCGCCGCACCCGGCGGCGAGGGCGGCGATCAGCAGCAGGGCCGCGGCACGGTGGGGGAGCGGACGCATGCTCCGACCCTAGGCGACGTGCAGCGGGTCACCCGGGGGTGACGTCGTCCTGCAGCGGCAGCGTGTCGCGGTAGAAGTCGCGCGCCGACAGGAACGACCTCAGCGTCGGCTCGTGCTCGTCGCACGCCAACCAGGTCTTGCGCCGGTCCGGCGTGTGGATCTTCGGGTTGTTCCACTCGATCCGGTGCACCGCTGCGGCCGTGCATCCCTTGGACGAGCAGATCAGCTCCTCACTCACGCGGGGCGCCGTCGCCGATCTCGCCGAACGGGGACGGCTTCATCAGGTCGCTCCCGTCGGCCTTGCTGCGCACGCCGGCGTTGGCGAGGATGACCGAGGTGTACGGCAGGAAGACCGCACCGACGAACAATAGGACGCCGAGCCACAGCACGTGGTTCCAGACCAGGACGCCGCCGATGAAGCACAGCGTGCGGAAGCCCATGCTCAGCGCGTACCGCAGCTCGCGTGCGCCGAGCTCGTCGCTGTGGCCCGTGCTCGCCGACGTGATGGAGTAGACCTGCTCACCGCGGCGCTCGGCCGCCTCGTCGCGGCGCTGGGCAGCATCACCGCGGCGCTGTCCTGGGCCTGCTGACGAGGAGTCCGACGGTGTCTGGTTCACTCCTCCAGCGTACGTCGGTCCCGGTCGTCCCGCCGGGCAGGCATGATGTCCCCATGAGCAACCGCACCTACCGCGTGACCGAGATCGTCGGCACCTCCCCGGACGGCGTCACCGAGGCCATCGAGAACGGCATCGAGCGGGCCGGAAGGACGCTGCGCCACCTCGACTGGTTCGAGGTCGAGGGCATCCGCGGCCAGATCACCGACACGTCCGTCTCCCACTACCAGGTGACGATGAAGATCGGGTTCCGGCTCGAGGACGACGAGTAAGGTCCGAGACCCTTCAGGAGCCGTCGGCGTGGTCCTCGTCCGCGTCGGCGGCCTCGACCTCCTCGCGCGTGATGCCGAGCAGGTAGACGATGGAGTCGAGGTACGGCGAGTTGACCGACGTGCGTGCCTGGTCACGCACGACGGGCTTGGCGTTGAACGCGATGCCGAGGCCCGCGGCCGCCAGCATGTCGAGGTCGTTGGCGCCGTCGCCCACGGCGACGGTGTTCTTGATGCCGATCCGCGCCTCCGCGGCGAAGCGTCGCAGTGCCTCGGCCTTCCCGGCGCGGTCGACCACCCGGCCGACGACCCGGCCGGTGAGGCGCCCGTCGACGATCTCGAGCTCGTTGGCCGCCACGTAGTCGATGCCGAGGTCCGCGGCGATCCACTCGATGATCTGCGTGAAGCCGCCGCTCACGAGGGCGAAGCGGTAGCCCAGTCGCTTGAGGCTCCGGATCATCGTGCGCGCGCCCGGCGTGTAGGTGAGCGCGGCGTGGACCTCCTCGAGAGCCGAGGCGGGCACGCCCTCCAGACGCGCGACGCGCTGACGCAGCGACTCCTCGAAGTCGATCTCGCCGCGCATGGCCGACTCGGTGACGGCGGCGACCTCGTCGGCGCACCCCGCGTGCTCGGCCAGCATCTCGATGACCTCGCCCTGGATCAGCGTGGAGTCCACGTCCATGACGACCAGCCGTTGGGCATGGCGCAGGATCCCGCGCTCCTCGACCGCGATGTCGACGCCGTGCTCGTACGCAGCGGCCGCCAGGTCGGCCTGCAGCACGTCGGGGTCGGCGCCCGAGACCTCGAGCCGCAGGGCGGTCACCGGGTAGCGGGCGAGGCGCAGGATGCGGTCGATGTTCCCGTCGGCGGCCTTGATCCGGCTGGTCAGGGCCGTCATGGCAGCCGGCCGCAGCGGGTGGCCGAGCACCGTCACCTGGCTTCGCCCGACGCGGCGCGGGCGGTTGTCACCCACCCCGTGCTCGAGCTCGACGTCCATGCCGAGCTCGGCGGCCACCTCACGCAAGGACCGCTCCATGGGTGCGGGGTCCTGTTCCACTGGCTCGTTCCCTGCCGCCTCGCTCGCCAACGAGACGAGGACGCTCAGCACCAGGCGTCCTCGCACGACCAGCTGCTCGACGTCGACGACCTCGACGTCGAACGGCTCCAGGCACGCGAAGAGCCGGGTCGAGACGCCGCTGCGGTCGGGGCCGGTGAGCGTCACGAGCAAGGTCGGCGAGGTCAGGTGCACGGCTGGCACATGGGGCGTCATCGAGCACGAGGCTATCGTCCGGCCGCCGCCTCGGCGCATGGGACGTCGCGATAGGTTGGACGCATCGCGGCCGAGGACGAACGGCCGCGGCCGACCGCCGGCGAGAACAGTGCAGGAGACCCACTCATGGCCACCGCGTTCCAGCTCGACTCGGTGAGCGTGGTGAGGCCTGGCAAGGTCCTGCTCGACGACGTGTCCTGGACGGTGGGCGAGGACGAGCGCTGGGTCGTCCTGGGCCCCAACGGGGCGGGCAAGAGCACGCTCCTGCAGGTCGTCGGCGCCCACCTGCACCCCACCTCCGGCACCGCGGAGATCCTCGGGCAGCGTCTCGGCCAGACCGACGTGTTCGACCTGCGGACCCGCATCGGGCACAGCGCCACGGCGATCGCCGACCGCATTCCTCCCGCCGAGCGCGTCGAGGACGTCGTGGTGTCCGCCGCGCACGCGGTCACCGGCCGGGGGAACGAGTCCTACGACGAGGACGACCTGACCCGCGCGCACCAGATCATGGGCGAGCTCGGCATCACCCGGCTCGCCGACCGCACCTTCGGCACGTTGTCGGAGGGTGAGCGCAAGCGCACGTTGATCGCCCGCGCGCTCATGACCGACCCCGAGCTGCTCCTGCTCGACGAGCCGGGCGCGGGCCTGGACCTCGGAGCGCGCGAGGACCTGCTGGCGAGCCTGGACCTGCTCTCCTCGACCGAGGGCGCGCCCGTGCTCGTCATGGTGTCCCACCACGTGGAGGAGATCCCGCAGGGCTTCACGCACGTGCTGCTGCTGCGCGACGGCAGGATCGTCGACGCCGGCCCGCTCGAGCAGGTCCTCACCGCCGAGTCCCTCGGACACACCTTCGGCATGCGCCTCGAGCTCGACCACGTCGACGGCCGGTACGCCGCGCGTCGCGCCCAGTACGGGCGCCGTGCGTTGCGGTGATTGCACGGCGATCCGACTGGTAGCGTGACG
This sequence comes from Aeromicrobium sp. Leaf272, assembly GCF_001422865.1. Taxonomy (NCBI): domain Bacteria; kingdom Bacillati; phylum Actinomycetota; class Actinomycetes; order Propionibacteriales; family Nocardioidaceae; genus Aeromicrobium; species Aeromicrobium sp. Leaf272. Next base: position 129,698 of record NZ_LMMY01000015.1, read on the forward strand.
CACCCGGTGGGGGGCCAGGTCCAGGATCGACGGGCCGCCCCGACGACAGGAGGGCACCGATGATCGAGTGGATGACGGACAACGCCTGGGTGACCTGGGTCGGGATCGCGGTGCTGCTCGCCGTGGCCGAGCTGCTCAGCCTCGACCTCGTCCTGCTGATGTTCGCCCTCGGCGCGCTGGCCGCAGCCGTCGCCGCAGCGGTGGGGGCGCCCTTCTGGGTGGCCATGCTGCTGTTCGGTGTCGTGTCCGTCGGGCTGCTCTTCCTGGCCCGGCCGCCGATCGTCGCACGTCTGCACGCCGGGCCCACCCTGACCACGGGCCATCACGCCCTCGTGGGCCGCACCGGCGTCGTGCTCGAGCCGGTCGGCCCGTTCGGCGGTCGCATCACCCTCGCCAGCGAGGTGTGGTCGGCCCGCACCACCGACGACCGGGAGCTCGAGCCGGGCGCCGAGGTCGTCGTGACCAGCATCGACGGTGCCACCGCCGTCATCACCTCGAAGGAGCCCACCGCATGACCGCCTTGACCATCTTCCTGGTCCTGCTGGCGATCCTCGCCGTCGTCGTCGTGTCGATGACGGTCAAGATCGTCCCGCAGGCCCGAGCCGGCATCGTGGAGCGGTTCGGCAAGTACCGCACCACCCTGACGGCCGGCCTCAACATCGTCATGCCCTTCATCGACAAGGTGCGCTACATGATCGACCTGCGTGAGCAGGTCGTGTCGTTCCCGCCGCAGCCGGTCATCACCGAGGACAACCTGACGGTCTCGATCGACACCGTCATCTACTTCCAGGTCACCGACCCGGTGGCCGCGACCTACGAGATCGCCCACTACATCCAGGCCATCGAGCAGCTGACCATGACCACGCTGCGCAACATCATCGGTGGCATGAGCCTGGAGCACGCCCTGACGAGCCGCGACCAGATCAACTCCGGCCTGCGCGGCGAGCTCGACGGCGCCACCGGCAAGTGGGGCATCCGCGTGAACCGCGTGGAGCTCAAGGGCATCGACCCGCCGCCGTCGATCATCGACGCCATGGAGAAGCAGATGCGAGCCGAGCGTGACAAGCGCGCCGCGATCCTGACCGCCGAGGGTGACCGCCAGAGCCGGATCCTGTCGGCCGAGGGCCAGAAGCAGGCCGCCATCCTCACGGCCGAGGGCCAGAAGCAGGCCTCGATCCTCTCGGCCGAGGGCGAGAAGCAGGCGGCCATCCTCACCGCGCAGGGCGAGGGCCGGGCCATCGAGACCGTCTTCCAGGCGATCCACGACGGCAACCCCGACCAGAAGCTGCTCTCGTACCAGTACCTGCAGACCCTGCCGAAGATCGCGAGTGGCGAGAACGCCTCCACCTGGATCATCCCGGCCGAGCTCACCAAGGCGCTCGGCACCCTCGGCGGGACGGTCGGCACCGTGCCCGTCGACGGCGGCGGCAGCAAGAAGCGGGTCGACCTCGACGAGCCGATCGAGACGGGGACCTCGTCCTCGGGCACCGAGGCGGCCGTCCAGGCGGCACTCGAGGCCGCACGGGCCGCCGAGAAGCCCGGCGTCAGCCCGTCCAAGGAGCCCGACGTCCCGACGTTCGGTGGCGACGAGCCCCCGGCGGATCCCCCCACCCCGACGTCCTGACGGACACGCAGCACGACGACGGCCCCGGAGCACCTCGCTCCGGGGCCGTCGTCGTCGGTGTCAGTGCTGGTACGTGCCGTGCAGGATGGCGCGACCAAGCGTCTTGAAGGCCAGGTTGAAGCCGACGACGGCGGGGGAGGCGTCGCCGTCGACGCCCAGAGTCGGCTCACCGACCGCGTGCACCACGAAGTAGTAGCGGTGCGGCTGGTCACCCTCGGGCGGGGCCGCACCCATGAAGGCCTTGGTCCCGCCGTCGTTGCGCACGTGGAAGGCGCCCTCCGGGAGCGAGGCGTCGTCGGCGCCGGCGCCGGCAGGCAGCGACGTGACGTCGGCGGGGACGTCGACGACCGTCCAGTGCCAGAAGCCCGAGACGATAGGCGCGTCGGGGTCGAAGCACGTGACGACGAACGACTGCGTGCCCTCGGGCGCACCGCTCCACGAGAGCTGGGGCGAGGTGTCGCCGTGCGCGTTGACCTGGTCGTCCTTCAGCGGGGCGCCGTCGGTCACGTCGTCGCTGGTGACGGTGAAGGGCGCGGCGGCCGGGAGCAGCGGGTAGGGGTCGGGGGTGACGGGGCGTTCGAGGCTCATGCCTCCACGCTAGCGACGACCCCCCGGTCGTGCAGGGCGGTCGTGCGGGGCGATCGGGGCGGGGCGCACGGCCTAGGGTGGTGCGGTGGCCAGGATCGAGCACGTCGAGGACCTCGACGACCCCCGTCTCGGCGACTACCTGGACCTGCGGGACGTGCAGATGCGGCTGGCGCACGAGAGCGAGCACGGCATCTACCTCGCGGAGGGGGAGAAGGTCGTGCGCCGAGCCCACGAGGCCGGGCACGAGGCCGCGTCGTTCCTCATGGCACCACGCTGGCTCGACGGTCTCGCCGACGTGCTCGACGCGAGTGACGCGCCGTGCTTCGTCATGGACGAGAAGCGGATCGAGCAGGTCACGGGATTCCACGTGCACCGCGGGGCCCTGGCCGCGATCCGTCGACCCGCACCCCTCTCGCCCGAGGTCGTGCTGGCCGCCGCCCACCGCGTCGTGGTGCTGGAGGACCTCGTCGACCACACCAACGTCGGAGCGGTCTTCCGGGTCGCGGCCGCTCTCGGCTTCGACGCCGTGCTGCTCTCGCCGCGGTGCGCGGACCCGTTCTACCGACGCGCCGTGAAGGTGGCCATGGGTGCGGTGTTCTCGGTGCCCCACGCCCGTGCGGACGACTGGTACGCCACGCCGGCCCTGCTCGCCGAGCACGGCTTCACGACCTACGCCATGACGCTCGCCGACGACGCGGTCTCGCTCGAGGACGTGCACGAGGTGCCCGAACGGCTCGCGCTCGTCGTGGGCTCCGAGGGCCCGGGGCTGACGGCGCACTGGCAACGCAGCAGCGACGTGCGCGTGACGATCCCGATGGCGGCCGGCATCGACAGCCTGAACGTGGCGACGTCCGTGGCCGTGGCGTGCTGGCACCTGCGCGGTCGGTGACGGACCGACGGGGGAGCGGTCAGTCCTCCTCGATCGACGCCGGGGTGACCGGCCAGTCGTCGGGGTAGGCCTCGGCGAGCTCGTCGTGCCGCTTGTGGAGCCTCTTGCGCGCCTTGGCCGGCACACGGTCGCCGAAGACCGTGCCGAACAGGTGGTCGGTCTCGTGCTGCAGGCAGCGGGCGAGCAGCCCGGTGCCGTGGAACTCCACCGGCCGGCCGGTCTCGTCGAACCCGGTCACGCTCGCGACGTCGGGACGCGAGCACTCCGTGAAGGCTCCCGGGAGCGAGAGACACCCCTCGTCCGCGGTGTCGAGGTTGCGGTCCGCCGTGGCGGGCAGCGTGAGCACCGGGTTCACCACGACGCCCGTGACGCGCACGTCGTCGTCGTCCGGACAGTCGAAGACGAACACCTTGAGGTCGACGCCCACCTGGTTGGCGGCGAGACCGACGCCGTTCGCGGCGTGCATGGTCGCGGTCATGTCACGCACGAGCGTGGCGAGGGCGTCGTCGAACTCGGTGACGTCCTTCAGCTCGTGGTGCATGACCGGCGTGCCCCACCGGGTGATCGGCAGGACGGTGCCGCCGTCGGGCAGTGGACGGGAAGAGGGGTGCGATGCCACGCGTCACAACGTATCGCGGACCCACTGGCGCCGATGCGTGGACTCCGACCTGTGACGTCGGATACGATCACTACGTCGTACTGCAACTCACAGTTACAGTACGGTCGGACGCAGCACCACCGGCACGACCCCCACCAGCACCATCCCCAGCCGTCCTGGGCGGGAAACCCTCTCGACCCGATCCACCCTTCGTCCCTGTCAAGGAGACCCCGTGGCGAACCGACCAGACCCCATGGGCATCGGTCTTGCGGTGCTCAACCGCATCGCGAGCTCACCGGCCATCGACAAGCTCGGCCTGCGCAAGGCCACCGAGCGCGCCGTCTACCAGGGCGCCAAGTCCGGCTTCCAGGTCGCGGCCAACGCCAACCGCACGTTCAAGCGGGTCAAGGGCTCGGGCAAGCCGAAGCGCCTCGACGCCACGAGCGACAGCGGTCTGTTCGACCTGACGCCCACCGAGGACCAGCAGATGATGGTCGACGTCATCGGCGAGTTCGCGTCCGAGGTCCTGCGCCCCGGTGCCGAGGCCGCCGAGAACGCCGACGACACCCCGAAGGAGGTGCTCGACCAGACCACCGAGTTCGGCCTCACGCTGCTGAACGTCCCCGAGTCCCTCGGCGGGCTCTCCGAAGAGCGCTCGGCCGTCACGGGCGTGCTCGTCAACGAGGCGCTCGCCTACGGCGACATGGGCCAGGCCGTCGCGTGCCTCGCGCCCGCCTCCGTCGCCACGGCCATCTCCCTGTGGGGCACGGACGAGCAGCAGCAGACGTACCTGCCGGCCTTCACCGGCGACGACGTCCCGGCGGCCGCCCTCGCGATCGCCGAGGCGCGCACGCTGTTCGACCCGTTCGAGCTGCAGACGACGGCGACCGCGACCGACGGCGGCTACCGCCTCGACGGCATCAAGTCCGGCGTGGTGCGCGGCACCGAGGCCGAGCTGTTCGTCGTGGGGGCCGTCCTCGACGGCAGTCCGCGGCTGTTCGTCGTGGAGTCCGGCACCAGCGGGATCTCGCTGGCCGCGGACCCCTCCATGGGTCTGCGTGCGGCCGGGCTCACCCGCCTGCGCCTCGACGGCGTCGTCGTCCCCGAGACGGCGCTGCTCGGCTCGACCGACGACTACCGCGAGTGCGTCCGGCTCTCCCGCCTCGCGTGGGCGGCCCTGGCCGTCGGCACCGGACGCGCGGTGCTCGACTACGTCAAGGAGTACGTGAAGACCCGCGAGGCGTTCGGCGAGCCGATCGCCCACCGTCAGGCCGTCGCCTTCATGGTGGCGAACATCGCGATCGAGCTCGAGGGCATGCGCCTCGTGACGCTGAAGGCCGCCTCGCGCGCCGAGCAGGGTCGCGACGCCTCCCGCGAGATCGCCCTCGCCCGCCGCCTGGCGAGCGAGTACGGCATGAAGATCGGCACCGACGGCGTCCAGCTGCTCGGTGGGCACGGCTTCGTCAAGGAGCACCCGGTGGAGCGGTGGTACCGCGACCTGCGGGCCGTCGCAGTCCTGGAAGGAGCAGTCCTCGTCTGAGGGCGGACCACATCATGATCAATCTCGACACCCCCAAGAAGTTCCGCGGGTTCGTCCAGCAGGCCCACGAGGTCGCCGACAACTTCCTGCGCGCCAACTCCCGCAAGTACGACCTCGCCGAGCACTCCTACCCCAAGGAGCTCGACCTGCTCGCCTCGCTGATCGACGGCATGGGCGACTCCGGCCAGGGCCAGGGCGCCGGTGCGGCCGGCGTCCGCCGCACCGAGGACGAGGAGATCAAGGGCAAGGGCAAGAACGCCGTCAAGAACGGCACCAACCTCTCGTCGGTCCTCTCCGTCATCGAGATGTGCTGGGGCGACGTCGGACTCCTGCTGTCGATGCCGCGCCAGGGCCTGGGCAACTCCGCCATCGCCTCCGTCGCGACCGACGAGCAGCTCGAGAAGTTCAAGGGCACGTGGGCGGCCATGGCGATCACCGAGCCGGGCTGCGGATCGGACTCCGCGGCCATCCGCACCACGGCGATCAAGGACGGCGACGAGTACGTCCTCAACGGCGAGAAGATCTACGTGACCTCCGGCGAACGGGCCGACTCCGTGGTCGTGTGGGCCACGCTCGACCCCAAGCTCGGTCGCGCGGCGATCAAGAGCTTCGTGGTGCCGAAGACCCTGCCCGGCATCCGGGTCGAGCGTCTCGAGCACAAGCTCGGCATCCGGGCGTCCGACACGGCCGTCATCGTGCTCGACAACTGCCGTGTGCCGGCCGCGAACATCCTCGGCAACGAGGAGATCGACACCAAGCAGGGCTTCGCCGGTGCGATGGCGACCTTCGACAACACCCGGCCGCTCGTGGCCGGGATGGCCGTCGGCGTCACGCGGGCCGCGCTGGAGCTCACCCGCGAGCTCCTCGAGGATGCGGGCGTGGTCGTCGACTACGACCGTCCCGCGACGTCGCAGTCCTACGCGGCGGCGACCTTCCTGCAGATGGAGGCCGACTACGAGGCGGCGCTGCTCCTGACCCTCGAGGCGGCCTGGCTGGCGGACAACCGCAAGCCGAACTCCATGGAGGCCTCCATGTCCAAGGCCAAGGCCGGTCGGGTCGGCAACGAGATCACGCTGCGCTGCGTCGAGCTCGCCGGCACCCTGGGCTACGGCGAGACCGAGCTGCTCGAGAAGTGGTCGCGCGACTCCAAGATCCTCGACATCTTCGAGGGCACGCAGCAGATCCAGCAGCTCATCGTCGCTCGACGACTGCTGAACCTCACGTCGTCCCAGCTGCGCTGAGACCCGACGTCCCCGGGTCCGAGGCCCCGTCACCGCGGTGACGGGGCCTCGGCGTGTGCGGGGGAGGCCGCGGTAGGACCCCCACCTAGGATGTGCGCATGGATCGGGAGCTGCCGCCGGACTTCGACGTCGACTACCAGCTGACACGGCTGGTACGGCAGGTCCGTGCGCGCTCGCTGCGCAACCTGGCCTCGATCCACGAGGAGCTCGACTACAGCACCTTCGTGCTGCTGCTCGCCGTCGTCGACGCCGGCACGGGCGAGGGCGAGGGGGTGCGAGCCTCCGAGCTCGCGGACTCGCTGCACGTGCACAAGTCGACGGTGAGCCGCGCGGTCCGACTGCTGGAGACGATGCAGCTGGTCGACCGCACGCCGCACCCCGAGGACGGGCGCGCCCACGTGCTGAAGGCGACGCCGGAGGCCACGCGCCGCGTCGACGCCTACCGCGAGAACAGCCACGCCCGCCTCGCGGCCGCTTTGGAGCACTGGGAGCCCACCGAGCTGCGCACCTTCGCACAGCTCCTGGGCCGGCTCAACGACGCCCTCGGCGTGGAGGACTGACCGTCCCACGGGACCGCGCAGCGGCGCTGGCACGGTGTGCGAGGATCGACGGCATGACCTCCAAGCCTGAAGTGGACTTCATCGAGGGCCCCGCGCCCACAGAGCTGCAGATCAAGGACATCGTCGTCGGCGACGGCGCGGAGGCGACGCCCGGCGGCGTCGTCGACGTGCACTACGTCGGCGTCGAGTTCGACACCGGTGAGCAGTTCGACGCCTCCTGGGACCGCGGCCAGTCCGCGCGCTTCCCGCTCACGAGCCTCATCGGCGCCTGGCAGCAGGGCATCCCCGGCATGAAGGTCGGCGGACGCCGCCAGCTCGTGTGCCCGCCCGAGCTCGCCTACGGTCCCGCCGGTGGCGGCCACCGCCTGTCGGGCAAGACCCTCGTGTTCGTCATCGACCTGATGGGCGTCGGCTGACCGCCCGTCCCCACCCGATCCACCACGACGCCCCGCGACCACCTCGGTCGCGGGGCGTCGTCGTCAGACGGCGAGGTCGTCGAGCATGCGCCGCAGCCGCTTGACCGAGACCGGCCGGGACGTCCCGAGGTTCTGCGCCACGACGCTCACGCGCAGCTCCTCGAGCGCCCAGCGCACCTCCTCGACGTCGGCAGCGTGCCGACGCAGGTCGCCGAGCCCGTCGGTCCGGTCGTGGAACTCGGCCTCGAGCTCCTGCACGCGCAGCAGCTGCTCGTTCGCAGGAGTGGCCAGCCGACGCCGTGCCGCCTCGAGGTAGACGTGCAGACGCCGCACCTGGCCGACCCCGAGCTCGCGGACGAACCCCGGGTGGACGAGCCAGCTGAGCTGCACCCGCACGTCCTCCGCGGCCTCGCCCGGACCCTGGGGCTGCACCTGGGCGAGCTTCTCGAGGGCGCGCAGCACGTCGCGGAGCACCGCGGCGGTCGCGTCGTGCACCTCGGACCGGGCCTTCTCGCGCAGCGCCGCGAACGCGGCCTCGTCCCACACCGGGCCACCGTGCCGGGTCACCAGGTCGTCGAGTGCCGCGAGGCGGCAGTCGTCGAGCACGGCCGCGGCGTCCCGGTACGGGGAGGAGGCGAGCAACAGCTTCTGGCGAAGGTCGAGGGTGCGACCGAGCGACGGCGTGGTCGTGGGTGTGCCCAGGGCCAGCAGCCGTGCCTGGGCGCGCACCATGGCCACGTGCTGCTCTGCCTCGGTGTCGAGCACCGTGAGCGTCACCGAGGCACCGGCGTCGACCAGCGCGGGGTAGCCAGTCACCTGGCCCGCGGGAACGGTGCGCTCGATCGTGCCGACGTCCCACGACGTGATGCCCGTGCGCTCGGCCGCGGCGGCCACCTGCTCGAGGTCGCGACGCACGACGTCGCTCAGCTCGGCCCGCAGCGCCTCCAGGTCACGACCCCGCGCGATCTCGGCGCCGTCGTCGACCACGCGGAACGTGACCAGCAGGTGCTCGGGGACGGCTGAGAGGTCGAAGTCGTCGGGCGTGACGAGGGTGCCCGTGCGCTGCCGGATGCCGCGCACCAGCTGCTCCAGGAGCGGGCCACCCGAGGGGTCCAGCACCTCGACCAGCGCAGCGGCGTGGTCCGGGACCGGCACGAGCTCGCGGCGCAGACGCTTCGGCAACGAGCGGACGAGCGCGACCACCAGCTCGTCGCGGTGTCCGGGCACGTTCCACAGGAACTCGGCCGGGTCCACCGACAGCAGCGCGTCGACCGGGACGTCGACGATCACGCCGTCGGTGTCGCTGCCGGGCTCGAAGGCGTAGGACACCTGGTACTCGGCCGACTGCGACGTCCACGTGGTGGGGAAGTCCCGCTCCAGGTCGCCGACGTCGGCCAGGAGCGAGTCCGGGTCGAGGTCGAGCAGGTCCGGGGTCTCGCGCGAGGTCTTCTTCCACCACGCGTCGAAGTGCCGCACCGAGACGACGTCGGCCGGGACCCGTTCGTCGTAGAACGCGAAGAGGGTCTCGTCGTCGACCCGCAGCCCACGTCGCCGCACGCGGTCCTCGACGGCCTCCGCGGCCTCGATGCGCTCGGCGTTGCGCTTCACGAACCCGTGATGCGTGCGCCACTCGCCCTGCACCAGCGCGTGCCGGACGAACAGCTCGCGCGCCAGGACCGGGTCGTGGCGACCGAGGGGGACCAGCCGATCGACGACGAGCGGGATCCCGTAGAGAGTGACCCGCTCCTTGGCCATGGCCGCACCGCGGCGTGCCGACCAGTGCGGCTCCGCGTACTGGCGCTTGACCAGGTGCGGTGCGGCCTTCTCCACCCACTCCGGCTCGACGCGGGCCACGGTGCGCCCCCACAGACGTCCGGTCTCGACCAACTCGCCGGCCACCACCCAGCGCGGAGGCTTGCGCGCGAGCGCGGAGCCTGGGAACACCATGAAGCGTGCGCCGCGTGCGCCGAGGAACTCCTTGGAGTCCTCCTGACGCACGCCCACGTGGGACAGCAGGCCGGTGAGCAGGGCACGGTGCACGTCGGCGGGGTCGGCGCCCACCTTCCCGGGCTTCATCCCGAGGTCGCGGACGGTGCGGCGCAGCTGGGCGTGCACGTCCTGCCACTCGCGGATCCGCAGGTAGTGCAGCAGCTCGTCGCGGCACAGGCGCCGGAACGCGCTGCTGCTGAGCTCGTCACGTCGCTCGCGCACGTACTCCCAGAGCACGAGCCAGGACAGGAAGTCCGAGTCGGGGCTGCGGAAGCGGGCGTGCAGCTGGTCGGCCCGTGCCTGGTGCTCGGCCGGTCGCTCGCGCGGGTCCTGGATGGACAGTCCGGCGACGATCACCAGCACGTCGGCGAGGCAGCCCTGGCGGTCCGCGGCCAGGAGCATGCGTGCCATGCGAGGGTCGGTCGGCAGGCGCGACATCGTCCGCCCGAGCCGTGACAGGCGCGGGCGTCCGTCCCGGCCCTCCTGCAGCGCGCCGAGCTCGGCCAGCAGCGCGCGTCCGTCCCCGACGGCACGGCGGTCCGGCGGGTCGAGGAACGGGAAGTCCTCGACGTCGCCGAGGTCGAGGGCGGCCATCTGCAGCAGGACGGATGCGAGGTTGGTGCGCAGGATCTCCGGGTCGGTGTACTCGGGCCGCCCGTCGTGGTCGTCCTCGGCGTAGAGCCGGATGCAGATGCCGTCCGCCACACGACCGCACCGTCCGGCGCGCTGGGCCGCGCTGGCCCGCGAGACCGGCTCGATCGGCAGCCGCTGGACCTTCAGCCGCTGGCTGTAGCGGGAGATGCGGGCGTAGCCGGTGTCGACCACGTAGCGGATGCCCGGCACCGTCAGCGACGTCTCCGCCACGTTCGTCGCCAGCACGATGCGACGCCCCGGGTGCGAGGCGAAGATCTTGGCCTGGTCCTGGGCCGCCAGCCGCCCGTAGAGCGGCAGGATCTCCGTCTGGCGCCAGCGCAGACCCTCGAGGTGCGCCGCGGCGTCGCGGATCTCGCGCTCCCCGGACAGGAAGACCAGCACGTCGCCCTCGCGGGGGAGCTCGGAGATGGCCGCGGTGATCCCGTCGAGCATGCCGTCGTCGGGATCGGTGAGGGGGCGGTACCGCACCTCCACCGGGTACGTGCGGCCACTGACCTCGACGACCGGTGCGTCGTCGAACATCGCCGAGAACCGACCGACGTCGATCGTCGCCGAGGTGACCACGACCTTCAGGTCGGGACGACGGGGGAGCAGCTGCTTGAGGTACCCCAGCAGGAAGTCGATGGCGAGGCTGCGCTCGTGGGCCTCGTCGACGATGACGGTGTCGTAGCGGCGCAGGTCACGGTCGTGGTGGATCTCGCTCAGCAGCAGGCCGTCCGTGACCAGCCGGATCTGCGTCTCGCCGCTCGTGCGGTCGTCGAACCGGACGGCGTAGCCCACCTCCTGGCCCAGCTCGACCTCGCACTCCTGCGCGATGCGGGCCGCCACCGAGCGGGCCGCGATCCGTCGGGGCTGCGTGTGCACGATGCGTTCGCGGCCGAGGAGCCGCGCGATCTTCGGCAGCTGCGTGGTCTTGCCCGACCCGGTCTCCCCGGCGACGACCACGACCTGGTGGTCACGCAGGGCCTGGGCGATGTCGTCGGCCCGGTCCGCGATCGGCAGGCCGGGAGCGACCTCGATCTTCATCCCCCCGCCCATCAACGGAGTCCCAGCCGGTCGCCGAGCAGCAGGACACCGACGAAGGCGAACACGTCGAGCAGCGTGTGGGCGACCACGAGGGGCGCGAGGCGGCGGGTCCGGTGGTACCAGTAGCCGAACACCAGTCCCATGACGAGGTTGCCGAGGCCCTGGCCGAAGCCCTGGTAGAGGTGGTAGCTGCCGCGGATCACGGCGCTCGTCCAGATGACGGCCCAGGGGCCCCAGCCGAGCTGGCGGAGCCGGGTGAAGAGGTAGCCGACCATGACGACCTCCTCCAGCACGCCGTTCTGGAAGGCGGCCAGGACGAGCACGATCGCCGTCCACCAGTACACGTTCTCGGGGACGGTGAGCACCTCGGCGGTCACGCCCAGCGCACGTCCTGCCAGGTAGAGCCCGATGCCGGGGAGCCCGATGACGGCCGTCAGGCCGATGCCCTCGGCCACCACGCGACGTCGGCTGCTGCCGGTGAGCCCCAGCCTGCGCAGCACGCCCGGGCCGTCACCGGCGAGCAGGAAGAGGGCGAGCGCGACGGGGACGAGCGCGAAGCCGATCCCGAGCAGCTGGTAGGTCACGTCCAGCCACTCGCGGTCGCTGCGCGAGGAGTTGAGGGTGGCGGTCGCGTCGCGCAGCGGCCCGCGGGTCAGGGCGGCCACCAGGCTGAGCACCGCGTACACCGCGGACTGTCCGAGGGACAGCCCCAGGACCAGCCAGACCTCGGCCCGGATGCGCGAGCGGCCCGGGGTGTGCGCCGCGGTCACAGGTCGTCGGTGGCGAAGGTGTCGCACTGGTTGGCGGTACCGCCCTCGTAGCCCCGCAGGAACCAGCGCTGGCGCTGCTCGCTCGAGCCGTGCGTCCAGGAGTCGGGGTTCACCGTGGCGCCCGAGGACTGCTGGATGTGGTCGTCACCGACGGCGGCAGCGGCCGACAGCGCCGACCGGACGTCGGCCTGCGTGAGTGGCTTCAGCAGGGTGTTGCCGTCCGCGTCCTCGGTGGTCGCGGCGTGGTGGGCCCACACCCCGGCGAGGCAGTCGGCCATGAGCTCGACCCGCACCCCGCCACCGGTCGCTCCGCTGCCCTCCTGCGCGCGTCCGAGCAGGCCGAGGACGTGCTGCACGTGGTGGCCGTACTCGTGCGCCACCACGTACTCCTGCGCCAGCGCGCCGTCGTCGGCCCCGAAGCGGCTCGAGAGCAGCTCGAAGAAGGTCGCGTCCATGTAGACGCGCTCGTCGGACGGGCAGTAGAACGGCCCCGTCTGGTTCGAGGCGGTGCCGCACGCGGACTGCGTGCTCCCGGAGTAGATGACCGTCTGCGCCGCTCGGTACTGACGGCCGACGTCGGCGGGGAGGGCGTCGTTCCAGTAGTCCTGGACGCTGTTGACGGTGCCGATGATCCGGCAGGTGTCGTCGCGGTTGGCGTCGGCGCCGGTCCGGCACTGGCTGAAGTCCTCGGTGGACTCCTCGCCCTGGGCGGCGACCTGGCTGGTGTCGAACGGGTTGCTCGACCCTCCCGTGACGCTGCTCAGGTCGACGCCGAAGAAGAGACCGATGAGCAGGACGACGATGCCGCCGACACCCCCGCCGATGACCGCCCCGCCGCGGGCCCGGCCCCCGGTGACCTGGCTGGTGTCGAGGCGAGCGCCCTCGTTGAAGCTCATGGCAGAAGTCTACGCAGCGTGATCAGCGACTCGGCGCTCTCGACCGGCCGACGCCCTCGCGCTCACCTACGCTCGGCCCGTGAGCACCTCCCTGACCGACCCCACCGGACCTGCGTTGTCGTCGGACCCCGCTGCCGACGAGGAGCGCCGTCGTGGCCTGCGCCGGATGCGGGTCGTCGCGACGTCGCTGCTCGTGGTCGCCGCGATCGTGTTCCTGCTGACGCGGGAGCGCGGCGGCGCGTGGGGCTACGTGAACGCCGCGTCCGAGGCGGCCATGGTCGGCGCGATCGCCGACTGGTTCGCCGTCACGGCGCTGTTCCGTCACCCGTTGGGGCTGCCGATCCCGCACACGGCGATCATCCCGCGACGCAAGGCGTCGCTCGGGGCCAGCCTGCAGGAGTTCGTCACGGAGAACTTCCTGCGCCCGGAGGTCGTCAAGGAACGACTCGAGTCCGCCGAGCTGACCCGACGCACGGGTGTCTGGCTGGCCGACGGCGACCACGCGGCCCGGCTCGTGCGCGAGGGGTCGAAGATCACGGCCCACGCCCTCACCCGCGTGCGACCGGAGGACGTGGCCGCGCTCGTGGAGGAGGCGATCATCCCGCGTCTCGTCGAGGAGCCGCTCGCGCCGGTCGCCGGCAAGCTGCTGGGTGACGTCCTGGCCGAGCGCGCCCACGTGGGCATGGTCGACCTCGTCCTCGACGAGCTGCACGCGTGGCTGCTCGACAACGCCGACGAGGTGAGCGCGCTCGTGGGGGAGCGGGCACCGTGGTGGACCCCGCAGTGGGTCGACGAGCGCGTGGGCGCCCGCCTGCACCTCGAGGCCGTCTCCTGGGTGAGCGAGATCCGCAGCCAGCCCGACCACCGCGCCCGCCGCGCGTTGGACGGCTGGCTCGGCCGCCTCGCCGACGACCTGGAGGACGACGCCGAGACCCAGCAGAAGTTCGAGCGGCTCAAGACCCGCATGCTCAACCAGCCGCAGGTCACCCGCACGGGCGTCGCCGTGTGGGACGCCCTGCGTCGCGCCCTCATCGACACGCTGCAGGACGAGGAGGGGATGCTGCGGCGCCGCGCTCTGCAGGAGCTGCAGAACCTCGCCGTCCGCCTCCAGGAGGACGAGGCCCTCCAGGCACGCGGCGACCGGGTCGTCTCCGAGGCCGTCGCCTACATGGTCGACCACTACGGAGGCGAGGTCGCGACGATCATCTCCGCCACCGTCGACCGCTGGGACGGTGACGAGACGGCCCGCAAGGTCGAGCTGCACGTGGGTCGCGACCTGCAGTTCATCCGGATCAACGGCACCGTCGTCGGCGGTCTCGCGGGCCTGGTCATCCACACGGTCTCCCACCTCGTCTGAGCGGGGGTGGGGGTGCTGGGCGCTCACGGACCGGCTGGTACAGTTCCTGACTGCACCACGGATCCTCAGGGTCCACGTCCGGGTGGCGGAATTGGTAGACGCGCTAGCTTGAGGTGCTAGTGGCCCGATAGGGCTGTGGGGGTTCAAGTCCCCCCTCGGACACGTTGAAGGGACCGGCCCACTGGGCCGGTCCCTTCGTCGTTCCGCATCCGCCCGGCGCAGACGGCGACCTCAGTGCTTGAACGGGTTGAACGTCCTGCCCAGGACGTACTGGAGGCGGAACGGCACCGGCCGCATGCCGTGGGAGAGGACCTTGTTGACAAGGCCGGGCACGCACACGGGCTTGCCTGCGTTGACCGACGCCCACCCCGCGCGCACGACGGCCTCGGGCTCCTGCCAGAGGACGGACGGAAGCGCGGAGGCGGCCTCCGCGCTTCCCATCGTCTGGTGGAACTCGCTGTGGGTGAACCCGGGACAGAGCGCCGTGACGTGGACGCCGAAGGGCTTGAGCTCCATGTCCAGCGCCTGGGACATGTCGAGGACGTAGCTCTTGATGCCGGTGTAGAGCAGGCTCTCGCCGGGCGGGGCGAAGGCCGCGAGGGAGGACAGGTTGACGATCCGACCCCAGCGCCGCTGCTTCATGCCCGGGACGACGAGGTGCGTCAGCTCGGTCACGGCGGTCACCATCACCTGGAGCTCGGCAGCCAGCGAGTCCCACGGGGTCTCGGCGAAGGCGGTGCTGCCCGACATGCCGGCGTTGTTGACAAGGACGTCGACGACGAGTCCCCGGTCCTCGACGAACGCCATGATCGCCCTTGGAGCGCCCGGGTCGCTCAGGTCCGCGGCGAGGACCTCGCAGCGCACGCCGTGGGCGTCGGTGAGCTCCTGGGCGAGCTCGTCGAGCCTGTCCTTGCGTCGGGCGACGAGGACGAGGTCCAGACCCTCGGCCGCGAGGGTGCGGGCGTAGGTGGCACCGATGCCGGCGGATGCTCCGGTGACGAGTGCGGTACGGGTGGGAACGGTCATGAGGTCTCCTTCGAGCGGGTCGGCGTCGGGGGTACGTGACGCAGGAGGAAGGCGAGCTGGTCCGAGACGACCGTCTCGAACAGGGGCTCGACGTAGGGATCGAAGTGGCCGCCGTCGTAGACGTGGACGGTGGACCGTCGGATCGTGGCCGCGGCCCGCTCCGCGACACGTCGGGGAGTGATCGCGTCCTGCGAGACGATCTGGACGAGCGCCGGGCACTCGATGCCGGCCGCCCAGCGGCGAGGTGAGTACGCGCCGATGCTCAAAGCGATGCGTGCCGCGACCGTTCGGGGATAGGCGTCCTCCGACAGGCCGGACTCGTGCACGAGCCGGAGCATCCCGGCGTAGGCGTCGGGGGAGGTCATCATCGCGGTGCGGCCCGGGACGTCGACGCTCGCGATGTAGACGGGGTCGCGGCCCAGTCGAGCACCGACGACGTCGCGGACGCCCGGCACGACGGCACGTAGGGCGGCGCGCAGCCCGGTCGACCTGACAGCGGCGGGGCCACTGACGTGGGGGACCTGGGCGATGATCGCCGCCAGAGGCTCTCCCTGCCCGGCGATGGTGATGACGTGGCCACCGGCGAAGGAGGTGCCCCACGCCACGACGCGACTGCGATCGACTCCGTCGAGGGACCTGGCGTGCCCGAGGGCCGCCCGCCAGTCCTGGTGCTGCATGGCGATGTCCAGCACCTGTCGTGGCTCGCCGTCGCTCTCACCGAAGCCGCGGTAGTCGAAGACCACGACGACGTACCCGGCTGCGACGAAGCGCTCGGCGTAGGCGTAGAGCCGGAGCGCACGCACCGACCCGAACCCGTGGGCCATCACCACGACGGGACGCTCCTGCGGAGCGCCGGAGGGTCGGTACACCCGAGCGGCACAGCGGGTGCCGGAGGAGTCGAACCACTCCTCCGATGTCGTGAAGGCGTCGCTGGACGCGACCATGGTGGGCTCCTCGTCTGCGGCGGCTGCTGTCTTGAACAACGATCAAGAACGTACTTGGTTCTTGAACGGCGTGCAAGATACAGTGACGCATGCCTCGGAACCGCCGCCCCCGTGATCGCGAGGAGAAGTCCACCGAGATCGTCGTGGCAGCAGCGACGCTGTTCGCCGACGACGGGTTCGAGAACACGTCGATGGCCAAGGTCGCCCGTGCCGCCGGGGTCACCACCACGACCATCTACTGGTACTTCGAGGACAAGGACGCCCTCCTGGTGGCGGTCCTCGACCATCTCCTGGGGCAGGCGCTCCAGGGCGCGGAGGAGCACGTCGAGCAGCCTTTGACCGATCGGCTCCTGTGGGTCGTCGAGCGCCTCACCAGGCAGAGTCGGCTGGTGACGACCGTGCACTCGCTGGCCACCTCGTCCCCGAGGGTCGAGGCGTGGCACTCCGCTTTCCACGAGCTGACGGACGCCATCCTCGCCGACGGGTTGCGGCACGCAGGCGTTCCCGAGACCCAAGTGCCCGCGATGACGCGTCTGGGGGTCTTCGCCGTCGAGGGACTGCTCATGCATCCGCTGCCGGTCGAGGAGCAGCGCGCCGTCCTCGACGCGTTCTCGAACGGACACCGAGGTCGCTGAGCTCCGGTACCGTCGCGTCGGCGCCGCGGGTCCGGGCTCAGCCCTCGGACCGGGAGCGGATCTCGCTGCGCCGATCGACGATCTCGGCGGCCACCTCGCTGAGCTTGACGTTGCGGCCCTGGGAGAGACGCGTGAGGTAGGCGAACGCGGACTCGGCGTCGATGTCGAAGACCGTCATCAGGACTCCCTGGGCCTGTCCGATGGTGGTGCGGTTGTCGACGGCGCGCATGAGGTGGGCGCGCTCCTGCGCCGCGGCGAGGGCGACGGACGCGTGGGCCCCGAGGACGCTGAGGGCGTCCACGTCGCTGGTGCTGAAGGCGTCGCGGCGCCGGGCGTACACGTTCAAGGAGCCGTAGCGCCGGTCGCCGACGGCCAGGCGCACGCTCAGGGAGCTGGAGTAGCCGCGGTCCTCGGCGTAGACACCCCACTGCGGCCACCGGGGGTCGTGGGCCGCGTCGCCGGTGAAGAGGACGGAGGTGTCGGTGCGCACCACGTCGAGGCACGGTCCCTCGTCCAGCTCGGCCTGTCGGGCGTGCGCCTCGTTCACGACGCGTGAGGTGCTGACCGGAGTCTCGATCCGTCCGCGCGCTCGCAGGAGCAGGATGCCCGAGTCGTCGGCGTCCACGGCCCGACAGGCGTACTGCCCGATGCTCTCGAGAGCCTCCGTGTCGGTCTGCGGACTCAGCTCCACCGCCATCGTGGAGAAGAGCTGCTGGAGTTCCATGGTGTCGACCTCCGCTGGCTGGGTCCAGGGCACCGGGCCCGGCGCCTGGAGGGCGCCCACGAGCGCGGGCACCACCGGGCACGTACCCGGTGAGGACCGGAACTCACGGTGCCGATCGCAGGAGCCTCGTCGCCTACACCGACAGCGCGCGGACGTCCTGGCTGATCCCCTCGTCGGTGGTGCGCAGGAACACGACGTGGCCGAACTCGAGGTGGGACCAGTCGTCCTCGCCGTCGGTCAGGGGCTCGGAGGCGAAGATGGCCGACGTCGCCTCCTCGGGCGAGTACTGCCCGAACCCGTAGGTCCCGGCATCGTGCTCGAAGTCGCGTCCCGCCGACAGGTACATCGGCTCCAGCAGCATCGACAGCGCGAAGTCGTCGGTACCCGGTCCGGCCTTGCGCAGCTCGCGCCAGTCGCCCTCGGGCGCGGTCTCGCCCTGGTGCCCGAGCCCGGCGTTGACGCCGATGATGCGTCCGGGCGCGACGAGCGCCATCTTCAGCTTGGTCAGAGCCGGGAGGTCGAGGGTCTCCATCGCCTTGGCCACGAGCCGCAGCAGCTCCTCCACCGCGAGCTGCACGCCGTCGTCGCTGTCCTCCTTCAGGAGGGAGAGCAGCAGGACGTACAGGAACTCCGTGTCGGTGGTCCCGCGCATCTGGCTGAGGAACTCGTCCTTGCAGTGCTGCAGCAGTTCACGCTGCAGGAGCTGCCAGCCCGGCAGGTCGCCGTTCTGGGCGATGATCCACGGGGCGCCGTCGAACGAGAAGGGATGGCAGTTCTCGTCGGCCAGCACGCAGCTCGCGTCGTAGTTGGCGGCCCGCACGTGGGCCAGCAGCGTGCTGGCCTGCAGGCTGGGGACGATGCCGGGCGCGTTGTCGTCGTAGAACGCCGCCATCGGCCGGTGGTAGAGCAGGGGCTCGTCGGGCTTCAGCAGGTGCTCGCTCCAGATGCCGAACCCCCACCCGGCCAGCTGGAGCTGCGGGTGACGCTCCGGGTCGAGCGACTGGTTGACCAGACTGTTCTCCGGCGTGAGCAGCAGGCTCTCGACGGGGACCTCCGGCCCGATGTAGGCGAGAACTCGGCACATGGGCGTCCCTCACTGGTGGTCGGCTCCGGCGAGAGGTCGCCGCGGATGCGGCGCGTCCGATCGGGCGCGAGCCTCCGAGCCTACGGCTCGGAGCAGATCCTGCACGTCGCTGCGCGCCGCACGCACGAGCGCCCCTGGCGACCGTGGTCGTCAGGGGCGCCCGCGCTCGCGCTCAGTCCTGCGTGCGCTCGTCCTTCTTGGCCTCGACGAGGTCGTCCAGCACCTCGGCGTCGGCGTGCGCCTCGGTGGCGGCCTCCTTGGCCTTCTTCGCCTCGTCCAGGCCGGCCTTGGCCTTCGTCCGGGCCGCCTTCTTCTTGGCCTCCGCCGCGGTGGCGACACGCTTCTTGCGCTGCTCGACGGTCTCGGTGCGGCGCGCGGCGACCTCGTCGGCGGCGACCTTCTTCTCCGACGCCTTGGCCTGGGCCTTCCGTGTGGCCTGCTGCTTGCCCTGCTCCTCCGCCTTCGTCGCCTCGGTGGCGCCGGTGGCGACGCGCTCGGCGGCCGCCTGACGCTTCCGCTCGGCCTCGCGGCGACCGTCTGCGGCGACGCGCTCGGCCGCCGCGCGACGCTCGTCGGCCTGCTTCTGGAGGCGGGCGGCCTCGACGAGGGCGTCGACCCGCTCGATGCGGGCGGTCCCGCGCGCGGCGAGGGCGTCGTGGTGCAGGAGCGTCCCGGCCGCGCGGTCAGCGGTGCCGATCGTGCGGTCCACCGTCAGGCGAACGGCCGACGACTCCGGCAGGCGCGACGTCAGTCCCCGGTCGATCACGGTGAGGGGCAGTCGTGCTGCTGCGTAGGGCAGGGCGATGAGGGTGCTGATCATGGTCATCCTTGGCTCGGGTCCTGGTCGCGCAGCTGCGCGGCCTGTCGTGCGGCGGCGTCGGCCTCGCGCTCGAGACGCGCTCGGTCCTCGGCGGCCTGACGCTCGGTGGTGGCGGCGTCGGCGGCCAGCGCCTCGGCGTCGCCCACGGCCGTCTCGGCCAGGTCCTCGGCGCGCTGCTCGGCGGCCTGACGCCCGACCGCCTCCTGCTGCGCCGCCTCGTGCTCGGCGGCGACGTGCTGCTCCTGGCGCTCACGGTCGACGGCACGCTGGGCGGCGTCGGCCTGGTCGTTCGCGGCCTCCTGGTGCGCCGCAGCCTCGTGGTTCGTCTCCCGGAGCTCGCGAGCGGCCTCCTCGCGCTTGGCGTCGGCGACGGCCTTCTCGGCCACGGCGTCCTTGCGGTGGGCGGCCTCGGCCTGCTGGAGCTGGCCCTCCTCGGCGAGGTCGTCACGGCCCGTCACCGCACCGACGACCTCCTTGGCCTTGCCGGCGATGTTGTCCAGCAGGCCCTCGCGGGCCTCGGCTGCTGTGTCGTCCTTGTCGTGGGTCATGGGGACGACGTGCCCACCCCGCCCCGAACCATGCAGTCCTTCACGTGTGACCTCGCACTCAGGGCCGCCGGGACGGGCTCAGGGGATGATCCGGGCCTCGCGGTAGCGCTCGAGGTGGTGGAAGAAGCTCTCACGGGTGTCACGGAACCCCAGGAAGCCGGCCGCGCGGCTCTTGTTCATGTCGGTCACGCACTCGATCGAGCGTCCCAGGTCGCCGTCGGTGTGCCACCAGGAGGCCACACGGCCGAGGTCGGGCTCCGCCAGGCCGTGCTTCTCCGCGAGGTCGCGCCATGCGTCCTCCATGCCGGCCATGGCCACCTCCAGCGGGCGCGGCTCGACCTCGAAGCCCTCCCACGGGACGCCGAAGTGCTCCGCGATGCGCGGCCACAGGGTCCGCCACCGGAAGACGTCACCGTTGGCGATGTTGAACGCCTGGTCCCGACCCGCGTCGTGGGTCGCCGCCCAGACGATCTGCTCCGCGAGCAGGTCCGCGTCGGTCACGTCGGTGAGACCGTCCCACTGCTGCTGCGACCCGGGGAAGACGAAGGTCAGCCCCAGCTCGCGGCACAAGGCGGCGTAGGCCGCGACCGTGAGCGTGAGGTTCATGGCGTTGCCGGTGGCGAAGCCGAGGACGGTGTGCGAGCGGTGGACGCTCCACGTGAAGCCGTCGCGCTCGGCCGCCGCGAAGAGCTCGTCCTCCTGGGCGTAGTAGAAGTTGGGGTGGTCCAGGCGCGGCTCCTCCTCGCGGAAGGGGGTGTCCGGGACCTCGCCCGTCCCGTAGGCCTCGAACGGGCCGAGGTAGTGCTTGAGCCCCGTCATGAGGGCCACGTGCTGCACGGAGCCGGACGGCGCGAGGGCAGCCAGCAGGTGTCGCACGGCACCCGCGTTCACCCGGATGTTCTCCTCCTCGGTGTCCTGTCGCGTCCACGCCGTGATGGCGACGAGCTGCGGGTCGACGCCCTCCAGCGCTCGCACCAGGCCGTCGGGATCGCCGAGGTCGGCAGCCACCGGCGTGACGCCGTCGGGCGCACGGCCACTGCGCGAGAGGCCGAAGGTCTGCCAGCCATCGGCCGCCAGCGTCGCGGCGAGGGTCTGGCCGACGATGCCGGAGGCACCGACGACGAGGGCACGGCGGGCAGGAGCGTCAGTGGTCACGGAGATCCTTCGGTGGGGGAGGACCCGACGCGGAGGCGGACGGGCCCATCGCCATCGTGCGTGGTCGCTCCACACGGCGCGCGTCGTCCGCTCCGGACGCGGCGCGTCGACCCTCCCGGACCGAGAGGGTC
>NZ_LMMY01000015.1:150946-151926 GCF_001422865.1 Aeromicrobium sp. Leaf272
AGGCCGCTCAGGGGTTCATGCGGTACACCTTCACGCTGTCGACCACGTAGTCGAAGGCGTCCTTGGTGTACTGCTGGTCGGGCATGCCCCAGTAGGACGAGCCGACCTGCATGTTCAGACGGATGTTGAACGGGCTGTCGAACGCGCTCTCGGCCCAGGGCACCTCCTCGACCGGGATGGTCGACAGCACCTGGCCGTCGTACGTGAACTGCATGCAGTCGGGCGTCCAGTTGAAGCCGTAGGTGTGGAAGTCCGAGTACACGCCGGGCGACTTCGACGCCCAGTTCGTGTGGGCCCAGGAGTACCACTCGCCTCGCTGCTTGCCGAGGTTGGTGTCCTCCCACAGGGTCGTCGTGTACGAGCCCGCGGGGTTCCAGCGCTGGATGGACTCGCCTCCGTACGCCTCCATGATGTCGATCTCGCCGTTGGTCCTGTCGCCGCGGAGCCAGAAGGCCGGCCAGACACCGCGCGTCATCGTGTGGGCGGTCGGCAGCTTCGCGCGCATCTCCCAGCGGCCGTACTTCTGCGAGAACTTGCCGATCGTGTCGATGTAGCCGGTGTCGTACCAGCGTTCCCTGATGCCGGTGCTCACCGTCGCGGCGCTGCTGCGACGTCGGCCCTCGATCGTCATCGTGCCGTCCGAGACGTCGATCGCGTCCTTCGTCAGGTACGCGGCGTCGAAGGACAGGTGGGTCTTGTCCCGCACCCGCCACTTGCCGGGATCGAGACTCGTGCCGGTGAACTCGTCGGAGAACGCGAGCGTCCGCTTGCTCGGGACGTTGAGGTCGTTGCACGTCTGCGTCGAGGTGCTCGGCGGAGGCGTCGGCTCAGGTGTCGGGGTCGGCGTCGGGGTGGGTGACGGCGTCGGGGTGGGCGTCGGCGTCGGAGTGGGCGTCGGCGTCGGAGTGGGCGTCGGAGTCGGAGTGGGTGACGGCGTCGGAGTGGGTGACGGCGTCGGAGTGGGTGACGGCGTCGGAGTG
>NZ_LMMY01000015.1:152031-201820 GCF_001422865.1 Aeromicrobium sp. Leaf272
CGTGGGCGTCGTTGCCGGATCGGTGACCGTCACCGTGGCGCGCCGGAAGCGCAGGGCCTCGCCGGCCGCGAGGCCGTCGCCCCGGTACACGACGCGGATGCGGCTGCCGGCGCGCTCGGTGCGCAGCTGCGCGCCGAGCCACACCCACGCACCGGCGGAGTCGCGGACACCGGCGAACGACTGGAGGATCGAGCCGTCCGGGGCGACCTCCTGCAGCGTCATCCGCACCGGTCTCACGGACCCGGCGACGTCGACCTGGCTCGCCACGTGCACCAGCGAGCCCGCCGACCTGACCGACTCGGTCGAGGTCCGCGACGTCGCCGTCACGTCGTCACCGGACGACCGGGTCTGCACCTGGCACGCGGGCTCGGCGCCTGAGAGCGCGGTGACGCTGGCATTGACCGACGGGGTCCACCCTGTGGCGCCGGACGTGCAGCCCGGGTTGGGGATCCACTCGCCCGGCTTCGCGGGCGGCTCGACCACGGTCACCTTCAGGGAGCGGACGAAGAGGTGCTGGCGGCCCTTGGCCTTCAGGTTGAACGCCCGCACCGTGATGCGGCTGTCGTCACGCCCGATCGTGAGGGTGGTCGTCAGGGTCCGGTAGCGCACCGAGCTCTTCACGAGCGGGCTGGTCCGCCAGCGAGGGGCCGACGCGACGGCGGCGTGCTCCTGGGCGCGGAGGGCGATCCGGCCGGCGCTGCTGCTGGCGCGCACCTGGGCCGAGACCGTGACCCGGGTGCCGGCGGCGAAGGTCGTGGGGCTCACGCCGCTGCGCACGTTGATCGACTTCGTGCGGCGCGAGGTGTTGGTGACCGCGAGCGACCTGGCCGACCCCGACGAGCCCACGCTCAGACGAGCCCCCGCGTTGGGGTACCAGTACGCGCGGCCCTGCCGGAAGTCGTGGTTGCGGACGACGTCCGCCGTCGTGGGGGTCCAGACGGTCGCCGACGTCGGCGCCTCGCTGGTCTGACCGCCCACCGCGGGGGTGCCGAGCACCCCCACGGTGACGATCCCCGAGATCAGCACGACGCATCCCCGTCGTGCTGCGGACATCCCGGTGACGGTGCGTTCTCCCATGGCATGCCACCTCGTGTGTGTTGTTGTTCTCTCCCAGACGCGGTGCTGCGGTCTCCCATCCGCCCACCACGCTGCGCCGACTCAACCACACTTCGGGACTTTAGTCCCGACAAAGTTCAGAATTGATCGGAAAAGGACCCGGATAAACCCGGGCGAGTTTCTCGAGGTCGAGAACTCAGGCCGGAAGAAGTCGGCCGATGAAGGACTCGAGCTGCTCGATCGTGCTGCAGGCGTGCATCGGCACGACCTCGGCGTACTCGGGCGCCACGGAGTCGCCGAGGCCCCAGCGGGACGGGTGCTCGGGGTTGAGCCAGAAGGTGCGTCGCGCGCGGTCCACCACGGCGGCCAGGGCCGGAAGTCCCAAGGGCTGGTTGTTGTTGCGGGCGTCTCCCAGGATGAGCACGCTCGTCCGTGGTCCGACGGCTTCGAGGTGGGTCGTGGCGAAGTCGGCGAACGCCTCGCCGTAGTCGCTGGAGGTGTGCCACGAGGTCACGCGTGCCTCCTGCGCGATGCGATCGGCAAGGTCTCCGCCGTCCTTGACGATGTCGGTGACCTCCGCCGTGGCGTTCACGAAGGCGAACACCCTGATCTTGCTGAACTGGTCGCTCAGTGCGCGGACCAGCAGCATCGTGAAGGCGGAGAATCCGGCCACCGACCCGGAGACGTCGCACAGCAGCACCAACTCCGGACGACCCGGGTGGGGCCGCGCGTGCACGGGGACGATCGGCACGCCACCGGTGCCCATGGCGCGCCGCATGGTGCGCCGGACGTCGATCCGACCTCGGCGCGCGGCTCGGCGACGAGCGGACAGCCGGGTGGCGAGCCGCCGAGCCAGGGGGCCGACGGCCGAGCGCAGGTCCTCCAGCTGCTGACGGTTGGCACTCAGGAAGTCGATGTGGTCGCTCGTGGCGCGCACCGCGTGCCGGGTCACGACGTCACGCCCCCGCGACTCAGCCGTGCGTCGCCGTGCCTCCGCGGCCACCATCTGGCGGAACGCCTCGACCAGTCGGCGCACCTCGTCGCGCTCGAGCCGGTCGGTGAACGGCGCCTCGGCCGGCGCCTGGGGCGGCGCCGCCGAGCCCTGACCGGTCCCGGACCCACGTGCGGACCCGCTCCCCGGCCCCCCGGACCCGCGGAGCCCGAGCGCCGCGGCGATCGTCGTCTGCGGTGCCAGCCGGTCGAGGGTCTGGAACGCCGACCATCCCTCGGTCCGTGTGCCGGCGCTGCCCACGACGCCGAGGGCGTCCACCGCCAGCTCGGCCACCTGCTCCAGCGTCCGCAGGTCGCCGTCGGCCAGGGCCATGGCCAGGAGGTCGCGCAGGTCCTGGGCGTCCACGGGACCCTCGTGCTCCTCGACGGCGGCCGAGACACCCACCCCGGCGGGGAAGTACAGGTCGAAGGTCATGTCGAACACCTCGCGCTGGCCGCTGCGCCGCATCAGGGCCGCGGCGAGCCCCTCCCGCAGGAGCGTCCGGTCCTGCAGCCCCAGCACCGTGGCCACCTGGCCGGCATCCACCACCTCGCTGGTCCCGATGCGCAGCCCCTTCGACCGCAGGGCGCCGGCGAAGGCCACCAGGCGGGCGGCCAGGTCCTCCCCGGCGGCCGGACCGGCGGTCGCTCCCGACTCGTCGTTCGACACGGCTGTCCCGGGCCCGCTCAGGCCTCGAGGACCGCGCGCACGTCGAGCGCGTCGCGCGCCTTGTCGATGTCCTCGCGATGCTTGAGCACCACGCCGAGGGTCTGGTCGACCGCCTCGTCGTCGAGCCGGCCACCGAGCGCCAGCAGCGTCTGCGCCCAGTCGATCGTCTCCGAGACCGACGGCGCCTTGCGCAGCGGCAGCGCGCGCAGGGCGTTGACGACCCGCACGAGGGACTCCGAGACGGCGTCGTCGAGGCCGGGCGCCTTGAGCGCGACGATGCGCCGCTCGAGCGCGGCGTCGGGGAAGTCCACGTGCAGGAACAGGCAGCGTCGGCGCAGCGCCTCGGACAGCTCCCGGGTCGCGTTGGACGTGAGCACCACGAACGGTCGTCGCGTGGCACGGATCGTCCCGAGCTCCGGCACGGTGACCTGGAAGTCACCCAGGACCTCGAGGAGCAGACCCTCGATCTCGACGTCGGCCTTGTCGGTCTCGTCCACGAGCAGGACCGTGGGCTCCGTCCGTCGGATCGCCGTGAGCAGCGGCCGGGGGAGGAGGAACTCCTCGCTGAAGACGTCCGTGCGCGCCTCGTCCCACGACTCGTCGCGCCCGGCCGTGATGCGCAGCAGCTGCTTGGCGTGGTTCCACTCGTAGAGGGCACGCGCCTCGTCGACGCCCTCGTAGCACTGCAGGCGCACCAGCTCCGCGCCCTGCGACTCGGCCACGGCGCGCGCCAGGTCGGTCTTCCCGACGCCCGCCGGACCCTCGACCAGCAGTGGCTTGCCGAGCACCGACGCGAGGTAGACGGTCGTGGACACCGCGTCCGAGGCGAGGTAGCCGACCTCGGCCAGACGTTCGGTGACGTCCTGGACCGAGCTGAAGTTCGTGGTGGCCATCGTGCCCCTTCCGGCATTGGTGCCTACCATCGTGCCGTGGGAGCTTTCGAGGTCGTCCGCGAGGTACCGATGGCACCGCCCGACGTGTTCGCGCGGCTCACCGACTGGGAACGTCATGGCGAGGTCGTCCCGCTCACACGGATCAGGCCGAGCGACACGGGGTTCGTGGCGCGCACGGCCGTGGGACCGGTCGGCTTCGACGACGTCATGGACATCGTGACGTGGGAGCCGCCGACCTTCTGCCGCATCGAGAAGCGTGGCCGGGTGGTCAAGGGCTGGGCCGAGCTGTCGGTCGAGCCGACGACGTCGGGATCGCGTGTCCGGTGGCGCGAGGAGGCGCACTGGCTCGGCGTCCCGCGGTTCGCCGCCGGCGTCGAGGAGGCCGCCGGTCGTGCGCTGTTCGGCCGCGTGGTCGACCATCTGCTGCGCACCTAGGATCGACGCATGGGGACTCCTGAAGCGCCGTACGCCGTCGACACCGAGGTGCTCGACATCTGCCGCGACCTGATCCGGCTCGACACGTCGAACTACGGCGACGGGAAGGGCCCCGGGGAGCGCAAGGCCGCCGAGCACGTCGCCGCGCTGCTCGCCGAGGTGGGCATCGAGTCCGAGATCATCGAGGCCGCGCCCGGTCGCGCCAGCCTCGTGGCCCGGTGGGGCGACCAGACGTCGAGCCGCGACGGACTCCTCGTGCACGGGCACCTCGACGTCGTGCCCGCGCAGGCCGACGACTGGTCGGTCGATCCCTTCGCCGGAGAGGTCAAGGACGGCTACCTGTGGGGACGCGGCGCCGTCGACATGAAGGACTTCGACGCCATGCTGCTGTCGGTGGTGCGGGCACGTCAGCGTGCGGGCGCCGTCCCGGACCGTCCCATCACGCTCGTGTTCACCTCCGACGAGGAGGCGGGCGGACGGGAAGGGGCCCACTGGCTCGTGGAGCACCGCCCCGACCTGTTCGAGGGGTGCACCGAGGCCATCGGCGAGGTCGGCGGCTTCTCGATCGAGGTCGGCGGCCAGCGCCTCTACCTGATCGAGTCCGGGGAGAAGGGCATCAGCTGGATGCGCCTGACGGCCAGGGGCACGGCCGGGCACGGGTCCATGCGCCAGCCCGACAACGCGATCACCCACCTCGCCCACGCGCTCGTGGCCATCGGGGAGCACGCGTGGCCGGCGACTCCCGGACCGTCCATGGAGCTGCTCCTGGCGAAGATCGCCGAGCTCACCGGAGACGACGCGAACGACCCCGACGCGCTCCTGGCGCACGTCGGTCCGGCGATCCGCATGCTGGGCGCCGGGCTGCGCAACTCCACCAACGCCTCGATGCTGCAGGCCGGCTACAAGCACAACGTGGTCCCGGGGGAGGCTGTCGCCTACGTGGACGGCCGGTACCTGCCCGGCCACGCGGAGTCCTTCATGCCCGCCGTGCAGGAGATCGTCGGCGACCGGGTCAGCGTGGAGCCCTACATCCTCGACCGCGCCCTGGAGTACCCGTTCCACGGCGACCTGGTCGACGCCATGACGGTCGCGCTGCACGCCGAGGACCCCGACGCACACATCGCGCCCTACCTGATGTCCGGCGGCACCGACGCGAAGGCGTGGGACAAGATCGGCATCACGTCGTACGGCTTCACGCCGCTTCGCCTGCCGGGTGACCTGGACTTCACGGCCTTGTTCCACGGCGTCGACGAAAGAGTTCCGGTCGACGCGCTGGAATTCGGCTCCCGGGTCTTCGATCGCTTTCTCGACCTGGTCTGACGCGCTCCCGGAGCACGAAAAGAATGTGCTGATCTTGGAATATCAACAATAAATCAATTAGATGGTGGCGCGCACGCGGATGATCTTGCGCCGCAGCCTGATGGTGCGCCGCCCCGAGGGGTCCTTGCGGAGCCGGTCGAGCTCCCAGCCCTGGAACTCGGCCGCGTCGGTGAGCAGCCGACAGACCGCCGAGCGCGACTGCGTCCGCGGCAGCGCGAAGTCCCAGAACTCGTACTCCACCGTCGCGTTGCGCAGGGCCACGTCAGTCCTCCCAGGCGTGGGGTGCGGAGACGTCGTCGAGGGCCGAGACGATCTCCGCGGGCAGGTCGAGGGTCTCGGACGCGAGCAGCGTCCGCAGCTGGGCCGTCGTCCGGGCGCCGAGCAGCGTGGTGGCGACCGTCGGCCGTTCCCGCACCCAGGCCAGGGCCACGTGGGCGGGGGAGACGTCGAGTCCCTCGGCGGCCCTGACGACGGACTCGACGACGGGGGCGCACTCGGGCGACAGGTACGGCGCCATGAAGTGCTCCCACTGCGGGACCGCGGCGCGGGAGTCCGAGGGGACGCCGGAGCGGTACTTGCCGGTCAGCACCCCGCGGGCCAACGGGGACCAGGCGATCGTGCCGAGCCCGAGGTGCTGTGCGGCGGGGACGACCTCGTCCTCGATCGTGCGGTTGAGCAACGAGTACTCGACCTGGTGTGAGACGAGCAGCGGACCGAGCGCACGCGTGGCCGAGGTCCGGGCCACGCCGACCTGCCACCCGGAGAAGTTCGACACGCCGACGTACCGCACGCGACCGCTCGAGACGGCGTGCTCCAGTGCCGCGAGGGTCTCCTCCCACGGCGTGAGCGGGTCCCAGGCGTGCAGCTGCCACAGGTCGAGGTGGTCGGTCCGCAGCGCACGCAGGGAGGCGTCGAGCTGGGCGAGCACGTGGCCGTGCGAGGCGTCCGAGACGACCTGGCCGCGGCGCAGGCCCACGACGGCCTTGCTGGCGAGCACCACGTCGTCGCGCACCCCACGCTTGGCGAGCAGGTCGCCCACGAGCGCCTCGGCCCGACCCTCGCCGTAGACCGGAGCGGTGTCGACGAAGGTCCCACCGGCCTCGAGGAACGCGGTGAGCTGGTCCTCGGCCTCGAGCTCGTCGACCTGCGACCCGAAGGTCATGGTCCCCAGGCCCAGTCGCGAGACCTGCAGACCGGAGTGGCCGACGTGACGCTCCTGCATGGCAGCACCCTAGTCGGGCCCCTGGCGCCCGGCGTCTAGGCTCGCAGGGTGGATGTCCTGCGATCTGTCGTGCTCGGCCTCGTCCAGGGGCTGACGGAGTTCCTGCCCATCTCGAGCAGTGCCCACCTGGCGATCATCCCGCGGTTCCTCGGGTGGGAGGATCCCGGGGCCGCCTACACCGCGGTCGTGCAGATCGGCACCGAGCTGGCGGTGGTCCTCTACTTCTGGCGCGACATCTGGACGATCGGCACGGGCTGGCTCAAGGGTCTCGTCTCGGCCGACGCCCGGGCGCTGCCGGAGTGGCGCATGGGCTGGTTCGTCATCATCGGGTCCCTGCCGATCGTGCTCGTCGGTCTCGCCCTCGAGGACCTCATCGACCGCGACTTCCGCAACCTCTGGGTCATCGCGACCATGCTCGTCGCCCTCGGCATCGTGCTCGGCATCGCCGAACGGGTCGGACGACGCACCCGGCCCATCGAGTCCCTGACCCTGACCCACGCCATCGCCCTCGGCCTGGCGCAGGCCGCCGCGGTGGTCCCCGGGGTCTCCCGCTCGGGCGCGACCATCAGCATGGGCCTGGTCCTCGGCTACGAGCGGGCCGCGGCCACGCGCTACGCCTTCCTGCTGGCCATCCCGGCCGTCGTGGGCGCCGGCGTCTACAAGCTGAAGGACGTGCCCGGCGGCGAGAACGCCTACGGGTGGGGCCCGACACTCGTGGGCACGGTCGTCTCGTTCGTGGTGGGGCTGGCCGTCATCCACTGGCTGCTGCAGTACGTGAGCAAGCACTCCTACGCCCCGTTCGTCGTCTACCGGATCGCGCTCGGCACCCTCGTGCTCGCCCTGCTGGCCTTCGGCGTCATCGGTGCCGGCGTCTCGACGTCGGCCTGAGGTGGTCGACGTGAGCCGCCCCACCGCCCTCGTCACCGGCGCCTCCCGCGGCATCGGTCTCGCCGTCGCCGAGGACCTCGCCCGCACGCACGACGTCGTGCTTGTCGGCCGCGGCGCCGACGGCCTGCACGCGGTCGCGGACCGCCTCGCCGGTGCCGCCGTCCTCGTCCTCGACGTCGCGGACGAGCACGCGGTGGACTCCGCCGTCCTGCCGGACCGTCTGGACGTCCTCGTGCACGCGGCCGGCATCTCGGAGCACGGCACGGTCGAGGAGGTCTCGCGCGGCGACTGGCGCCACGTGTTCGAGACCAACGTCTTCGGCGTGGCGCACCTCACGGCTCGCGCCCTCCCAGCACTCCGTGGCGCGAGCGGCACGGTCGTGCTGGTCAACTCCGGTGCCGGCCTGTTCTCCACCCCCGGGAACAGCGTGTACTCGGCCTCGAAGTTCGCGCTGCGCACGTTCGGCGACTGCCTGCGCGAGGAGGAGCGGGAGAACGGCGTGCGGGTGGTGTCGATCCACCCCGGCATCGTCGACACGCAGATGGGTCGTGCCGTCCTCGAACGTCGTGAGGGCGGTCGCCCCGAGCGGATGATCGCTCCCGAGACGATCGCGGCCGCGGTCCGCACCGCCGTCGACGCACCGCCCGAGGCCCAGTTCGAGACCGTCTCGATCCGTCCCACGCTCGACCCGAAGGGTCCCTGAGCGCTACAGCCAGCCCGACTTCTTGAACCGGCGGTAGATGTAGAGGCAGAGGCCGCCGATGAGGGCGAGGCAGAGCGGGTAGCCGTAGGTCCACGTGAGCTCGGGCATGTGCTCGAAGTTCATGCCGTAGATCCCGGCGATCGCGGTGGGGACGGCGAAGATCGTGGCGCCCGCGGTGAGCTTGCGCATGTCCTCGTTCTGCTGGACCGAGAGCTGCGCCAGGTGGGCGTTGAGCGCGTTGTCGAGCAGGTGGTCGATCGCGTCGATCGCCTCGGCCGCCCTCGCGAGGTGGTCGGCGATGTCGCGGAAGTAGGGGCGGGCATCCTCCGGGACGGCCACGCTCGCGAACCGCTGCACCGGCTCGCGCAGCGGCAGCACCGCGCGACGGAACTCGAGCGTCTCGCGCTTGAGCCGGTAGATGCGCGTCGAGTCGCTCGTCCGCTCGGTGGAGAAGACCGAGCTCTCGACCTCCTCCACGTCCTGCTCGAGCTCGCGGGCGACGTCCTCGTAGTGGTCGACGATGGTGTCGATGACGGCGTGGAAGGCTGCTGTCGGCCCGTGGGACATCGCGTCGCTGACGGCCTCGGCACGCTTGCGCGCCTCGCGCAGCGACTCGCCACCGTGGCGGACGGTCAGCAGGAAGTGCCCGCCGAGGAACAGGTTCACCTCGTGCGTACGGATGTCGTCGTCGCTGTAGGTGACGCTGCGCAGCGACGCGAACAGGTGGTCGGAGTACCGCTCGACCTTCGGGCGCTGGTGCGCCTCGAGGGCATCCTCCACGGCGAGCGGGTGCAGGTCGAGGGCGCTGGCGACCCGGCTCAGCTCGTCGGCACGGGGATTGGCCATGCCGATCCAGATGAACTCGCCCGCACCGAGGGTCGCGAGGGTCTCGCGCAGGGCGTCCGCGTCGTGGGAGGTGTCCTGACGGGCACCGTCGCGGTAGGTGGCGCAGTCGACGATCACGTGCTCATTCTGGCCCCACGAGGCCGATCCGCTTCGCGACGTGCCGCACGGCCCGCCGCGGATCACCTCGGGGAGGGTTCAGCGCTGGTAACGAGGCGGGTCCTGCGGACGCTGGTGACCGAGCTCCCCGCCGATGCGTCCGCCGAAGGGGCGACCGTGGTCGGCGAACTCGTCGCGCACGTAGGTCAGGCGCCACGGGCCCATCTCGATGCGACACCCCGTCCGCAGCGTCTGCACGGGGAGCTCGCGACCGTTGACGAAGGTCGGAGTCTGGCGTCCGCGGGCACCGATCACGTACTCGTCGGTGTCGGTGCGCGTGATGACGGCCTGCAGGTCGCTGACACCGTCCAGGCACAGGTCGGCGTCCGCGGTCGACCCGACCGTCGTCTCGCCCAGGGCCAGGTGGTGGACTCGCACCTCGCGGCCCGTGGCCGGGACGCGGGTGTCGGACAGGTACAGACGAGGGTGTCCGCCGCCGTACGGGTCGTGGGTGGTCGTGACGCGTCGCCGCGCCCACGGCGCCGTCGGCAGGTCGGGCCACGCGATCGGGGGCGGGAGCGCGAGAGCGTCGCCGGCGCCGGTGACCGCGCGTGCCTTGAGCCGGGCCGCGGCGCGCCAGCGCACGATCTGCACGTGGGAGGTGCCGGTGGCCAGCCTGTGCCAGAAGCGCTCGCGGACGGCGCCGAGACGCAGGATCGGGCCGACCTCGTCGGCGATCTCCAGGACGACGTCGGACTCGGCCAGGCGACGTGCGACCGTCCGGAAGTCACCTCCGGTCCGCCCGGCGGCGAAGGCACCCAGGTCGGCGGTGCGGAACGAGACGCGTCGGCCCACGGCCGTGACCTGGGCCGTCACCGGCGTGCCCCCGGGCGTGGCGACCTCGACGTCGACGAGAGCGCGCAGGCCGCTCACGTCAGCCCCGCGCCGGGTCCGCGCCGGGCATCTCGTCGTCGCTCGTGGTCACCCTGACGGTGCCGTTGAACTTCCAGAGGGCGCGCGGGGCGTCCGGGCCGGTGTCGCGCGGCACCTCGACCTCGAGGTCCTTGAGCTCGTAGCTCACGGCGGCGCCGCGCCCGGTCAGGTACTCCCACATCTCCCGCCCGAGGTCGGTCCAGTCGGTGACGGGCTGGGGGCCGGACGTCTGGCCACTGAGGTCGCGGGGCGAGGACGGTGTGCTGGTCATCGGGGGCTCCTTCGAAGCGGGTTCCTCCAGGGTGACGAGGCTCACACTCGACGGCAACTCGAACGGGGACGTCCCGCTCGAGGACGCGACGGGCGAGCGTCGTGCCCCGACGGATACGCTCGACCCATGCGTGCCTGGACCGGTCCCGAGATCCCCACGATCGATCCAGCGGCCCGGGACCAGATGCCCACCCTGCGTCTTCACGACACCCGGTCGGGCTCGCTCGTGGACTCCGCTCCCGAGGCCACGGCCCGGCTGTACGTCTGCGGCATCACGCCGTACGACGCCACCCACCTCGGGCACGCCGCCACCTACCTGACGTTCGACCTGCTGCAGCGCCAGTGGCTGGCCCGTGGGCTCGACGTCGTCTACACGCAGAACGTCACGGACGTCGACGACCCGCTGCTCGAGCGGGCCGAGGCAACCGGCGAGGACTGGCAGGCGCTGGCCGAGCGGGAGACCGAGCTGTTCCGCACCGACATGACCGCCCTGCGCATGCGGGCCCCGCAGCACTACGTGGGCGCGGTCGAGTCCATCGACCTCGTCACCGACCTGGTCGCCCGCCTCGGCGAGTCCGTCTACCGGGTCGACGACGACCTCTACTTCGACGTGCACGCCGACGCCGCCTTCGGATCGGTCTCGAACCTCGACGAGGAGTCCATGCGGGCCGTCTTCGGCGAGCGCGGGGGAGACCCCGACCGCGTCGGCAAGCGTGACCCCCTCGACTGCCTCGTGTGGCAGGCCCCCCGCCCGGGGGAGCCGTCGTGGGAGTCCCCCCTCGGGCCGGGGCGTCCGGGCTGGCACATCGAGTGCGCCGCCATCGCCCTGCAGCACCTCGGGACGGACTTCGACGTGCAGGGCGGTGGCTCCGACCTCGCCTTCCCGCACCACGAGATGTCGGCCTCGGAGGCTCGCGTGGCCACGGGCGAGGAGTTCGCCCGCGCGTTCGTGCACGCCGGCATGGTCGGCCTCGACGGCGAGAAGATGTCCAAGAGCAAGGGCAACCTGGTGCTCGTCTCGGCCCTGCGCGAAGCCGGCACCGACCCCATGGCCGTCCGGCTCGCCCTGCTGGCCCACCACTACCGCAGCGACTGGGAGTGGTTCGACACCGACCTCACGCAGGCCGAGGAGCGGCTGCGCCGCTGGCGCACGGCCGTCGAGCGTCCGACCGGGGCTCCGGCCGGCGCGCTCGTCGCCGACCTGGCAGCAGCGCTGTCGGACGACCTCGACGCGCCCCGTGCCCTCGAGGCCGTCGACGCGTGGACCGCACTCGACGGCACCGACGCCGAGGCGTCGCAAGAGGTCCGGGCCGCGGTCGACGCCCTGCTCGGCGTGGCGCTCTAGCACTCACGACGAGACGAACCGCCGGCTCGGGACAGAAGGGGGTGTGAGCCCCTCTCGACGTGTGGTCGTCCTCGGCTCGACGCTGGGGCTGCTCGCACCGCTGGGCGGACCTGCGCCTGCGGGTGCCCTCTCCTGCATCGGGCTCGCCGAGCAGCGACCGACCTCGCTCGTCCTCGCGGTCGTCAGCCATCTCCGGCCAGGTGGGTCGGGCGATCCCGCGCTCCTCTCCGTCGAGGTCAAGGAGATCTGGGTGGGCAGGGACGTCGCCGCCGAGGTCGAGCTCCGCCATCGGCACGCCGGCGGTGGACCGGCCCTGCGCACCGGAACCTGGGTGGTCGCTGCGCTGGACGCGGGCGGAGAGACCAGCCCGTGCTCGGTCGTGCCGACCGCACTGCTCGACATCGGGTCGATACGTCCCGAGCACCCTCGTGCGCCGGGGCGGGCACGTCCCGGCTGGTGGTCCGCCACGAGCACCGGCGCGTTCCTCCGCATCGAGTCGGCCGTCGTCAGGGGGTGAGCGACGTGCCGCGGCCCAGGTCGGCCCGCTCACCGCTGGCGTAGCCGTGGTCGATGCCGGTGCCGCTCAGGCGACGTCGGGGTGCCCGGCGCAACGATCCGTAACGGTCGTGCATGACCTGCTCGACCTCGTGGCTGCGGTCGGCGAGCACCATCTCGACCGACGGCTCGCCGTCGTCGCGCCCGGCCTGTGCCTGCGCTCGTGCGTCGTCCTCGACGGTCCGCAGCCGCACGTAGACCGCCTGGGAGAACCCCTGCCACCAGGACCGCTTGAACGCGGCGACGTGCTCGCCGCGCGGGATCTCGACCCGTGCGAGCTCGTGGGCGGCCTGGAGCAGCAGGCTGGTGACCAGGATCTCGGTGCACCGGACGTCGGCCTCGAGCCCGAACACGTGCACCGAGATGCAGGGCTCGGCACCCACCAGCACCGACTGGCAGCGCATCGCGTGGGCCACGTGCACGGCGAGGGTGGCCTTGTCGCGCACGTACGGCGCGTCGAGACGGACGAAGGCGTCGACGATCCCGACGGCGCGATGCCCGTCCTTGGCCAGCAGCGCGGCGTCGATGCCGTACTGCGCCATGAGCCGCTCGGCCTTGTCGCGGCACGTCTGCGCCTCGGCCGGCGTCGCCCCGGGGTCCTCGGCCAGCACCAGCAGCTGACGGATCTTGCGGAGCTTGGCGTCCTCGCTCACGCCTCGACGACCCTCAGGCGAGGCCCGCTCATGGCCCGCCGTCGACGTTGCGCCGACGCAGGTACCGCTCGAACTCGCGCGCGATCGCGTCGCCGCTGGCCTCGGGCAGCTCGTCGGTGGTGTGCTCGCTCTCCAGCTCCGCGACGTACTCGGCGATCTCGGGATCCTGGCCCATGAGGTCGTCGGCGCCGTGCTGCCACGCCTGCGCCATCTCCTCCAGCGACCCCTGGGGGAGCGCGACACCCACCGCGTCCTCCAGGGCGCCGAGCAGGGCCAGGGTGGCCTTGGGGCAGGGAGGGTCGGCCACGTAGTGCGGCACGGCCGCCCACAAGGAGATGGCGGGGAGGCCCTCGGCCGAGGCCACGTCGCCCAGGACCGCGTTGATGCCGACCGGTCCGACGTAGCTGGACGGGCGGAGCGAGAGACGCTCGGCGAGGACCGGGTCGATGGTGGAGCCGCTCACCGGCACCGGCCGCGTGTGCGGGGTGTCGGCCAGCAGGGCACCGAGCGTGACCACCTCGGTGACGCCGGCCAGCCTCGCCAGGCCGAGCACGGTCGAGCAGAAGCCCTTCCAGCGGAAGTTCGGCTCGGGCGCCTTGAAGAGCAGGACGTCACGATCGGACGACCGGGGGCGGGCATGGAACAGCGTCGGCGTGGGCCAGTGCAGCACCCGGGCGCCGTCCTCGTCGGGGTGGACGATCGGGCGCGAGACCTGGAAGTCGTAGTAGTCCTCCGGGTCGAGCTCGGCCAGGACCTGCGCGTCCCACTCGTCGACGAGGTGGTCGACGACGGACGACGCGGCGTCACCGGCGTCGTTCCAACCCTCGAACGCCGCCACCATCCAGGGATCGTTCAGAGGGGGGATCGACTGCACGTCACCACCCTACGGGCCCGGCGGGGGTGCCGGGCCCGGGGCGGCGAACAGCACCGGCGGGGGTGCCGGGCCGCCACGTGCCCTACTCGCTGTCGGGGCGGTAGCCGAGGTTCGGTGAGAGCCAGCGCTCGGCCTCCTCGACGGTCCAGCCCTTGCGCTCGGCGTAGTCGGCCACCTGGTCGCGCCCCAGTCGCCCGACCACGAAGTACTGCGACTGCGGGTGCGCGAAGTACCAGCCGCTCACCGAGGCGCCCGGCCACATGGCCATGCTCTCGGTGAGCTCGATGCCGGTGTGCTTCTCGACCTCGAGCAGGTCCCACAGGGTGCTCTTCTCGGTGTGCTCGGGGCAGGCCGGGTAGCCGGGCGCCGGGCGGATGCCGACGTACTTCTCGGCGATGAGGGCGTCGCTGTCGAGCGACTCCTGCGGCTGGTAGCCCCAGATCTCGCGACGCACCCGCTCGTGCAGGCGCTCGGCGAAGGCCTCCGCGAGCCGGTCGGCGAGCGCCTCGAGCAGGATGGCGCTGTAGTCGTCGAGCGCCTCCTTGAACTCGGTGATCTTGTCGCCGATCCCGTGGCCGGCCGTCACCGCGAAGGCGCCGACGTGGTCGGGGAGACCGGTCTCCACCGGTGCCACGAAGTCGGCCAGGCTCTTGTGCGAGACGCCGGCGCGGTGCTCGGTCTGCTGGCGCAGGTGGTGCAGGGTCGCGGCGACCTCCTCACGCTGCTCGTCGGCGTACACGACGGTGTCGTCGCCCGACCCGTTCGCCGGGAAGATCCCGACGACTCCGCGGGCGGTGATCCAGCGCTCCTCGATGATCCGGTCGAGCATCTCCTGGGCGTCCGCGTACAGCTTGGAGGCCACCTCGCCCGTGGCCGGGTTGTGCAGGATGTCGGGGAAGCGTCCCTTCATCTCCCAGGCGTTGAAGAACGGCTGCCAGTCGATGTACTCGCGCAGCTCCGCGAGCGGGTAGTCGTCGAGCACGTGCGGGACGCCCACCTCCCACTGCGGCTCGGCGGGGGAGTACTCCGACCAGTCGACGACCGTGCGGGCGGCGCGGGCGTCGGCGATCGACAGGAGCTTGCGGGTGTCCTGACGGGCGGCGTGGCGCTCGCGCAGGCCGTCGTAGTCGTCCTTGAGCGCCTCGAGGAACGGCGGGCGCTGCTCGTCGGAGAGCAGCGACGCGACGACCGGCACCGAGCGGGACGCATCCTTCACCCACACGACCGGGCCGTGGTACCGCTCGTCGACCTTGACGGCGGTGTGCGCACGCGAGGTCGTGGCACCCCCGATCAGCAACGGCACGTCGAAGCCCTGCCGCTCCATCTCGCCGGCCACGGTGACCATCTCGTCGAGGGACGGCGTGATGAGGCCGGACAGGCCGATCGCGTCGGCGTCGTGCTCGCGCGCGGCGTCGAGGATCTTCTGGACGGGCACCATGACCCCGAGGTCGATCACGTCGTAGTTGTTGCACTGCAGGACCACGCCGACGATGTTCTTGCCGATGTCGTGGACGTCGCCCTTGACCGTGGCCATGATGACGGTGCCGTTGCTGCGACCCTGGTCCGCGGCGTCCTTGGTCGCCTCGATGTAGGGGATCAGGTAGGCGACGGCCTTCTTCATGACCCGGGCCGACTTGACCACCTGGGGCAGGAACATCTTGCCGGCCCCGAACAGGTCGCCGACGACGTTCATGCCGGACATCAGCGGCCCCTCGATGACCTCGATGGGCTTGCCGCCGCGCTCCTCGATGAGGGCGCGCAGCTCCTCGGTGTCGGCCTCGACGTGCGCGTCGATGCCCTTGACGAGGGCGTGGGTGATCCGCTCGCCGATGGGCAGGGAGCGCCACTCCTCGCTGGCGGCCTCGGCCTTCTCGCCGGTGCCGGCGAAGTCCTGCGCGATCTCGAGCAGACGCTCGGTGGCGTCGTCGCGTCGGTTGAGGATCACGTCCTCGATCCGCTCGCGGAGCTTCTCGTCCACCTGGTCGTAGACCACCAGGGCACCGGCGTTGACGATGCCCATGTCCATGCCCGCCTGGATGGCGTGGAACAGGAACACGGCGTGGATGGCCTCGCGCACCGCGTTGTTGCCGCGGAACGAGAACGACACGTTGGACACGCCACCGGAGACCAGGGCCCCGGGCAGGTTCTGCTTGATCCAGCGGGTGCC
This sequence comes from Aeromicrobium sp. Leaf272, assembly GCF_001422865.1. NCBI lineage: Bacteria > Bacillati > Actinomycetota > Actinomycetes > Propionibacteriales > Nocardioidaceae > Aeromicrobium > Aeromicrobium sp. Leaf272. The sequence goes on from NZ_LMMY01000015.1 coordinate 167,948, forward strand.
CTCGATGAAGTCGATCCCGTACTCGGCGTGCTCCTCGATGCCCGTGGCGACCGCGAAGACGTTCGGGTCGAAGATGATGTCCTCGGCCGGGAAGCCGACCTCGTCGACGAGGATCCGGTACGCCCGCTCGCAGATCTGCTTGCGGCGCTCGAGGTTGTCGGCCTGACCGTCCTCGTCGAAGGCCATCACGACCACGGCCGCGCCGTACTTGCGGCACAGCCGCGCGTGCTCGCGGAAAGGTTCCTCGCCCTCCTTGAGCGAGATCGAGTTCACGATCGACTTGCCCTGCAGGACCCGCAGCCCGGCCTCGATGACCTCCCACTTGGAGGAGTCGACCATGACCGGGACGCGACAGATGTCGGGCTCGGCGGCCACCAGCTTGAGGAAGCGGTCCATGGCCGCGACCCCGTCGATCATGCCCTCGTCCATGTTGACGTCGATGACCTGCGCGCCGTTCTCCACCTGCTGGAGGGCGACTGCCAGCGCCGTGTCGTAGTCACCGTCGCGGATCAGGTTGCGGAAGCGGGCCGACCCCGTGATGTTGGTGCGCTCGCCGACGTTGACGAACAGCGACTCCGGGGTCACGACGAGCGGCTCGAGCCCGGAGAGCCGCAGCGCGGGATCGACCGTCGTGGGCACCCGCGGGGGCAGGCCCTCGACCGTCGCCGCGATGTGCGCGATGTGGTCGGGCGTCGTGCCGCAGCACCCACCCACGAGGTTGTAGAGACCGGCCTCGGCGAACTCGCGCAGGACGGCGGCCGTCTGGTCCGGCGTCTCGTCGTACTCGCCGAAGGCGTTGGGCAGCCCGGCGTTCGGGTAGCAGGAGACGAAGCAGTCGGCCAGGCGCGAGAGCTCGGCCACGTAGGGGCGCATCTCCTCGGCGCCGAGGGCACAGTTGAGGCCGACCAGGAGCGGCTTCGCGTGCCGGACGGAGTACCAGAAGGCCTCCGTGGTCTGCCCGGACAGCGTGCGTCCCGAGGCATCGGTGATGGTGCCGGAGATGACGATGGGCCACCGGCGGTCGTACTCCTCGAACACGGTCTCGACCGCGAAGATCGCGGCACGTGCGTTCAACGTGTCGAAGATGGTCTCGATGAAGACGAGGTCGCTGCCGCCGTCGAGCAGGGCGCGGGTCGCCTCGGCGTAGGCGTCGACCAGCTCGGCGTAGGAGACGTTGCGGGCGCCGGGGTCGTTGACGTCGGGCGAGATGGACGCGGTCCGCGTGGTCGGCCCGAGGGCGCCGGCGACGTAGCGGGGCCGACCCGTGGCCTCGGCGACGGCGTCGGCCTCGCGACGCGCGAGCGCGGCGGCCTCGTAGTTGAGCTCGTAGGCGAGCTCGACCATGTCGTAGTCACGCAACGAGATCGCGTTGGCGTTGAACGTGTTGGTCTCGATGATGTCCGCGCCGGCCTCGAGGTACTCGCGGTGGATGCCGGCGACGATGTCGGGCTGGGTGAGCGTCAGGAGGTCGTTGTTGCCGACCACGTCGCTCGGCCAGTCCTTGAAGCGCTCACCGCGGTACCCGGCCTCGTCGGGACGGTCGCGCTGGATCGCGGTGCCCATGGCGCCGTCGAGCACCAGGATGCGCTCGCTCAGTCGAGCGGTCAGGTCCGCGGTGGCGTCGGGGCGCCACGCCTGGGGTCGGGTCACACGCTGCTCCACGGTCGGCTCTGTCCTCCACGATCGACACTGCGAGACGCCCGCGCCGCGGCACGGACTCGGGCTCGTCGGGGTTGATGTGGGAATCCCCAGCCGGCGGCGGGCTCGCGTGGACCTTCGCGGAGATTCGCTCCCATCCTCCCACGAGAACGCAAGGGTCCGTGGGAGGTCACGGTCAGAGCGGGTGGGCGATCTCGTCGGCGGGCATCCGGGCCCACACGATCGCGACCGCGGCCACGACGAGCGGCACGGCGGCGGCGACCAGGAACACCTCGCGCAGACCCACCGCCTCCGCCGTGGGACCGGCGATCGCGACCGATGCGGGCACCAGCAGCAGCGAGACGAAGAAGTCGAGGCTGGAGGCCCGGCCGAGCAGCTCGGGCGGCACGCGACGCTGCAGCAACGTGCCCCAGATCACCATCGGCGCGGAGATGAGCACCCCGACGACGAACAGGGCGACGGCGATGAGCGGCACCGACGACGTGAAGCCGACGACCACGAGCGGCAGGCACCCGACGCCCCACATGAGGTTCATGACCGTGAGGTAGCGACGCGGCATGCGCAGCATGCTCATGCCGAGCGACGCGAGCGCGCTGCCGGCGCCGTAGGCCGCGAGGATCCACGCGTGCCCCGTGGCGTCGCCTCCGCCCTCCTTGACCACGAACGGGATGAGGACGTCCATCGGTCCGATGACCAGCAGGAGCATGAGGCACGCGAACAGCAGCGTGGCCAGGAACCACGGCGTGGTGACCATGTAGCGCAGCCCGATCCGCAGGTCGGCGAGAGCACCCCGCACGGGATGGCCACCGAGGCTGGCCGGGTCGCGGCGCAGCGGGACCGGGCGGAGCAGCAGCAGGGTGAGCAGGCAGCCGAGCTGGCAGACGGCCACGAGCAGCAGGGCCCACGCCGGCGAGGCGAACGCGACCACGACGCTGCCGAGCGCGGGGCCGCCCGCGTGCTGGAGCGTGGGCCGCAGGAACCCCTCCACGCCGTTGGCGGCGAGCAGGTCGTCGGACTCGACGATCGAGGGGAGCAGGGCGCTGTAGGCCGGGAAGTAGAAGCCGACAGCCATGCCCAGCACGGTGCCCCCGACCGTGAGGTGCCAGATCTCGAGCCCGCCCCCGAGCGCCAGGGCCGCGACGCCCAGGAGCACGACCATGCGGGTCGTGGCGGTGGCCATGAGGATGCGACGCTGCGGCACGCGGTCGGCGACGACGCCGCCGACCAGCACGGTGGCCACCATGCCGAGGGAGTAGCCCGTGATGGCGAGCGACAGGGCACCGGGGCCGCCCCCGAGCGCGATGACCTGCCACACGACCGCGATGACCCAGACGCCCTCGCCGAGCAGCTCGAAGGCCGCCGCACCGATCAGCGGTCGGTACTGCGGATGGCGGAACGGGCGCAGCGGTCCGCGGGCCCAGGTGCGCACGGCGTCGGCCCCGTGGGCGGGCGGGCGGGGCGTGAGCTCGGTCATGACGGGTCCAACCTAGGCGTGGAGTCCGACGGAGCGTCTTCTAGGCTCGTGCGGTGACCTTCCCCGCCGCCGTCCTGTGGGACCTCGACGGCACCATCGTCGACACCGAGCCGCTCTGGATGGCCGCCGAGACCGCCCTGGCGGCCCGGCACGGGGCCATCTGGACCGAGGAGGACGGCCTCGCCCTCGTGGGAAGCGACCTGCTCGAGGCCGCGCACCGGATCGAGGCCCGCATCGGCTCCGGGCTCCACCCCGAGCAGATCGTCGACCACCTCGTGAACGAGCTCGGCGAGGCGATGCGGCGAGACCAGCCCTGGCGTCCGGGCGCTCCCGAGCTGGTGCGGGCCCTCGCCGAGGCCGGTGTTCCCCAGGCCCTCGTGACGATGTCGTACCGCTCGATCGCCGCACCGGTCGTCGAGGCGCTGCCCTTCGACGCCGTCGTCACCGGCGACGAGGTCAGCCGCGGCAAGCCGCACCCCGAGCCCTACCTGGCGGCCGCCCGGATGCTGGGGGTGGACCCGGCCGACTGCCTGGCCGTCGAGGACTCCGCGACCGGAGCCGCCTCGGCGGACGCCGCCGGCTGCGTCGTCCTCGTCGTGCCGCACATGGTCACGGTGCCGGACGGTCCGCGCCGCCTGGTGCGGCCCAGCCTGGCCGGCCTCGACGTCTCGATGCTGAGGGAGCTCTGGGCCACCGCGTGACGCCTGGACCGCCCGCTAGGTTGGCGTCGTGAGCGTCCCGTCCAGCCCGCGTCCTGCAGGCACCGTCCGGTTCGGCCGGCTGGCGGGTGCTGACCTGCTCGCCCGGCCCTCGCTGCTGCTCATGGGCGTGGTGCTCGTCGTGCTGTTCGCGCCCCGCTTCGCCGTCGAGGCCAGCACGAACGCCTACGTGGTCGCCGCGTCGTTCGTCCTGGCGCTCTACGTCTCGGTCCTCGTGCACGAGCTCGCGCACCTCGCCGTCGCCCGGTCGTTCGGCATGCGGGTCCCGACGGTCACGCTGCACCTCCTCGGCGGCGAGACCGCCATCGAGGGCGAGAGCCGCACGCCGTGGCAGGAGCTGGTCACGTCGGTCGTCGGTCCCCTCGCCTCGCTCGCGATCGGTCTGCTCGCCCACGGGATCGCGGACGGCTCCACCGGCGTCGCCCGTGACCTGTGGTGGTCGATCGGCTGGGTCAACCTGCTGGTCGCCGCCTTCAACATGCTCCCGGGTCTCCCGCTCGACGGTGGCCGGGTCCTGCGCGCGATCATCTGGCAGCTCACCGGGTCCGAACGTCGGGGTGTCGTGGTGACCGCGTGGATCGGACGTCTGGCGGCCCTCGCCCTGGGCGTCCTCGTGGTCGTGCGGGCCGTCCAGGGCGCCGCCTGGGGCGCCCGCTGGTGGATCGACGTGCTGCTCGTCGGCTTCGTCGCCTTCTTCCTCTGGACGGGAGCCACGGCCGCGCTGCGCGGTGCCGACCGCGGGGCACGCATGAACGCGCTGCGCGCCGACGAGCTCGGCCGCCCCTTGGGCGACGACGTGTCGCCGGAGTGGCCGCGCCTCAGCGTGCGGGCCCGGGGCACCACGCTGCTGCGGGCGATGACCGCCCACCCCGCCGACGTGTACCTGCTCGTCGACGACGACGACCGCCCGGTGGGGATCCTGCTGGCGGCGGACGTCGACACGGCCTACCGAAGGGAATCATGACCACCTGGATGCGCAGTGGACCGTTCGTCGAGGGGGAGTGGGTACGACTCTCCGACGCGAAGGGGCGCAAGCACAACATCCGGCTCGAGGTCGGGCGTGAGTTCTCGACCAAGAAGGGCCAGCTCCGCCACGACGACATCATCGGCGAGCCCGAGGGCATCGTCGTCACGTCCACGCTCGACGGGCAGTACCAGGTGTTCCGTCCGCTGCTGTCGGAGTACGTGGTCTCGATGCCCCGCGGCGCCGCGATCATCTACCCCAAGGACGCCGCCCACATCGTCACGATGGCCGACATCTTCCCGGGCGCGCGGGTCGTGGAGGCCGGAGCCGGCTCCGGCAGCCTGACCGCCTACCTCCTGAGGGCGATCGGACCCGACGGGCACCTGGGCTCGTACGAGATCCGTGAGGAGTTCGCCGAGACGGCCCGCCAGAACGTCGAGCAGATCGTCGGGCCGGACCTTCCGCAGTGGACGCTCACCGTCGGTGACGTGCGCGAGGTCATGGCCGAGCCGGAGATCGACCGGCTCGTGCTCGACATGGTGGACCCGTGGTCGTGCGTCCCGCTCGCGGCCGAGCGCCTGGTCCCCGGTGGTCTCGTGTGCGCCTACGTGGCCACCACCACGCAGCTGTCGCGCTTCGTGGAGACCCTGCGTGCCGACGGTGGCTTCACGGAGCCGACGGCGTGGGAGACGATGCAGCGCGGCTGGCACCTCGAGGGACTCGCCGTGCGCCCCGACCACCGCATGGTCGGGCACACCGCCTTCCTGGTCACCGCGCGGCGCATGGCACCCGGACACCCGGCGCTGGAGAAGACCCGTCGCCCCGCCCCGGGGGCCTACGGACCCGACTACGACGGGCCCCGACCGGCGGGCATGTCCGACTGATCACCTCGGGCACCGCAGGCACGGCGAAACCGGATCGTCATCCGGCGCGCGCTCGGTCGACCCTTGGTGCAACCTGATCTCGGCTAGGGTCGAACTCGACGAGCAGGAGGTGGCGATCGTGAACGAGAACCCCGGTGGATCGGAACACGAGCTGGCGTACCTGCGCGCGGAGGTCGAGCACCTCCGGCGCCGGTTGGGCTCGGAGGGTTCCCTCGACTCCAGGCTGTCCGACCTCGAGGCCCGACTGTCCTCGACCAACGCGCAGAACGAGCGGCTCACGTCCACGCTGCGCGAGGCACGTGACCAGATCGTCACGCTCAAGGAGGAGGTCGACCGGCTCGCCCAGCCGCCGACCGGCTTCGGCACGTTCCTGCAGCTCAACGCCGACGAGACGGTCGACGTGTTCACCGGTGGCCGCAAGCTGCGCGTCACCGTGAGCCCTGCCGTGGACAGGGACGAGCTCCGCAAGGGCCAGGAGGTCATCCTCAACGAGGCCATGAACGTGGTCGCGGCGCTGGACTTCGAGACGACCGGCGAGGTCGTCATGCTCAAGGAGATCCTGGCCGACGGCGAGCGCGCCCTGGTCCTCGGCAACGCCGACGAGGAGAAGATCGTCCGGCTCGCCGACTCGCTGCTGGGGATGAAGCTGCGTGCGGGCGACTCGTTGCTGCTCGACGGCCGCGCCGGGTACGTGTACGAGCGGATCCCCAAGAGCGAGGTCGAGGAGCTCGTCCTCGAGGAGGTCCCCGACATCGACTACGAGTCGATCGGAGGCCTGCGCAGCCAGATCGAGTCGATCCGCGACGCCGTCGAGCTCCCGTACCTGCACCCCGAGGTCTTCATCGAGCACGAGCTCAAGCCGCCGAAGGGCGTGCTGCTGTACGGGCCGCCCGGCTGCGGCAAGACCATGATCGCCAAGGCGGTCGCGGCGAGCCTGGCCAAGAAGGTCTCCGAGCGCACCGGCGAGGAAGGACGTTCCTTCTTCCTCAACATCAAGGGCCCCGAGCTGCTCAACAAGTACGTCGGCGAGACCGAGCGGCACATCCGGCTCGTCTTCCAGCGTGCCCGCGAGAAGGCCAGCGAGGGCACGCCGGTCATCGTCTTCTTCGACGAGATGGACTCGTTGTTCCGCACCCGCGGCTCGGGCGTGTCCTCCGACGTCGAGAACACGATCGTCCCGCAGCTGCTCAGCGAGATCGACGGTGTCGAGGGCCTCGAGAACGTGCTCGTGATCGGCGCCTCCAACCGCGAGGACATGATCGACCCGGCCATCCTGCGCCCGGGACGCCTCGACGTGAAGATCAAGATCGAGCGACCCGACGCCGAGTCCGCCCGCGACATCTTCAGCAAGTACCTGACGCCCACGCTGCCGCTGCACCCCGACGACCTGGCCGAGTGGGGCGGTGACCGCACGGCCACGACGCAGGGCATGATCCAGCGCACCGTCGAGGCCATGTACACCGAGTCCGAGGACAACCAGTTCCTCGAGGTCACGTACGCCAACGGCGACAAGGAGGTCCTGTACTTCAAGGACTTCAACTCAGGGGCGATGATCCAGAACATCGTGGACCGCGCCAAGAAGATGGCGATCAAGGACCTGCTCGAGACCGGCCAGAAGGGCCTGCGCGTCCAGCACATGCTGCAGGCCTGCCTCGACGAGTTCAAGGAGAACGAGGACCTCCCGAACACGACGAACCCCGACGACTGGGCACGCATCTCGGGCAAGAAGGGCGAGCGCATCGTCTTCATCCGCACCCTCATCACGGGCAAGGGTGGCAACGAGCCGGGTCGCTCGATCGACACGGTCGCGAACACGGGGCAGTACCTCTGAGCGCACGACCCGGGGAGCGCAGCGCGGCCGGTCCCTCGGACCGGCCGCTGCTGCGTCGTGCCCGGTACGCCGACCCCGACGTCGTCGCGATGACCACCGAGGTCCAGGCCGAGTACGGCCGGCTGTACGGCGGCAGCGGCGACATCTCGCCGATCGAGGACGAGCACTTCCTGCCCCCGCACGGGCTCTTCCTGGTGCTGGAGGTCGACGGCGCGGCGGCCGCGATGGGCGGCTGGCGTCGCGGCGGACCGCAGGGGGAGTCCGACGCGGAGATCAAGCGGATGTTCGTGCGCGAGGCGTTCCGCCGGCGGGGTCTGGCGCGTGTGGTGCTGACCGAGCTGGAGCGCACTGCGGCCGAGGCGGGGCTACGCCGGCTCGTGCTGGAGACCGGCACGCAGCAGCCCGAGGCGATCGCCCTGTACCGGTCGGCCGGGTACGTCGACGAGCCGGCGTTCGGCTTCTACGCGGCCTACGACGACAGCGTCCACCTGGCGAAGGTGCTCAGCTCCTGACCATGCGTCGGGTCGTCCAGTGCAGACGTCCGATGTCGTGCGGTCCGGTGCCGCGGTGCTGCTCGATCGCTGCGGCGTAGTGGCCGACGAGCTCGGAGCACACCGCCTGCCAGCTCCTCCCCTCCACGGAGCGGCGCGCCGCCCTCCCGAACGCCGCTCGCTTGGCGTCGTCGCCGGTCAGGTCACGCACCCGCTCGGCGAGGTCGGCGAGGTCGCCCGGCTCGTAGAGCCAGCCGGTACGGCTGTGGTCGACGAGGTCGACCGGCCCTCCGACACCGGCGGCCACGACCGGGACACCGGAGGCGAGGCCTTCCTGGACCACCTGGCAGAACGTCTCGGTCTCGCTCGTGCTGACCAGCACGTCCAGGCTCGCCACCGCGGTGGCCAACGCCGAGCCGTGGAGCATGCCGGTGAAGTGGGCCCCGGGCAGCAGCCGCTCGAGGCGGGTGCGCTCCGGTCCGTCGCCCACCACCACCAGCCGGATCCCGGCCTGGTGCTGCAGGGCAGCCAGGTCCTGGACCTGCTTCTCGGGCGCGAGCCGGCCGACGTAGCCCACGAGACGTTCGCCCGCGGGAGCGAGCTCCCGTCGCCACGTCTCGTCCCGCCGGGTGGGGGAGAACCGGTCGGTGTCGACCCCGCGGCGCCACAGCCGGAGCCGGTCGACCCCGCGCTCCTCCAGGGTCCGGATCGTGGCCGTCGACGGGGCGAGGGTGAGGTCGGCCCGACCGTGCAGGTCGCGGACCCGCTTCCACAGCAGGGTCTCCACGCCCCGCACCCCGTAGCGACCGGCGTAGGTCGGCACGTCGGTCTGGTAGACGGCGACCACGGGCAGGTCCAGCGCCGCTGCGGCCAGGGCCGCTCGCCAGCCCAGGGCGAACGGCGACGCGAGGTGCACCACGTCGGGGCCGAAGTCCCGCAGGATCGCGGTGAGCGGGGAGACCCGTCCGGTGGCGACCCGCACGTCGGCGTACCCCGGGAACGACCAGGCCGGCACGGTCACCACGCGGGCCCCGGCCACGGTGGCGGGCACGTCCGGTCCGGCGTCGGGTGCGACGACCAGCACGTCGTCCCCGCGGGCCGCGAGGTGGTCCAGGACGCGGAGCACCGAGTGCACGACGCCGTTGGTCTGGGGGAGGAAGGACTCTGCGACGATCACGATCCTCATGCCGCGAGCCTCGCGGGCGCCGACGACGCCACGGTCACCGCGAGGTGGCCGACGGTTGAAGGGTGGGCGACGAGCGTGCGCACGGTCCGGTCGTCGTACCCACCGGGCGCCGGACGTCGGGGGAGTGGGGCGGGGACGCCTACTCTGGGGCCATGACGGTGAGACGCGTGCAAGGCAGCGAGGTCGAGTACGGCATCGCCGTCCAGGGACAGCCGAACGCCAACCCGATGGTGGCGTCGACGCACGTCGTGAACAGCTACGCCGCCGCCCACGGGCTCACCCGGCGCGCCCGCTGGGACTTCGAGGAGGAGAGCCCGCTGCGCGACGCGCGCGGGTTCGACCTGAGCCGGGAGGTCGCCGACCCGACCCAGCTCACCGACGAGGACCTGGGCCTGGCCAACATCATCCTGACCAACGGCGCCCGCCTGTACGTCGACCACGCGCACCCCGAGTACTCCTCGCCGGAGGTCACGTCGCCCCGCGACGTCGTCGTCTGGGAGAAGGCCGGCGAGCTCGTGATGCGGCGCGGCGCCGAGCTCGCCGCCCAGGTGCCCGGCGCGGGCTCGATCGTGCTCTACAAGAACAACATCGACAACAAGGGCGCGTCCTACGGCTCGCACGAGAACTACCTCGTGGACCGGGCGGTCCCGTTCGACGCGATCGTCGCGCAGCTGACGCCGTTCTTCGTCTCGCGCCCCGTCGTCTGCGGCGCCGGCCGGGTCGGGCAGCGCCAGGACGGCAGCGTGCACGCCTACCAGCTCTCGCAGCGCGCCGACTACATGGAGGTCGGCGTGGGTCTGGAGACCACGCTCAAGCGACCGATCGTCAACACGCGCGACGAGCCGCACGCCGACCCGAAGAAGTACCGACGTCTGCACGTGATCATCGGTGACGCGAACCTGGCCGAGACGTCGATCTACCTCAAGCACGGCACCACCTCGATCGTCCTCGCCATGCTCGAGGCGGGGTTCCTGACCCCGCCTCCCGCCCTGGCGCAGCCGGTCAAGGCCCTGCACGACATCTCCCACGACACGACCCTCACCACGCTCGTGGAGCTGCAGGACGGCACCACCGCGACCGCCCTGGACCTGCAGTGGCACTACCTGGAGCAGGCACGGGCCTTCGTGGCCCGCGAGGGGTCCGACGAGCAGACCGACGACGTGCTGCAGCGCTGGGAGAGCGTGCTCACCCGGCTCGCCCGCGACCCGATGGAGTGCGTCCGCGAGCTCGACTGGGTGGCCAAGCTGTCGCTGCTGGAGTCCTACCGGGACCGCGACGGCCTCGACTGGGACCACGCCAAGCTCCACCTCGTCGACCTGCAGTACCACGACGTCCGTGCCGAGCGCGGCATCTACCACCGGCTCGTGCACTCCGGACGGATCGACCGGATCGTCAGCGACGCCGAGGTGGTGCGCGCCGTCGAGGAGCCGCCGCACGACACCCGCGCCTTCTTCCGCGGCCGCTGCCTGAGCACCTTCGCCTCCGAGGTCGCCGCAGCCTCCTGGGACTCGGTGATCCTGGACCTGCCGGGCTACGAGTCCCTCCAGCGGATCCCGACCATGGAGCCCCTCCGCGGCACCGCCGACCACGTGGGTGCGCTCTTCGAGTCCAGCGCCGATGCCACGGCGCTGTTCCGGGCGATCACCGGCCGCTGAGTCCCGCGCCCGCAGGCGACGCATCGGTCCGGCCGCGAAAAGCACCCGCCAGCGACAGGCCCGAACTCGAGCGGCGTGTGGGTCGCAGGGGGATAGGCTGACGGCATGGCCGAGCAGCAGCACAGGAACACGCGGAAGTCCTCCGACGACGAGGAGCAGGTCGAGACGTCGCACGTCGACGCAGCCCAGGACACCGAGCGCAAGGAGAAGCTCGACGACGACGTCGACTCGATCCTCGGCGACATCGACGACGTCCTGGAGGAGAACGCCGAGGAGTTCGTGCGGAGCTTCGTCCAGAAGGGCGGCCAGTGAGCGGCCCCGTGATGCTTCCCGACGGCTACCGGTCCGTGGGAGGCACCTCGTTCGCCGACCTCCTGGCCTCGCAGTCGCCCGAGATGCTCCCCGGTGCGGCCGGCGCCGCCTCCGGTGAGCTCGCCGGCGTCGCGCACGGCACCACGATCGTGGCCGCCACGTTCGCGGGCGGTGTGGTCATGGCCGGCGACCGCCGCGCGACGATGGGCAACGTCATCGCGCAGCGCGACATCCAGAAGGTCTTCCCCACCGACGAGTTCTCGTGCGTCGGCATCGCGGGCACGGCGGGCATCGCCATCGAGATGACCCGCCTGTTCCAGGTCGAGCTCGAGCACTACGAGAAGATCGAGGGCGCCACGCTCTCCACCGACGGCAAGGCCAACCGGCTCGCCGCCCTCATCCGCGGCAACCTCGGCATGGCGATGCAGGGTCTGGCGGTCGTGCCGCTCTTCGCCGCCTTCGACCTGGTGCAGCAGTGCGGCCGCATCTTCGCCTTCGACGTGACGGGCAACAAGAACGAGGAGCGCACCTTCCACTCGGTCGGCTCGGGCTCGACGTTCGCCCGCGGCTCGCTCAAGAAGCTGTACTCGCCCGACATGGACGAGCGCTCCGCGGTCACCGCCGTCATCCAGGCGCTCTACGACGCCGCGGACGACGACACCGCCACGGGCGGGCCCGACCTGACCCGGCGGATCTTCCCGCTGGTCAGCGTGATCACCGCCGACGGCTACCGCGCCTGGGACGAGACCGAGACCGCCGCCGTGGCCGACGCGGTCATCGGGGGCCGCATGACGCGCCCCGACGGGCCCTCGGCCCCCCTCACCTGAACGCCCCTCCGGAGGAGCAGCATGACCGCACCGTTCTACGTCTCGCCCGAGCAGCTGATGAAGGATCGGGCCGACTTCGCGCGCAAGGGCATCGCCCGGGGCCGCAGCGTGGTCGTCCTGCAGTACGCCGACGGCATCCTGCTCGTGGCCGAGAACCCGTCGCGCGCGCTGCACAAGATCAGCGAGATCTACGACCGGATCGGATTCGCCGCGGTCGGGCGGTACAACGAGTTCGAGAACCTGCGCATCGCGGGGGTCCGTCTCGCCGACATGCGCGGCTACGCCTACGACCGCCGCGACGTCACCGGCCGTGGCCTGGCCAACGCCTACGCCCAGACCCTCGGCACCATCTTCTCCTCCGGCGGCGAGAAGCCCTACGAGGTGGAGATCTTCGTCGCCGAGGTGGGCGACTCGGTCGAGACCGACACCATCTACCGGCTCATGTACGACGGCTCCGTGGCCGACGTCCAGGGCCACGCCGTGATGGGCGGCCAGAGCGACCAGGTCGACGAGCACCTCACCCAGCACTTCACGGCCGGGCTCGACCTCGCCGGGGCCGTGCGCCTCGCCACCCAGGCCCTGGCCTCCGACGCCGACCCCGCCCGCTCGATCGCCGCCGGCGACCTCGAGGCCGCGGTCCTCGACCGCACCCGTGCGCAGCCGCGCAAGTTCAAGCGACTCGACGAGGCGACGATCGCCACGGCCCTCGCCGGCTGACGCCTCCGCTCCGCCGGAGGGAGGAGGCGGCATCGGCCGCGCGACCGATGCGCCGACCCGACCGCGACGCCTAGCGTCGTGAGGGTCACGTCATCGATCCCTCGGGGGGAACCCATGCGACGTCTCCTGTCGTGCGTCACCGCGGCCACGCTGGCCGCCGGCCTGCTGGCCACCACCACCACACCCGCCCAGGCCCGCAGCGGCTCGGAGCAGAAGCGGCTCGACCGCATCGCCACGCCCTCGCTGGACTGGGGGGCCTGCAGCGCGGGCGCGCCGGCGGGCTTCGAGTGCGCCACCGTGGAGCTGCCCACCGACTACGACCGGCCCCGCGGCGCCACCACCACCGTCGCGCTCACCCGGCTCCCGGCGAGCGACCCGGAGTCGCGGAAGGGCAGCCTGTTCTTCAACTTCGGGGGCCCCGGTGGCGAGGGTGTCTCGACCCTGCACCAGATCTCCGACCTCGTCGTCACGCCCGAGGTGCGCGAGCGCTACGACCTCGTCGGGTTCGACCCGCGCGGTGTCGGTCTGTCCGACCCCGCGCTCTGCTACGACGACGCCGCGGACGAGGCGGCCGCGTTCGAGGGGCTCCCGGCGTTCCCGGTCACCCGGGCCGAGGAGCGCGCCTTCGTCGGCCAGTCGGCACGGATCGCTCGCGCCTGCCGCGACGAGGCCGGCGACGTCATCCGCCACGCGTCCACCGCGAACGTGGCGCGCGACCTCGAGCTCCTGCGTCGTGCCGTGGGCGATGACACGCTCGCCTACCAGGGCTACTCCTACGGCACCTACCTCGGCGCGACCTATGCCCGGCTGTTCCCGGACCGGGTCGGCTCGATGGTGCTCGACGGCACCGTCGACGTGGACGCCTACTCCGGCGCGAACCGCGACCCGCGCTCGGTCGGCGCACGTCTCGCCCAGGGTCCGGCCGCGGAGGAGGCGTTCGACGCGTTCCTCGAGCAGTGCCGCCTGGCAGGTGAGCGCTGCTCCCTGAACGCGTTGGGTGATCCCTCGGACGTCGTCGGCGAGCTCCTGGAGCGGCTGAGGACGCAGCCCGTGACGCTCGACGTCCAGGGGACCGCTGTCGAGTACACCTACTCGCCGGCCATCTCGTCGATCTTCCTCCAGCTCTACTCGCCGAGCTCGTTCGCCGGGCTCTCGGACTTCCTCGTGCTCCTCGCCCAGGGCGGCGGCGAGCCGTCGACGACGCTGCAGCGGCAGCTGGCCCCGGCCCAGGAGCGCTACACCTCGCTCGGCAGCTCGTTGGCCCAGCTCTGCGTCGACTCCCGCTCGATCCTCCCGCCCGCCGCGTACCCCGCGCTCGCCGACCGCGAGGACCGGCTCGCGCCGCGGTTCGGACGCTTCCGCAGCTGGGTCGGCGTCCAGTGCCCGCAGATCGGTCTGCGGGACGGCGACGCCTTCACCGGGCCGTGGACGCAGACGACCGACGCGAGCGTCCTGGTGATCGGCACACGCCTCGACCCGGCGACGCCGTACGCGAACACCCGACCCTTCGCCGAGAACTTCGCGGACGCTCGCGTGCTGACGGTCGAGGGATACGGCCACACGACGCTCGGGGTCAGCGCGTGCGCCGACTCCGTCGTCGCGCGCTACCTGGTGGACGGGGACGCACCGGACGACGGGGAGACCTGCGCGCAGGACCGTGCCCCGTTCGCGGAGCAGCCCACCACCCAGCGCGCCCCGGCACCCGCACTGCCGGCACCGCTGCCCGGGCTCTGAGCCACCGCCCGACGACGTCCGCCCCCGCCGGTGCTCACCAGCGGGGGTGGACGGCCTCGCGCAGGTGGGTGTCGTAGATGCGCCGGACGCCCTCGAGCAGCTCGGGCCGGACGTCGACCGCGGCGGCGCGCGCGTTGGCGCGGGCCTGCTCGGGGGAGCGGGCACCGGGGATGACCGTGCTCACACCCTCCTGGGCGACCACCCAGGCGACGGCGGCCTGGGCGGAGGTGACGCCCTGGGGCACCAGGTCGGTGAACTCGCGCGCAGCCTGCACACCGACCTCGTAGTCGACGCCCGAGAAGGTCTCGCCGACGTCGAACGCCTCGCCCTTGCGGTTGTACGAGCGGTGGTCGTCCTCGGCGAACGTGGTCTCGACCGTGTAGCGCCCGCTCAGCAGGCCGCTGGCCAGCGGCACCCGCGCGATGATCCCGACGCCGGCCGCCCGCGCGGCGGGGAGGACCTCGTCGAGCGGCTTGAGCCGGAAGGCGTTGAGGATGATCTGCACCGTCGCGACGCCCGGTCGCGCGATCGCCGCGAGTGCCTGGTCGCACGTCTCGACGCTCACGCCGTAGGCGGACATGACGCCCTCGGAGACGAGCGTGTCGAGGGCGTCGTACACCTCGTCGTCGGTCACGACCGCGCTCGGGGGGCAGTGCAGCTGGACGAGGTCCAGCGTGTCGACGCCGAGGTTGCTGCGCGACCGGTCGGTCCAGGCACGGAAGTTGTCCATGACGTAGTTCTCGGGCACCTGGTCGAGGCGGCGGCCCATCTTGGTGGCCACCGTGAGGTCGAGGTCCGGACGCGCACGCCGGAAGTCCGCGATGGCCTGCTCGCTGCGGCCGTCGCCGTACACGTCGGCCGTGTCGAGGAACGTCACGCCGGAGTCCACGGCGGCGTCCAGCACGGCCCGGGCGTCGTCGCGGCTCACGTCGCCCCAGTCCGCTCCGAGCTGCCACGTGCCGAGGCCGACGACCGAGGCCTCGCGGCCGGTCCTTCCGAGGGTCCTGTGCTCCATGGTCCCGACCCTACGGGCCGCCTGCGCGCCCGCGCCCCGAACGGTGCCGCGCGCACCGCGCCTCGACCGGCGCTTCGACCGACGGGGCCGGCGTCGCCGGACTAGGCTGACGACATGGACCGGCGGATCTTCGGGATCGAGAACGAGTACGGCGTCACCTGCTCGTTCAAGGGTCAGCGTCGTCTGTCGCCCGACGAGGTCGCCCGCTACCTCTTCCGCCGGGTCGTGTCGTGGGGGCGCAGCAGCAACGTGTTCCTGCGCAACGGCGCGCGGCTCTACCTCGACGTCGGCAGCCACCCCGAGTACGCCACGCCCGAGTGCGACGACCTGGTCGACCTGGTCACGCACGACCGCGCGGGGGAGCGGATCCTCGAGGGCCTCATGCTCGACGCCCAGCAGCGCCTGGCCGACGACGGCGTCGACGGCGACATCTACCTGTTCAAGAACAACACCGACTCCGCCGGCAACTCCTACGGCTGCCACGAGAACTACCTCGTCGGACGAGGCGGCGAGTTCAGCCGGTTGGCCGACGTGCTCATCCCGTTCCTCGTCTCGCGACAGATCATCTGCGGCGCGGGCAAGGTCCAGCAGACGCCCCGCGGCACGATCTTCTCGGTCAGCCAGCGCGCCGAGCACATCTGGGAGGGCGTCTCGAGCGCCACCACCCGGTCGCGACCGATCATCAACACCCGCGACGAGCCGCACGCCGACGCCGAGCGCTTCCGCAGGCTGCACGTCATCGTCGGCGACTCCAACATGAGCGAGACCACCACCTTGCTCAAGGTCGCCACCACGGACCTGGTCCTGCGCATGATCGAGGCGGGCGTCACGATGCGCGACATGACGCTGGAGAACCCGATCCGGGCGATCCGCGAGATCTCCCACGACATGACCGGACGGCGCAAGGTCCAGCTCGCCAACGGCCGTGAGCTCTCCGCCCTGGAGATCCAGGCAGAGTACTTCGGCAAGGCCGCCGAGTTCGTCGACCGGCACGGCCTGCACACCCCCACCATCGACCGCACGATGGACCTGTGGGAGCGCACCCTCAAGGCCGTGGAGTCCGAGGACCTCTCCCTCGTCGAGCGCGAGATCGACTGGGTCATCAAGTTCCGTCTGCTCGACCGCTACCGCACGGCGCACGGCATGAGCTGGGCCGATCCGCGGATCGCGCAGCTCGACCTGGCCTACCACGACATCCGGCGTGACCGCGGCATCTTCTACCTGCTGCAGAACCGCGGAGCGGTCGCGCGGGTGACGACCGACCTGGGGGTCTTCCAGGCCAAGTCGGTGCCACCGCAGACCACCCGGGCCCGGCTGCGCGGCGACTTCATCAAGCGTGCCCAGGAGCGCCGGCGCGACTTCACCGTCGACTGGGTGCACCTCAAGCTCAACGACCAGGCCCAGCGCACGGTGCTCTGCAAGGACCCGTTCCGCTCCGCCGACGACCGCGTGCAGCGGCTCATCGACGGCATGTGACGCAGCGTCGTGACCCCACGGCCGATGCACGGTCGCCGCTCAGGATCCTCTTGGGCGCCCGGGCTACGGTGATCGAGGCCATCACCCCGACGAAAGTGCTCCCGTGCGTCGAAACCTTGCGATCGTCCTGACCTCCGCCCTCGTCCTCGTCGGCTGCGGCTCCGGCTCCGGTGGAGGACTCGACGCCGTCGAGGTCGGCTCGAGCAAGAACCCGAGCGTCACGGTGCCGGAGGACTTCACCACCGACTCCACCGAGACGCGGGTCGTCAACGAGGGCAGCGGCGACGAGGTCCAGGACGGCGACACCGTCAAGCTCAACTACGTGGCCGTGAACGGTCGCACGGGCAAGCAGTTCGACAACTCGTTCAAGGCCGAGAGCCCGCTCACGACGCAGCTCACCGAGGGGAGCGTGCTGACCGGGTTCGTGAAGGGCCTGACCGGGCAGAAGGTCGGCAGCCGCGTGCTGGTCGCCATCCCGCCGAAGGACGGCTTCGCCGAGGGCCAGGCGCGCGACCAGGCCGAGCAGACGCTGGGCGTCAAGGCCGACGACACCATGGTCTTCCTGTTCGACATCGTCGCCAAGGTCCCCACCGAGGCGAAGGGTGCGGCCGAGAAGCTGCCCGAGACCGTCCCCTCGATCACCCTGAAGGACGACAAGCCGGCCGGGTTCGAGACCAGTGGCGACGTCACGAAGGACCCCGAGAAGGCGGCTGCGTACGTCGCGATCAAGGGCGACGGAGAGAAGGTCGCCAAGGGGGCCAGCATCACGGCGCACTACGTCGGCCAGGTCTACCCCGACGGCAAGGTGTTCGACAGCAGCTGGGACCGCGGAACACCGTCGACGTTCTCGCTCGACCAGGTCATCGCCTGCTGGAAGGACCTCCTGCCCGGCCAGACGATCGGCAGCCGCGTGGTCCTGGTGTGTCCCGCCGACTCCGCCTACGGCGACAGCCCGCAGGAGGGCAGCGGCATCGAGCCCGGCGACACGCTGACCTTCGCGATCGACCTGCTGGACGCCTCCTGACCGTCTGACATGCTGGGGGCGTGGCCGACCGCAAGACCGAGAGGTTGATGAACCTCATCTTCACCCTGCTCGTCACCCGTCAGTACCTGTCCAAGGAACAGATCCGCCAGGCGATCGCGGACTACCGCGCCTCGACCCAGGTGGCCTTCGAGCGCAAGTTCGAGCGCGACAAGGAGGAGCTGCGCGAGCTCGGCATCGCCGTCGAGACCGGCACCAACGACAAGTACTTCGACGACGAGCCCGGGTACCGGATCCGACGCGACGCCGCCGAGCTGCCCGACCTCGACCTCACCCGCGAGGAGGCCGCCGTGCTGGGGCTGGCCGCGCAGGTGTGGGAGCACGCCGGCCTGGCCACCAGCTCCACGTCGGCCCTCGTCAAGCTCAAGGCCGCCGGCGTCGCGGTCGACACCGACGTGCTGCGCATGGCCGAGCCCAAGCTGTCGGCGCACGAGCCGGCCTTCGAGGCGGCCCTCGACGCCGCCACCCGTCGTATCCCCGTGCGCTTCGAGTACCGGCGCCCCGGCGCCGAGGCCACGCAGCGGCGGGTCCTGCCGTGGCGGATCCTGTCCTGGCGTGGCCGCTGGTACCTCGTCGGCCACGACGTCGACCGCGACGCGCCGCGCATGTTCCGCCTCTCCCGCGTCGTCGGCGACCTGGAGCACGACGGCGAGCCCGGCGCGTTCGAGCGCCCGGCCGAGGAGGTCGTCTCCGCGGCCGCCACGGCCCTCTTCCCCCGTCCGTCCGACCGCACCGCGCGCCTCAGCGTCGCGACGGCCCGGGCCAACGCCCTGCGCCGCAGCGCCGCCTCCGTCACTCCGGGCGACGACGGTCGCGACGAGCTCGTCGTCCCGTTCTCCACCGGCTGGGACCTGGCCGCCGAGATCGCCTCGTACGGGCCCGACGTCGTCGTCCTCGACCCGCCGGAGCTCCGTGACCAGGTGATCGGCCGCCTGCGCGCCGTGCTCGAGGCCACGGGGGCGGCGTCGTGAGCCGACCGACGAACCGCTCCGCGCAGCAGGTCGTACGGATGCTCGCGCTCGTGCCGTACCTGCAGGGCAACGACGGGGTGCCGGTCCACGACGTCGCCCGCGAGTTCGGTGTCCCGCCCAAGCAGATCCGTGACGACCTGCGCCTGCTCATGTTCACCGGGGTGGGGGAGTACGCCGGTGAGCTCATCGACGTCGACCTCGCCGCGCTCGAGGGCGACGACGTCATCCACATCCGCGACGCCGAGTTCCTGTCCCGACCCCTGCGCCTGACAGCCGACGAGGGCATCGCGCTCGTCGCCGCGCTGCGCACCCTGCGCGCGTCGGCCGCCGGTCCTCAGCTGCCGATCGTCGACGCCGCCCTGGCCAAGCTGGAGACCGCCGTGGCCGGCGACACCGCCGTGGAGGCCGTCGACGTGCACGTCGCCGAGGTCGATCCCGCCATCCGCGACACCGTGGCGGCCGCGTTGGCCGACGGCCGCCGGCTCGAGCTGGACTACGCCACCGACTCCCGCGACGACGTCACGACCCGCCAGGTCGACCCGCAGCAGCTGTTCGCCCGGCAGGGCCACACCTACCTCGAGGCCTACTGCCTGCGCGCCGAGGACGTCCGGTTCTTCCGGCTCGACCGCATCACGCGCGCCGTCGACACCGGCCAGGCGGTCGAGCGCCACGACGCCACCGCCCGCGACCTCGGCGACGAGCTGTTCTCCGTGAGCGACCAGACCCCGTCCGCCGTCCTCGACCTCGACCCGGCTGCGCACTGGCTCACCGAGTACTACCAGGTCGAGGAGCTCGGCGAGGTCGACGGCCGTCGCCGCGTGCGCCTGTACGGGGGCGACGAGGCCTGGCTGCGTCGGCTCGTGCTGCGCAACGGCGGCACGGTGCACGTCGTCGAGCCACGCACACTTCGCGGACAGGTGATGGACACGGCACGTTCAGCACTCGCCGCGTACGATGGTTGAGACCGCACCCGACGAAAGAGACATCATGTTCAGGCAGATCGGCCCTACGGAGATCCTCCTCATCCTCGGCGTGGTCCTGCTGCTGTTCGGCGGCCGCAAGCTTCCCGAGCTCGCGCGCGGGTCCGGACGTGCCCTGCGGATCTTCAAGTCCGAGGTCAAGGAGCTGAACGACGGCGACGACAAGCGCGACGACGCCGACGTGGCCGCCGCCTCCGACCCGACGGTGCGCCCCGACCAGGTCGCCGACGACCTCACGGTGCGCCCCGAGCCGGTGCGCCGCGACTCCACCCCCGAGCAGGGCTAAGGCTTGGCCGCGATCAGCGGCACGCCGTCCGGGGCCACCGGCGGCACCATGCCGCTCGTGGAGCACCTCCGCGAGCTCCGGACGCGCCTCACGCGTGCCGTGCTCGCGATCCTCGTCTTCACGATCCTGGGGTTCGTCTTCTACGGCCCGATCCTGGACTTCCTCACCCAGCCGTACAACGACATGCGGCCGATCCTGCAGACGCAGGGCATCGAGTCCGAGCTGGTCATCACCGGCGTCGGCGGCGCGTTCCAGTTCCAGCTGAAGATCTCGCTCGTGTTCGGCCTGCTGGCCTCGAGCCCGCTGTGGCTGTGGCAGCTGTGGGCGTTCATCCTGCCGGCGATGCACCGGCACGAGAAGAAGTGGGCGGCCATCCTCGCCGGCACCGGCGCCCCGCTGTTCGTCGGTGGCGCCGCCCTGGCCTACGTCGTCCTGCCGAAGGCGATGGAGATCCTCATCGGGTTCGTGCCCGACGGGTTCGGGAGCCTCGTGACCGGGGCCGAGTACTTCGACTTCATCATCAAGATGCTGCTGGTCTTCGGCGTCGCCGCCGAGATCCCGCTCGTCGTGGTCATGCTGAACCGGCTCGGGATCGTGTCGGCGAAGCAGCTGGCGTCGGCACGGCCCTGGACCATCATCGGCATCTTCGTGTTCGCCGCGATCGCGACGCCCACCACCGACCCGCTCACCATGCTCTTCCTGGCCGCGCCCATGACGGTGCTCTACCTCATCGCCGAGATCATCACCAAGATCACCGATCGGCGGCGCGGACGTGAGCGCGTCGACGCGACCGCCGACGACGACGCCTCCCCGCTCGACGGACCGTCACGCCTCGACGAGGACTGACCATCCTGCGACTGCGCGGGGTCTAGGCTGCGGCCATGCTCGTGACGCTCGTCGTGAACCCGGTCTCGGGCAAGCAGCGGGGCGAGCAGATCGCGCGGGAGGCGGGGGACCGCCTGACCCGCGCCGGTCACGACGTGGTGCGGGTGCACAGCGCCGACGGCGCCCAGGCGCGCGCTGCCGTCGCGGCCGAGGTCGACGCGGGATCGGAGCTGGTGCTCGTCGTCGGAGGTGACGGCCTGCTGCACGACGTGCTGCCGGCGCTCACCGCGCGCGACGTCACCGTCGGCCTGCTGCCCGCCGGCACCGGCAACGACACCGCACGGTCGCTCGGGATCCCCGTGGGGGACCCCGACGCCGCGCTCGACGTCGTCCTGTCGGGCCGCACGCGCACGATCGACCTCGCCGACACCGACCACGGGCCGGTCGTCACCGTCGTGGCGTCGGGCTTCGACTCCAAGGTGAACGAGCGCGCCAACGCCATGCGCTGGCCCCGCGGCAACATGCGCTACAACCTCGCGATCCTCGCCGAGCTCCGCGCGTTCTCCCCGCTGTCGTTCACGCTGACCCTCGACGGCGTCCGGCTCGACACCGAGGCCATGCTCGTGGCCGTGGGCAACGGACCGTCGTTCGGCGGGGGACTGAGGATCGCCGAGGGAGCGGTGCTCGACGACGGCCTGCTCGACGTCTGCATCATCAGGCCGGTCAGCAAGACGAAGCTCGTCCGCGTGTTCCCGCGGCTGTACCGCGGGACGCACGTGGACCTCCCGGAGTTCGAGCGGCACCTGGTCCGCGAGGCCGTCCTGGAGTGCCCGGGCATCGTCGCGTACGGCGACGGCGAGCGTCTCGGCCCTCTTCCGATGACGACGCGTGTGCGCCCCGCCGCGTTGCGCGTCCTCGTTCCGTAGCCGCGATCCGTAGGCTGGGGAGCATGACGAGCCCGGCCGAGAAGTTCGCCCAGGCCACGGCCTCGCGTCGCCACCCCCACCTCGCCGAGTTCCGTGGTCTCTACGGCTTCACGCTCGACCCCTTCCAGGTCGAGGCGTGCCACGAGGTCGAGGACGGGCGCGGGGTGCTGGTCGCGGCTCCGACGGGCTCCGGCAAGACGCTCGTCGGTGAGTTCGCGGTGCACCTCGCCCTCGCGACCGGGCGCAAGTGCTTCTACACCACGCCGATCAAGGCGCTGTCGAACCAGAAGTTCCACGACCTGGTCGAGCGCTACGGCGCCGACCGTGTGGGGCTGCTGACCGGCGACAGCACCGTCAACGGGGAGGCTCCGGTGGTCGTCATGACCACCGAGGTGCTGCGCAACATGCTCTACGCGGGCTCGCGCACCCTCGACGGGCTCGGCTTCGTCGTCATGGACGAGGTGCACTACCTCGCGGACCGGTTCCGCGGGGCGGTGTGGGAAGAGGTCATCATCGGGCTGCCCGAGTCCGTCAGCGTGATCTCGCTGTCGGCCACGGTCTCCAACGCCGAGGAGTTCGGCGACTGGCTCAGCGAGGTCCGGGGCTCCACCACCACGATCGTCGAGGAGCGGCGCCCGGTCCCTCTGCACCAGCACGTGCTGGTGGGTCGCAAGCTGTTCCCGCTGTTCGAGGACGACACGGCCGAGACCCGACCCGGCTCGAGCGGGTCGTCCGACGAGGGCCCCCGCGTCAACCGCCAGCTCGAGAGCATGGCGCGCCAGGACTGGCAGCTGGACCGCGCACGCAAGGGCGGCGGTCGCGGCCGGCCGGCCAAGGGCGGCAAGCGGCCGCAGAGCCGGCACCGCACGCCCAGCCGGGTGGAGGTCGTCGAGAAGCTCGCGGCCGAGGGCCTGCTGCCCGCCATCGTCTTCGTCTTCAGCCGGGCCGGGTGCGCTGCCGCCGTCCAGCAGGTGCTCGACGCGCGCATCATGCTGACCACGCCCGACGAGCGCAAGGAGATCGAGGCGCGGGTCGACGAGGCGTGCGCGCACCTGCCCGACGAGGACCTGCACGTCCTCGGCTTCCACGAGCTGCGCGACGGTCTGGGGCGAGGAGTCGCCGCGCACCACGCGGGCATGCTGCCCGCGTTCAAGGAGGTCGTGGAGCAGCTGTTCAGCGACGGGCTCGTCAAGGTCGTGTTCGCCACCGAGACGTTGGCGCTCGGCATCAACATGCCCGCACGCTCGGTCGTCATCGAACGGCTGACGAAGTGGAACGGAGAGGCCCACGTCAACGTCTCGCCGGGGGAGTACACGCAGCTCACCGGGCGGGCCGGACGACGCGGGATCGACGTCGAGGGGCACGGTGTCGTGCTCTGGCAGCCCCAGCTCGACCCCCGGCAGGTCGCCGGTCTCGCCTCCACCCGCACCTACCCGCTCAACTCCTCGTTCCGGCCCTCCTACAACATGGCGGTCAACCTGGTCGACCAGATGGGCCGCCGGCCGGCACGCGAGCTGCTCGAGCAGTCGTTCGCCCAATTCCAGGCCGATCGCGCCGTGGTGGGGATGGTCCGCCAGATCCGCAAGGCCGACGACGCGCTCGACGGCTACCGCGAGGCCGCCCAGTGCCACCTCGGAGACTTCCTGGAGTACGCGGCGCTGCGCCGCGAGCTGAGCGACGTCGAGTCCTCCGGAGCACGCCAGCGCAAGGCGGACCGCCGCCAGGAGGCCGTCGCGTCGATGGCGGCGCTCAAGGTCGGCGACGTCATCAACGTGCCCGGGGGCAAGTTCGCCGGGCTCGCCGTCGTGCTCGACCCCGGTGTCAGCGGGTCTCCGGAGGCTCCTCGTCCGCTCGTGCTCACGGCGAGCCGCCACTCGCGGCGTCTCGGGACGATCGACTTCCCGGTGCCGGTGGAGCCCATCACGCGGATGCGGATCCCCAAGTCGTTCAACGCGCGCAACGCCCAGGCGCGCCGCGACCTCGCGTCCTCGCTGCGGGACCGCGCCGAGGGCCTGCGCTGGCACAACGACACCGGCTACCACGCCGACCGCCCGACCGAGCGGGTCGCGGACGAGCGCACCGACCCGCGTGTGGCCGAGCTGCGGCGGGCGATGAAGGAGCACCCGTGCCACGCGTGCCCCGATCGCGAGGCGCACGCCCGATGGGCCGAGCGCTACACCAAGCTCGAGCGCGACACCGCCAACCAGCGGCGCCGCATCGAGCAGCGCACCAACACCGTGGCGCGCCAGTTCGACCACGTGTGCGAGGTCCTCGACGAGCTCGGCTATCTCGACGGCGACGAGGTCACCACCGACGGCCGTCGCCTGCAGCGGCTGTACAGCGAGCTGGACCTGCTCGTCAGCGAGTGCCTGCGGCAGGGGGTCTGGGACGGTCTGGACGCTGGCCAGCTGGGTGCCGTGCTGTCGGGCCTCACCTTCGAGAGCAGGATCGACGACCCGCCCGCCCCTCGGTTCCCGGACCGACGCACGCTCGACGTCTCGGAGACGATGCTCGCGCTGTGCGCCGACCTGCAGGCCCTGGAGCGTCGGAACCGGGTCCGCTTCCTGTCCACGCCCGACTTCGGGTTCGCGGAGACCGCGTCGGCCTGGGTCGGTGGAGCACCGCTCGACGAGGTCCTGCGCACCACGGGCATGGCCGCCGGTGACTTCGTGCGCGCCATGAAGCAGCTCATCGACCTCGTCGCGCAGGTCGCCGACGCCGCCGGCCCCGGACCGTTGCGCACGACCGCCCGGCAGACGCTCGACGGCCTGCGACGCGGCGTGGTGGCCTACTCCTCGCTCAGCGGCTGAGCGCCTTCACGAGACGCTCCGGCACGCCACCGAGGCCCCACCGCGCCCCGAACGCCTCGAGGGCGTCGCGCTGCTCGGGGGACAGCGGCGCCAGCGGCCGCACGACGTCGGTGCCGCACACGTCGTCGCGCACCCGCACGACCTGACGCATGACGTCGATCAGCTCGCGGGTGTCCAGCAGCGACTGCCGGACCCGCGGCTTGATCGAGGAGTCCGGGTCCTGGGCGGCCGCGACGATGCCGTCGAGGTCGTGGAACTCGCCCAGCAGCGTCGCGGCGGTCTTCTCGCCGATGCCGGCGACGCCGGGGATGCCGTCGGACGTGTCGCCGCGCATGGTGGCGAAGTCGGCGTACTGCTGCGGCTCCACGCCGTACTTGGCGCGGATCCACGCGGCGTCGACCACGTCGGCCGACGAGACCCCTCGCGCGGTGTAGAGCACGCGCACCTGCGCGTCGTCGTCGACGAGCTGGAAGAGGTCGCGGTCGCCGGTGACCACGTCGACCGGCCCGTCCCACGCCTGCGCGAGCGTGCCGATGACGTCGTCGGCCTCGGCGCCCTGCCTGCCGACCACGGGGATCCCTAGGATGCCCAGCGCCTCGGCGATGAGCGGGACCTGCGGGCTCAGCAGCTCCGGCGATTCCTCCGCGACCAGCTCGCCCGAGGTCGGGTCGGCGACCTCGGCCACCCGGTGGGTCTTGTAGGAGGGCAGCAGGTCGACCCGCCACTGCGGACGCCAGTCGTCGTCCCAGCACGCGACCACGGCGTCGGGGGAGTGCTGGTCGACGAGGGTCGAGACGAAGTCGAGCAGCCCGCGCAACGCGTTCACCACCGTCCCGTCGGGCGCCTTGAACGAGTCGGGCACGCCGTAGAACGCGCGGAAGTACAGGCTGGCGGAGTCGAGGAGGAGCAGGCGTCCGGTGGTCACGTCGCCAGCGTAGGGCGTCGCCAGGGCGACTACCGTCCCGAACCCGAACACCATCGCCCTCCCGGTCGTGCTGGGAGGGCGATGGTGTTCCGAGACGCGAGGAACGCGTCAGCGCTCTGTCGTCAGCGCGGTGTCGTCAACGCTGGGCCTGCGGCCCCTGGGTGACGGCCGGAGCCTTCTTGGCGCTCGTGCGGACCTTGGCCCGCGCGGCGTCGCCGTAGAGACCCTTCTTCGACAGCGCCAACGTCGCCGTCGCGTGCGCCGCACCGTCGCTCAGCTGGCCGAGCACCGTCGTGTTGATGTTGGTGATGTCGTCGGCGGCCGAGTGGTAGTTCTGGTCGAGCGTCTCGCCCGCCGTACCCCCGTAGATCGCAGCCTGCTCGGGCGTCTTGACGTCGTCGGCACCGCTGAACAGGCCGCCCGCCGGGATGCCGTACTGGATGAACGGTCCGTAGTCGGACCGGCCGTCGAACGCGGTCGGATCGGTCTCGAGGCCCGAGCCGTCGAAGAAGTCGGTGAAGACCTTCTCGATCTGGCCCGACCCGGCGGGACCGGCAGCGCCGAACGCGGACCCGTCCCCGTCGTAGACCAGCCGGACGAAGTTGGGCGAGCCCAGCATGTCGAAGTTCAGGTTCGCGTAGATCTTCGACCGGTTCGCGTCGGACAGCGTGTCGACGTAGTGCTGCGAGCCGAGCAGGCCCAGCTCCTCGGCACCCCAGAAGGCGAAGCGGACGGGGCGCTGTGCCCTCTTCGTGTAGCCGGTCCTGGCCATCTGCTCGGCGATCTCGAGGATCGCCGCGGTGCCGGTGCCGTTGTCGTTGATGCCCGCGCCCTCCGGGACGGAGTCCAGGTGGGCACCGACCACGACGACCTGGTCGTCGTTCTTCGTGCGCTTCGGCCAGTCGGCGATCAGGTTGTGCGTCTCACGCTCGAGGTCGGTCACCGTGTCCGTCGTGACGCGAGCGGTGGCACCGCCGGAGCGTGCGTCCTGGACGAGGGCGACGGCGTCGTCGTAGGACAGGCCCACGACCGGGACGTCGATCGGGGTGCCGAGCGTGCCCACGGCGAGCTCGGTGCGCTCGGGGTTGCCCTCGTTGAAGATGATCACGGCGTCGTAGCCGGCGGCCTTCGCGTTGGCCGCCTTGACGCCGAAGTCACAGGTGCCGCGCTGGACCAGCGCGATCGCGGGGTCCGCGGGGGCCGCCTCGAAGTCCGACGCCTCGCACCCGGAGGTGCTGCTCGGCTCGGGCGTGGCCGGGATGACCACGTCCTTCGTCGGCACGACCGTGCCGGTGACCGAACCCGATCCGGAGTACGTGAACACGGCCGTCTCGAGCGTCTTCTCGCCCGGCGTGAGCTGGGTCAGCGTGGCCGGGCTGTTCTCGGCGAAGAACGGGAAGGTGAACGTCTGCTTGCGCACGGTGTAGCCCGCCGCACGCAGCGTCTTGGCGACGTAGGCCGACGACGCGTCGTAGCCGGGCAGTCCGGACGCTCGGTTGCCGCCGTTGCGGTTGGCGATGGTCTGCAGCTGGCGCAGGTGCTGGAGCACCCCGTTGACCTGCACCGCCTTGGTCAGCTTGGTGGTGTCGACCTCGCCCTTCGAGCCACCGGCGAGTGCCGGTGACGCGGAGACGAGCCCGGCGGACAGGACGACGGCTGCGGTGGCAGCGACGATCTTGCGCATGGGACCCCCCGATCCTTCGATGTGATGTACACCTCACCCTAGGCGACGGTAGCGGACGGGGCACCTGTCGAAGGTCCTCCGTTGGCCCACGACGTAGGCTCGGCGGGTGACTTCTCGCTGGATCCGCGCCCAAGAGCTCGCTCGTGCCCAGTCCGTCGGAGCCGTGCTCGTCACGCCCGGCGCCGACCTGCGCTACCTGACCGGCTACCACGCCAAGCCGCTCGAGCGTCTGACCTGCCTGGTGGTGCCCGCCGACGGGCCCGCGACCCTCGTGGTGCCCGCGCTCGAGCGGGCGGCCGCCGAGGCCGCCGGGGTCGACGTGGAGATCGCCACCTGGGGCGAGACCGACGACCCCTACGCCCTCGTCGCCTCGCTCCTGCCCGCCGACGCCACCGTGGCGGTCGACAACCAGATGTGGGCCGAGCGCGTCCTGGCCCTGCAGGACCGGTTCGCCCGGGTCGGCCTCGCCGGCCCCCTGCTCACCCAGCTGCGCATGCGCAAGGACACCGACGAGATCGCGGCCCTGCGCGACGCGGGCGCCGCCATCGACCGCGTGCACGCCCGCATGGGGGAGTGGCTCCGTCCGGGACGCACCGAGCGCGAGGTCGGCGCCGACATCGCCCGCGCGATCGTCGACGAGGGGCACGCGCAGGTCGACTTCGTCATCGTCGGCTCCGGCCCCAACGGTGCGTCGCCCCACCACGAGGTCTCCGACCGCACGATCGAGCTGGGTGACCCCGTGGTCGTCGACATCGGCGGCACGACGGCGGCCGGCTACTGCTCGGACTCGACCCGCAACTACCTCGCCGGCGGCAGCGCCCCGGCGGAGTACCTCGAGGCGTACGCCGTGCTGGAGGAGGCCCAGCGCGTCCAGCGCGAGCACGCACGACCGGGCGTCACCGCGGAGTCCGTCGACGCCGTGGGTCGCCAGGTCCTCGTCGACGCCGGCCTCGGGGACCTGTTCATCCACCGCACCGGGCACGGCATCGGCACCGAGACGCACGAGGAGCCCTACATCGTGGAGGGCAACGCCCTCGTGCTGGAGCCCGGCATGGCGTTCTCCATCGAGCCCGGCGTGTACCTCGAGGGGCGCTTCGGCGCCCGCATCGAGGACATCGCCGTCTGCACCGACGACGGCCTCGAGGTCCTCAACCACGCACCGCGCGCGCTCACGGTCCTGTGAGACGGTCACCCCGATGAGGTGGTACCTGGCCGCCGTGCTGGCGGCCGTCTCCGGACTGCTCAGCGCGGCAGCCTTCGACCCGTGGTCCGTGCCGTACACGATGGTCGTCGGCGTGGCCCTGCTCGTCTGGGTGCTGCGCCGGCAGGCGGAGGCTCGCGTGGTCGCGGTCATGACCACGGGTGCGGTCTACGGACTCGCCTTCATGGCGCCGCTCATCTGGTGGATGAACGCGGTCAGCAGCGGGGCCTACGTCGCGCTCGTGGTCGCGCAGACCGTGCTGCTGGCCGTCATCGCCCTGCCGCTCCGCGCGGCGCTGCGGCTGCCCTGGTGGCCCGTGTGGGGCGCCGCTGCCTGGGTGCTGGGCGAGCAGGTGCGCGGCGGCTTCCCGTTCTCCGGGTTCCCGTGGGGACGCCTGGCCCACACGTCCATCGACACCCCGCTCGCCCCGTACGCGCGCCTCGTCGGGATGCCCGGCACGTCCGCCCTGCTGTTCGTGCTCGCGGCGATGCTGGTCGTGCTGGCCGGTTCCGGGGTCCTGCGTCGGACCGCGGCCGTCGCCGTCGTCGTCGCCGTCATCCTGGGCGGGCTGTTCCTGCCCACGGGGCTCGCGGACCCGGGTCCGGAGCGGCGCGTCGCCGCGATCCAGGGCAACACGCCGGGCGCCTTCCTGACCTGGCCCCGCGGCGAGATCGGCGAGCTGCACCTCGCCGAGACGAGCAGGTTGGCGGCGGCCGTGGAGTCCGGGCGGACCCAGGCACCGGACCTCGTCATCTGGCCGGAGAACGCGCTCGACGTCGACCCCTTCGCCGACGAGGCGCTTGCCGCCCGCATCGAGTCCCTGGTGCAACGGATCGGTGCGCCGATCCTCGTGGGCGCCATCCTCGACGGCCCCACGAACGACACCGCCTACAACGCCGGTGTGGTCTGGAACGGCGACGGCCCCGGCGAGGTCTACGTGAAGCGCAGGCTCGTGCCGTACGGCGAGTACGTGCCGTACCGTCGCGAGCTGGGTGGGCTGGTCCCGCGCTTCGACCGCGACATCCCGCGCGACATGCTGCCGGGGGACCGGGCGGGCGACCTGCAGGCCGGGTCCGTCGTCGTCGGCGACACCATCTGCTGGGACATCGCCTACGACGGCATCGTCGAGGACGCGGTGCGCGGCGGGGCCGAGATGCTCGTGGTCCAGACCAGCAACGCCAGCTTCACCGGCACGTCGCAGCCCGCGCAGCAGTTCAAGATCTCGCGGCTCCGCGCGATCGAGACCGGCCGCTGGGTCGTCGTGCCGTCGACGAACGGCATCAGCGGCATCGTCGACGCCGACGGGCGCGTGGTCCAGCAGGCGCCCACCGAGGAGCCCGCCACGCTGGTCGCCGACGTCGGCACGGCCACCGGGACGACCCCGGCCACCGCCGCGGGCCGCTGGCCCGCCGTGGCGCTGGTGTCGATCGGTCTGCTGGGCTGGGTCCTCGGCATCCTGCACCGCCGTCGCGCGGTCCGGAGGACGTCGTCGTGACCGTCCTGGTGATCATGCCGACCTACGACGAGGCGGAGAGCCTGCCCGGCACCCTCGAGCGGCTCCGCAGCTGCGTCCCCGACGCCGACGTCCTCGTGGTCGACGACGCCTCGCCCGACGGCACCGGCCGGCTCGCCGACGAGCGAGCGCTGCGCGACCCCGCCGTCCACGTGCTCCACCGCACGGGCAAGGACGGGCTCGGAGCCGCCTACCGGGCCGGCTTCGCCTGGGGCCTGGACCGCGGCTACGACGTCCTGGTGGAGATGGACGCCGACGGCTCCCACCTGCCCGAGGAGCTGCCCGACCTCCTGGCCGCCGTCGCGTCGGCCGACCTCGTCATCGGCTCGCGCTGGGTCCCGGGGGGCTCGGTGGTCAACTGGCCGTGGCACCGACGGATGATCTCGCGGGGCGGCACGATGTACGCCCGCCTCGCGCTCGGCCTGCCCGTGCACGACACCACCGCCGGCTTCCGTGCCTTCCGGGCCGACACGCTGCGCCGGATCGCCTTCGCGGGCGTCGCCTCGCAGGGGTACTGCTTCCAGATCGACATGACGCGCCGGGTCCACGCGTCAGGACTGCGGATCGTGGAGGTGCCGGTCACCTTCGTCGAGCGCGCTCTCGGGCGGTCCAAGATGAGCTCGGCGATCGTGCGCGAGGCGCTGTGGCGCGTGACCCTCTGGGGCCTCGCGCGCCGGGTGCCCCGCCGGCTGCGGGTGGGACCGCTCGCCCGGGCCGCGCTGCCCCGCCCCGGTGATGCCGGACCCGGACAGCACGAGACCCCGGTGCAGGACCGGGGTCTCGGGGTGGGCTCGGACGGGTCGGGCTGAGCCCGACGGGCCGTCAGGCCGTCTTGCGCTTGCGACGGTGCAGGTGCGGCGGGCCGATCTCGCCGGAGCGCAACAGCTCCAGGCGCTCGGTGAGGATCTCCTCGAGCTCGGACTCCGAGCGTCGCTCCAGCAGCATGTCCCAGTGGGTACGCGCCGCCTTCTCCTCCTTCTTCGCCGGCTCCGCGACGTCGGCCTGCTTGCCGATGCGGCCGGTCTTCGGGTCCTCCCACTCGTAGGGGACCTCGGCCTCGACCGACATGGTCACCGTAAAGGTGTGTCCGTCGTCGCAGACGTACTCGATCTCCTGACGAGGGGCCATCTCGACCCCGCGCTCGTCCTCGAAGCTCTGGGCACCCAGCCGGGCCCCGCGCAGTGCTCGTTCAGCCATGGGTCACTCCTCTCATCGGTACCAACGTAGGGCACCCCCTTGAGATTCCCCTGAGTACGTCGTCACCGCACCTCGAGTGCGCGGTCGCGGACCTGGGGAGCGACCAGGAAGAGGGCCGCGAGCCCGGCGGCGAGGACCACGAGGATGCCGACGATGCCCCACCGGTCGTCACCGCCGATGAAGGCGAAGAGCCCGAAGAGGGCGGGGGAGAGGAACGACGCGGCACGCCCCGTCATGGCGTAGAGGCCGAAGTTCTGGCCCTCCTTGCCGACCGCCGTGAGGCGCACCAGGTAGGTGCGGGACGCCGACTGGGCCGGACCGACGAACAGGCACAGCAGCAGCCCGAAGATCCAGAATCCCGTGCTGCCCTCGACGAACAGCAGCACCGTGCCCACGACCATCATCGACACGAGCGAGAACACCACCACGCGACGCGGCCCTCCACGGTCGTCGAAACGACCGGCCAGGATCGCACCGCCCGCCGCGGCCACGTTGGCCACGATGCCGAACGGGATCACGGTCTCGTCGGTGAAGCCGTACACGGACACGGCGATGACCGCACCGAAGGTGAACACCCCGGCCAGACCGTCGCGGTAGAGGGCGCTGGCGATGAGGAACTTGAGGGTCTCGCGGTCGTCGCGCCACATGGTCCGCACCTCGGCGAACAGCACGCGGTACGAGTCGACGAAGCCGGTGCGGGGCAGCGGGCTCGCCTCGGCCGGGAGCTCGGGGACGAACAGCAGCACGGGCAGCGCGAACACGAGGAACCAGACGGCGGACACGATCGCCACGAGCCGGATGTTGAGCCCGTCGTCGGTGGTCACGCCGAGGAGGCCACCGTCGCCGCTGATCAGCCCGACGAACACGATGATCAGCAGCACGATGCCGCCCAGGTAGCCGAAGCCCCAGCCGAGCCCGGACACCCGGCCGACCGTCTCGGGCGTGGACACCTGGCGGAGCATGGCGAAGTAGGGGACCTGGGCCAGCTCGAACAGCACGATGCCCAGCGAGATCAGGAGCAGGCCGAGCCACAGGTAGTGGTAGTCGTCCTTCACGAAGAACATGAGGGCCATCAGGACGACGACGGCGCCCGTGAGCAGGGCCAGGGAGCGCTTGCGCCGCCCGCCCGCGTCGGACCGCTGGCCCAGGACGGGGGCGAGGACGGCGATCACGAGGGAGCCGGCCGCGATCGACCACGCCAGCCACGTGCTGGCCGAGACCGGTCCGGGCAGGTCCTTGCCGACGCCGTCGGTGAGGTAGACCGAGAACACGAACGTGACGATCACGGCGTTGAACGCGGCCGAGCCCCAGTCCCAGAAGGACCAGGCCAGGACCTGGCCCCGGCTGGTGCTGCGGGCGACCGCCCCGCCGCCGTCAGCGTGACTCGTGCGTCCGGTGCTCATCGTGGCCAGGCTCCTCGTTCGGTCAGCACGTCGCGCAGGACGTCGGGACGGTCGGTGACGATGCCGTCGACGCCGATGTCGAGCAACCATCGCATCTCGTCGGGGTCATCGACGGTCCACACGTGCACCTGCAGGCCGGTCGCGTGCGCGTGGCGGACGAATCGTGGCGTCACGACCGTCACGGGGCCCCTGCGCACCGGCACCTGCAGGCAGTGGACACCGCGCCGGGCGGCGTACCGGCGGATCGCCGCGACGGGACCCAGCCGCAGCGCCGCGACCTCCAGCGGCCCGGCCGAGCGGGCGGCCTCGGGGCAGATCCGGCGGAGGTGTGCCAGGCGACGGCCGGAGAACGAGGCGAGGCAGACCCGCTCCTGCGCCCCGGCAGCACGGATGACCTCGACCGTCGGGACGACGGCGGCGTCGGACTTCACGTCGATGTTGAACCGCGCGTGCGGGAAGGCCTCCAGCAACGTCGCCAGGCGCGGCACCGGTTCCTTGCCGACCACCCGCACGGCGTCGACCTCCTCGGCCGTCAGGTCGGCCAGGGGCGTGTCGACCCCGGTCAGGCGACCCAGGTGCTCGTCGTGGAACGCGTAGACGACGCCGTCCCGCGAGGCGTGCACGTCGGTCTCGAGGTAGCGGAACCCGAGCGCCACCGCGTTCGTGAACGCTGCCAACGTGTTCTCCAGGCCCCCGTTCACCGGCAGCAGGGCGCCACCGCGGTGGGCCAGGGCCAGGGGGAGGGGCGCGTCGAGGTACGGGTGGCTGGACACCACCTCACGCTAGCGCCCGCAGGGTCCGCGGGACGCCCTCGTCGTCAGATGTCGCGGAAGGTCTCGATCTGCGCACCGAGGGCGTTCAGCCGCTCGGCCAGGTCCTCGTAGCCACGGTTGATGACGTACACGCTGCGCAGCACGGAGGTGCCCTTGGCGGCGAGCATGGCCAGCAGGATGACGACGGCCGGGCGCAGCGCCGGCGGGCACACGATCTCGGTCCCGCTCCAGTGCGTCGGTCCGTCGACCAGGACCCGGTGCGGGTCGAGCAGCTTGACCCGCGCGCCCAGCTTGTTGAGCTCGGTCAGGTAGATCGCCCGGTTCTCGTATACCCAGTCGTGCAGCAGGGTCTGACCCTCGGCCGTGGCGGCGATGACCGCGAAGAACGGCAGG
>NZ_LMMY01000016.1:0-213 GCF_001422865.1 Aeromicrobium sp. Leaf272
GTGGAGGCGTCGAAGGCGGGGGTGTTCCAGGTGGTGGGCAGGGTGGTGTTGTCGTAGCGGTAGATCCACGCCGACCCGGGGCCGACCAAGGTCGTCGGTGTCGTCATCGGAGGCGGCGGCGGCGGGGGCGGGGGCGCGACCTGCTGCCGTGCGGTGAGGGTGGCGTCGAAGGTGAGGTCGGGTGTGCCGCGGTAGTTGAGGTGGACGCTGGCG
>NZ_LMMY01000016.1:326-7918 GCF_001422865.1 Aeromicrobium sp. Leaf272
GTCCACGCCGACCCGGGGCCGACCAAGGTCGTCGGTGTCGTCATCGGGGGCGGGGTGGTGCCGCTCGTCATGTCGTAGGCGAGGGTGAAGGCGCTGTCGGCGTCGGTCTCGTAGCGGGCGAGCGTGGGGGAGTAGGTGGCGGCCGTGATCGTGTCGGCCGCCGGGTCGAACCGGTAGGTGCGCAGCCAGCCGTCGCCACCGTTGGGGCGGTCCTGGTAGTCGGACAGGATCTGCTGCACCGGGCGGCCGCAGGCGTTGGCGTCGGCGCGGCGGGCCTCGGTGCGGTCGGGCCCGTCGTGCCAGTGGCCGTTGACGACCAGGAAGATCTGGCAGCTCGGCTGCACGAGCTCGTCCCATACCTGCTGCGGCGTGTTGGCGCCGGCGTCGGTGCGGGTGGTCGTGGTGGAACGACCGCCGGCGGTGTGGATGAACGAGTGGGTGGACAAGATCACCCGGTGCTCCGGGTGCGCGGCGAGCACGCCTCGCGCCCAGGCCAGGACGGCGTCGGTGGGGTCGTACTCGAGGCTGAGGAGCATGAAGTCCATGCCCGAGCGCTCGAACGTGACGGCGCTGTTCTTGTTGCCGCGGTAGCCCTCCACGTAGGTCGCGGCGGGTCCGTTCCAGGACGCACCGGTGTACCGCGAGGCCGGGAAGCTCGCGTCGTACCGCACGGCCTCGCCAGTGCTCACGTCCATGTCGTGGTTGCCGGGCAGCACCGCGCTGGGCACGCCGGCGTCGTCCAGCACCTTCATGGAGGTCGACGCCCGCGTCCACTGCTCGGGGATCGGGTGCGTCTCCACCAGGTCGCCCACCTGCGCCACGACCGCGACGTCCAGGTCGTCGGCCTGGTCGGCGATCCACTGCGTCTGCGCGGTGGCGGTGGCGGCGTAGGTGCTCGAGACGGTGTAGCCCTGAAGGTCGGGCAGGACCACGACGGTGAAGGAGGCGTCGGCCTCGGCGGCCGCGGCCGGCGGCGTCGCGCGTGGTGCGACCCCGACGAGCAGACCGCCCGCGAGCAGGAGCGACAGGAGCAGGGGGGTCACGCGCAGAGGGGTCCTCACGTCTGAGAGAGACGTGAGGACCCCGATCGTGACGCGGTGGGTGCAGCGACTACGTGAACAGCGCGTCGAACGACACCAGCTGGACGGCGCCCACGGCGTAGCGCGCCAGGATGACCTCGGCGATCTCCTCGTCGACGCCGAGCGGCTCGGCCACGGCCACGGCGCCGGCCTCGTAGGCCAGCTCCTTGACGCGGTCGGGCAGGAAGCCCGGAGCCAGCATGAGCTGGCCGACCGCGATGTTGCGACGCCCGTCGGCCCGGTGGGCCCGGACGGCCTCGCCGGCGGCGGGGGGCGCGCTCGATGCGAACGCGGCGATCGTGGGGAGCTTGTGGTGGGCGCCCCAGGCCCGGGCAGCGCGCGCGATGGTGGCGTTGGCGATGGCGTCGGAGGAGCCGGCGCCCGCGAGCACCAGTGCATCCAGCTCTCGGACCCGGTTCTCGCGCAGCACGTCGCGCAGCCGTCGGTCGAGCACGCGGAAGAACGCGGACTCGATGCCGAGCACGTCGGTCACCTGGATCCGGATCCCGTCGTGCCGCGCGCGAGCGGCCTCGGCGGCCTCGGGCACGTCGACCTTCGCGTGGTAGGCCTCCGTGAGCAGAAGGGGCACGAGGACGATCTCGCTGTGCCCCTCGGCCACGAGGCGGTCGACGACGCTGTCGAGGCTCGGCTCGGAGTGGTCGAGGAACGCCGTCGTGACGCGGAGGTCGGGACGCATGCACGACACGAGCTCCGTCAGGGCAGTGATGGTGGCGGCGGACCGCGGGTCGCGGCTGCCGTGCGCCAGGGCGATCAACGCTGGTGCAGTCATGCTGTCCTCCTTCCAGAGGGCTCGGTCGTGCTGGGTGGGGTGGGGCGGAGAAGACCGATGTAGCCGAGGCGGAAGGCCCGCTGACACGCTCGGCACTCCCACTCCCCGTGGGTCTCGCCGTGCGGCCTCAGGTCCTCGTCCGCGCAGTACGGGCAGTGGAACGGCGTGGCCCTACCCGTCATCGCAGGACCTCCTCGTCGGCGCGCGCGACCCAGCGGGCGAAGGACTCGTCGCCGTCGCGCTGCTCGAGGTAGGTGCGCGAGAGCTTCTCGACGTAGTGGGGGAGCTGCTCGCCGGTGACCTTGTGGGCGCGGAGCTTGCGGCCGAACCCGGCCTCGAGCCCGAGGGCACCGCCGAGGTGGACTTGGAAGCCCTCGACCTGCCGGCCCTGCTCGTCCAGGACGAGCTGGCCCTTCAGGCCGATGTCGGCGGTCTGGATGCGGGCGCAGGAGTTCGGGCAGCCGTTCACGTTGATCGTGATCGGCGAGTCGAGCTCGGGCACGCGCTGCTCCAGCTCG
This sequence comes from Aeromicrobium sp. Leaf272, assembly GCF_001422865.1. Lineage (NCBI taxonomy): Bacteria > Bacillati > Actinomycetota > Actinomycetes > Propionibacteriales > Nocardioidaceae > Aeromicrobium > Aeromicrobium sp. Leaf272. The sequence continues at coordinate 2,714 of NZ_LMMY01000016.1, forward strand.
TCGACCAGGTCACGGGCACGCGCCTTGGTCTCGACGATGGCCAGCTTGCAGTACTCGATGCCCGTGCAGGCCATGGTGTTGCGGCGCCACTGCGAGGGCCGGGCGTACAGGCCCAGTGCGGCGAGGGCGTCCACGAGCGACTCGACGCGGTCCTCCTCGACGTCGAGCACGACGAGCTTCTGCATCGGCGTCGTGGCGACGCGGTCGGAGCCGTGCGCCTCGACCACGTCGGCCACCTGGTTGAGCAGCGTGCCGGAGATGCGACCGACCGTGGCCGCCACGCCCACGTAGTACCGGCCGTCCTTCTGGCGGTGCACGCCCACGTGGTCGACGGGGGTGGTGGGCACCTCGGGGGCCTCGAGGTCGACGAGGGAACGCTCGAGGTACTCGGTCTCGAGCACCTCGCGGAACTTCTCGATGCCCCAGTCGGCCACGAGGAACTTGAGCCGCGCACGCGAGCGCAGACGTCGGTAGCCGTAGTCGCGGAAGATGCTGACGACGCCCTCCCACACCTCGGGCACCTCGTCGACCGGGACCCAGACGCCCACCCGCTGGGCGAGCATCGGGTTGGTCGAGAGCCCGCCACCGACCCAGAGGTCGAAGCCCGGGCCGTGCTCGGGGTGCTCGGCGCCGATGAAGGCGATGTCGTTGATCTGCGGGACCACGTCGTGCCCGGGGTGGCCGCTGATCGCGGACTTGAACTTGCGCGGGAGGTTGGAGAACGCGCGGTCGCCGATGTAGCGGCTCTCGATCGCCTCGATGGCCGGACGGCCGTCGATGATCTCGGTCTCGCTGATGCCGGCCACGGGGGAGCCGAGGATGACGCGGGGGCAGTCGCCGCACGCCTCCTGGGTGGAGAGTCCGACGGACTCCAGACGCTCCCAGATCGTCGGCATGTCCCGGACGTCGATCCAGTGGTACTGCACGTTCTGGCGGTCGGTCAGGTCGGCGGAGTCGCGGGCGAAGTCCACCGAGATGTCCGCGATCGTCCGCAGCTGTCGGAGGTCGAGCTGGCCGCCGTCGACGCGGACGCGGAGCATGAAGTAGCGGTCGTCGAGCTCCTCGGGCTCGAGCGTCGCGGTCTTGCCGCCGTCGATGCCGGCCTTGCGCTGCGTGTAGAGGCCCCACCAGCGGAAGCGGCCACGCAGGTCGCCGGGGTCGATGCTGTCGAACCCGCGGTGGGCGTAGATGTTCTCGATGCGGGCGCGCACGTTGAGCGGGTTGTCGTCCTTCTTGGACTGCTCGTTGGCGTTGAGGGGCTCGCGGTAGCCGAGCGCCCACTGGCCCTCACCACGGCGACGACGTGCCGTGCGTGCGGGGGGCGGGGTGGTGCTCGAAGTCATGAAGGTCCTCGGAGAGAGGACGCACGACGGTCGCGTCCGACGGACGGTGTCGTCGCGCGTCGCGGAAGGGTCAGCGGGCGCGCGGATCAGCGACAGATCATCGTGTGCGCGCGGCCGAGGTCCACGTGGAGACGCTCCACGAGCCAGACGGTCTGCGCGATCAACATGCGGACAGTCTGGTCAGGCCGTGGACGGCCCCACAACTAGGATGTCCATCATCTGGACTCTGTGTCCAATATATGGACTCCGTCGGCCGTTCCGCCTGGAACGGCGCGTGGATGCGTGACCTGAGTCACGCAGCGTGCGGGGACACCCAGGAGACCACGAAGGTGCCCAGCGCCGTCCCCACGAGCACCGCCGCGGCCACCACGAGAGCCACGGGCCAGGCGACGACCCCGGCGACGGCGAGCCCCAGCAGGGCGCCCGGGTGCGCCGCGGCCGCGAGCCCCACACCCAGCACCGCGCCGGAGGTGACCGGCCCGGCGGCAGCCCAGGCCACGGCGCCGGTGTCGGCGGCCAGCGTCGTCCAGGCCAGGACGAGTCCGGCCACCAAGCCCAGCACACCACCCGTGAGGAGGCCGGGCTCGTCCCACACGAGCGATCCTCCGGGCAGGTCGAGTGCGGTGACCGCCGCGCCTGCTGCCACGGCTCCGACCACCTGGGCGGCCAGCGTCGGCAGGACTCCGCCCACCGCGGCGCGGCCGACCAGGGTCAAGGAGACCAGCTGCGCCGGCCCGGTGAGCGCGAGACCCGAGGTCTCCGAGGTGTCGTGGAAGCCGGCCAGCCAGGCGGCGGCCACGGCGACGACCGCCACGGCGGCCACGGCAGTGGCCGGATCGGTGGCCCGCAGCGCCCAGGCGGCGACGGCGGTCGTCAGGGCCGACGTGACGCCAGCGACGGCGAGCGGCTTCACGCGCACGCCCCGGACGGGCGGGCGGCACGGGCTCGCTCGCCGCGATTCCGATCGGCGCCGTCCCGAACGGGGTGGGGGATCGCCTGGCGCGACGGTGCGCTGCGGAGGGGATGCATGTCGATACCGTAGGGCCATGGCGGCTGAACGGGTAGCACGCCCGGCGGCTGTCGACCTGCTGGCGCGGGTCACGGCGCGTACCGTCTCGCGCTGCATCACCCACCGGGTCACCGGGCTCGCGGCCGAGGCCGCGTTCTTCGCGATCCTGTCGTTGCCGCCACTCGTCTTCGGGCTTGCCGGCACGATCGGCTTCGTCGCGGAGCGCTACGACGTCGCGCAGGTCGACGTGCTCAAGGACCGCGTGCTCGACCTGTCGTCGCAGGCCCTGACCCAGGGCACCGTCGACCAGGTCATCGCGCCGACCCTGGACGAGGTGCTGAGCTCGGGCCGCATCGACGTGGTGTCCATCGGCTTCGTGCTGGCCCTGTGGTCGGGGTCGAGGGCGCTCAACGTCTTCCTCGACACGATCTCGATCCTCTACGGGCTCGGCGGGGTGCGCGGCATCGTCAAGACCCGTGCCCTGTCGTTCTCGCTGTACGTGGTGGCGCTGGCGCTCGCGATCATCGTGGTTCCGCTCGTCCTGGCCGGGCCGGAGGTGGCGGCCTCGATCGTGCCCTCCCAGCTGTCGGTGCTGGAGCCGCTGTACTGGCCGGCGGTGCTGCTCGTCTCCGTGGGGTTCCTCGCGTCGCTCTACCACCTGGCCGTCCCCGTGAAGGTGTCGTGGCGCTCCGGGCTGCCTGGGGCCTTCTTCACGATGGGCCTGTGGATCGGCGGCAGCCTGCTCGTCCGCTGGGCCCTGGGGTTCTCCACGGGCGGCACGTCGATCTACGGCCCGCTGGCAGCTCCGATCGCCGTGCTGCTGTGGTTGTACGTCCTGTCGATCGCGGTGCTCATCGGTGCTGCGATCAACGCCTCGCTCGACGAGCAACGCCACCCCCGCGTCGACCGCTAGGATCGGCGCCTGTGAAGGGTTTGCGGAAGGTTGCTGCGCTCGTCGTCGTGCTCCTGGGCGTGGCAGCGCTGCTGTTCGCCCTGCGGTCCTGCAGCAGCGACGACGACGCCGGTTCCGATCCCGAGTCGACCGCGTCGGCCGAGCCGACCGCGCCCCCGTCGTTGGCGCCGGCCAAGATGTCCACGACCAAGATCGAGCGGACCATCAAGGCGCGTCTGGACCAGAACGCAGGGCGCCCCACTCGCATCGAGTGCCCGGAGCGGGTGGCGCAGAAGATCGGTACCACCTTCGACTGCGAGGTGTTCTTCGACGACGAGCCGGACACGGCCGCGATCGCGACGGCCGCGGTCGAGATCGACGGCCCCGACGGCCACTACGTGTGGACGTCGACGCCGAAGTCGCAGGGGGAGTGACCATGTCCGGTGCACGCAAGGTGCTGCCGTGGCTCGTGCTCACGGTGCTTGTCCTGGCCGGCGGCGTCTTCGGGCTGCGGTCGTGGGTCGGCACCGACGCGGCGTCGGACGACTCCGCCTCGCCCGGTGTGGTGAGCGAGTCGGTCGCGCCGACCCCGTCGGCCGGCCTCTCGGCCTCGCCCACGACGGAGCCGACCCCCGGCGAGACCCCGTCGGCCACGCCGACACCGACGCGGACCACCGCGGCTCCGCGGGCCACGTCCGCTCCGCGTCGCACCGCGGCCCCGGCGCCGCGCACCACCCGGGCCACCGGCGCCGTCGTGGCGCGCATCAGGTCCTCGCTCGACGCCAAGGGCGAGCCGACGTCGGTCTGGTGCCCCCCTCGGGTGTCCGCGGCCGTGGGGACCACCTTCACCTGCACGGTGGCCTACGCGTCCGCCCCGGCCACGGTCATCGCCGACGCGACCGTGCGGATCACCTCCCGCCAGGGTCAGTTCACCTGGCGGTCGAGCTCGCGGTCCTGACCGACGCCGCGCCGTCCTCGGCGCGTCCTCGGCGAAGCTGCGCGATCCCGGACCCCCGCGCGGGGGTCCGGGACCACTGGCACGCGCAGCTGTGGTCTCAACCAACGGTGCTGCCCTGCACGTTCCCCGGCCCGAGGAGTCCGAAACACACCTGGTCCTAGGGTGCGGACGTCTCGGTCGGGCTCCGGCGCAGGACGAGGCCCGAAGGTGCCGGTCGTCACGGCATCGGAGCGTCGGCCCGTGGCGTCAACCGCAGGCTGCAGAGGGGCTCACATCGGCGCGGTGGACTCCGCGAGGGACCTGCCGTCGACGGGTGTCGGCCTGATGTCCAGGCCGGCGGCTCGGGTCGGCTTCTCGACGGAGACGTCGCCGACGTCATGGAGCGCGCAGACCGGCACTGCGAAACGTGCATCGTCCAGCTCCAGCTGCGACAGCGTGGACGCCGTCTCGTGGCAGTTGACCTCCGCGCACTTCATGCACCGATGGTGCGCCGCGATCGGCGTTTGCGCCAGTCGCCGTGCCGATCGTTCATCTGCCGGTCGTCGAGGGCCGCGTCGGGTGAGCGGCAGCGGCGGGCCGTAGTCGGGCTGCCGGGAGCCAGTTCAGGACGACGGCGCCCTCGGGCAGGATCATCGCCACGTGGGCCCACCACTGTCCGTCGCGTCGCTGCCACGTGATCAGCAGCCCCGGGTAGGGCGCCATGTCCGGGTGCTTCGCGGACGGGGCGACCCAGACGTGCCGGATCCGCTCGGCCCGCTCGAGGTGGTCGGCGGGGGAGCGGTCGCCGTAACGACGGTTGGCGCCCACCGGGCGATCATACTCGAACGGGTGATCGAATGCCACGGAGCGTGGTCGGGCGCAACGAGACGAGAAGGCTCGGGAATCGTCGAGCTTCTGGAGCCTTCCCGTCGTGGGTCGTGCGGGTCCGACGCCGGGGCATGAAAGTGGGTGGACCCCCGGCTCGGCATGGGAGTGAGTGAGCCGGGGGTCGTGCGCGCGCAGG
>NZ_LMMY01000016.1:7945-147062 GCF_001422865.1 Aeromicrobium sp. Leaf272
AGGCGCAGTGCTGCGGCGTGGTGCTGGCGGCGTGGGGTGCGCCAGCGCGGGAGTCTCGTGCGGGGAGTCCCGCGGCACGTGCACCGCACGAGCGGACGGATCCGCCGTGAGGAGAAAGACGAGAAGGCCCCGGATTCGGCGAGATTCCGGAGCCTTCTCGAAGTGGGCGATACTGGGTTTGAACCAGTGACCTCTTCCGTGTCAGGGATCAGCCCGCCCCAGGTCAGCCAGTCGCCGCCCGTCGTTGCAGGGATTATCGGCCCACTGTTGTCATCGCTACACGCAGCGGATCGGAGGTGCGGGCGCACGAAGGAGCACCGGAACCGGTGGTCTGGGATTATGGGCGGGTGTCGTCTCGAGCCTCTGCGTTCGTGTTTGCGCGTGGCCTTGCTCTCGCACCGATTGTGTTGCCTAGCGGAGTGTTCCTGGTCCTGGGCAACGGCCTCGGTTTGAACGGGTACCTCGTCGGCGGAGTCGGCGTACTCTGCGCGTTGCTGGCATCGAAGCTGGTCTCGTGGCGGACGCGCGTACCGCTGATCGCGGTTGCCGCAGCATGGGGGTTGAGTCTCGGCGTGCTCACCGTGGCCGAGATCTACTGGGAAGGTGACGTCGGGATCGGAGGCGGGTTCGCGCTCTTCGTGCTGCTCTGCGTGATCGCCCTGGGCACGCTTGCCGCCCTCGTCACACCACGCGCCCGCTCCGTGTCGGAACCTCGCGGCACGATGGGGCCATGGCCGCCGAACCCACTAGCACGCTGACCGACGTAGAGCTCGAGATGCTCGCCATGGAGCGGCTGTGGTGGCAGCTCGCCGGCGCGAAGGAGCAGCGCATCCGCGGGCGCTTCGCCATGTCGGCCACCAAGTACTACCAGCGGCTCAACGACTTGATCGACCGCGACGACGCCCTCGCCTACGACCCGCTGCTCGTGAAGCGCCTGCGACGCGTGCGAGCTGAGCGCAGCCGGTCACGGTTGGTGCGGCGCCTCGGGATCGACCTGTGACCCGTCGGCGAGGATCGCGACAGGGGCGCCAGTCGAAGCGAGCCAAGGTCAGAGCCGAGGAACTCGGCGGCCTGCGCCCGGTCAAGGTGCAGCGACGCCACCCGGTCGACGGTGCGCCGCTGTTGAAGGCGGGTCAGGTCTACGCCTTCGCCGGTGGCGAGGTCTTCCACCCCGCGTGGTGCGGGACGGTCGGCGTGTACTGGGACCAGCACCCGACGTCGCTGCTCGTCGTTCTTCGAGCCGAGGTGGGGCGACGGCGCGGGTGCCAGAACTGTCTGACGCATCCCCTCGCGGCGTACGCCTAGACGACTCGACTCACCCGTTCGGCGGACCGCCCACGTCGTGCGTGGTGTGGTGTCCACTCGCCCGGGTCCGCGACTCGTCTGCCTAGGCCGTCACGCGCCGCGGGTCGGCGCCGGCTTCGAACAGCAGTGCCGCGCCCTGCAGGTCGGCCGGGTGGTGCGAGCCGGGGAGGGCGATGCTGCTGGCCTGGGGACGTTCCCAGAGGTCGTCCCAGGGGAGGTCGGTCACGCGACCCTTCCTTCCTGCAGGATGTCGGTCATGTTCTGGCTCACGGAGACGGCGCAACCGGACGGACCGATCGAGGTCGTGGTGACCGGCGCGGGAACCACGTGGTGGCCACCGGTGCTGGCAGCGGTCCTCGGCTCCTTCTTCAGCGGTCTCGCGCTACTGCTGATCTGGTTCCTCACGCAGCGCCACAGCAAGCGAGTGGCGTTGGAGGAGCGCGACCACCAGCGGGAGATCGCGCAAGAGGAGCGGGAACACGCTCGGGCGCAAGAGTCACGAGAACAGCGGGCGGACTCGTTCGCCAAGATGTCGGAGGCCATGACTGAGGTGATCGTGCAGCCAGACGGGACCTTCGAGGCGCAGCTGGTGGGCCATTCGAATGCCATCACGCGACTGGGCCTATCGCTGTACATCTTGGCCGCCAGGCACGGACTGAAGAGGCCAGCGTCGGCGTACGCGATGCAGCAGTCGAAGGTCCTCATCATGAAGGGAGTCGCCATCCGTGACTGCACTTCTGTCGACGAGTTTCGGGCGGTGGCGGACGATGTGGCCCTCCGCATCAGCGAGATGACCGCGCTGTACTCGGACTGGGTGCCGGACGGGGCGGAGGCGCAGTTCATCGAGCACCTCACGCCGCAGTCCTGACCTGATCGAGCCGCAACGGCGCGTACCAGCGGTAGGCGACGCCCTCGGCGTTGACCGAGGGTGGCGCGACGACGTACCCGCCGGCGCCGCGGTAGTCGATGCCGGGGCGATGCTGGCACGGTTCCCGCGTCCAGTCGCCTCGACGTACAGGTGTTTGCCGCCGTCGCGCGGCGTGGAGACCTTGCCGAGCACGGGCGGCAGCGCGCTGAGCCGCGCCCACGACTGCACGCCGGCCGGCCCGTCGACGTCGATCACGTCGACCAGGTGGCCCGTGGCGATGCCGATGTTCGCGTCCGGGACCTCGGTCCACCAGGCGCGCACGACCTCGACGACGTCGGCGGTGAGTGGTCTCACGTGGGTGCTCCTCGTGGTTCGTGGTGGCGCTGACCGGACTCCACCGGTCGCCGACCCCTGGGCGGCGACCGATGGGCTCAGGTCAGAACGGCGGCTTGGCCGTGGTGACGGTGGGCGCGTACTGCGCGACCCACTGCTCGGCCTTCGCCACGTCGTCGGCCGTGGCCTCGTTGAGCAGCCACGGGGCGGACTGCCCGGGCTTGGCGTTGCCCTGCCCGAGGCGGCCGAGGACCTTCTGGCCGACCGAGCCGCGGAGCTGCGACTGCAGCACCTTCGGGAAGATCAGCGTCTCGGCGTAGGACTCGCCGGCGCCGTTGCCCTCGAGGACGCTGACCGTTGGCCTTCACGGCGTCGGAGTCGCCGTGCACGGTCTTGATGCCCGTCTCGACGCCGACGACGTCGATCAGGAGCAGGGCGCCGATGTGGTCGGCGAACTTGATGCCCTCTCCGGGGGCGGCGGGTGCTGCGAACATGCTCATGAGGTGCTCTTTCTCTTCGGGTGGTGTGTCGTCACGCTGCGTCGAGCAGGCGTGCCCAGGCCGAGGCGAACTCGGTGAGGTCGTTGGTCCAAATCGCGGCGTCCTCTTCCCAGAGGGCCTCGAGCTTCTTGCGACTGGTGGCGGTGGCGATGGCGTTTTCGAGGGAGGCGATCGCGGGGTCGGGAGCGGGCGTCGGCTGGGCGGGCGCGGCGGCTTCGGCGTTCGGCGCAGCGACGAGGTCGGGGCGCTCGAGGCGGAAGTCCTTGCGCGAGCGCCAGCCGCGGACCTGCGTGGCGAGCCGGACGCCCTCTCAGCCGGCGGCCAGGTCGACGGGCACTAGCTCGCACCGGGCCTGGCCGGCGGGCAGGTGAATGATGATGCCGACGTTCTGGTCGATCGGGCCGAGGCTGAATCGCTCGCCGCTGGGGCTGTAGCCGGTGCCGTGGGCGTAGACGGCCAACTGCATGGCGATCTTGCCCAGGCCCACTCGATCGAGTCGGTCTTGATGTCGGCCATGTAGGAGACGCCGTTCACCTGCACGACGCGGTCCGCGGTGCCGCCGACCTTGAGCTTGTCCACGACGGTGAACTGCTCGATGTGCGTCGCCGTCAGGTGGGCCGTGGCGGCGGCGTACGCCTCGAGGTCGGCCCTCGCGGCCTCGGGCAGCGCGGGGAGCGGCTGGCCACGGTCGATCAGCTCGGTCAGGGCTTGCAGTGCCGTGCCAGTAGTGGCCGCACCCGACGCGCCGGCGGCCTCTCGGGCGTCGGCGCAGATGCTGTCGAGCTTGCGCTTGTCGTCGCCGGCGGCCGAGACCGCGAGCAGGAGGTCGGCGCGGTTGGCCAGCCCGGTGGCCACCATGCGCTGCTGCCACTTCTGCAGGGTGAACTTGTCCTCGAGGCAGTCCACGAACGTGGTGCAGCGGGTGTACGCCGTCGGCTTGCCGCCCTCGGGCGGCGTGATGAGCGGGCGGCCGTAGCGGTCGCGGTCGATGTCCGGCGAGGGGGTCGTGATCGTCATGTCGTCTCCTGCTGCTCGTTGCTGCTGGTGGTCGGGGCCGGCGTAGTGCTGGGGAAGCAGTGGGTGCGCCCCTCCGTTCCGCGGGGCAGGTGGACCGCTGTTGAAGCCGGGTCGTTCCTCCGCTTCGCGGGGGTGCTGCGACCCGGCTTCTTCGTCTCCTGCTGCTCGTCGTGCCCGCCGGGACGATGCGTGCTTCGGGGACGCGGTTTATGGGGAGGCGGTCGGTTCACAAGTGAGGCGTCCGCAGGCTGCGAAGATGGCGACATGTGGGAAGGACTCGGAAGCGCACTCGTTGGCGCTGTCGCGACTGCCGTAGTGACGCTGGGCGCGGTCGCGCTGACGCTCAGGCACGAGCGACGTCTGCAGGACTCCAACGCGCTGGAGACTGAGCTGCAGCGTTTGCTCGCGGATCTTCGTTCCTTTGCACCCCGAATCGGGGCCATGCGTGAGTTGCATCAACGCGTCGAGATCGAAAACGAGATGACGATGTGGGTGCGACAAGCGCGGCGTGTCTTGCCAGCGGTTCAACGGGAGCTGTCCCCGCGGGCGGCTGCACTTCTCGGCGAACTCCTTGGCGATACCGGTGAACACCCGGACGCGGCAGATTCCACCCTGCGGCCACTCGCTCGGCTGGAAGCGCTGCTCACTGAGACGGTCTTGACTCCGGAGAAGCTGACGCCCTCCCGGTTGGCCCACCTCAGCCATCTCCGTATGAACGGTGAGCGCTTCGACTGAGCCCAGCCGCTCGAGGCGGGTGCCGCTCTGCACGCCGCTCACAATGGCTCCGGAGGATGGTCGAGGGAGTCGCCGCCGAGCGTGGCCACAGTGACGTTCGCCGACCCGAACGCCGCGGCGTCAGCCCGGGAGTCGAACCACAGCGTGCCGCCGGCGGGGAAGGTGACAAGCGTGCCCTCGCCGACGTTCTCGACGGTCGCGTAGGTGCTCACTGGTGTCCACCGTGTCCACTACGGTTCAGAGCATGGACAACGCAGCTGCTCGACTCGCTGACTTCCTCGAGGCGACTCAGGTGGAGTCTTCGAACATGACGGCCGCCGCGGCGCGCCAGGAGTGGGGTGCAGGGTGGGACATGACCCATCTCGGCGCGTCCCTTCACGCCGCGAGCCTTCTTCTCGAAGTGGAGCAGGCGCTTAGCGATCTGAAGGCCCTCGGCCGAAATGTCAAGAACCTGGAGCAGTCCTTCCACGCCTGGACGGCAGCCGTGTTCCTGCCGAGTCAGTCGTGGGACCACGGTGGGCGCTCCGCCGAGGAGCTGAACGAGTGGGACATGCGTTTCTTGCGCGAGCTCGCCGACGTGATCGACGAGTGGGGCCTTGAGCCACCTATCGACGAGCAGGACATCAGCACGGTTCGCAAGGCGATTGAGGCCGCGAGGGAGCTCTTGGAGGAGTCTCCGGAGATCCCTGTCGACGTCCGGGACTACGTTCGCGCCTTGCTCACTGAGGCGTGGACCATGTCGGGCTCCTGGACTGAGTTCACCGGCAACCACGTCCGCAAGATCACTCTCGAGCTCAGCGGCGCGATGCACCTCGTGGCCGACAAGATCGAGGACGGCGCCTCCGAAGAGGACAAGGACGCCGAGAAGCGGGCTTCGGGCTTCCGTAGCTGGGGCGGCAGGGTCGCCAGTGGCCTCGTGCGGGGTGCTTCGACCGAGACAGGCCGCCGGGCTATCGAGTACGGCACGAAGGCGATCGAGAACCTTCCCGGCTGATCTGCTCACCGCCGCCACTCCTGGCTCAGGGACTCTGGCAGTGCGGTGGGATCGGTGGTCATCGGGTGGCCTCGCCCGGGGCTGGGGGTGGGGTTGCCCGCGTGCTCGATGACGAGCGGGGCGATGACGTCGCGCACGACGTGCCCGCGGTGCTGGGCGGTGAAGGCCGCGACTTCACCGGCGACGGGACGCCACGGGCAGCCGGCCCGTCCGCTCGCGTCGACGCAGTCGCCCGACGCGGCGGGACGGTGGTTGTCCAGTGCCTCGAAGAGCAGCTGTTCGAGCCCGGTCATGACGACACCGCCGGCGGGACTGTCCCCGACCCGGAGCACCGCACCGTGATCGAGCCGACTCGCTTAGTGTGCTCGCGGAACACGAGCTCCCCATCGGCGTCTCGGACCAACCCGGTCTGGCCGCTGTTCCGGTCGTGGCGCTCGAAGAGGTGGTCGGGCAGACGGCGTAGCCGATCGTCTTCTGGGCCTTGCGCTTCGTCTCGGGGCGCGCAGGACTCGGGTCAACATCGAGGAGCCCGGGCAGGGCGTCCTGCGGGATGTCGGCGTGACGGTGCCGGACTTTCTCGACGTCGCTCATGCGCTCACGTCCCCACGCGTATACGTGTGGATCGCGGCCAGGTTCATCCGGCGTTGGGCACGTAATACGGTCTCCGGCACGCAGCCGAGCTCGCGCGCGATCTCCACGTCGTTGAAGCCGCGCGAGTGCAGGCCCCGGACGTGGCTGTCGGAGGTCGCCGCCGCCGGACCGACCCGCGGGTTGACGATGCCCCGGATGGATCGCGCCCGCGGGGCGCTCGACGCGAGACGGGCCCGGTCGGAAGACCGACGAGAGGACGCGCGCTAGTCGTCGCAGTCGCGCGTGGGGTCGAGATTCACTTCATCGCACAGACCATCCTGGAATACCTGGTACGCCGCTCTGAAGTAGGCGCTCTCTCGCTGGTTCGCCAACTCTTTGATGTCGGCTCTCGTCGCGTTTCCGAGCGATTGAGGCATAGGCTGAGCGACTGCTCGGAGCTTCGCCACTGCCAGTTCGGAGCCAAAGGCGTGGACGTCGTTCACGGCGCCCTGGAAGTCGTATCTTGCCGCTTCCCAGCTTGCGAGAGCGGGATCGCCCACCTGTGGGAGCGGGTCTCGATCAGCGATGATCGCTCCAGTGCGGAGGCTCTCGTAGTAGTAGGCGTTGGCAGCCTCCAAGAATCCTTGATAGACCCACGCCTTCTGCTGCCTCATCTCTGCATCGATTTGCGTCTGCGACGCCTGGTCCTGCGCAAGCGTCGCCGCCTCGATGGCGCCGCTCGCGCCGATGCGGGCGCCAAGCAGTCCGAGTACGCCGGCGACGATGCCGGTGACTGCGACCAGGGCAGCGTCGTGACTGAGCTTCGGCCAACGTGTCTTCACGCCTGCAGCGTAGAGCGCGGATGGGACGCTCCAGGAGCTTGCGGTGGAGATTTGGGCGCACATAGGGCGCACGGCGCTGACGGACTGGCCTGATCGTCCCGAGAAAGACGAGAAGGCCCCGGATTCGGCGAGATTCCGGAGCCTTCTCGAAGTGGGCGATACTGGGTTTGAACCAGTGACCTCTTCCGTGTCAGGGAAGCGCGCTACCGCTGCGCCAATCGCCCGAGGGTGGTGCTGTTCAGTTGGTGCGTCGTGTCGAGGTGGGTACGGGATTTGAACCCGTGTACACGGATTTGCAGTCCGTTGCCTCGCCTCTCGGCCAACCCACCGCTGGATGGGTATGGAGACCCTCCGAGCGGACAACGAGATTCGAACTCGCGACCCTCACCTTGGCAAGGTGATGCTCTACCACTGAGCTATGTCCGCATTCGCACCGTTTCCGGCGCGGGAAGAAACATTAGCCGATGGGCTCCGGCGCACCAAACGGGGGGTCGTCGTCGGCGGGGGTACGGTGGCGACATGCGTGCCTGGGTGGACGGACGAGTCCTCGGATCACCGGAAGAACCGGCCATCAGCGTCCTCGACCACGGGCTCGTGGTCGGCGACGGAGTCTTCGAGACGGTCGCCGTCGACAGCGGGGTGCCGTTCGCCCTCACGCGCCACCTCGAGCGGTTGGCCGGCTCGTCCGCGGGGCTCGGCATCGGGCGCCCCGATCTCGGCCTCCTGCGGGAGGGTGTCGCCGCCACGATGGACGGGCAGGACCTGCCCTTCGGTCGGATCCGCATCACCGTGACGTCCGGCCGGGGCCCCCTCGGCTCGCCGCGGGGCGACCACGGGCTCACGCACGTGGTGGTCACCGAGCCGGCCGAGCGCCCGCCCTCGGTCGCGTCGATCGCCACCGTGCCGTGGCCCCGCAACGAGCGCGGCGCGCTGGCCGGGCTCAAGACCACGTCGTACGCCGAGAACGCGAAGATGGTCGAGGCCGCCCGGGCCGCGGGTGCGTCGGAGGCGGTCATGCCCAACACGCAGGGCCACCTCTGCGAGGGCACGGGGTCGAACATCATGTACGTCCTCGACGGCACGCTGGTCACGCCGACGCTGGCGTCGGGCTGCCTCGCGGGCATCACGCGCGCCCTCGCCCTCGAGTGGCTCTCGGCCGAGCTCGACGTCGTCGAGCGCGACGCACCCATCGAGGTCCTGGCCGACGCCGACGAGGTGGTGCTCGTCGGCACGACCCGCGACATCCAGGCCATCTCCCACGTCGACGGCCGCGCGGTCGGCGCGGCCCCCGGCCCGATCACCCAGCAGGCGCAGGCCATCTGGGCCCGCGAGGCGGCCAAGCACTCCGACCCGTAGGGAACCGAGTGGGACCGCCGCGGAGACGTGCGTTAAGGTTCTGTGCGTCCCCGGGCGATTGGCGCAGTGGTAGCGCGCTTCGTTCACACCGAAGAGGTCACTGGTTCGAACCCAGTATCGCCCACCGACACCGAAGCCCCCGGCCCAGCGCCGGGGGCTTCGTCGTGCGTCCGCCGGGCGCTCCTACGATGGCGGGCATGTCGATCGAGACCGCCCGCGCCCACCTCGCCCGCTTCGGCCGAGGCGACGACGTCGTGGAGACGTCGGGGTCCAGCGCCACCGTCGAGCTCGCTGCCGCCGAGCTGGGTGTCGAGCCGGCACGGATCGCGAAGACGTTGGGCTTCTACGGAGCCGAGCCGGGCACGAGCATCCTCGTGGTGGCGGCCGGCGACGCCCGGGTCGACAACGCGGCGTTCAAGGCCGCCTTCGGCATCAAGGCGCGCATGCTGAAGCCCGACGACGTCGAGGCCCTCACCGGGCACGCCATCGGCGGTGTGTGCCCGTTCGCCAACCCCGACGTCGCCGCCGTGCACCTCGACGCCTCACTACGGCGCTTCGCGTCGGTGTTCCCGGCCGTCGGCAACGCCGCGTCGGCCGTGGAGCTGACGCCAGACGAGCTCGAGGTCGTGGCCGAGCCGGTGGGCTGGGTCCAGGTCACGAAGGACCCCGCGCCGGCGTCCTGACACCTTCGGGTCGATCGACGGAGCCAGGACCGACCCGAACGCGTCAGGACGCGCGCGGGCGCGCTCAGGTGGTCTCGGCGGTGCCGAGGGGGTCGAGCCGGGTCCAGCCGCGGTCGGTGTGGCGCTCGAGCCGGAGCCCGCGCCCCTCACCCGCGGACGGGCCCTCGAAGGGGTGGCTGGAGCGCCAGGCCACGGCAGCCTGGTCGTGCTCCAGGGATCGCTCGGCGACGACGTCGCCGTCCTCGGTGGTCAGTCGGTAGTCGGCCATGGGTCCACCGTGCACCGGATCACTCGCCCGTGCACTCCGCGTAGGCCTTGCCGTACTCCTCGGTGTCCTGCACGGGCGACGCGGTCGGCGCCTCGATCTGCTCGCCCGGACGGCCGTAGAGCTCGTCGTCGAACACGATGAGCGGCGGCCCGTCGACGCAGTCCGTCACCTCCTGGACCCCGGCCTCCCCGTCGGCGACGCAGAGGTCGTAGTCGGCCGGGAGGTCGTCCCCGGCCTTCCAGACGCTGGAGCAGTCCGGACCCGTGGGCACGGGCGACGCGCTGGCACTCGCTCCGTCGGAGCCGCGTGGCTGGTCCGAGGGACCGGAGCCGCCCGAGGGCTCGTCCGACCCTCCGGACGTGCAGCCGGCGGCGAGGACGGCGAGGAGCAGGATGCTGGCAAGACGACGCATCCCTCGAGGCTAGGCCATCTCGCGCAGGGTCTTCTCGCTCTGGGCCATCGAGGTCAGGACGAGCGCCGTCCGAAGAGCAGGGCAAAGCGCGGCACGCGCATGGAGACCACGGGCCTGCGCCCGGAGAGCAGGCCGAGCACGCCGTCGAAGGTCCACGAGGCACGCACCAGCTGGGCGCTCACCCGCCCGCGCACCGGCGTGACGACCGACCGCCCGGCGCGGGCCTGGGCGATGCGGAAGCCGAGCGGCCAGCGTCCGGGGAGCGCCCGGGTGCGCTCGACGGTGGCTGACGCCAGGCCGAGGCCCTCGTGCCGCCGGCCCGGCTCCACGCGGAACTCGGCGAGGTCCTTCGGGATGGCCCACAGCGCCCGGCCACCGTCGCGGGACGCCTCGCTGTCGACCCAGATCCACGGGATCCACACGCGGAACCTCAGCCCACGGCGCACCAGCACCGTCGCCATGATCTCGTCGTAGGTGAGCGGGCTGGGCTCCTCGTACCGGAAGAACGCCGCCGTCACGACCGCTCGGCCGCGGAGGGTGACGATCGTCGTGCCCGGCGGCGGGGCGGGCAGGTCGGCGGCCGGCACGAGGAACACCGACGCCAGGGCCTGGCCGTGCAGGTCCCACGGCTCCGGGGGGTAGGTCACGTCCATGCGAAGTCCTCCGGCTCCACGGTCCGCACGCGCCGGTGGTACGGGTAGGTCGACCCCGGCCAGTTCGACGTGATCCGGCCCGACGGATGGCGGTACCAGCTGTCGCAGCTGCCCCACACGGAGGACTCGAGCCGTTCCTGGACCTGCTGGTCGTACTCGGCCTCGACCTCGGGGCGCACGTCGACCGCCTCGTAGCCGCCGGCCTCCATGCGGTCGAGCACCTGGCGCATGTGCCGGGCCTGCGCCTCGAGCATGTAGATGATCGAGCCGCCACCGAGGTTGGTGTTGGGCCCGTAGGAGACGAACAGGTTGGGGAACCCCGGCACGTACATCCCGAGGTGGGCGTGGGCCCCGTCGGTCCAGCGCTCGGCCAGAGGCTCGCCCCCGGCGCCGCGCACGTCGATCGAGCTCAGGAAGTCCTGCGAGTCGAATCCCGTGCCGTAGATGATCACGTCGACCTCGTGCACGGTGCCGTCGGCGGTCTCGACGCCCTGGGGGAGGACCCGCACGATGCGATCGGCCACGACGTCGACGTGGTCTCGCTCGAGGGTCGGGTAGAAGTTGTTGGAGAACAGGATCCGCTTGCACCCGATCGGGTAGTCGGGCGTCAGCAGCTCGCGCAGGCGGGCGTCCTGCACCTGGCGGCGCAGGTGCGCGAGTGCTGCCTTCTGCTCGACCTTGCCGACCAGGCTGCCCTCGTCGAGGCCGCGTGAGAACTGCTCGCCGAACGTCCACCAGAGCGGGCGCTCCAGGCGGATGCCCGGTCGCCACCAGCGGGGGAGCGGGCCGTCGGGCTTGGGCAGGATGTAGTTCGCCGAGCGCTGGAAGAGCGTGAGGTGGGCGGCGTCCTCGGCGACGTGGGGCACGTACTGGATCGCGCTCGCGCCCACGCCCACGGCGGCGACGCGCTTGCCCGCCAGGTCGACGTCGTGGTCCCAGCGAGCCGAGTGGAACCAGTCGCCGGCGAAGTCCTCGAGGCCCGGCAGGGCCGGCAGGCGCGGCTCCGAGAGCTGGCCGACGGCGCTCACGAGCACGTCGACCCGCTCGACGACCCCGTCGGCGAAGCCGACGTCCCAGGCCTGCTCGTCCTGCTGCCAGTGGGCCGAGACCACCTCGCGGCCCAGCTGGACGCGGGGCGTGATGCCGTACTCGTCGGCGACCCGGTGCAGGTACTCCCGGATCTCCGGCTGCAGCGCGTACCGCTTCGACCACTGCGTGTTGACGGCGAACGAGTAGGAGTACAGGGGCGACGGGACGTCGCACCCGGCACCGGGGTAGGTGTTGTCGCGCCACACCCCTCCGATGTCGTCGCCACGCTCCCAGAGGCGGACGTCGTGGTGGCCGTGCGAGAGCAGCTCCGCTGCCACCGCGATGCCGCCGAAGCCGGAGCCGATGATGCCGACGGATGTCATGACGCCTCCAGGACGTGGACGAGGTGGATGGTGAGCAGGGCGAGGACGTCCTCGCGGGCCAGGGTCCCGCGCTGCAGCCACTCGCGGCACAGTGCCTTCACGTAGGCGGCCGAGGCCCTGAGGCGTGCGCGCAGGTCGGGGGAGTCGGGCAGACCCACGGCGTCGAGCACCAGTCGTGCCGCGCGGTCGTCGGCCTCGTCCACGATCCGCTGCAGGTCGGACTCGCCGCTGAGCTCGGCCGCGCCCGCCGCGGCCACCCAGGCCTGGCCGTAGGTCTGGGCGGCGTCGAGGATCCAGTCCATCGTCACGCGCACGCGTTCCTCGAGCGGCAGGTGCAGGAGGTCGGGCAGCTCGCTGGCCGGCATGAGCAGCGAGTCGCGCATGACGGCGAGGAAGATCTCGCGCTTGGAGCCGAAGTAGTGGTGCAGGAGTCCCCGGGTGACCCCCGCCGCGCGAGCGAGCTCGGCGAGCGAGACGTCGTCGTAGGATCGCTCGGCATACAGCGATCGCGCGGCCTCGACGATCTGGCGTCGCCGGGCGTCGGGCTCGAGCCGGGTGCGGTTGAGGGCGTTCACGGGACGAGTGAACAACGCTATTGGCAAAGTGTCAACAAGCGGGTACGGTGCGGGACATGAAGCACTACGACGTCGTGGTGGTGGGTTCGGGGTTCGGCGGCAGCGTCAGCGCCCTGCGACTCACCGAGAAGGGGTACTCGGTCGCCGTCATGGAGGCCGGTCGACGGTTCGCCGACGACGAGCTGCCCGAGACCTCCTGGCGCCTGAGGCGCTACCTCTGGGCGCCGTGGGCCCGGTGCTTCGGCATCATGCGCATCACGCCCCTGAAGGACGTCCTGATCGCCAGCGGTGCCGGCGTCGGCGGCGGTTCCCTGGTGTACGCCAACACGCTGTACCAGCCGCTCGACGGCTTCTACGACGACCCGCAGTGGGCGCACGTCACCGACTGGCGCGACGAGCTGGCCCCGCACTACGACCAGGCCAAGCGGATGCTCGGCGTGGCCACGTACCCCGGCCACACGCTGCCCGACCGGCTCATGGCCGAGGTGGCCCAGGAGCTCGGCGTCGGCGACACCGTGCACGCGGCCGACGTCGGCGTCCTCTTCGGCGACCGGCCCGGCGAGGACGTCGGCGATCCGTACTTCGGGGGCGCGGGACCGAGCCGCCGCACCTGCACCGAGTGCGGCGCCTGCATGACCGGGTGCCGCCGCAACGCCAAGAACACGCTCGTCAAGAACTACCTGTACCTCGCGGAGAGTGCCGGAGCCGAGGTCCACCCCCTGACGACCGTCACCGACGTGCGGCCGCGGACCGGTGGCGGGTACGAGGTGCGCACGCGGCGGACGGGCAACCGGCTGCGCCGACGTCGCTTCAGCGCCGACCACGTGGTCTTCGCCGGCAACGCGCTGAACACCCAGGACCTGCTGCACCGCCTGCGTCGACGGTCGTTGCCGCACCTCTCCGACCGCGTCGGCGAGCTCAGCCGCACCAACTCCGAGGCCGTCCTCTCCGCCCGCGCGAGCGCCAAGGACGCCGACGTCACCCCGGGCATCGCGATCACCTCGTCGTTCCACCCCGACGCCGTGACCCATGTGGAGCCGGTGCGCTACGGCCGTGGCTCCGGGGCCCTCAGCCTGATGAACATGGCGCTGGCCGACCACCGAGGCGGGGGATCGCAGCTGCGCAAGGTGCTGCGCGGCTACCGCGGCCTCGGCCTGCGACGGTCGCTCCGCCTGCACGACCCGCGCCGCTGGGCCGAGCAGTCGATCGTCGTGCTGGTCATGCAGTCGCTCGACAACTCCGTCACCACGTTCCTGAAGCGCGGCCCGTTCGGGCTGCGCATGACCAGCCGTCAGGGCAAGGGCGAGCCCAACCCGTCGCGGATCCCCGTGGCCGACCACGTGGCGCGCGAGCTCGCCGACAAGCTCGACGGCGTGCCGGGCGGCTCGTTCGGCGAGCTGGTCGGCATCCCGCTCACCGCCCACTTCATCGGCGGGTGTGCGATCGGCACGTCGCCCGAGGAGGGGGTCATCGATCCCTACCAGCGGCTCTACGGCCACGACGGCCTCCACGTCGCCGACGGGTCCGCCATCAGTGCCAACCTCGGCGTCAACCCGTCGCTCACCATCACCGCCCAGGCCGAGCGCGCGATGTCGTTCTGGCCCAACAAGGGCGAGCCCGACCCGCGTCCCGCGCTGGGTGAGCCGTACGAGCGCATCGACGCGGTCGCGCCACGGTCCCCGGTCGTGCCCGACGACGCCCCGGGTGCCCTGGTGCTCCCGATGCCGACCGTCAGGCCGGGCGCCCGCGCGCAGGTCGAGGCCTGAACCGACGCGTCAGTCCGGGACGCCCCACGAGTAGGTCTGCTTGACCAGCTTGAGGTACATGAAGGTCTCGGTGCTCATCACGTCCTCGCGGGACCGGATCTTCTCCGACAGCACCGTCAGCAGGTGCTCGTCGCTCTCGCACACCAGCTCGAGGATGAGGTCGAACGAGCCGGCCGTGATGACGACGTAGTCGACCTCCGGGATCTCGGCCAGGGCGTCGGCGAGGGGCTCGAGCGGACCGTTGGCCCGGATGGCGATCATGGCCTCGCGGGCGAAGCCGAGCTGCATCGGGTCGGTGACCGCGACGATGTTGATGACGCCGGCCTCGGTGAGCTTCTGCACGCGTTGGCGCACCGCTGCCTCCGACAGGCCGACCTCCTTGCCGATCGCGGCGTAGGACATGCGGCCGTCGGCCTGGAGCAGCGCGATGATGCGCTTGGCGACCTGGTCGAGCGCGGGTGCGGTCATGCGGAGATCTTCGCCCATGCCTCACCGAGCACGGAACGCAGCACCTGCTCGATCTCGTCGAACTGGGCCTGGTCGGCGACCAGCGGCGGCGCGAGCTGCACCACCGGGTCGCCACGGTCGTCGGCGCGGCAGTAGAGACCGGCGTCGAGCAGCGCCGTGGACAGGAACCCGCGCAGCAGACGGTCGCACTCCTCGGGCGTGAAGGTCTCCTTGGTGGTCTTGTCCTTCACCAGCTCGATGCCGTAGAAGAACCCGTCCCCGCGGACGTCGCCCACGATCGGCAGGTCGAGCAGGGACTCGAGCGTCCCGCGGAACGCACCCTCGGTCGCTCGCACGTGCTCGAGCAGCCCGTCCCGCTCGAAGAGGTCGAGGTTGGCCATCGCGACGGCGCACGACACGGGGTGGCCGCCGAAGGTGTACCCGTGGGCGAAGCTCGTGCCCGTGCGCAGGAACGGCTCGGCCAGGCGGTCGCTCACGATCGTCGCGCCGAGCGGCGAGTAGCCGGACGTCAGCCCCTTCGCGCACGTGATCATGTCGGGCACGTAGTCGTACCGCTCGGCGCCGAACGTGGTGCCGAGCCGGCCGAAGGCGCAGATCACCTCGTCGGAGACGAGGAGCACGTCGTGCGCGTCGCAGATCTCGCGCACCCGCTGGAAGTAGCCGGGTGGGGGTGGGAAGCACCCGCCGGCGTTCTGCACCGGCTCCAGGAACACCGCAGCGACGGTGTCGGGTCCCTCGGCCTCGATGGCGACCTCGATCTGGTCGGCGGCCCAGCGTCCGAACGCCTCCAGGTCGTCCTCGTGCACCGGGGCCCGGTAGTGGTTGGTGTTCGGGACGCGGAAGGTCGACGGCACGAGAGGCTCGAACTGCTGCTTCAGCGTCGGCAGGCCGGTGATGGAGAGCGCACCGTGCGTCGTGCCGTGGTAGGCGATCGACCGGCTGATCACCTTGTGCTTGAGCGGCTTGCCCACGAGTTTGAAGTAGTTCTTGGCCAGCTTCCACGCGGTCTCGACGGCCTCGCCGCCCCCGCTGGAGAAGAACACGCGGTTGAGGTCCCCGGGGGCGAGCGCCGCCAGGCGCTCGGCCAGGTCGATCGCGGTGGGGTGGGCGTAGGACCAGAGCGGGAAGAACGCGAGCTCCTGGGCCTGCCGGGCCGCGGCCTCGGCCAGCTCGCGGCGCCCGTGCCCGGCCTGCACCACGAACAGCCCGGCCAGGCCGTCGAGGTAGCGACGGCCGCGGTCGTCCCAGACGTAGCAGCCCTCGCCGCGGGTGATCACCGGGACGTCGGCACCGTCGGGGGACCTCAGGGGAGCGAAGTGCATCCACAGGTGGTCCTTGGCGGCCTTCTGACGTCGAGCGGCCTCGGGGTCGAGTGGGGTCATGGTTCCTCCGATCACCTGTGAGTATTCGCGACGGATTGCGTCGAGTGCAAGGGTCCTCGCATCTGATTGCGTAACGATCGTGTGACGACTCTTGCGGATTCCGTTGGCGAGGTGCAGAGTTCGGTCATCGTCGGCGGAGCAGAGGAGCGTCATGTCTGAGGTCGAGGGAACCGGGCCGGGCAGCACGACCACGGCAGGCAAGAAGGGTCTGAAGGCCAACGCGATCGGGTTCTGGGAGGGCCTGTCGATCGGGCTCGACGCGACGGCCCCGGCCTACTCGATCGCCGCGGTCCTCGGCTCGATGGTGGTCGTGGCCGGCATCCATGCGCCCGCGGTGATCTGGCTGTCGTTCGTGCCGATGTTCCTCATCGCCGGCGCGTTCCTCTACATGAACCGCGCCGACACGGACTGTGGAACGACGTTCTCCTGGGTCACGCGGGCGATGGGGCCCTGGATCGGCTGGATCGGCGGCTGGGCCGTCTTCACCACCGGCGTCCTCGTGATCGGCTCCCTCGCCGACGTGGCCGCGCGCTACCTGTTCGTCATGGTCGGCGCCGACGACCTCGCCGCGAACCGCACCGTCGTCATCACCGTGGCCGTCGTGATCGTGCTGGTCATGACGTGGCTCTGTGTCCGGGGGACCGAGGCGTCGGCCAAGTTCCAGGTCTGGCTCGTCTTCGCCCAGGTCGGTGCACTGCTGCTGTTCGTCCTCGTGGCGGTCGTGCGTCTGTTCATGGGCAACCTGCCCGCCGGGGCGACCAACCCCGACTGGAGCTGGCTCAGCCCGTCGGGCCTGACCTCCGACCAGCTGGTCAGCGGGCTGCTCATCGGCGTGTTCATCTACTGGGGCTGGGAGAGCGCGGTCAACCTCTCGGAGGAGTCCGAGGACGGTGACACCGCTCCCGGCCGGGCCGGGATCTGGAGCACGGTGATCCTGGTGGTCACGTACCTCGGGGTCGGCATCGTCACCATCGCCGCCGGTGGCGTGGACTTCGTGACCGGCTACGACGACGACGACGCCCTGTTCGGCGCCATCGGGGACCTGGTGCTCGGACCGTTCGCGTTCATCCTCCTGCTCTCGATCATCACCTCGGGCATCGCGTCCACCCAGACGACGATCCTGCCCGCGTCCCGCGTCTCCTTGTCGATGGCGAGCGCCGGGGCGTTCCCGAGGATCTTCTCGCGCATCCACCCGAGCTACGGCACGCCGTCGTTCAGCACGTGGTTCATCGGCGGCGTCGCGATCCTCTGGTACGTCGGCGCGAGCGCGGTGAGCGACAACTTCCTGTTCGACTCGATCTCGGCGCTCTCGCTCATGATCGCCTTCTACTACGCCCTCACCGGCGTGGCGTGCGCGATCTACTGGCGACGCCGCCTGTTCACGTCGGTCAAGGCGTTCCTGCTCATCGGGGTCGGCCCGCTGGTGGGTGCCGCGACGCTCTTCTACCTGCTGTTCGAGTCGGTGCGCTCCCTGGCCGACCCCGAGGCGTCCTACAGCGGCACCTCGGTGCTGGGCGTGGGTCTGCCGCTCGCGATCGCCGTGTTCTTCCTCGGACTCGGTCTCGTGCTCATGCTCGTGTGGCGGTTCACGGTGGGCGCGGCGTTCTTCAGCCGCAAGGGCTTCGAGACGGTCTCGGACGCGGTGGCCCTCGCTGCTCTGGGACCGACGCGCCCGGGCGCGGCGCTGCCCAAGGACGGGGAGTGACATGAGGATCCTGCTGGTCGGCTCCGGTGGCGTGGGGGCGGCGTTCACCGCCATCGCCGCGCGACGTGACTTCTTCGAGAAGATCGTGGTCGCCGACTACGACCAGGCGCGTGCGGACAAGGCGGTCGACGCGCTCGACGACGACCGGTTCGTCTCCGCACAGGTGGACGCGTCGTCCGCCGACGCCGTCGCGACGCTGTGCCGCGACCACGGCGTCACGCACGTGATGAACGCCGTCGACCCGCGCTTCGTCATGCCGGTCTTCGAGGGCGCGCACGCCGCGGGCGCCGACTACGTCGACATGGCGATGTCGCTGTCGCGCCGGCACCCGGAGGAGCCGTACGCCAGGGTCGGCGTGAAGCTGGGCGACGAGCAGTTCGCGGTCGCCGACCAGTGGGAGTCCGACGGTCGTCTCGCCCTCGTGGGCATGGGTGTCGAGCCCGGGCTCTCCGACGTGTTCGCGCGCTACGCCGCCGACCACCTCTTCAGCTCCATCCGCGACCTCGGCACGCGCGACGGCGCCAACCTGGCCGTCCACGACGAGGACGGCAACGAGCTGTTCGCCCCCTCGTTCTCCATCTGGACCACGATCGAGGAGTGCCTCAACCCGCCCGTCATCTGGGAGAAGGCGCGCGCCGACGAGCCCGACGGCGGCTGGTTCACGACGCCGCCGTTCTCCGAGCCCGAGGTCTTCGAGTTCCCCGAGGGGATCGGACCGGTCGAGTGCGTCAACGTCGAGCACGAGGAGGTGCTCCTGATGCCGCGCTGGGTCGATGCCGAGCGCGTGACGTTCAAGTACGGCCTGGGCGAGGACTTCATCAACGTCCTGCGCGCCCTGCACGACGTCGGCCTCGATCGGACCGACCCCGTGCAGGTGGCGTCGGCCGACGGCCCGGTCATGGTCTCCCCGCGCGACGTGGTGGCGGCCTGCCTGCCCGATCCGGCCACCATCGGTCCGCAGATGACCGGCAAGACGTGCGCCGGGCTGTGGGTCACCGGTGTCGGCAAGGACGGTGAGGAGCGCGAGACGTACCTCTACCACGTGGTCGACAACGAGTGGGCGATGCGCGAGTACGGGCACCAGTGCGTCGTGTGGCAGACGGCGGTCAACCCGGTCGTGGCGCTCGAGCTGCTCGCGAACGGCACCTGGAGCGGCGCCGGCGTGCTCGGCCCGGAGGCCTTCGACGCCGTGCCGTTCCTGGACCTGCTCAGCGAGTACGGCGCCCCGTGGGGCCAGCGCGACTCCTGAGGTCGTCCTGACCTGCGAGGACCGGCGCGGGCCCCCTAGGGTGGGGGCAAGCAGCACGGCCCAGTCGTAGGGGTCGTCGAGAACCGAATGGAGCACCGCCATGTCCGTCACCGTGCACGTCGCCGTCGAGGCCGGGGCAGAACCCACCTCCCAGACCGTGGACGACGGGACGAAGGCGTGGCAGCTCTTCGCCGAGCAGCCCGACGTGGTCGTCGCCCGCATCGACGGTGAGCTGTGTGACCTGTCCACCGTCCTCGTCGACGGGTCGACCGTGGAGCCCGTCGCCATCGACAGCCCCGACGGCCTCGACGTGCTGCGCCACTCGGCCGCCCACGTCATGGCGCAGGCCGTGCAGGAGCTCTTCCCGGACGCCAAGCTCGGCATCGGTCCGCCGATCACCGACGGCTTCTACTACGACTTCGACGTCGAGGAGCCGTTCAAGCCCGAGGACCTGCAGGCCATCGAGTCGCGGATGAAGAAGATCGTCAAGGAGGGCCAGCGGTTCGACCGTCGCGAGATCAGCGACGACGACGCCCGCACCGAGCTCGCCGACGAGCCGTACAAGCTCGAGCTCATCGGTCTCAAGTCGCAGGCCGGCTCCACCGAGGGTGCCAGCGTCGAGGTGGGCGAGGGCGGCCTCAGCATCTACGACAACGTCAAGCGCGACGGCTCCCTGGCGTGGAAGGACCTGTGCCGCGGCCCGCACCTGCCCACCACCAAGCGCATCCCGGCCTTCACGCTCATGCGCTCGGCCGCCGCCTACTGGCGCGGTGACGAGAAGAACAAGCAGCTGCAGCGCATCTACGGCACCGCCTGGCCCACCAAGGAGGCGCAGGAGGACTACCTGCACCGCCTGGAGGAGGCCCAGCGTCGTGACCACCGTCGGCTGGGCACCGAGCTGGACCTCTACAGCTTCCCCGACGAGATCGGCTCCGGACTGCCCGTCTTCCACCCGCGCGGTGGGGTCATCAAGCGGGAGATGGAGGACTACGTCCGTCGTCGGCACATCGAGGAGGGCTTCGAGTACGTCGGCACCCCGCACATCGCCAAGGAGGGGCTCTTCCACACCTCCGGCCACCTGCCCTACTACGGCGAGGGCATGTTCCCCTCGCTCGACGTGGACGGCCAGGAGTACCGCCTCAAGGCGATGAACTGCCCGATGCACAACATCATCTACCGCTCGCGGCAGCGGTCGTACCGCGAGCTGCCGCTGAGGCTCTTCGAGTTCGGGCACGTCTACCGCAACGAGAAGTCGGGCGTCATCCACGGCCTCACTCGCGTGCGCGGGTTCGCGCAGGACGACTCGCACTCGTACGTCACCCCCGAGCAGGCGCCCGACGAGATCCGCCACCTGCTGAACTTCATGCTGAGCCTGCTGCGCGACTTCGGGCTCGACGACTTCTACCTCGAGCTGTCCACCCGCGACGACCGCAAGGACAAGTTCATCGGCTCCCACGAGGACTGGGAGGTCGCCACGCAGGTGCTCGCCGACGTGGCCGCGGAGACCGGCATCGAGCTCGTGCCCGACCCGGGAGGAGCGGCGTACTACGGCCCCAAGATCTCGGTCCAGGCCCGTGACGCCATCGGCCGCACCTGGCAGATGGGCACCGTGCAGTACGACTTCAACCAGCCGTCGCCCGAGCGGTTCAACCTCGAGTACGTGGCCGCCGACGGCACCCGCCAGCAGCCCGTGATGATCCACTCGGCCAAGTTCGGCTCGATCGAACGGTTCCTCGGCGTGCTCGTGGAGCACTACGCGGGCGCCTTCCCTCCGTGGCTCGCCCCGGTGCAGGCCGTCGGCATCCCGGTCGCGGAGCGCCACGCCGAGTACCTGTACACCCTGGGCCAGCGACTCAAGGGTGCCGGCATCCGGTTCGAGGTCGACGACTCCGACGAGCGCATGCAGAAGAAGATCCGCACCGCGCAGACGCAGAAGGTGCCCTTCATGCTCATCGTGGGCGACAACGACGTCGAGGCCGACGCCGTCTCGTTCCGCTACCGCAACGGGGAGCAGGAGAACGGCGTCCCGGTCGACGACGCGGTGCGCCGCATCCTCGAGGCCGTCGCGTCGCGCGAGCAGGTCTGACGAATCGCCACGCCGTGCGGTGCGGCGACCTAGTCTGGTCCCGTGATCAGGGGGATGCTGGCGGGTGCCGTCGCGCTCGCGATGGTGACGTCGACGGTCCCGGCGTCTGCCGCAGAAGGTGAGGCGTTGCTGCGTCTCGGGATGAAGGAGCGATGCGTGGCGCCCGGCCAGGGCTACCCGCTCGCGTCGGTGACGGTGCACTCCGACGCGGCCCCCGTCGCGGGTGCCACCGTGGAGTGGCGTCAGGACGGGACCATCCTGCACACCGCGGTCACCGACGACCATGGCGTCGCGCAGGCCGAGGGCGTGCAGGCCGTCCGCACCGACGAACCGGTGATGGTCACGTCCGTGGACCCGGCGAGCGGTCGGTCGGTGACCCTGCCCGACAGGGTGCGTGACACCGGGGTGCTGGCCTCGGCGGGCTGGGTGCGGCGATTCGTCGTTCCCTCCTCCGTGGTGCGCCCGCTGGACGTCGGAGGGGCCGGGCCGAGGGAGTGGACGGCGAAGGCCGACCTCTCGTGCACGACACGGCCGGTTCCCGGGGCGCTCGTGGACGTGCTCGCGACCGGTCCCGAGGACTCAGAACCCATGCTGCTGGAATCCCTCCCTCCCGACGAGGATGGGGAGTGGCGCTTCTCCGGCTGGGCGACCTTCGGCGGCCCGACGACGTTCACCGTCCGCAGCCGGACGCCGGACGGTCACGTCCTCCACCTCGGTCGCCGCGCCGGCGACCTGGCGCCTGAGGCCACCTGGATCAACACCTCCGTCACGGGCGTGCGCGGCGAGCTGATGGCGTTCACCCTGCTGACCCGGGGAACGACCTACACGACCCGGGCCGAGCTGGTCGCCGACGGCGGGGACGGGCGGCGGCGCGGTGCGCTGGACCGGGTGGTCGACGTCACCTTCGTGGACCGGGTGACCGGTCGCTCCACCAGTCTGTCCCCGCTGGTGGTCGCCGACTTCGACGGAAAGATCGCGCTCGACAGCTCCCACCGGGCGACCAGGTCGGGCACGTACCACTTCTCCTTCCGCGGCACGAGGGCCGAGCAGGGCGCAACCGCCACCCTGAGGGTGCGCCTCCGCCCGAAGATCAGCGGCTGGCCGGTGAAGCGGATCGCGGCCAAGCGGTCGACGACCCTGCGTCGCACCGTCACGATCGCCGAACACGAGAACGCCCGCGCCGAGCTGCGCGTCTGGAACCCGCGGTACCGTGCCTGGGACCCCGTCGGCGGCCTGCGCACGATCGACGCCAGGGGTCGCTTGACGTTCACCGTGCCGAAGGTCAGGGGGGCGAAGGGCTACCGACTCGTGATCGGGGACGTGACGTCCACCCGGGGTGGCGGACACGCGTTCGACCCGGTCGCGACGACGAAGACCTGGACCGTCACCCGGCGCTGAGCGACGTCTCGGTAGGTTGTCCCGGTGACTGCAGACGACCGCCTGGAGCGCCTCTGGGTGCCGTACCGCATGTCCTACGTGCGGGGCGAGGAGCCCGAGCCCGACGACTCCTGCCCGTTCTGCCGCATCGCCTCCGGCGGCCGGCAGTCCGAGCTCGTCGTGCACCGGGGGACCCACTGCTTCGTGGTCCTCAACCTCTACCCGTACAACCCGGGGCACCTCATGGTCGTCCCGAACCGGCACGTGGCCGACTACACCGACCTCACCGAGGACGAGACCTGCGAGGTCGCCACGCTCACCCAGCAGGCCCTGCGCGCCGTCCGCGCCGCCTCGAACCCGCACGGGTTCAACGTCGGGCTCAACCTCGGGGGAGTGGCGGGCGGCTCGCTGTCGCAGCACCTGCACCAGCACGTGGTGCCCCGATGGTCCGGCGACGCCAACTTCATGACCGTGCTCGGGCAGACGAAGACGCTCCCGCAGCTGCTCGAGGACACCCGCGACCTCCTGGCCGACGCCTGGCCGGGGGAGACGCCCACGACCGAGGACGACGCCTGATGCTCGAACGCTTCCGCCAGTTCTGGACGAACATCTGGTCGCCCCTGGCCGACCTGCTGCTGCGCCTGGGCGTCAAGCCCGACCACGTCACGATCGTCGGCACGCTCGGGGTCAGTGCCGGCGCGCTGTGGTTCTTCCCGCGCGGGCAGTTCTTCGTCGGTGTCATGGTGGTCACCGCGTTCGTGTTCAGCGACCTCATGGACGGCTACATGGCCCGCAAGTCCGGCCAGTCGTCGAGGTGGGGGGCCTTCCTCGACTCGACGCTGGACCGGGTCGGCGACGCTGCGGTGTTCGGTGGCCTCCTGCTCTACTACACGCGCGCCGACGCCGACACCACGCTCGGCCCGGCCGACCTCTACCTCGGCCTGAGCCTCGCCTGCCTCGTGCTGGGCAACCTCACCTCGTACGCGCGGGCCCGCGCCGAGAGCCTGGGCATGCAGGCCAAGGGTGGCATCGCCGAGCGGGCCGACCGTCTGGTCGCGATCCTCGTGATGACCGGGCTGAACGGTCTGTTCGGGCTGCCCGTCCTGACCGAGATCACGCTGTGGGCGCTCGCCCTCGCGAGCCTGGTGACCGTGTTCCAGCGCATGGCGATCGTGCACCGGCAGGCCTTCCCGCCCGCCGGGACGGAGTCCTGACCGTCTTCCGCCGAACGTGACATCGCGAATGTGACATCACTCTTGACACGTAGAGATCGGGGTCACATACTCGCGGTATGACCCTCATGGACGAGCAGGACCTCGACCGCACCCAGGACGCGCTGGCCTCGCTGACGCGCAGCGAGTACGAGGCCACGCTGACCCAGCTGTCCCAGGCGTCGGTCGACCGTCACTTCGACGCCTTCGTCGACGTCCCGTGGGACCACCCGGACTTCGCGATCGACCCGACCGACGCCCACTGGGTGCTTCCGGAGGCCGACCCGCTCGGTGCCCACCCCTGGTACAAGTCGCTCCCCGTCGAGCGGCAGATCGAGATCGGGATGTGGCGCTACGCGAACATCTTCAAGGTCGGTCTGCAGTTCGAGAACCTCCTGATCCGCGGGATCATGCAGTACGTCTTCTCGCGCCCCAACGGGTCGGCCGAGTTCCGCTACCTCACCCACGAGGCCACGGAGGAGTGCCACCACACGCAGATGTTCCAGGAGTGCATCAACCGCATCGGCGCCGACGTCCCGGGCATGCCGCGATGGATGCGGGCGATCCACGGGATCATCCCGCTCATGGCCTCGCGGTACCCGCTCGGCTTCTTCATCGCGGTGCTCGCGGGCGAGGAGCCGATCGACCACACGCAGAAGAAGATGCTGCGCGAGGGCGCCACGATCCCGCCGGTCATGCGCCGCATCATGCAGATCCACGTGGCGGAGGAGGCGCGGCACATCTCGTTCGCGCACGCCTACGTCATGCGCAGCGGCCCGAACCTGGGGAAGGTCGACCGGTGGGTCATGTCGATGCTGTTCCCGATCATCATGCGGATCGCGGGCGACCTCATCCTCGTGCCGCCGAAGGAGCTGCGCACCGAGATGGGCGTGCCGAAGGAGGTCGTCAAGGAGCTCTACTGGGACGCTCCGGAGTCGCGCGTGTTCCTCTCCGAGCTGTTCAGCGACGTGCGCATGCTGGCCGAGGAGTCCACGCTCATGACACGGTCCTCGCGGCGCATGTGGCGCTGGCTCAAGATCGACGGTCGCCCGGCCCGGTACCGCAGCGAGCCGCCCGCGCGTCTGGCCGACCCCGCCTCGGTCGACCCCGTCTCTGTCGACACGGTCTGACCCGTGACCCACGTCGTCACGCAGCCGTGCTGCGGTGACGCGGCCTGCGCCTTCGCGTGCCCCGTCAACTGCATCCACCCCACGCCCGACGAGCCGGACTTCGCGACGGCCGAGATGGTCTACATCGATCCTCAGGCCTGCGTCGACTGCGGAGCCTGCGTGAAGGCATGCCCGGTGGGGGCGATCAAGCCGGAGTCGCGGCTCACGGCCGACGAGCGCGTGTTCGTCGAGCTGAACGCGCTCTTCCACGCCGACTCCGACGTCGGCAACGGGCTCGAGTCGCCGACCCGTCCGGCGCAGGCGCCGGTTCCGCCGGTCGTGCGCATCGACGGGTCGCGACGCTTGAGCGTGGCCGTCGTCGGTGCCGGTCCGGCCGCGCTGTACGCGGCCGACGAGCTGCTCAAGCAGCGTCAGGTGCGGGTTCGCGTCCTCGACCGGCTGCCGACCCCGCACGGACTCGTCCGGGCCGGCGTCGCACCCGACCACCAGCACACGAAGGACATCGGGCGACTGTTCGAGAAGATCGAGTCCCACCCCGGCTTCGCGTACGAGCTCGGGGTCGAGGTCGGGACCGACGTCACGCACGACCAGCTGCTCGCCACCCATGACGCCGTGGTCTACGCGACGGGCGCGGCCGTGGACCGGCGGCTCGACGTGCCGGGGGAGGACCTGCCCGGCAACGCGACCGCCACGGACGTGGTGGCCTGGTACAACGGGCACCCCGACCGCGTGGAGGCACCGCTGGACCTGTCGGGGGACCGCATCGTGGTGGTCGGCAACGGCAACGTGGCGCTCGACGTCTCGCGGGTGCTGCTGAGCGATCCGGAGTCGCTCGCGAGCACCGACATCGCCGACCACGCCCTCGACGCCCTGCGCGTCAGCAGGGTGAGGGTGGTGGAGGTGCTGGCGCGACGTGGTCCGGCCCAGGCGGCCTTCACCGTCCCCGAGCTCGTCGGGCTGCTGCACCACCCCGACCTCGACGTCGTCGTGCCGCAGCGCGAGCTGCTGGACGGGGACGACGTCAAGAGCCGCCTCCTGCGGGAGGGGACGGTCGCCGAGGCCGACCCGGCTCGACGGCACGTCGTCCTGCGCTTCCTCGTCGCACCGGTGGCGGTGCTGGGGGACGGGTCCGTCACCGGGCTCGAGGTCACGCGCACGAGTCTCGTGACGGGACCCGACGGCGTGGTCGCAGCGGTGCCGACCGGCGACCACGACGTGATCCCCACTCGGGCGGTGCTCCGCTCCGTGGGGTACCGGTCCGCTCCGGTCCCGGGGGTGCCGTTCGACCCGGTGACCCATCGCATCCCGAACGTCGGCGGACGCGTGCTCGACGTGCCGGGCGGTGACGTGCTTCCGCGCACCTACGTCGTCGGCTGGGCCAAGCGCGGTCCGTCCGGCTTCATCGGCACCAACAAGTCGTGCTCGCTCGAGACCGTCAACCACCTGCTCTCCGACGTGGCGCAGGGACGGATCGAGGCCGTCGACCGGCCGGAGCCGTTGCGGGCGACGGCCGGTGTCCTCGACCGCGAGGGCTGGCTGCTGCTCGACGCGCACGAGCGCGAGGCGGGGCGCAGGGCAGGACGTCCACGTCGCAAGGTGGTGGACCGGCGCCGGATGGTGGACGTCGTCGAGGCCGCCAGGGGCGGCCGATAGACTCGAGGGGTGAGCAACGAGCAGACCCCCTCCACGTCCCCCGACGGCACCAGCCCCCAGTCGACCGGTACCGCGCGCGTCAAGCGCGGCATGGCCGAGATGCTGAAGGGCGGCGTCATCATGGACGTCGTCGACGCCGAGCAGGCGCGCATCGCCGAGGACGCCGGCGCCGTGGCCGTCATGGCCCTCGAGCGCGTCCCGGCCGACATCCGGGCCCAGGGCGGCGTGGCGCGCATGAGCGACCCGGACCTGATCGACGGCATCGTGTCGGCGGTCTCGATCCCGGTCATGGCCAAGGCCCGCATCGGACACTTCGCCGAGGCGCAGGTGCTGCAGAGCCTGGGTGTCGACTACATCGACGAGTCCGAGGTCCTCACGCCGTCGGACTACGCGAACCACATCGACAAGTGGGCGTTCAACGTCCCGTTCGTGTGCGGTGCCACCAACCTGGGCGAGGCGCTGCGTCGGCTCACCGAGGGTGCGGCCTTCATCCGCTCCAAGGGCGAGGCGGGCACGGGCGACGTGTCGAACGCCGTCACGCACATCCGCACGATCACCGGCGAGATCCGTCGCCTGCAGTCGCTGCGCGAGGACGAGCTGTTCGTGGCCGCCAAGGAGCTCCAGGCGCCGTACGAGCTGGTCAAGGAGGTCGCGGAGCTGGGCAAGCTGCCCGTCACCCTCTTCACCGCCGGCGGCATCGCGACCCCGGCCGACGCCGCGCTCGTCATGCAGCTGGGCTCGGAGGGCGTGTTCGTGGGCTCGGGCATCTTCAAGTCCGGGAACCCGGCCCAGCGCGCCGAGGCGATCGTCAAGGCCACCACGTTCTACGACGACCCCGACGTCGTCGCCAAGGTCTCGCGCGGCCTGGGCGAGGCCATGGTCGGCATCAACGTCGACGAGATCCCCGAGCCGCACCGCCTCGCCGAGCGCGGCTGGTAGCCGCACCCGGCGGCGGGGGGTGCCGCCCCGGTCTTTGGGATTTGTCTCCTACTTTTCCCGTATGCCCATGTGACGCAGATCTCACGTCGCATGCTCGAGGTGAGGGCTCGTCCCTCGTGCCGGCGTAGGGAGCGCCGCGCCTCGAGACATGGGAGCACGCGATGAAGAACTCGATCAAGGGTGCGCTGGCCGCGGGTGCGGCCGCCGTCCTGCTCCTGGGTGGCGCCGGGACGCTGGCGTACTGGAGCGACTCCGTCGACCTGCCCGGCGGCAGCGTGACATCGGGCGAGCTCAAGCTCGAGAGCCCGACCTGCGACGCCGACTGGGTCTACGCGACCGGCAGCGCAGGCGCCACCGGCACGGTCGGCCCGGTCGTCCCGGGCGACGTGATCTCCAAGGAGTGCACGTTCGAGATCGTGGCCACCGGCGACAACCTGAACGCCGACCTGACCGTCCCGGCCACGGCGACCTTCGCCGGCGTGACCCCGCTGACCGCCACGGTGACCGCGACGTACGAGGACGCTCTCGGCGACGCGTTGCCCGCTGCCATCACGGAGGACGACGACGGTCTGGTCACCGCGACCATCTCGGTGGAGTTCCCCTACGGCACCGCCGAGGACGACGTGGCGCCGATCAACATCAACGACTCCCAGGAGGTCGCTGCGACGCTGAACGCCATCGCGGTCTCCGTGGAGCAGAACGACCCGAACCCGTGACCGGTCGCTGATCGCGGATTGTCGTGTCTCGCGGGTGGCAGGTCGTCGTCAAGGCCCTGGCCTGGGTCGTGATCCTGGCCGCCACGGGCTCGCTGTCTGCTGCGGTGCTCGTGCCGCGGCTGGCCGGCGCGACCCCCTACGCGGTGCTCACCGGGTCCATGTCGCCGGCGCTCCCGTCGGGCACGTTGGTGGTGGTCCGACCCGTCGAGATGGGCGACGTCTCGGTGGGGGACGTGATCACCTACCAGCTGCGGTCCGGCGACCCGACGGTCGTGACCCATCGTGTGGTCGGCTCCGGGGTCAGGACCGACGGGACGGCGGTGCTCACCACCCAGGGCGATGCGAACGACGTGGTCGATGCAGCGCCGGTCCAGCCGGAGCAGGTGCGGGGGCGGCTCTGGTACGCGGTGCCGCACCTCGGCAGAGCCCACTCCCTGCTCGACGGGTTCCACCGGAAGGCAGCGGTCCAGCTGGTCGCGGCCGGGCTCCTGCTCTACGCGGGCCGGATGTTCGTCGCGGCGGCGCCCGCCTGGCGCGGCGGTCCGGGAAGCAGGACGAGCGACGACGACCAGGAGAAGGAGGGATCAGCGCGATGAGGCATGGATGCCTGCTGCCCGCGACGGTCGTGGCGGTGACGCTGCTCGCCCCTGTCGGTGCGCACGCGGCCGACGAGATCGGCATCAGCCGGGACGGCACGTCCTGGTCGTCGAACCTCGACGAGCCACTGTTCGACCCCGGCCTGCGGTGGGTCCCTGGCGACACGCGGACGAGCAGCTTCTTCGTCCGCAACCAGGGGCCCAGCGGGTCCGCGATCACCATCGAGGTGCGCAGCCTCGACTCCGACGAGCTGCTGGCCGACGACGACATCCACCTGCGTGCGCGGGCGGCGGAGGGTGCGTGGGTCGACCTGCGCAACGAGGTCACCTCGACCCGCCTCACCGAGAAGACGATCGAGCAGGGTGCGGCGGTGCGCGTCGACGTGAACGCGACCTTCGACGAGGCGTCGACGAACCAGTCACAGGTCGGGCGCCTGGCGATCGCCTTCCGCGTGAGGCTCGCCGACGCCGCCGCGGGCGAGCCCGGCGACGACCTGGACGGTGCTAGTCCGTCGGCCGGCGAAACGGTGGGGGATCTTCCGGACACGGGCTCCGCCACGCCGCGCTGGATCGTCCTCGGTGGCCTTGGCCTTGCGCTCGTCGGCGTCCTGCTCGCCTCGCGCCTCCGCGTGGATCGTGAGGTGTGGTCATGAGCAGGCATGCGGGTCGACGTCGCAGCCGAGGTCGTCGTGGATGGGTGAGGGCGCTGCTGGCCATGGGTCTGGTGGTCGGTCTCGGCTCGGTCAACACCATGGCGTTCTGGACCGACGATGCGGTCCTGGATGCCGGCACGATCCAGACGGGATCGCTCGACCTGCTCGTCGCAGGCAACCTCGCCGGAGCGGGCGGGACGACGACGTCGCCGAGCCTCGCGCTGACCGACATGGTCCCGGGGGAGAGCGTGGCGGTGACGGTCCCGGTCCAGCGGGCCGCGAGCACCGTCGGCTTCACCTACACGGCCAAGGCGACCGCGTCCGGCGCGCTCGCCCCCTACCTGAGGTGGACCGTCTCGGCGGGATCGGCCGGCACGGCGAGCTCCTCGGGCCTGCGGACCAACACGTGCGGCGGCACGCCCCTGGTGACAGGGGTGACGCTCACCGGCACCGCGAGCGACGTGATCGCCTCCCCACGCACGCTGTCCAGCGCCACGATGAGCGAGAACATCTGCCTGCGCGTCGAGCTGCCGAGCGGCACCGCGAACGCCGCACAGGGGGCATCGGCGACCGCCTCCTTCGTCTTCGACGCCACGCAGCTGGGCTGATCGTCGTGCTCGAGCGGCTGCGTCAGACCGTCCTCTGGTCGGGTGCCGGTCTGGGCGGGCTCTGCCTGGCCTGGGCCGCGACGATCCACGTCCTCGGCCTCACCCCCATGATCTTCACCTCGGGCTCGATGGGACCGCAGATCGCCGCGGGCGACCTCGCCCTCGCCGAGTCGGTGCCGGCGCGGGCCATCGGGGTGGGCGACGTCGTGAGCGTGGTCAACGCCGCCGGCGTGCGCGTCACCCACCGGGTCGTCGAGATCGACCCTGTGGACACCACGACGGCGGTCCTCACCCTGCGCGGCGATGCCAACGCCTCGCCCGATGCCGAGGCCTACACCGTCACCCGCGTCGAACGCGTGGTCACCTCCGTGCCGGCCGCCGGGCACGTCGTGGACGCCGTCTCGTCACCGTCGGGCCGATTCGTCTCGGGAGCGTGGCTGGGGCTGTGCCTGTTCCTCGTCCTGGGTGCCGGTCGCGCGGGGTCGGTACGCGGGCGTCCTCGGCGCGGGCGCCACCCCGGTGGCCGGCACCGGCGTCAGGACCGATCGCGAGCACACGGGGTCGGGGTCGGGGTCGGAGCCGGGGTCGCCGCGATGCTGCTGGGTCTCGGGCTCGGGCACGTGGTCCCCACCCTCGTCACGCCGACGTCGGCCACCTTCGAGGATCGCGGCGCGACCGTCACCTCCGGCGCCCTCGCCTCCTTCGCGGTCACCAAGCCCGCAGCGCTCGCGTGCACCGTCAGCAACCCCGTCGTGGGGACGAAGAGCCTCACCACGACCTGGACCGCGGCCCCCGGCCTCGCGTACACGGCGGTGATCCGGGAGACCGGCACCTCGCTCGTCGTCACGAGCAGCGGGACGGAGCGCTCGGTCACCGTGACCGGTGGGCTCCTCGGGTCCTTGCTCGGTTCCAGCTTCACCATCGAGGTCACGGCCACCCTGCCGGGCTCGGGCTGGACCGCCACCTCGACGCGCGCGGGGACCTTCGTGCTGCTCGGCCTCGGCTTCACCTGCGGCGCCTGGACCTGAGGTCTCGTCGCGATCCCTGCGCGGCGAACCGGCGGTGGACGACCGCATGGCACCGATGGCCCATCCGACTGGCCGCGTCCGGCCGGTCGGGCCATGCCGGTCTAGTTCCTTCGGGGGATCTTGGTGCGCACTGCGGGGGCCGACCGTGACTTCGTCCGTCGGGGTCGTTGGGAGGTTCGAGGGTCCCGGTGTCGTCGGGACCCGGTCCGGCCCACCCCGGACCACCCTCTCCTCCCGATTGGATCCCCATGAAGAAGTCCACCAAGGCCGCCCTCGCGGCCGTCGGCGCCGGCGTCCTGCTCACCGGCGGCGCCACCACCCTCGCCTTCTGGTCCGACTCGGCCACCGTGGGCGCCAGCACGCTCACGGCCGGCACGCTGACGCTCGGCGAGGCCGACTGCTCGGCATGGATCCTCGACGCGAACGAGGACGCCCCGGGCGAGACCGCGACCCTCCTGGTGCCCGGCGACGTGGCCACCAAGACCTGCACGTTCGACATCGACGCGACCGGCGACCACCTGCGGGCCGACCTCGCCGCCGTCGGCGCGGTGACGTCGGGCGGCCTGGCGGACGACGTCGTGGTCAGCACGGCGTTCGAGGTCGACGGCGAGACGGTCACCTCGATCACCGAGGACGACGCGCCCGAGGTGCTCACGAGCACCGTCACCGTCACGTTCCCCTACGGTGACGCGGTCGACAACGACTCCCAAGGCGAGTCCGTCTCGCTGACCGACTACGTCGTCACCGCGACGCAGGTCCACAGCGACACCCCCGCCGCGCCGGTCGCTCCCTGATCGACGGGCCCACCACCATGACGCGCAGCGCGGCGACCACCGCCCGACGACTCTCCCAGGCCCTCGCCTGGGCGGTCGTCGCGGCGGTGGTCGCCGTGCTCGCGGTGGTCGTCGTGGTCCCGCGCATGGCGGGAGCCACCCCCTACACGGTGCTCACCTCGTCGATGGAGCCGACCCTCCCACCCGGCACCCTCGTGGTGAGCCGCCCCGCACCGTTCGAGGAGATCCTCGTCGGTCAGGTCGTCACCTTCCAGCTCGAGTCCGGCGACCCCACCGTCGCCACCCACCGCGTGATCGCCCGCACCACCGAGCCCGACGGCACCCCGGTGCTGTGGACCCAGGGCGACGCGAACGCGGTTCGCGACCCGGAGGTGGTGCGCGCCGAGCAGGTGCGCGGCGTCCTCTGGTACCGCGTGCAGGAGCTCGGACGGCTCAACACCGCGATCGACGCCGCCTGGCGGCAGCGCGGGGTGACGGTCGTGGGCCTCGGCCTGCTCGTCTACGCCGGGTACGCCGCCACCGCCGCGGTGCGCGAGCGTCGGGCCACCCGACGCGCCGCGGGCGCGACCATCCCCCAGGACCAGGAGACCCTCGCGTGAGGATCCACCCCCCGGCACGTCGCCTGACGGCCGTCGCGCTCGCGTCCGGAGCGCTGCTGCTCACCCCGGCTGCCGCCCACGCCGACGACGAGCTGAGCCTCAGCCTCGACGGCGCCACCTGGACGCCCGACATCACCGCCCCACTCTTCGACCCGGCGATGCGCTGGGTGCCGGGTGACGTGGAGACCGCCACCTTCTTCGTGCGCAACAACGCACCGCAGGGTGCCCGGCTCGACGTCACGCTGCGCCCCGACGGCCAGGAGTCGCTCCTGGACGACGGATGGGTCAGCGTCGTCGTGCGCACCCCCGCTCGCGAGGGTGAGGCCATCACTGGCCCCGGCCCCTCGACCGTGCTCGTCGACGCGCCCGTGCCCGGCTCCCAGGTCGTGCCCGTCGAGGTCGAGGTGACCTTCGACGAGGACGCCCCGAACGGCACCCGGCTGCGCTCCGCCTCGCTCGGCTTCGACGTGGTCCTCACCCAGACCCAGGAGATCGGGGGCGGTTCGGAGGAGGACCCCGACGGTCCCGACGGGCCCGACGACCCGGACGGGTCCGACGGAGGCACCGACGGAGGCACCGACGGTGGTGCGGACGGCGGCACCGACGGGGGTGCCGGCACCGGCACCGGCGGCGTTGCCGGCTCCGACGGTGGCTCCACGTCGGACCGCGGCGGACTCCTGCCGGACACCGGATCCCTCACCCCCAGCTGGCTCCTCGCGGCCGCCGCCCTCGCTCTCGGTCTCGGCGCCGGACTCTCCACCCGTACTCGACTCGCACGCCCGCACACCCGACAGGACACGCCATGACCAGCTCGATCGCGCGCCGCGCCACCCGTCCCCTGCGTTCCACCCGCGGCCGAGCAGTGATGACCCTTGGCGTCGTCCTCGGCCTCGGCACCGTCGGGACGCTCGCCTACTGGACGGACACCGCCACCGTCACAGGCGGCACCTTCCAGGCCGGCAGCCTCAAGATCCAGGTCGACGGCGTCGAGGACGACCCGGTCGGGTTCTCCAACGCCTTCAAGGCCGACAACCTGGCTCCGGGCCAGAGCGTTGCGGCCTCCTCACAGATCCAGAACGTGGGCACCTTGACGGCCAACTACCACGCCTCTGCCACGGCCACTGGAGCGCTCGCCCCGCTGCTGACCTACTCGGTGCGAGCGGGCGGCACGGTCAACGACCAGGGCACTGCGTGCACCGGTGGCCTGGAGGTGTTCACGGGTGGGATCGGGACCGGGACGACGATCATCGCGAACACCGCCGGCACGCTGCGCACGCTCGTGGCCGCCACCGGCACGGAGTCGTTCTGCGTGACCGCGACGCTCCCGAGCGGCACCACCGGCGGGCAGGGCCAGAACGCCAAGGTGACGTTCACCATCACCGGAAAGCAGGTCGGCGCCCCGTGACCGGGGAGTCGCAGCCACGGCTCCTCTGGATCGAGGAGCCGCCGACCGCCCGGGAGCGCCTCGTCGAGCGGCTCCGTGAGGGCGCCCTGACCGTCGGTGCCCTGTCCGGAGTGCTCTGCCTCCTGCTGGCCGTGGTCGCCGTCGCGTTCGACGTGCGTCCGGTCGTCTTCCAGTCGGGGTCGATGTCCCCGACCATCGAGACCGGGGCGCTCGGCATCGCCCGCACGGTGCCCGCATCCGAGCTCGCCACCGGCGACGTCGTGACGGTCCAGACCCCGGCCGGGGTGAACGTGACCCACCGCATCCAGAACCTGACCATCGATGCCCAGGACCGGGCCATCCTCGTGCTGAAGGGCGATGCCAACGGCGCGCCGGACGAGACGCCGTACGTCGTGTCGTCGGCGCCGAGGATCGTCGCGGACGTCCCTCAGCTCGGCTACGTCGCCGCCTTCCTGTCCGGCACCCCGGGCACGTTCCTCGGCGGCCTCCTCGTCGGCATCGTGCTGCTCGTCGCGGTGCGCGGCGATCGATCGCGACCGGGCCGTCGTCGGTTCCTCGGGACGGACGCGGCCGGCGCGCCCCGCCGCACCGGTGCCCGCGCGACCGCCGTGGCCGTCGGTGCCGTGGCCACCCTGGCCGCGGTCGGCCTGCCCTCGACACCCACCACCCAGGCCTACTACAGCGACACCGCCAGGCTCACCAGCGGGACGTTCGCGCGGCAGGCCGCGGCGCCGGTCGCGCCGACGATCGCCACCTGCACGCGGTCCGGGGGCGACATCACCATCACGTGGAACGCGGTGGCGGGCGCGACGTCCTACACGGTCAGCTGGACCAACCCCGTCGGCACGGCGAGCACCACGGCGACGTCCTTCACGCCGAACGCCAACTTCAACATCGGTGGGGCCACGGGTCAGATCTCCGTCCGGTCGGTCAATGCCGCCGGCACCTCGGCCCCGTCGGGCGCCTTCCGCTACACCGGGAACGGCAACAACGCCCCCTGCACGAGACTCTGAGCCGGTCCTCCTGGCGGGGGACCGGGGCGTGCGATGATCCGGGCACGGAGGCCGGCGACCGCGGCCGTCCCGAGCCACTCCGGCTCGGGCGGGGTGACCTCACTACGCTGTCCCGGTGATCTCACCGACCATCGGCGTCTTCGCCCTGCAGGGGGACGTCCGCGAGCACGTGCAGGCCCTCGAGGCGCTGGGCGTCCGGGCCGTCACGGTGCGTCGCGAGGAGGAGCTCGACCGCGTCGACGGATTGGTGATCCCCGGCGGGGAGTCCACCACGATGATCAAGCTGGCCGACGTCTTCGGCGTGGCCGAGGCGTTCCGGCGTCGGATCGCGGACGGGCTGCCCACGTTCGGCACGTGCGCCGGGATGATCATGCTGGCCGACCGGCTCGTCGACGGTGCCGAGGGACAGGCCACCTTCGGCGGGCTCGACGTCACGGTGCGGCGCAACGCCTTCGGTCGGCAGGTCGACTCCTTCGAGGCCGACGTCGACTTCACGACCTTCGACGACCCCGTCCACGCGGTGTTCATCCGCGCCCCCTGGGTGGAGGAGGCGGGCCCGGGCGTGGAGGTGCTGGCCGCGGTCCCGGTCGGCCCGGGTGCCGCGGCGGGCGCGACGGACCGTGCTGCCGATAGGATCGTGGCGGTCCGGCAGGGTTCGGTGCTGGCGACGTCGTTCCACCCCGAGGTGGGAGACGACCTGCGCCTGCACCGCCTGTTCCTGGACCTCGTGACGACGTAGGGATCCGCCACCCGCCGGGGTGGCGCGGAAAGGGGCACGGGATGTCAGGCCACTCCAAGTGGGCGACGACCAAGCACAAGAAGGCCGCGATCGACGCCAAGCGCGGCAAGATGTTCGCCAAGCTGATCAAGAACATCGAGGTGGCGGCACGTCAGGGCGGGCCCGACCCCGACGGCAACCCGACGCTGTACGACGCGATCCAGAAGGCCAAGAAGTCGTCGGTCCCCAACGACAACATCGACCGTGCGGTCAAGCGCGGCGGCGGCATCGGCGAGGACGCCGTCGACTACACGACGATCACGTACGAGGTGTACGGCCCGAGCGGCGTCGCCCTCCTGGTGGAGTGCCTCACCGACAACAAGAACCGGGCCGCCATGGAGGTCCGCACGGCGGTCAGCCGCAACGGTGGCAACCTCGCCGACCCGGGCTCGGTGGCGTACATGTTCCACCGCAAGGGCGTCGTGCAGGTGCCGGCCCAGGACGCCGGCGAGGACGACATCCTCCTGGCGGTGCTCGACGCGGGTGCCGAGGAGGTCAAGGACCACGGCGAGGCGTTCGAGGTGATCAGCGAGGCGTCCGACCTGGTCGCGGTCCGCACCGCGCTGCAGGACGCCGGTCTGGACTACGACTCCGCGGAGGCCTCCTTCGTCCCGTCGGTCGAGGTGCCGGTCGACGTCGAGGGCGCCAAGAAGGTCATCAAGCTGGTCGACGCGCTCGAGGACCTCGACGACGTCCAGAACGTCTACTCCAACGTCGACATGAGCGACGAGGTGCTCGCCGCGCTCGACGAGGAGTAGGTCGGCCAGGAGCGTCGGACGTCAGTGCCGGCGGGAGGTGCGTCGGTCGGCGTGGCGTCCGGTGGGGCGTCGGGGGAGCGGGTTATCGTTCGAACATGCGTTCTCCCATGCGTGTGCTCGCGGTCGATCCCGGGCTCACCCGCCTCGGCCTCGGCGTCGTCGAGGGCTCGGTCGGTCGACCGCTGCACCTCGTCCACGTCGACGTGCTGCGCACCCCTGCCGACCTCGACACGGCCAAGCGGCTGCACCGGCTCGAGCAGGGGCTCGAGGAGGCGGTCCGGCTGCACCGTCCGGCGGTCGTCGCGGTCGAGCGGGTGTTCAGCCAGAACAACGTGCGCACCGTCATGGGCACCGCGCAGGCCAGCGGCGTGGCCATGCTGGTCGCCGCGCGGCACGGCATCGACGTCCGCCTGCACACGCCCAGCGAGGTCAAGGCCGCCGTCACCGGCAGCGGTCGGGCCGACAAGGCCCAGGTGGCCGCCATGGTGGTCCGGCTGCTCCGGCTCGCCGAGGCCCCGAAGCCGGTCGACGCCACCGACGCGCTGGCCCTGGCCATCTGCCAGATCTGGCGCGGGGGAGCGCAGAACCGCCTGCAGCAGGCGCAGGCCCAGCTGAAGGAGTCCGTCCGATGAT
Source organism: Aeromicrobium sp. Leaf272 (assembly GCF_001422865.1). Classification (NCBI taxonomy): domain Bacteria; kingdom Bacillati; phylum Actinomycetota; class Actinomycetes; order Propionibacteriales; family Nocardioidaceae; genus Aeromicrobium; species Aeromicrobium sp. Leaf272. Next base: position 45,016 of record NZ_LMMY01000016.1, read on the forward strand.
CGCCCACGTGCGCGGCGAGGTCGCCGCCCTCTCGCTCGACTCCGCGGTCATCGACGTCGGCGGTCTCGGCCACCACGTCTACTGCACGCCGGGCACGATCGCGCGGCTGCGGCTCGGGGAGCAGGCGCAGCTGGCCACGTCGCTCGTGGTGCGCGAGGACTCGCTCACCCTCTACGGCTTCGCCGACACCGAGGAGCGCGACATGTTCGTGCTCGTGCAGACGGCCAGCGGGATCGGTCCCAAGGTGGCCCAGGCCATGCTCGCCGTCCTCCCGCCGGACCGCTTGCGACGCGCCATCGCCGAGTCCGACCACGCCGCGCTCACCTCCGTCCCGGGCATCGGTCGCAAGGGCGCCGAACGCATCGTGGTGGAGCTCAAGGACCGGGTCGGTCCCGTGCTCCCCACGTCCGCCGCGCCGGGAACCTCCGCCGCGCCCTGGCGTGCCCAGGTCCTGCAGGCCCTCGAGGGTCTCGGGTGGTCCACCCGCGACGCCGAGAAGGCCATCGAGTCCGTCTCCGACGCCGCAGGCGACTCGCCCGACGTCGGCCAGCTGCTGCGGCTCGCGCTCCGATCGTTGTCCAAGGCGTGAGCGGCGTGCACGACGACTCCTACCCCGAGGCATCCGCCTACGACGTCGACGGGCTCGACGCGGTCCTCGCCGAGGCCACGCCCGACGACCGGGCGTTCGACGCGGCGCTGCGTCCTCGCACGCTCGAGGAGCTCGTCGGCCAGGAGCGCGTGCGCGAGCAGCTGTCCCTCGTGCTCGAGGCGGCCCAGGGGAGGGGGCGGACACCCGACCACGTGCTGCTGTCGGGACCGCCCGGCCTGGGCAAGACCACGATCGCCATGATCATCGCCCACCAGCTCGGCGCCCACCTGCGGCTCACCAGCGGGCCCGCGATCCAGCACGCCGGCGACCTCGCGGCGATCCTCTCCGGTGTCGACGAGGGCGACGTCCTGTTCATCGACGAGATCCACCGCATGTCGCGCCCGGCCGAGGAGCTCCTCTACATGGCCATGGAGGACTTCCGGGTCGACGTCATCGTCGGCAAGGGCCCGGGTGCCACGGCCATCCCCCTGGAGATCCCGCCCTTCACCGTCGTCGGGGCCACCACCCGGGCCGGTCTGCTGCCCGGACCCCTGCGCGACCGGTTCGGCTTCACCGCCCAGCTGGACTACTACGAGTCGGCCGAGCTCAAGCGCATCGTCGAGCGGTCCGCGCGACTGCTCGACCTGACGATCTCCGACGACGGCTCCCACGAGATCGCGTCCCGCTCGCGTGGGACCCCGCGCATCGCCAACCGCCTGCTGAGGCGGGTGCGTGACTACGCCCAGGTGCGCGGTGACGGCACCGTCGGGCACGGCGAGGCCCGCAGCGCACTCGCCCTGTACGAGGTCGACGACCTCGGTCTGGACCGTCTGGACCGGGCGGTGCTCCAGGCGCTGTGCGCCAGCTTCGGCGGGGGACCGGTCGGCATCAGCACGCTCGCGGTCGCCGTCGGTGAGGAGCGCGAGACCGTCGAGGAGCTCGCCGAGCCCTTCCTCGTGCGCCTGGGCTTCCTCGCGCGGACGCCTCGCGGGCGCATCGCGACGCCCGCTGCCTGGCGGCACCTCGGTCTGGCGGCGCCCGCCGGGACCGACCAGCTGCCGCTCGACGACGCCGCGGACCCGGTCTAGAGGCACCTGCTCGACCCGGGCGCCGTCCGTGGAAGCATGGACAGGGCCGCCGGGCTTGGTTGCATGTCTAAACTACTCCCTGGCCCCGTGCCAGGTCCGCTGTGCGGACGTCATTCCCTTCGACGGAGCAATCTCGTGTCCGATGTCTACAGCTTCATCCCGCTCGTCCTCCTGCTGGTCATCTTCTACCTCCTGGTCATGCGCCCCGCGCGGGCTCGCCAGAAGGACTACCTCGCCACCCAGACCGCGCTCGAGCCGGGCCGCCGGGTCATGCTCGCCAGCGGCATCTTCGGCGAGCTGGTGTCGCTGGGCGACACCGAGGCCGAGCTGCGCATCGCCCCGAACACGGTGATCACCGTCAACCGCCAGGCCGTCGCGAAGGTCGTCGACCCGAGCCCGACCACCGAACCGGAGAGCCCGACCGACTGATGGCCAGACCCGCGCCCCGTCCCGGCAGGAGCACTGCCGGCATCCCGCGTCCGCGACGCACGCTGCTGCTGTTCCTCGCCCTCCTGCTCGCCCTGTTCGGACTGCTGGCAGGGCTCGACCTCAAGGACGGCGGCGGGGTCTGGAAGCCCAGGCTCGGGCTCGACCTGCAGGGCGGCACCCGGATCACCCTGCAGGCCGAGGCGTCCTCCGGTGACGTCACGCAGGCCAAGCTGCAGGAGGCTCGGGACATCATCGACCAGCGGGTCAACGCCACGGGCGTGAGCGAGGCCGAGGTCTCCACGCAGGGCGGCAACCAGGTCGTCATCGAGATCCCGGGGCAGCGCAAGGGCAACATCGTCGACGAGGTGGGCCGCACCGCCCAGCTGCGCTTCCGTCTGCTCTGGGGGTCGGGGCAGAGCGCGGCCCAGGCACCGGACCAGAAGGCGGTCGCGGCGGCGGCCAAGACCGTGAGCGCGGCGGACTGGTCGAAGCTCTCGCTCGACCAGCTCATCGCCGCGGAGACCCAGGGTCTGGACTCGCTGCCGAAGGACTACGCCTCGGCCGCCGAGGCGCTGCAGACCGAGCTGGCCGGGTTCCGGTGCACGAAGGACGACCTCGCGGTCGACGACGTGCCGGACGAGCCGATCGTCTCGTGCGACCCGTCCACGGGCGAGACGATGATCCTCAGCCCCACCGTCATCGAGGGCACCCAGGTCAAGAGTGCGGACGCCGTGGTGCCCCAGGGCTCCGTCGAGTGGGTCGTGGCGATCGAGCTGCGCAAGGCCGGGACCGAGGCCTTCGACGCCATCACCGACGCGCTCTACCAGCAGGAGCAGGCCGGCAACCAGGCCGCGTCGCGCTTCGCGATCGTGCTCGACGGCGAGGTGCTGAGCGCACCGACCACCAACGGCCACTTCACCAACGGAAGCTCGCAGATCTCCGGCGGGTTCACGCAGTCCACGTCGCAGTCGCTGGCCAACCAGCTGAAGTACGGGGCACTGCCGCTCACCTTCGAGGTCAACGGGGTGTCCGTCGAGGGCCCCTCGCTCGCGGGTTCCCAGCTGGAGGCCGGCATCGTCGCCGGGGCCATCGGGCTCGTGCTCGTGATGGCGTACCTGCTGCTCTACTACCGCGCGCTCGGGCTCGTGGCCATCGGCTCGCTGCTCGTCGCCGGCGCGTCCACCTACGCCATGGTGCTGCTGCTCGGGAAGTCGCTCGGCTTCACGCTGACCCTTCCCGGCATCGCGGGCCTCATCGTGGCCATCGGCATCACCGCGGACTCGTTCATCGTCCTGTTCGAACGGATCCGTGACGAGGTGCGCGACGGCAAGTCGCTGCGCCTGGCCGTCGAGTCCGGCTGGGAGCGCGCGCGTCGCACCATCCTGGCCGCGGACGGTGTCTCGCTGCTGGCGGCGGTGATCCTGTTCATCTTCGCGATCGGCGTCGTGCGCGGGTTCGCCTTCGCGCTGGGTCTCACCACGGTGATCGACGTGATCGTGGTGTTCCTGTTCACCAAGCCGCTCATGTCGCTCCTGGCGCGCACCACGTTCTTCGGTCGCGGCCACAAGCTCTCCGGCTTCGACGCGGCCCATCTCGGCATCGGGGACCGGGCCGTCGACCGCACCGGACCGGTCCGCCGTCCGGACCGAGCCCCGACACCCGGCAGCACCACGGGAGGACGATCCTGATGGGACGCATCAGCAGCTTCGGCCAGCACCTCTACACCGGGCGGGTCTCGGTCGACTTCGTCGGACGTCGTCGGCTCTGGTACTCGATCTCCGTCCTCATCATCGTCGCCTCCACGCTCGGCTTCGTCGTGCAGGGCTTCAACCTCGGCATCGAGTTCAAGGGCGGTGTCGAGCTGACCGCCAAGGTGCAGAAGGCCGACGCGGCCACCGCCGACGCCCTCGCCCAGGCGATCGAGGACGCGAACGTCCCCGCCGCGGGTGACCCGATCGTCACGACCTCCGGCTCGGACACCGTCCGGATCGACGTCCGTGCCCTCAGCCAGGACGAGACGTCCGTGCTCGAGAAGGCCCTGACCGACGCGGGCGCGCAGGAGGTGAGCCAGAACCTCATCGGGCCCTCGTGGGGCAAGCAGGTGGCCACCAAGGCGCTCACCGGCCTCGCCGTCTTCCTGGTGGTCGTCGTCATCTTCATCGCCGCCTACTTCCGCGACTGGCGCATGTCGCTCGCTGCGCTCGTGGCGCTCGCCCACGACGTGCTCATCACCGCGGGCGTGTACGCCTGGTCCGGCTTCGAGGTCACGCCCGCCACGGTCACCGGCTTCCTGACGATCCTGGGCTACTCGTTGTACGACACCGTGGTCGTGTACGACAAGGTGCGCGAGAACACGCACGGCGTGCTCGCCTCGTCCCGTCGTACCTACGCCGAGCAGGCGAACCTCGCCGTCAACCAGACGCTCGTGCGCTCGGTGAACACGTCCGTCACCGCGCTGCTGCCCGTCCTGGCGTTGCTCGTCGTCGGCACGTTCGTGCTCGGGCAGGGGCCGCTGAAGGACCTCGCCCTCGCGCTGTTCATCGGCATGGCCGCCGGGACCTACTCCTCCATCTGCATCGCCACACCGCTCGCCGTCCAGCTGCGCGAGCGTGACACGGCGGTCGCGGCCCACACCGGGCGCGTGCTCGCCCGGCGCGAGAAGGACGCCGCGACGCCCAGCGCGGGCGAGGCGGTGCCGGTGGCGGCCGGGGCGGGGGCGGGAGGTCGGCGCCAGCCGACGCGAGGTCCGCGGTCGTCGCGCAAGCGCGGTGGCAGCGGCCAGGGCCGGGCGGGTCGGTCCTGAGCTCTCAGGCAACCATGACATGCTTGCGCGCATGAAGAAGCTCGCTCTCGCCGGCGCCGTGCTCGCCGCCGCCACGACCCTGACCGCCTGTGGATCCGGGAGCAGCGCCTACTGCTCCGACCTCAAGTCCGCCACGAAGGAGTTCGACTCCCTCGAGGGCAGCGACCTCGGGCAGATCGACAAGGCCTTCGCCACCTTCCACAAGCTCGCGGACGAGGCCCCCTCCGACGTCGAGTCCGACTGGAAGGTGCTCGACGACGGCATCACGTCGGTCGAGAAGTCCCTCGACGACGCGGGCATCAAGCTCGAGGACCTCGCGAAGGTCCAGCAGGGCGAGCTGCCCGAGGGCGTCGACATGGCCAAGCTCCAGGGCCTGGCCGCCGACTTCCAGAAGCTGAGCGACGAGAAGTTCACGAAGGCCTCCGACGCCATCGAGAAGCACGCCAAGGACGAGTGCGACGTCGACCTGAGCGGCAACGGCTCCTGACGTCCATGGACGCGGCCACGGCCATCGACGCCTGCGTCCGGCCGGTCGAGGACTGGCCGGCGCAGGGCGTCACCTTCCGTGACGTCACGCCCCTGCTGTCGAACCACGAGGCCTTCTCGGCCGTGTCGGCGGCCCTGCGCGACGCCGTGCGCGACCTCGATCCCGACGTCGTCGTGGGTGTCGAGGCTCGTGGCTTCATCTTCGGCGCACCGCTGGCCCTCGAGCTCGGCGTCGGCTTCGTCCCGGTCCGCAAGCAGGGCAAGCTGCCGGCCGACACCCACAGCGCCACGTACGCGCTGGAGTACGGCGAGGCCACGCTCGAGATCCACACCGACGCCCTGGCGCCCGGTGCCCGGGTGGTCGTCGTCGACGACGTGCTCGCCACCGGGGGCACGCTGGTCGCGGCCGGCGAGCTCGTGGCGGCGTGCGGCAGCACCGTCGTCGGCAACGTCGTGGTCCTCGAGATCGGCGCGCTCGGTGGCCGGGACGTGCTCTCCGGCACGCCGCTCGTCAGCCTGCGCCGCTACTGACCTCTCGCTCGTCGACCCCGCGATCCGTCAGGACACCCATGAACCCCCGTCACACCCGAACCATCGCCCTCGTGCTCGTCGCGATCCTGGTGCTCGGCGCCGCGGCCACGCTGCTCGACGTCCTGCTCTGAGGTCGGGTCCGTCCCGTGACCGCGGTGATCGGGCCTGTCCTACGATGGAAGGCACGACAGGAGCACTGAGTGGCTGAGCGCATCGACACCGACCACGGCGGAGCCGCCGAGACGGCTGCGCCGCCGGAACCTGCCCGCGTCGACCAGGCGCCGGCCGGTGCCCGCGTGCGCAGCCGCCTGGCCCGCATCGGAGGCCGGTCGACGCCGCAGAACCCGGTGCTCGACCCCTTGCTCGCGGTGTACCGCGAGAACCACCCCAAGGCCGACGTCGACGTCATCCGCAAGGCGTACGAGATCGCCGAGCGCATGCACGAGGGGCAGACCCGCAAGAGCGGCGACCCCTACATCACCCACCCGCTCGCGGTGTCCACCATCCTGGCCGAGCTGGGCATGACCGGTCCCACCCTGTGCGCGGCGCTCCTGCACGACACGGTGGAGGACACGCCCTACACGCTCGACAAGCTCCGCGTGGACTTCGGCGACGAGGTGGCCCTGCTCGTCGACGGCGTGACCAAGCTCGACAAGGTCAAGTACGGCGACTCCGCGCAGTCCGAGACGATCCGCAAGATGGTCGTGGCGATGAGTCGCGACATCAGGGTGCTCGTCATCAAGCTCGCCGACCGCCTGCACAACATGCGCACGTTGCGCTACCTGCGGCAGGACAAGCAGGAGCGGATCGCGCGCGAGACGGTCGAGATCTTCGCCCCCCTGGCCCACCGGCTGGGCATGAACACCATCAAGTGGGAGCTCGAGGACCTCGCGTTCGCGACCCTGCACCCGAAGGTCTACGACGAGATCGTGCGCCTCGTGGCCGACCGGGCACCGTCGCGGGGGCAGTTCCTCGAGCGCGTGATCGGCGACGTCGAGTCCGACCTGCGCCACGCCAAGATCAAGGCGACCGTCAGCGGCCGCCCCAAGCACTACTACTCGATCTACCAGAAGATGCTGGTGCGCGAGCGCGAGTTCACCGACATCTTCGACCTCGTCGGCGTCCGGATCCTCGTCGACACCGTTGCCGACTGCTACGGCGTGCTCGGCGTCCTGCACGCCCGGTGGAACCCCATCCCCGGCCGCTTCAAGGACTACATCTCGGTCCCGAAGTTCAACATGTACCAGTCGCTGCACACGTCGGTGATCGGTCCGCAGGGCAAGCCGGTGGAGCTGCAGATCCGCACCCGTGCCATGCACCGTCGCGCCGAGTACGGCGTGGCGGCGCACTGGAAGTACAAGGAGGACGGGAGCGCGAACCCGTCCACGGCCAAGGGCGCCAGCCCCGGCAGCGACGACATGGCCTGGCTGCGCGAGCTGGTCCAGTGGCAGTCCGAGACCGAGGACTCCGTCGACTTCCTCGACAACCTGCGCTTCGAGATGAACAGCGTCGGCGTGTACGCGTACACCCCGCGCGGCGACGTCATCCAGCTCCCGGCCGAGGCCACGCCCGTCGACTTCGCCTACGCCGTGCACACCGAGGTCGGTCACGCCTGCATCGGTGCACGCGTGAACGGACGGCTGGTGTCGCTGGAGTCCGAGCTCAAGACCGGTGACGTGGTGGAGGTCTTCACGTCCAAGTCGCAGGACGCCGGACCCAGCCGCGACTGGCTCGAGTTCGTCAAGAGCCCGCGAGCCCGCAACAAGATCCGGCAGTGGTTCACCAAGGAGCGTCGCGAGGAGGCGATCGAGCGCGGGCGTGACCTCATCGCCAAGCAGATGCGCAAGGAGAACCTGCCGCTGCACCGCATCTTCAAGCACGACACGCTCGACGCGATCGCCAAGGACCTCAACCTGCCCGACGTGTCGGCCCTCTACGCCGCGGTGGGGGAGAACAACGTCGGCGCGCAGAACGTGGTGGAGCGGGTCATCTCCCTCTCGGGCGGGCGCGACGGTGCCGAGGAGGACCTCGCGGAGGCCACCGTCATCCCCGGCAGCGGCTCGCGCCGCCAGCGGGCCGACGGCCAGGCAGGCGTGCTGGTCGAAGGCGTCTCGGGCGACGTGATGGTCAAGCTCGCACGCTGCTGCACCCCGGTCCCGGGCGACGTGATCGAGGGCTTCGTGACGCGTGGCTCCGGCGTGTCGGTGCACCGCAGGGACTGCGTCAACCTGCAGTCGCTGAGGTCGCAGCCCGAGCGGCTGGTCCCGGTCCAGTGGGCGCCCAACGCGCACAGCACGTTCCTCGTGGCGATCCAGGTGGAGGCGCTCGACCGGCCTCGTCTGCTGAGCGACATCACGCGGATCATCTCCGACCAGCACGTGAACATCCTGTCCGCCGCGCTCTCCACCGGGCGCGACCGAGTGGCCAAGAGCAAGTTCAGCTTCGAGATGGGCGACCCCAAGCACCTCGACCACGTGCTCGCGGCCGTCCGCACCATCGAGGGCGTCTTCGACGTCTACCGCGTCACGCAGTGACGTCGGCGGGGTGACCGGCCGCTCGGTGGTCACCGGGTGGTCACCCGCTCGTCGCTTCGCTCCGTGACGCTCGGGTCATGACCTCGGGGGAGATCGACCGTCGCACCGCCGTCCGTTCCGCGGCCCTGGCCGCACTCACGACCGGCGGGGTGCTGCTCGGCGGCGGTCCTGCGTCGGCGCGTGGCGTACCGGCACTGGTGCGTCGCGGCAGGCCGGAGCTCACGCACGGTGTGCAGGCCGGTGACGTGCACGCCGGCCAGGCGACGTTGTGGGGGCGTGCGGACCGTCCGGCGCGTCTCGTGGCCGAGATCTCGCGCGACCCGTCCTTCCGGCGTGCCGTGACCGTGCAGGGACCGCGCGTGACGCCCGAGACCGACCTGACCGGGCAGTGGGCCGTGCGCGGCCTCCCGCCGGGCTCCGACGTGCACTACCGCGTGCGTGCCGTCGACCTGCACGACCCGCGGCGCTCCGGACGTCCGGTAGCCGGCCGCCTGCGCACGCTCGGCGGGTCCCGACGGGACGTCCGCTTCCTGTGGTCCGGAGACGTCGCGGGGCAGGGGTGGGGTGCCAACCCCGAGTACGGGGGCTACCGCATCGCCGACGCGATGGCGCGGCGTGACGCCGACTTCTTCCTGTGCAGCGGTGACACCGTCTACGCCGACGGGCCGCTGCAGCCCACGGTCGCGCTGCCGGACGGGCGCACCTGGAGGAACCTCGTGACCCCGGAGAAGGAGAAGGTGGCCGAGACCCTGGCCGAGTTCCGCGGCCAGTACCGCTACAACCTCGAGGCCGACAACTGGCGGGCCTTCCTGGCGAGCACCGCCCAGGTGACCCAGTGGGACGACCACGAGGTGACCAACAACTGGTACCCCGGCGAGGTGCTCGACGACCCGCGGTACACCGAGCGTCGGGTGGACGTCCTCGCCTCGCGCGCCCGCCGCGCCTTCCACGACTACGTGCCGGTGGCCGAGATCTCGCCCGACCGCGTGGGGCGCGTCTACCGCGTGCTGCACCAGGGGCCGCTGCTCGACGTGTTCGTGCTCGACATGCGCACGCGCAAGGACCCCAACACCGCCAACGACGAGACCCGACGCGACGGCGGCGTGCTGGGGGAGGAGCAGACGCGGTGGCTCCTCCGCGAGCTCCGTGCGTCGCGCGCCACCTGGAAGGTGATCGCGGCCGACCTGCCGATCGGCCTCGTGGTGCCCGACGGCGCGGCGGCGCAGGAGGGCATCGCCCAGGGCGACCCCGGCGCGCCCCTCGGTCGCGAGCAGGACGTCGCGCGGGTGCTCACCGCGCTCCAGGACGCGGGCATCCGCAACCACGTGTGGCTGACGGCGGACGTGCACTACACCGCCGCACACCACTACTCGCCCGACCGCGCGAGCTACCAGAGGTTCGACCCCTTCTGGGAGTTCGTCTCCGGGCCGCTCAACGCCGGTGCCTTCGGTCCGAACGCGCTCGACGACACCTTCGGACCGCGCGCCGAGTTCGTGAGCGCCCCGCCCGTGGCGAACACCGGTCCCGCCGGCGGCTACCAGTTCTTCGGCGAGGTCGAGATCGACGCCCGGACCCGTGCCCTGACGGTCACGCTGCGCGACGTCGAGGGCCGGGGCCTGTACTCACGCACGTTGGAGGCGCAGAGTCGCTGAGTCGGGTCTCGTCCTTCGGGTGAGCCGTCCGGCTTCGTCGCCTCGTGCGGCCGGGTCAACGCTTGCTGCTGCGTCGCTGTGGCTGCAAGTCGGGGTGGTCTCCGAAAGGGGCCTCGACCGGAGCGGTGGGACTGGGCTCGGGTGGGTCTGCGGGGTGTGGCTGGGTTCTCGCTTGCTGCTGCGTCGTTGTGGCTGCGAGTCGGTGTGGTCTCCGAAAGGGCCTCGACCGGGGCGGGGGTCTGGGCTCGGTGGGATCTGCGGGGCGCGGCCACGATTCTTCATCTGTGCGGGATCCACGCACGATGCTTCCTACGCGTGGACCGTGCCTCGCGAAGGAAGCATCGTGGCGGCGACCTTGGACCCGTAGGGGCAGTGATTCTCCCTTCCCGTGGAACGGTCCGCGCAGAAGGAGAATCCTGACCACCCAACGCACCAGGGTCGCCCTGCGGACGCAGGATTCTGCCTTTGCGTGCCGAACCCCGAACGATGCTGCGTCCACGACGGGATCCGGACACGAACGCAGCATCCTTCGACCCTCCACGCACGAACGCAGAACCTTGCGTCTCCCCGAGCCGCGCTCCGAGGGCCCGACCCGAGCCCGGACCCGTCCGCCGGTCGAGGCCCTTTCGGAGAGCAGGTCGACTCGCAGCCACAGCGACGCAGCAGCAAGGAACGACCCCACCAGCAGTAGCAGTGCAGCAGCAGGAAACGACCGCGCCAGCGGAAGTGCAGCAGCAAGGAACGACCCACCAGCAGGAGCGCAGCAACGGCTGGGGCGCACTCGCACCATCGATCGAGCAACGGCGCGCGAGCGCAGGATCCTGCAGGACCCGGTCCAGCCGAGGACCCGGCCGACGCGGCTCAGCTGTAGTCGGACGCGGCCTTCTGGGCCATCGCGAGGAACGACTCGTTCGACTCCAGCTTCTGCGTCAGGTCCTTCACCTTGCGGGCGTCGCCGGCGGCCTCGGCCTTGGCGAGGGACTCGCGGGTCTCGTCGATGGCGCGCTGAAGCTTGCCGATCATGTCGTCGGCGCGGGCCGACTTCTCCGGGTCCGAGCGCTTCCACTCCTGCTCACCGGCGGCACGTACGGCCTGCTCGACCGTGCGCAGACGCCCCTCGAGCTCCTTGACCCGGCCACGCGGGACCTTGCCGGCGGCCTCCCAGCGGTCGGCGATGTCGTGCAGCGCCTTGCGGGCGGCGTCGAGGTCGGTGATCGGCAGCAGCGCCTCGGCCTCGACCAGGATCTGCTCCTTGACCACGGCGTTGGCGGCGAACTCCTCGTCGAGCGCGGCGTTCGCGGCGTCGCGGGCCTGGAAGAACACGTCCTGGGCGGCTCGGAACCGCTTCCAGAGCTTGTCCTCGACGTTGCGCGGGGCTGAGCCCGCCTTCTTCCACTCGGTCATGAGGTCGCGGTACTTGCCCGACGTCGGACCCCACTCGGTCGAGGACGACAAGGCCTCGGCCTCGACGATCAGCTTCTCCTTGACCTTCTGCGCCGCCTCGCGCTGGGTGTTCTGCTCGGCGAAGTGCGTCTTGCGCTTGCGCGTGAACGAGGTGCGGGCGGCGCTGAAGCGGTGCCACAGCTCGTCGTCGGCGGACTTGCTGAGGCGGGGGAGCGCCTTCCACTCCTCCAGGAGGGCACGGAGCCGGTCGGCCCCGGCGCGCCAGTCCTGGCCCGAGGCGATCTTCTCGGCCTCCTCGACGATGCGGGTCTTGGCCACGCTCGCCTCGGCCACCTTGGCCTCCCGCTCGGCCCGACGCTCCTCGCGCTGCTTCTCGATCGCGGGAGCGAGGGCGTCCAGGCGCGCGTCGAGCGACGCGAGGTCGCCGATCGCGGCGGCGTCGGCCACCTCGCCGCGCACCTTGGCGACGGCCTTGGCCGCCTCGTCGGGCGACAGCGCACCGGTGGTCAGGCGCTTCTCCAGCAGGTCGACCTCGGTCTCGAGGCCCTCGAAGCGGCGGACGTAGAAGGCGAGACCCTCGGCAGGTTCTCCCACCTTCCACTCGCCGATCTCGCGCTCGGAGTCACCGGTCTTGACGAAGACCCTTCCTTCGGCGTCGACGCGGCCCCACGGATGCTCGGCGGCAGAGGTCATGGCGACAGTCTAGGAGGACACCACCTGGGCGTGACCACCCCGGCGTCGACTGGGCGTCGCCGCCCCGGACGAACCGCCGGGCGATCCGACGTCGCAGCCCCGCGTACCCTGTGGTGCGTGCTGCTCACGTCCTTCCCCGCCGGCCCGCTCCAGGCCAACTGCTACGTCGTGGCCCGAGGTCCCGGCACCGGCTGCGCCGTCGTCGATCCGGGCATGGACTCGATCGAGGGCGTGCGCCAGGTCGTCGCCGAGCACCGGCTGACGGTCGACGCCGTGCTCATCACCCACGGCCACTTCGACCACATGTGGTGCGCGCAGGACGTGGCCCGCGAGCTCGACGCACCGGTGTGGATCCACCCCGCCGACCGGCACCTCCTGGCCGACCCCATGGCCGCGATCTCCGGCCCGTCGGCGGCGATGCTGCGCGCCCAGTTCGGTCTCGACGACCTGCCGGAGTTCCGCGAGCCCGACGACGTCCGCGACGCGGTCGACGGTGCGGTGGTGGAGGTCGACGGGCTGCGGATCAGCGTCGACCACGTGCCCGGGCACACCCCGGGCACCGTCTACTACCGGGTGGACTGGGACGGTCCCGAGGACGTGTCGCAGGTGATGTTCTCCGGCGACTTCCTGTTCGCCGGGTCGATCGGCCGGACCGACCTCACCGGCGGTGACCACGACCAGATGCTCACCAGCCTGCGCGAGCGCATCCTCCCGCTGCCGGACGACGTCGTCGTGCTTCCCGGGCACGGGCCGCAGACGTCCATCGGACGTGAGCGGGCCACCAACCCCTTCCTGTCCGAGCTGAAGGAGGCCTGACGTGGCGAAGCTGAGCGGGTTCCCCGAGCTCCTGCCCGCCGACCGTGCGGTCGAGCTGGCCGTCACCGACGCCCTGCGTCGCGTGTTCGAGCTGCACGGCTTCGCCAACGTCGAGACGCGGGCGGTCGAGCCGGTCGAGACGCTGCTGCGCAAGGGCGAGATCGACAAGGAGGTCTACGTCGTGCGTCGCATCCACGACGACGCCTCCCCAGGAGCGTCGTCGTCGCGGTCCGACGCGCTCGCCCTGCACTTCGACCTCACCGTCCCGTTCGCGCGCTACGTGGTCGAGAACGCCGGCAAGCTGGAGTTCCCGTTCCGGCGCTACCAGATCCAGAAGGTCTGGCGGGGCGAGCGACCGCAGCAGGGTCGGTTCCGTGAGTTCACCCAGGCCGACATCGACATTGTCGGCGACGGCACCCTGCCCTTCCACGCCGACGTCGAGGTCGCGCGGGTGATGGCCGAGGCACTGGCGGCCGTGGCGTCGGTCCTCGGTCTCGGCGCGGGGGCGACCCCCGGCGGGGGTGCCGGGCTCCGGGCGGCTCCGGAGGAGCTGTTCACGCTCCAGGTGAGCAACCGCAAGGTGCTCGAGGGCTTCTACCTCGGGCTCGGGGTGGCCACGCCGACCGCCGTCATGCAGGTCGTCGACAAGCTCGACAAGCTGCCGGGCGAGAAGGTCCTGGAGCTCCTGGCCGAGGCCGGTCTCGACGACGCCTCCGCACGGGCCTGCCTCGCGCTCGCCGAGATCAGCACCGAGGACACCTCGTTCGTGGAGCGTGTCCGCGCGCTGGGCGTGCAGCACCCGCTGCTCGACGAGGGCCTCGACGAGCTCGCCTCCGTGGTGGCCGCGTGCGCCGACGTCGAGGGCGTCCGGGTCACCGCCGACCTCCGCATCGCCCGAGGCCTGGACTACTACACCGGCACGGTCTTCGAGACCCGCATGAGCGGCCACGAGCAGCTCGGCTCCGTGTGCTCCGGCGGCCGCTACGACGAGCTCGCCTCCGACGGGAAGCGCACGTACCCGGGCGTCGGCATCTCGCTCGGACTCTCGCGGCTGCTGGTGCCCCTCGTCGCCGACGGGCTCACGAGCAGCCGGCCCGTCCCGTCCGCCGTGCTCGTCGCGGTGACCGACGAGGCGTCACGCGCCGCGAGCGACGCTCTCGCGCAGCGGCTGCGCGCCCGTGGCATCCCCACCGAGGTGTCCGCCGCCGCGCAGAAGTTCGGCAAGCAGATCCGCACCGCCGAGCGCCGCGGCATCCCGTACGTCCTCTTCCCGGGCGAACCGCCTAGTGTCAAGGACATCCGCACCGGCGACCAGGTCGAGGTCGACCCCGACACCTGGACGCCCCCCGCTCACGACCTGACGCCCACCGTCGTCGGGACCCCCCTCTCGAAGGAGACCTCGCCGTGATCCGCACCCACGACGCCGGAAGCCTGACCGCCGCCAACGTCGGCGACCAGGTCACCCTCGCCGGATGGGTCGCGCGCCGACGCGACCACGGCGGCGTCGCATTCATCGACCTGCGCGAGGCCAGCGGCGTCGTGCAGGTGGTGGTGCGCGAGGAGGTCGCCCACCAGCTCCGCTCGGAGTTCTGCCTGAAGATCGTCGGCACCGTCGAGAAGCGTCCCGAGGGCAACGAGAACGCCGCGATCCCCACCGGCGAGATCGAGGTCATCGCGAGCGACGTCGAGATCCTCAGCGCGTCGGCTCCGCTGCCGTTCCCGATCGACGAGCACGTGGAGGTGGGGGAGGAGGCGCGTCTGCGCTACCGCTACCTCGACCTGCGCAGGCCCGCCCCTGCCCACGCCATCCGGCTGCGCAGCAAGGTCAACGCCGTGGCCCGTCAGGTGCTGGAGCGTCACGACTTCGTCGAGGTCGAGACGCCCACCCTCACCCGCTCCACGCCCGAGGGCGCACGCGACTTCCTCGTGCCCGCGCGCCTGCGCCCCGGCAGCTGGTACGCCCTGCCGCAGAGCCCCCAGCTGTTCAAGCAGCTGCTCATGGTCGGCGGCCTGGAGCGGTACTACCAGATCGCGCGCTGCTACCGCGACGAGGACTTCCGTGCCGACCGTCAGCCGGAGTTCACCCAGCTCGACATCGAGATGAGCTTCGTCGACCAGGACGACGTGATCGCCCTGGCGGAGGAGGTCTACGCCGAGCTCTGGAAGCTCATCGACGTCGAGCTCCCGCGCCCGTTCCCGCGCATCACGTACGCCGACGCGATGCGTCGCTACGGCTCCGACAAGCCCGACCTGCGCTTCGACCTCGAGCTCGTCGAGCTGACCGACTACTTCAAGGACACCCCGTTCCGGGTGTTCCAGGCTCCGTACGTCGGTGCCGTGGTGCACCCCGGCGGTGGCTCGCAGGCACGCCGCACGCTCGACGGCTGGCAGGAGTGGGCCAAGCAGCGCGGTGCGCGTGGTCTGGCCTACGTGCTCGTCGGCGAGGACGGGACGCTCGGCGGCCCCGTCGCCAAGAACCTGTCCGAGGCCGAGCGCGACGGACTGGCGGACGCCGTCGGAGCGAAGCCCGGCGACGCCATCTACTTCTCGGCCGGTCCGGTCAAGCAGATGCGCCAGCTGCTCGGTGCCGCGCGCATCGAGATCGCCCGCAGGGAGAACCTCATCGACGAGTCGGCGTGGGCGTTCTGCTTCGTCGTCGACTGGCCGATGTTCGAGGCCGTGAGCGACCTCGACTCCGGCGACGTCGCCGTGGGAGGTGGCGAGTGGACCGCCGTGCACCACGCCTTCACGGCGCCCCAGGACCCGGCCACGCTGGCCGATCCGGGCAGCTCGATCGCCCAGGCCTACGACATCGTGTGCAACGGCAACGAGGTCGGTGGCGGGTCCATCCGTATCCATCGTCCCGACGTGCAGAAGCGCGTCTTCGAGATCATGGGCATCGGCGAGGAGGAGGCGCAGGAGAAGTTCGGCTTCCTGCTCGACGCCTTCGCCTTCGGCGCGCCGCCGCACGGCGGCATCGCGTTCGGGTGGGACCGCACCGTCGGCCTGCTGGCGGGCACGGACTCCATCCGCGACGTCATCGCCTTCCCGAAGTCCGGTGGCGGCTACGACCCCCTCACCGCCGCCCCGGCCCCGATCACGCCGGAGCAGCGCAAGGAGGCCGGCGTCGACGCAGTGCCAGACGAAGAGGGGCCGGAGCCCGAGGACGACGAGGTCGACACCACGGCCTGAGACCGGCCGGGGCCTTGACGCGTCAGCCGACGTGCTTGGACCAGCGAGGAGCCACCACCGTGACCACGGGTGGTGCAGCGAGCAGGTGCTCGGACGCGGCGAGGTACGCGAGGTAGGCCGGGTCGTGCAGGAACGCTGCGGCGTGCTCGGCGTCCGTGTACTGCTGGTAGACCATCACGGCGTCCGGGTCGCCGGCCACCTCGGTGTAGACGTACGCCTCGTGGTGGGGGTTCGCAGCGACGGCGTCCGGCATGTGCGCCTCCCACGCGGCGACCAGCTCGGGTCGTCGACCGGGTCTCGCCTGGTGCCTGAGGAACAGTCCATGGCTCATGCGGCGAACGCTAGGGGCCGCCACCGACAGGACCTCGGCGAGCGGACGACCCGGAGGTGCCTGCCCCTCAGCCGAGCAGGTGCCTGACCCGTGTCCACCCCGGATCGGGTGTGCTCACGGCCCGGAGGCCGTGGTCGTCGGCCCAGCGCGTGACGTCGTCGGCGGCGTTCTGGTCCTCGCCGTCGGTGTAGACGTGCAACGTGCGGGTGCCGTTCGTGGTCACGTTCGCCAGCACCAGTCCGCGCGGCTCCATCGTCGCCGCGAGCGAGTCGTCCAGCGCCTGCAGGCGGCCGAGGTCCCCCGGCGAGGGGAGACCACGCTCGTCGGGTGCGAAGGTCGCGGTGAGCGCGTGGTGCAGGTCGAGCGTCGGCCGGTCGATCCAGCGGGCACCCGTCCGGGCGAGCGCGAACACCGGGCGTCCTTCGGCGTCCTGGCCGGACAGCGCGGACCACGCGTCGGGGTCACGCTCGGCGGCGCAGACCGCCACTGCGGCCCGCAGGTCGTCGACGGACCGGGGCGACGCCGGGGCGGTGGTCGACGGCTCGACCCTCCCGACCCAGCGCGCCACGTCGTCCTCGCCGAGCGCCCAGTCGAGCACCATGAAGGTGACGGGGCCGTGCACCCGTTCCGGGAGGTCGGCGAAGGCCGGATGGTGCACGCCGACATGCACGCGGAGGTCCTCGAGGTCGGTCTCGACGTGGAGCACGACCGCCGACAGGTCGACCGCGGCCCCGTCGACCTCCAGGACGGCGCCGAACGCCGCGGGGTCGGCCTCGACCGCGGGCGCGTACTCCCACGTCGTGTCCGCAGGGGGAGCGGCCCGGAACCAGCGCTCCGCGGCCGGGCGCGCCGCTGCGAGCCCGCCGGCGGAGACGGTCAACCGGTGCTCGGCGGAGCGGCCGGGACCGAGGTGCCACGTCAGGTCGGGGTCGATCGCGGAGAGAAGTCCGTCGAGGGCCGCGTGCTCGGGCCCGGCCTGCGCCGGGTCGAGGTGCCGGCCGTCGTCGGCCCACCAGCCCCAGAAGGCGCCGACGGGAGTCGGCGCCGGTGGAGCGTCGTCGTCGGGAGAAGGTCGTGAGAACAGGCCCATGACCACCAGCCTGGCCCATGGGCCCCGACGGGCACGGCGTCCGGGGGTGTCGGCGTCGGTGACTAGGCTCGTGGGGTGAGCGACGACGGACTGTTCGACCTTCCTGCGGCGGACGACCGTCCGACGGCGCGGTCCGGCGGGGGTGCCGGGCCGTGGGCGGCGAACGGAACCGACTCGTCGGGCTCGCTCGCCGGCAACGCTCACTCCTCGGCGCCGCTGGCGGTGCGCATGCGTCCGCGCACGCTCGACGAGCTGGTGGGCCAGCAGCACCTGCTCACCCCCGGATCGCCCCTGCGGCAGGTGATCGACGGCGACCAGCCGCTCACCATCCTGCTGTGGGGCCCGCCGGGCACCGGCAAGACCACGATCGCCTCGCTCATCAGCAACCACACGAACCGGCGCTTCATGGAGGTCTCGGCCGTCTCGGCGGGGGTCAAGGAGGTCCGCGACGTCATCGCGGGTGCTCGCCGGGCCCTGCAGAACGGCGTCGAGACCGTGCTGTTCGTCGACGAGGTGCACCGCTTCTCCAAGGCCCAGCAGGACGCGCTCCTGCCCGGGGTCGAGAACCGGTGGGTCTCGCTCGTGGCCGCCACCACGGAGAACCCCCACTTCAGCGTCATCTCGCCGCTGCTCAGCCGTTCGCTCCTGCTGACCCTGCAGTCGCTCGACGACGACGACGTCGCCACCATGATCGACCGGGCGGTCGAGGACCCCCGCGGTCTCGGTGGGGCGGTCTCCTTGAGCGACGACGCCCGCGACCACCTCGTCCGGCTCGCCGGGGGCGACGGCCGACGTGTCCTCACCTACCTCGAGGCTGCCGCCGGTGCCACGCTCAGCCAGGGTCGCATCGAGGTCACGGTCGACGACGCGGCGCTCGCGGTCGACAAGGCGGCGGTGCGCTACGACCGGCAGGGTGACCAGCACTACGACGTCACGAGCGCCTTCATCAAGAGCATCCGCGGGTCCGACGTCGACGCCGCCCTGCACTACCTCGCTCGCATGATCGAGGCGGGGGAGGACCCGCGCTTCATCGCCCGGCGGCTGATGATCCACGCCAGCGAGGACATCGGCATGGCCGACCCCACGGCGCTGCCCGTGGCCACGGCCACGGCCCAGGCCGTCGCCATGATCGGGTTCCCCGAGGCTCGCATCCCGTTGGCCCAGGCCGTGATCCACCTGGCCACGGCCCCGAAGTCGAACGCCGTGGTCCAGGCCATCAACGCCGCCCAGACCGACGTCCGCGCCGGCCGGGTGGGTGCCGTCCCGCCGGCGCTGCGCGACGCGCACTACGCAGGTGCCAAGAAGCTCGGCCACGGGCACGACTACCGCTACGCGCACGACGACCCGCGCGGTGTCGTCACCCAGCAGTACGCACCCGACGACGTCGACGGCCGCGACTACTACGAGCCCGGACGCCACGGAGCCGAGGCAGCCGTCGCCGAGCGACTCGCGCGCATCCGCGCCATCCTGCGTGACCGTTGAGCGGCTCGACGGGACCGCTGCGGCGAACCAGTGGCGCAGGTGCCGTCCTCGTGTGACAGTGAGGCAACCTTCTCGTCCTGTCTCGGAGACCTCCATGGTTCACGCCCGCCGTCGCGCGCGCCTCGCAGTCCTCTGCCTCGTGCCCTCGCTGGCGCTCGTGGCCGGCGTCGTCCCTGCCGCCGCGGAGTCCACGCCGGCCCCGCCCACCTCGGCCCCCGCGTCGACCCCGACGACGAGCGACGAGTCGTCGGACCCCGAGGAGGCGGCCGTCCCCGCCGAGCCCGGGACCACCGAGGCGTCCGAGCCGGGTGCCACGATCGACGACACCGAGCCCACGCCCCAGGCGGACGAGCCGCCGCCGACGCCGGACCTCGTCCCCACGACGGTCGTGCTCGAGCGCGCCGCCGGCACCACGTCGCCCCAGGAGCCTGCACGCGGGACCGTCCGGGTGACTGCCGACGGCGAGCCGCTGGCCGGCGCCCGGGTGAGGGTGGTCGCCGACGGTGCGAGCGACACCTCGGTCGACGTGACCACGGGGACCTCGGGTGCCGCGACCTACGCCCTCAGCGGTCTGCGGGCGGGAACGTACCGGCTGCGCGCCGAGCTGCAGGAGACCGGGACCCATGCCGGATCCCGGTCCGCCGAGGCGACCGTCGTCGTCCAGGCGGGTCGTTGGGTGAGCCTGCTCGTCAACAACGGCTTCGGGACCCGGGTGCTGACCCGCGAGAACTTCTGGCTGCGCGGACGGGTGCTGACCACCGCCGGCAAGCCCCAGCCGCGTGTCACGGTCGCGCTGTACCGCTACGCCGGCTCGGGTCGCACCAAGGTGGCCACCGTGCGGACCAACGCCTACGGCTGGTTCACCTGGTCGCCCGCCGACCGTCGCGCCGGGACCTACCGCGCGCAGGTCAGCGGCACGCGCTACTCGGCGAAGCAGACGGTCCGCATCGGCACGGGGGAGCGGACGCTGCTGTCGCGGGAGGCGTCCCTCGCCTTCCTCCTCGGCGAACGACGCACGGGCACCCACACCGGCAGCGGTCGGTCGTGGCGCGGGTACACGAAGGGCGTCCTGATCCAGTCCGGCGGCCGCACGTGGGTCGTCCGGGGACGACTGACGTCCGAGCTGTCCGCACGGGGCGGTGCAGGAGGCTCCCTGGGTGGGCCCACCGGCGACGTGCGCTGCGGTCTGCCCGAGGGCGGATGCCTCCAGCAGTTCCGTACCGGCGCGATCTACACCAACAGCAAGGCCAAGGACACGCTGACGTCGGCCGTCTCGTCGACGCTCGGGGCCGCGGACCTGCTCGCCGTGGCGCGCTCCCAGGTCGGCTACCGCGAGCCGTCCCCGCGCAAGAGCAAGTACAACAAGTGGGTCGGGCGGACGGGACGCTACGACCCGTGGTGCGGGTTCTTCGTCTCGTGGCTCGCGCACGCCGGGGGCAAGCCCGGCTCGATCATCAAGGCCACGTCGTACAAGAAGCTCCTGGACGCCGAGCGCAAGCGCGGTCGGACCTCGCAGACCGCGAAGGTCGGACGGCTGGCGTACATCGGCTACTTCAGCAAGGGCACCCCGTCGCACGTCGGCATCGTCACCAAGGTCTCGAGCAGCCACGTCTGGACCATCGAGGGCAACGTGTCGGCGGGCGGTGGCCAGAAGCACCCCCGCGGAGTCCACGTGGTCAAGCGGACGAAGTCGCGGATCGTCTTCTACGCCGACCCTCGGTACTGAGGCCCGTCCGGTGGCGGGACCGTCCCCGCGCGCGGCGACGCCGCACCCGTCCCTAGTAACCTCGAGGTCATGTCCGCCGACGTCGCCGTCCTCGTCGCCACCGCGGTCCTCGCGGTCGTGACCGTGGCGGCCGCGGTCGTGGCGGTCGTGGCCGCACGCCGGGTCGCCCGTTCGGCCGGTGCCGTGGCTCCGGCCCCCGGACCTGCGGCCCACCAGGACACGGCGCCTCGACCGGCGTCGGTGCAGCGTCCGGCTGCGCCGGCGGCGCAGCACGAGGACACCACCGCGCTCGCGGTGCGGCCCGCGGTGCTGGAACCTCGCGTCGTCGAGGGTCGGGTCGTCGTGCCGCCCACCCAGGACCAAGTCGTCGAGGCCGCGCTCAGTCGACCGCAGGTCCGGTTCGCCGTGGTCGTCCAGGGTGTGGCTCACGCCCTGAGGCCCGAGAGCCGCGACCGGATCGGCGCCCTGATGCGCCGGGAGTACAGGAACCGCCGACGTGACCGGCTCCGGGCCGGACGCCGGGCCGCTCGTGCGGCCCACGCCTCCACGGCACCGCCGACGCCCTCGGACCAGTGGCTGGGGGAGCGATGAAGCCCCGCGCCGTCTGGTTCGTCGCCGGCTCGGCCGTGGGGGTCTACGCCAGCGCCAAGGCCCGGCGGGCCGCCTACCGGGTCTCGATGCCCGGACTCATCGACCAGGCCGCCGCGCTCGGCACCGGGTGGCGGGCCTTCGCCGACGAGGTCCGCGACGGGATGTCCACCGCCGAGTCCCGGCTCGCCGACCAGATCACGCCACCCCGACCCTCGCTCGAGGTCACGGCCGCGGACCAACCAGCCGCGGACCGCCCCGAGCTCACCGACGAGAGAGACCACCCCTGATGGAGACCGCAGAGATCCGGCGCCGATTCCTCGAGCACTTCGAGGCCGCCGGGCACACCGTGGTGCCCTCGGCCCCGCTGCTGCTGGACGATCCCAACCTGCTGTTCGTCAACGCGGGCATGGTGCCGTTCAAGCCGTACTTCCTCGGCCAGGAGACGCCGCCCTACGGCACCGCCACCAGCGTCCAGAAGTGCGTGCGCACCCTCGACATCGAGGAGGTCGGCAAGACCACGCGGCACGGCACGTTCTTCCAGATGAACGGCAACTTCAGCTTCGGCCAGTACTTCAAGGAAGGTGCGATCACGCACGCCTGGCGCCTGGTGACCGGCCACGTCGACGACGGGGGGTTCGGCTTCGACGCCGACCGGGTGTGGGTCACGGTGCTCGAGGGCGACGACGAGTCCCGCGCGCTCTGGAAGTCCGTCGCGGGCCTGCCCGACGAGCGGATCCAGGACCGGGGTCTGCTCGACAACTACTGGCACATGGGGGTCGCCGGTCCTGGCGGCCCGTGCAGCGAGATCTACATCGACCGCGGCCCCGAGCACGGGCCCGACGGCGGCCCGGTCGTCGACGAGGACCGCTTCCTGGAGATCTGGAACCTCGTGTTCATGCAGGAGGAGATCACCAACGTCCGCGCCAAGGACCAGTTCGACGTCGTGGGCCCGCTGCCGAGCCAGAACATCGACACCGGGATGGGCCTGGAGCGCGTCGCCTACCTGCTGCAGGGCAAGCAGAACCTCTACGAGATCGACGAGGTGTACCCCGTCATCGAGCGCGCGTCCGAGCTGACCGGACGGGCCTACGGCGCGAACCACGAGGACGACGTCCGGTTCCGGGTCGTGGCCGACCACGTGCGCAGCGGGCTCATGCTGATGGGCGACGGCGTGACCCCCGGCAACGAGGCGCGCGGCTACGTGCTGCGGCGCCTGCTGCGGCGCGCGGTGCGGTCCATGCGTCTGCTGGGCTTCGAGGACCCCGCCCTGCCCGAGCTGCTCCCGGTCAGCAAGGACCGGATGAAGGCGTCGTACCCCGAGCTCGAGGCCGACTTCGCCCGCATCTCCCAGGTCGCCTACGCCGAGGAGGACGCGTTCCGGTCCACCCTCGGCAAGGGGACGCAGATCTTCGACGTCGCGGCGCAGAAGGTGAAGGCCGAGGGCGGGAGCGGCCTGTCCGGCTCGGCGGCGTTCACGCTGCACGACACCTACGGCTTCCCGATCGACCTGACGCTCGAGATGGCCGAGGAGCAGGGCCTCACGGTCGACGCCGAGGGGTTCCGGTCGCTCATGGCCGAGCAGAGGGCCCGGGCGAAGGCCGACGCGAAGGCCAAGAAGGGCGTCCACGCCGACACCACGGCGTACCGCGCGGCCCTCGACGCGAACGGTCCGACCGACTGGCAGGCGTACACGACCCTGTCGACGGAGTCTCGGGTCCTCGCGCTGCTGAGCGAGGGCGCAGCGACGCCTGCGCTCGGTGCGGGGAGCGTGGGCGAGGTCGTCCTGGACCGGACGCCGTTCTACGCGGAGTCCGGCGGCCAGAACGCCGACGCCGGCACCATCACGTGGACGTCGGGCGGGGGAGGCAGCGCCGAGGTCCTCGACGTGCAGCGGCCCATCAAGGGCCTGGTCGTCCACCAGGTGCGCGTGCTCGAGGGCGAGCTCGTCGTCGACGAGACGGTCTCGGCCGACGTCGACCGGGAGTGGCGCACCGGAGCGCGTCAGGCGCACTCGGGCACGCACGTCGTGCACGCGGCGCTGCGCGAGGTGCTGGGCCCCACCGCGCTGCAGTCGGGCTCGTACAACCGACCCGGCTACCTGCGTCTCGACTTCGGTTGGAACGGGGCGCTGTCGCCCGAGCAGCTGCACGACGTCGAGCACGTGTCGAACCGGGCGCTGCGCGAGGACCTGCTCGTCTCGGCCCAGTACATGACCCTGCCCGAGGCCCGCGAGTGGGGCGCCCTCGCGCTCTTCGGCGAGACGTACGGCGAGCAGGTGCGCGTGGTCGAGATCGGCGGTCCCTGGTCGCGTGAGCTCTGCGGTGGCACCCACGTGGAGCGGTCCAGCCAGATCGGCACCGTCGTCATCACCTCGGACGGCTCGGTCGGCGCCGGCAACCGTCGCATCGAGGCGCTCACCGGCATCGAGGGCTTCGCGTACCTGGCCAAGGAGCGCGACCTCGTGCTGCAGCTCACCGACGTGCTCAAGGCGCGGCCGGAGGAGGTGCCGGCGCGGGTCGGCGACCTCGTGGCACGGCTCAAGGCCACCGAGAAGGAGCTCGAGAAGCTCAGGACCGC
Source organism: Aeromicrobium sp. Leaf272 (assembly GCF_001422865.1). Lineage (NCBI taxonomy): Bacteria > Bacillati > Actinomycetota > Actinomycetes > Propionibacteriales > Nocardioidaceae > Aeromicrobium > Aeromicrobium sp. Leaf272. The sequence continues at coordinate 69,030 of NZ_LMMY01000016.1, forward strand.
GCAGCTCCAGGGAGCGGCCGGCGACATCGCCGCTGCCGCGGCCGACGTCGACGGGGTCTCCGTCGTGACGCACCGTGCCGAGGGTGTCGGAGGGGGCGACGTCCGGTCGCTCGCCCTCGACGTCCGCGGCCGCCTGCAGGACCGGCCCGCCGTGGTGGTGGTCGTCGGGACCGCGAACGACCGGCCCTCCGTGGTCGTGGCCGTCACGCCCGCAGCGCAGGAGCGCGGGCTCTCGGCCAACACGCTGGTGGGGGTCGTCGGTGAGCGCATCGGCGGCAAGGGCGGCGGTAAGCCCGACGTCGCGCAGGGCGGAGGCACCGACGTCGGCGGGATCGACGCTGCGTTCGGGGCGGTCGTCGAGGCCGTGCGCGAGACGGTCTCTCGGTGAGGCAGGTCCGATGAGGAGGGGACGTCGACTCGGTGTCGACGTCGGCGACGTCCGCATCGGCGTGGCCGTGTGCGACCCCGACGGGCTCGTGGCCACGCCGCTGGAGACGGTGGCCGCCGGACCCGACGCGATCGGCCGGCTCTCCGCCCTCGCCTCCGAGGTCGACGCGCTGGAGCTCGTGGTCGGTCTCCCGGTGTCGCTGAGCGGGCGCGAGGGTCCTGCTGCGGCGAAGGTGCGGGTGTTCGCCCGCGCTCTCGCCGACACGGTCGCGCCCACGGTTGTCCGGCTGTTCGACGAGCGGATGTCTACGATGACTGCGGACAGCCTGCTCCGCGAGGGCGGGCGGTCAGGGCGGTCTCGACGCTCGGTGATCGACCAGGCTGCGGCCACGGTCATCCTGCAGACCGCCCTGGACACCGAACGGACCCGGGGATCGGCCCCGGGCGAGACGATCTGAGGTCGACGTGAGTGACAGCGGACTCGACATCCTGGGCGCCGACAGTGGTGCGCGACGCGCCACCAAGGCCGGCGGCCGGCGTGCCCCCCGCAAGCGCGGACCCCGCTGGGGACGCATCCTGCTGGTGCTCGTGGTCCTGGCCGGCCTAGTCTTCGCCGGCAAGGTCGTGTGGGACAAGGCCGGCTCGTACCTGAACGGACCGGAGGACTACTCCGGCCAGGGCAGCGGTGAGGTCGTCGTCGAGATCCCCGCCGGGTCGGACGGCCAGGCGATGGCGTCGATCCTGGCGAAGCAGGACGTCGTGGCCAGCGCCGAGGCGTTCTACCAGCTCTCGCTGAACGACGAGCGCTTCGCGACCATCCAGCCCGGCTTCTACCAGCTGCGGCGCAAGATGTCGGCGGAGTGGGCGATGCGTGAGCTCACCGACGCGAGCAACCGGGTCGAGGGCAAGGTCACCATCCCCGAGGGCTCGCGGGTGGGCCAGATCGTGAAGGCGATCGCCGCCGGCTCGGAGATCAGCGAGGACGAGGTCACCGCGGTCCTCGACGACCCGAAGGACCTCGGCCTGCCCGAGGGCGCCAACGGCAACCCCGAGGGCTACCTCTTCCCGGCGACCTACACCGTCGAGCCCGGCACCACGGCGCTCGAGCTGATGCAGCAGATGGTCAAGAAGACCCTCGAGGTCGAGGCCGACCTCGACATCGACGCCCGTGCCAAGGCCCTCGGGCTGTCGAAGGAGGACGTCCTCACGATGGCGAGCATCCTGGAGTACGAGGCTGCCCGCGACGAGGACTACCCCAAGGTGGCCCGGGTGCTCTTCAACCGGCTCGAGGACGGCATGCCGCTGCAGCTGGACTCCACGGTCTCGTACGTGAGCCAGCGGGAGGGCGACGTGTGGACCACGCCGGAGGAGCGCGCGAACCCGTCGGAGTACAACACGTACCAGAACACCGGGCTGCCGCCCGGTCCGATCGGCTCACCGGGCGAGAAGACCATCGAGGCGGCCCTCAACCCCGCCGACGGCGACTGGTTGTACTTCTTCGCCGACAAGAAGGGCGTCACGATCTTCAACACCGACTTCGCCCAGCACAACGCCGACTGCCAGAAGGTCTACGGCGCCGGCTCCTGTGGTGGCTGACCCGCGTACCGGGCGGCCCGCTCGTCGACGCTGTGCGGTGGTGGGCCACCCGGTCGCGCACTCCCTCTCGCCGGTCATGCACCGCGCGGCCTACGCCGAGCTCGGCCTGGACTGGACGTTCGACGCGGTCGACGTGGAGCCGGCGGGACTCGGTGCGTGGGTCGAGCGCCTCGACCCCACGTGGCGCGGCCTCGCCGTGACCGCCCCGCACAAGCGTGACGCGCTCGAGCTGGCGGACGACGTCTCCGACGTCGCCGCCGCTGCTGGTGGGGCGAACACCCTGCTGCTGGCCGACGGCGTGGTCCGCGCCGACAACACCGACGTGCCCGGCACGCTCGCTGCGCTGCAGGAGGCCGGCATCGCCGACGTGCCGCTCGTGCGTGTCCTCGGCGCGGGTGCCACGGCGTCGTCGGTCGCCCACGCCGTGGTGGGGCTGGGTGCCCGCCGGATGGAGCTGGTCGTCCGCGACGTGGCGCGGGCCGAGACGACCGCGGCATCGGCGCGTTCGGCCGGGCTCGAGGTGGTCGTGCGCTCGAGCGACGACCCCTTCGTCGACGTCGCGGACCTGCTCGTCTCCACGGTGCCGGAGGACGCGGCCGGTGCCCGGTCGCACGAGCTGGTCGAGTCCGCCGCCGCGGTCTTCGACGTCGTCTACGACCCGTGGCCGACCCGCCTGCTGCTCGCGGCGCAGCAGGCCGACCGTCCTGCGGTGTCCGGGCTCGACCTCCTGGCCCACCAGGCCGTGCTGCAGCTCGCCCTCATGACGGGCTCGCGGGTCGAGGTCGACGTGCTGCGCGACGCCGCGCTCGCGGAGCTGTCGGCCGCGCGCGACGTGCCCTAGGGTTGCGGCCGTGCAGACCCTCTACGTCGTCGCCACCGCCGTCGGTGCGGGGGTGCTCGGCCTGCTGGGCCCGCACGTGATCTCCCGGCTGCCCGAGCCGGAGCCGGACCCCTCCGAGGTCGACGAGCCCCCGAAGCCGCTCTACGTCGACCTCGCCCGACGCCCTCGACTCGCCCCGGCGCTCGCCCTGGTGGCGGCGGTGCTGGCGCTCGTCGCCGCGCTCGGCATCGACGAGCCGCTGCTGCTGCCGGCCTGGGCGGTCTTCGCCGGCGTCGGCACGTGGCTGTCGTTCATCGACCTGCGCACCCGGCTGCTGCCCTACGCGCTCACGCTGCCGCTGCACGTGGTGGTGCTCGCGCTCGTCGGCCTGGCGTCGCTCGTGGCCCAGGACCGGTCGATCATCCTCAAGGGGCTGATCGGCAACCTCGTGCTCTACGGGGTCTTCCGGCTCATCTACGCCCTCGGCCGGTGGATCAGCCAGCCGTTCGGGTTCGGCGACGTACGGATCGCGGGCGTGATCGGCTTGCTGCTGGGCGCGCTCGGTGCCGCCGAGACGCTGTACGGCGGCTACGCGGGGTTCATCCTGGGCGCCGTCGTCGGGCTGGGGCTGTACGCCACGGGACGGATCGGACGCCGTGACCCGTTCGCCTTCGGTCCGTACCTCGTCGTGGGGGCCTTCCTCGGCCCGCCGCTGGTGGCCCTGCTCCGCTGACGGCGCGTCAGTGGGTGAGCTTCAGCCCGACGATCCCGGACACCACCGCCAGCAGGCACAGCACCCGCGCCACGGACACCGGCTCGTCGCCCTGCGCCATGGCCCAGGCGGCGGTGAGCGTGGCGCCGATGCCCACCCACACGGCGTACGCCGTCCCGGTCGGCAGGTCACGCATCGCCCACGCGAGGCCGACCATGCTGAGCACGAGGGCGACGCCGAACACGAGGCTCGGGACGAGGCGGCTGAAGCCGTCCGAGCGACCGAGGGCCGTGGCCCACACCGCCTCCAGCACTCCTGACCCGACGAGCACGATCCAGCTCATGACGACTCCTGACCTGCCGTCTTTGCGCTGATCGGGTACGGCAGCCTCGTCCGAGCCCCCAGAGAGCGGGCGACCCCATCCTGGCACAGCCGGGCAGGCCCTCCCTGCCGGCCCGACAGCTCCTGACAGAATGACCCCCATGCTTCGATGGCTGACTGCCGGAGAGTCCCACGGACCCGCGCTCGTCGCGATCCTCGAGGGACTCCCAGCCGGCGTGCACGTGACCAGCAAGGACGTGCAGGACGCGCTCGCCCGGCGCCGCCTGGGCTACGGGCGGGGCGCGCGCATGAGCTTCGAGGCCGACGAGCTCGAGGTCATCGGCGGCCTGCGGCACGGCGTCAGCATGGGCAGCCCCGTGGCCCTGCGCATCGGCAACAGCGAGTGGCCGAAGTGGGAGCAGGTCATGTCGGCCGACCCGGTCGACCCCGAGGTGCTCGACGGGCTCAAGCGGGGCGCTCCGCTGACCCGGCCGCGACCCGGCCACGCCGACCTCGCCGGCATGCAGAAGTACGGCTTCGACGAGGCCCGTCCCGTGCTCGAGCGGGCCAGCGCCCGCGAGACCGCCGCCCGCGTCGCGCTCGGCGAGGTGGCGGCGAAGTTCGTCGAGCAGACCACCGGCGCCACGATCCTGTCGCACGTCGTCGAGCTGGGCACCGTCACGGCGCCCGCGGGCCTCGTGCCGAGCGCCTCGGACGTCGAGGCGCTCGACGCCGACCCGGTGCGCTGCTTCGACGCGGCCACCAGCGAGGCGATGGTGGCCGAGATCGACGTGGCCCACAAGGACGGTGACACCCTCGGTGGCGTCGTCGAGGTGGTCGTGGAGGGCCTGCCGCCCGGCCTCGGCTCGTACACGCACTGGGACCGGCGCCTCGACTCCCGGCTCGCCGGCGCGCTCATGGGCATCCAGGCCATCAAGGGCGTGGAGGTGGGCGACGGGTTCGAGCTGGCCCGTACCCGCGGATCGCTGGCCCACGACGAGATCGTCCCGACAGACGACGGCATCCGCCGCGTCTCCGGCCGCTCCGGCGGGACCGAGGGCGGCATGACCACGGGCGAGCTGCTGCGCGTGCGTGCCGCCATGAAGCCGATCGCCACCGTGCCGCGGGCCCTGCGGACCGTCGACGTGGCCACCGGCGAGGAGACGCGTGCCCACCACCAGCGTTCCGACGTGTGCGCCGTCCCGGCCGCCGGCATCGTGGCCGAGGCCATGGTCGCGCTCGTGGTCGCCGACGCCATCACCGAGAAGTTCGGGGGCGACTCGGTCGAGGAGGTCCGACGCAACGTCGAGGCCTACCGCGACCACCTGAGGTTCCGTTGAGTCCGGTCGTCGTCCTGATCGGCGCACCCGGCGCCGGCAAGACCACGGTGGCCCAGCTGCTGGCCGAGGCGCTCGGCACCACGGTGCGAGACACCGACGCCGACGTGGAGACCACGGTCGGGACCAGCGTGCAGGACCTGTTCGTCCAGCGAGGCGAGGCGCACTTCCGTGAGCTCGAGGCAGAGGCGGTCGCCACGGCTCTGGAGGAGCACGAGGGTGTGCTGGCGCTCGGCGGTGGTGCGGTGATGCACCCCAGGACGCAGGAGCTGCTGCGCGGCGAGCGCGTCGTCTTCCTCGACGTCGGGCTGACCGCCGCGGCCCAGCGGGTGGGGCTCGGGACGAACCGCCCGCTCCTGCTGGGCAACGTGCGCGCCACGCTGAAGGCCCTGCTCGACGCCCGGCGCCCCCTGTACCAGGGCCTCGCGGTCCACACGGTCGTCACCGACGACCTCGACCCCGCCGACGTGGCCGACCTCGTCCGACGCTTCCTCCAGGAGGAGATCCACCCGTGACCACCCGCATCAGGGTCGAGACCGCAGCCCCCTACGACGTCGTCGTGGGCGCGGGCGCGTCGGCCCGCCTGGCCTCGCTCGTCGGCGACGACGTGAGGCGGGTGGCGATCCTGCACCCGGCGGTCCTGCGGGAGCGTGCAGCCCGGCTGCGCGCCCAGCTGATCAGCGAGCAGGCGACCGACACGGTCGACGTGCACCTCGTCGAGCTCCCCGACGGCGAGGCCGCGAAGACCGCCGAGGTGCTGCAGTACTGCTGGGGCGTCCTCGGCACGACGGGGTTCACGCGGTCCGACGTGGTCGTCGGGTTCGGCGGGGGAGCCACCACGGACCTCGCCGGGTTCGTGGCGGCCAGCTGGTTGCGCGGCGTGCGGTTCATCAACCTGCCGACCACCGTCCTCGGCATGGTCGACGCGGCCGTGGGTGGCAAGACCGGCATCAACACCGCCTCGGGCAAGAACCTGGTGGGTGCGTTCCACGAGCCGGTCGGCGTGCTGTGCGACCTCGAGCTGCTCACGGACCTGCCGTCGGCCGAGCTGCGCAGCGGCCTGGCCGAGGTCGTCAAGTGCGGCTTCATCGCCGACCCGTCGATCCTGGAGCTGGTGGAGGGGGCGGGGGCCGCGACGGTGCTCGACCCGACGTCGCCGATCCTCGCCGAGCTGGTGGCCAAGGGCATCCGGGTCAAGGCCCGGACCGTCGCCGGCGACCTGCGGGAGACCGGTGGATCCCGCGAGGACGAGGCGTCGATCGGCCGGGAGGCGCTCAACTACGGGCACACGCTCGGCCACGCGATCGAGCGCGAGGAGAACTACTCCGTGCGGCACGGCGAGGCGATCAGCGTGGGCATGGTCTTCGTGGCCGAGCTGGCGCAGCGGCACGACCTCATCGACGCCGACCTCGTGCAGCGTCACCGCGACGTGCTCGGCTCGCTCGCGCTGCCGACCACCTGGGCCGGGGCCTTCACCCCGTTGCTCGCGGCCATGCGGCTCGACAAGAAGACGCGGGGCGACCAGCTGCGGTTCGTCGTGCTGGAGGACCTGGGCCGCACGACCATCCTGGCCGGTCCCGACGAGTCCACGCTGCGCGACTCGTTCGCCGCGCTCACGAGCCGATGACGGGGCCCCTGGGCGCGACGCCCGGCACCGACGACCTCGCGCGGCGACGACGTCGGGTGGGTGCTGCGCTCTCGGAGGCAGGGCGCGACGGCCTCGTCGTCACGACGCTCGTCAACGTGCGGTACCTGACGGGGTTCACCGGCTCCAACGGTGCGCTCGTGCTGCACGCCGACGGAAGCGGGGTGTTCCTCACGGACGGTCGCTACCGGGACCAGGCCGCGCAGGAGGTGCCGGGGCTCGAGCACGTCATCACCCGCGACCTCGTGGGCGTCGCCGCCGAGCGCATCACCGCGTCCGGGCAGACGTCGTGGGCGGCCGAGACGCACGCGCTCAGCGTCGACGCCCACGCCCGCCTGGTCGAGGCGGCCCCGGCGGTCACGCTGGTGCCCGCCGGCCGACTCGTGGAGGACGCTCGCACCATCAAGGACGACACCGAGGTCGCCGCCCTGCGGGAGGCGTGCCGGATCTCCACGGCGGCGCTCGAGGGGCTGTGGGCCGGCCCGCTGGTGGGTCGGACCGAGCGCGACGTGGCGCGTGACCTCGAGTGGCGCATGCTCGAGCTCGGCGCCGAGGCCGTCGCGTTCGAGACGATCCTGGCGTCCGGCCCGAACACGGCGGTCCCGCACCACCACCCGACCGACCGGGTGCTGCAGCCCGGCGACCTGCTCAAGACCGACTTCGGTGCCCGCGTCTCGGGCTACCACGCCGACTGCACGCGAACCGTCGTGCTCGGCACCGCCGACGCCTGGCAGCGGGAGGTGCACGCGGCCGTGCGGGCCTCCCAGGCCGCCGGTGTGGACGTGCTGCGCGAGGGCCGTCCGGTGGCCGAGTCCGACACCGTCGCGCGTGGCGTGCTCGCCGACGCAGGCTGGCTCGAGCACTTCACGACCGGGCTCGGGCACGGGGTGGGCCTGGAGATCCACGAGGACCCGTTCATCGCCGCCTCGCACGCCGGTACACTGGCCAGTCGCACCACCTTGACCATGGAGCCGGGCATCTACGTCCCGGGCCGCGGGGGAGTGCGCATCGAAGACACCGTCCTCGTCACGTCGGCGGACCCGGGAACCCCCGAGGTGCTGACCGACCTGACCACCGAGCTCCTGGAGATCGCCTGATGGCCACCACGAACGACCTGAAGAACGGCATGGTGCTGAACATCGACGGCCAGCTCTGGACCATCGTCGAGTTCCAGCACGTCAAGCCCGGCAAGGGTCCCGCCTTCGTGCGCACCAAGATGAAGAACGTCGAGTCCGGCAAGGTCGTCGACAAGACGTTCAACGCCGGTACCAAGGTCGAGACCGCGACCGTCGACAAGCGCGACATGCAGTACCTGTACAACGACGGCTCGAGCTACGTGTTCATGGACGTGCAGACCTTCGACCAGATCGAGATCCCCCCGGAGGCCATGGGCACGGCCACCGACTTCCTGCTGGAGAACCAGAACGCCGTGGTCGCCACGAACGAGGGCCGGGTGCTCTACGTCGAGCTCCCCGCCTCCGTGGAGCTGCTCATCGAGCACACCGACCCGGGCCTGCAGGGCGACCGCTCCAGCGGCGGCACCAAGCCCGCTCGGTTGGAGACCGGCCGCGAGATCCAGGTCCCGCTGTTCGTCGGCTCCGGCGAGAAGATCAAGGTGGACACGCGCGACGGTGGCTACCTCGGTCGCGTGAAGGCCTGATGGGCGCCAGGACCAAGTACCGCAAGCGGGCGCTCGACGTCCTCTTCGAGTCCGAGATGCGGGGCGTCCCCCTCGGAGGCACCCTCGCCGCCCGGCTCGAGACGAACGACCCGCCGGTCAACCCCTACACGGTCCAGCTCGTGGAGGGCGTGGCCGCGCACCAGGAGCGCATCGACTCCCTGATCACCGAGCACGCGCGGGGCTGGACGCTGGACCGGATGCCCGGCGTCGACCGCAACATCGTGCGCGTGGCGGTCTACGAGATCCTCCACGTCGACGACGTGCCGGGTCCCGTGGCCGTGAGCGAGGCCGTCGACCTCGCGGCCGACCTGTCGACGGACGAGTCGCCGAAGTTCGTCGGTGGCCTGCTGAGCCGCATCCTCGAGGTCTCCACCCCCGCCTGAAGGACCCGTCGCCACGCCCACACCTCGAGATCATCGGTGGGCCGGACGATGTCACGTTAAGTTGCACATGCGTCCCACGTCGCTACGGTCGTGGGAACCGAGACGGGGTCCGGAGGTCCTTGCGGCCGCCCTCGTCCTGACGAGAGGCGACGCGTGAGCTTCATCGAGTTCGTCCAGGAGCGGTGGTCCGTGCTGTCGTTCCTGGCCTACCAGCACCTCAGCCTGGTGGTGCAGACGTTGGCGATCGCCACGCTGCTCGCCATCGTGCTGGGCGTCCTGGCCTACCGGTCCTCCTTCGGGACGTCGATCGCGCAGGCCCTGTCCTCGGTCGGCCTGACCCTGCCGTCCTACGCGCTGCTCGGCCTCCTGGTCGGCGTGGTGGGCATCGGTGTCTTCCCGTCGGTGATCGCCCTGGTGTTCTTCGGCTTCCTGCCCATCCTGCGCAACGTCATCGTCGGTCTCACCGGCGTCGACCAGGCTCTCGTGGAGTCGGCGCGGGGGATGGGCATGGGACGGCTGACGACGCTCGTGCGGCTCGAGCTGCCGCTCGCCTGGCCGGTGATCATGACCGGTGTCCGCGTCTCGGGGCAGATGCTCATGGGCATCGCCGCGATCGCCGCCTTCGTGCTCGGCCCGGGGCTCGGTGGCTACATCTTCTCCGGCATCTCCCGCACCGGCGGCGCCAACGCGACCAACTCCATCCTGGCGGGCACCCTCGGCGTCATCGTGCTCGCCGTCCTGCTCGACCTCGTCCTGAACCTGCTCACCCGCGTCACGACCTCGAGGGGCATCCGTGTCTGAGACCACCCAGCCGTCCACGCCAGAGACCGACTCCGAGCCCGGGCGGTCCTTCGGCCAGCGCATCCTGCTCGAGAACGTCACCAAGCGCTACGGCGGCCAGGCCGACGCCGCCGTCGACGACGTGACCATCGAGATCCCCGCCGGCGAGATCGTCATGCTGGTCGGCCCGTCGGGCTGCGGCAAGACGACCACCATGAAGATGATCAACCGCCTGATCGAGCCGACCAGCGGCAAGATCTTCATCGGCGACGAGGACGTCACGCACCGCAACGCCGACGACCTGCGCCGCCACATCGGCTACGTGATCCAGGGCGCGGGACTGTTCCCGCACTACACGGTCGCCGAGAACATCGCGATCGTCCCGCGCCTGCTCGGCTGGAAGAAGGACCGCATCGCGGCCCGGGTCGACGAGCTGCTCGAGCTGGTCAACCTCGAGCCCGCGCAGTACCGCGACCGCTACCCGCGTGAGCTCTCCGGAGGCCAGCAGCAGCGCATCGGCGTGGCGCGCGCCCTGGCCGCCGACCCGCCCGTCCTGCTGATGGACGAGCCGTTCGGCGCGGTCGACCCGATCACGCGTCAGCGCCTGCAGGACGAGCTGCTGCGGCTGCAGGAGGAGCTGCGCAAGACGATCGTGTTCGTGACCCACGACTTCGACGAGGCGGTCAAGCTCGGCGACCGGATCGCGATCCTCGACGTCGGCTCGCGCATCGTCCAGTACGACACGCCCGAGGCGATCCTGGCCGCACCGGCCAGCGACTTCGTCGAGGGCTTCGTCGGCCACGGCGCCGCGCTCAAGCAGCTCACGCTCACCCGCGTGCGCGACGTCGAGCTGCACGAGGCCGCCGTCGCCCAGGTCGGTGGCGACGCCACGGCCGCGATCCAGGACGCCCGCGCGAAGGGCCGTGAGTGGGTCATCGTCCTCGACGACCAGCAGCGTCCGCAGCGCTGGGTCTCGGTCAAGGAGCTCGAGCGGGCGGGCTCCCTCACGGGCATCTCGCGCGACCGTGACCTCGAGGTCGTCAGCACGGCCTCGACCCTCAACGACGCGCTCGACGAGATGCTCACGTCGTCGCACGGCGTGGTGGTCGTGACCGGTCGGCGCAACTCCTACCAGGGCGTCGTCCGGGTCGAGACGATCATGCAGGCCATGCAGCAGATCAGCAGCGCCGCCGCCGAGGCGCGGCCGGTGGAGCCGTGAGCGCCGCCACCGCCGCTCCGGCCGTCGCCGGGGAGGCCGCCACTCCGACCGTCACGGTCGACCGACCGGGGATCGCGCGGTGGATCGGGCAGCCGCTCGTCGTGGTCGCCGCGGTCGCCGGCTGCCTGGTGTACGTGAACACCGCCTCGATCACCGACGTCGAGCGTCGCTCGCTGACGGCCGGCAACCTGCTCGACCTCACGCAGCAGCACCTGACGATCAGCCTGATCGCCACCGCGCTCACCTGCCTGATCGCCATCCCGCTCGGGATCGCGCTCACGCGCGGGCCGATGCGCCGCTACTCCAAGCCGATCATCACCGTCGCCGGGTTCGGCCAGGCTGCGCCCGCGATCGGGCTCATCGCGCTCGGTGCCGTGATCTTCGACGTCGGCCGCACCGGGGCGATCGCCGCCCTCACGGTCTACGGCATCCTGCCGATCGTGGCCAACACGGTCACGGGGATCGATGGCGTCGACCGGCGTCTCGTCGAGGCGTCGCGGGGGATGGGCGTCTCGGCCCTGGGCACCCTCATGAGGGTCGAGCTGCCGCTGGCGCTGCGCGTGATCGTCGCGGGCGTCCGCACGGCGCTGGTGCTCATCGTGGGCACGGCCGCCCTCGCATCGTTCACGGGAGCCGGGGGACTCGGCGACCTCATCACCACGGGCATCAAGCTCCAGCAGAACGTGACGCTGGTCGTCGGGGCGGTCCTGGTGGCCGCCCTCGCCCTGTTCATCGACTGGCTGGCTCGTCTCGTGGAGATCGCGGCTGCGCCGAAGGGAGTGGGCTGACATGCGTCAGCACCCCAGCAAGAAGATCGTCGGCACCGTCGCCGGGCTGCTCTGCCTGGCCCTCGCCGGCTGTGGCCTGCAGTCGGCCTCCGGCGCCGTGCTCGGTGCCGAGCCGGGGACCATCAAGCCGGTGAAGTCGCTCGAGGACGTGCCGGTCACCGTCGCCGCGAAGGACTTCACCGAGCAGCTCGTGCTCGGCAACATGATGTCGACCGTGCTCAGCGTGGCGGGCGCCGACGTGACCAACCTCAGCAACACCCCGGGCAGCTTCGGTGTCCGGCAGGCGCTGCTCGACGGTCGCGTCGACATCTCGCCGGAGTACACCGGCACCGGCTGGATCAACTACCTCGGCAACGACAAGCCCGTGAAGGGCGAGGAGCAGCAGTACAAGGCCGTGTACGACGCCGACCTGAAGAACGGTCTGACCTGGCTGCCCTACGCGCCGATGAACAACACGTACGCCTTCGCGATCGCCGAGAAGAAGGGCGAGGAGCTCGGCATCACCAAGCTGTCGCAGCTGGCCGACCTGCCCCCGGAGGAGCTGACCTTCTGCGTCGAGAGCGAGTTCGCCAAGCGCGACGACGGCTTCGTCCCGATGCTCGAGGCCTACGACCTCACGGAGTCCGACCTCGCCAAGGTCACCAACCTCGACACCGGCGTCATCTACACGGCGACCGCCAACGGGACCTGCAACTTCGGCGAGGTGTTCACCACGGACGGCCGGATCCCGGGTCTGGACCTCAGGGTGCTCGAGGACGACCGCGAGTTCTTCCCCCTCTACAACCTGAGCTTCGTGGCGAAGACGTCCTTCCTGGAGAAGCATCCGGAGGTGGCGGACATCTTCGCGCCTGTGCTGTCGAAGCTGACGAACGAGGTCATGCTCGAGCTCAACGCGAAGGTCGACGTCGAGGGGGAGGACCCGGCGATCGTCGCGCGGGACTGGCTGAAGTCCGAGGGCCTGGTCAAGTAGCGCCGTTCTCGGCTCCGCCGGTCAGCGCAGGTCGAGCCTCATGAGGACTCTCGGGAAGCCGGCGAGGGTCGACGTGGTCTCGGCGGCCTGCGTGAATCCGGCGGCCTCGAACAGCGCCTTCGTCCCGACGTAGGCCATGGTCAGGTCGACCTTCTCGCCGCGGTTGTCGACGGGGTAGCCCTCGACCGCGGGGGCGCGCTGCTCGCGGGCGAGGTCCACCGCGCCGGACAGCAGCGCGTGGGAGATCCCCTGCTTGCGGTGGCCGGGACGGACGCGGATGCACCAGATCGACCAGACGTCGAGGTCGTCGACGTGCGGGATCCTCCGGTTGGTCGCGAACGACGTGTCGGCGCGGGGATGCACGGCGGCCCACCCGACGACCTCGCCCTCCTCGTCGTAGGCCAGCACACCGGGTGGCCCCTGCTCCATGAGCTCGCGCACCTTCTCGCCCCGCGCCTCGGCAGCGAGCTCGCGGTTCTCCTTGGACGAGGTGAGCCGGTAGCTCAGGCACCAGCAGACGTTCGCGTCCGGTCGCTTGGGGCCGACCATGGTGCGGACGTCCTCGAAGACGGTGGCGGGGCGGGTCGTGACGGCCATGGGAGCCAGTGTGCCGCGCGCGACGGACGATTCCGGTGTTCCCGGGCGCCGTGGTGCACCATGGCTCGATGAGAGCCCGCGCCGTCCCGTTCGTCCTCGCCGCGCTGGTCCTGGGCGTGGCGGCCGTCGTCGTGGTGCTCCACGGCCGTGGCGTCGGCATCGAGGTGCTCAGCGGGGACTTCCGGGACACGCGGTACTACGAGGTCCTGTACGACGACGACGCGACCGCCGAGGACGTCGTCGAGGTCGCCGAGGCCCCCAGCGGGATCGCCGAGATGGACGACGGCACCGAGGTGCGGCTCTACGGGATCAACGACCAGGAGGGCGGCGACGCGGAGAAGGCGGCGGTGCAGGTCCGGCGCCCCGGCGCCGACCCGGTGGCCAAGCTGGTCCCCACAGCCCTGGAGGTGACGGCCGTCGGAGACCACGCGGTGCTCCACTCCCTCTCCGGCGAGGTCACGACCGTCGAGCCCGACGGTGCGCTGCGCGAGATCACGCGCAACGGCACGGGTGCCGACGGCATGATCGTCCTCGAGGGGTACGAGCCGGCCGACGGCGTGGAGCCCGGGGACGTCCTGGTCGGCAACGACCAGGTGGTCACCCTCTACCGTCCGTCGACGCGCACGGTGCACGAGGTGCCCTTGCCGAAGGTCGACCCGGAGATCCTCCCGGACGTCGAGATCGCGGACGGGCGGATCTGGCTCGTGGAGTCCGAGCCGCTGAAGGTCTCGGTTCGCTGGTCGACCGATGGTGAGGAGTGGTCGGGCACGGAGTACGTTCCCGAGCCGCGCACCGGCCCCGCGGGGACCTCGGCGCACGGCGACGCGCTGGCGATCGTCGACTCGACCGCGACGGACATGGCGTTCTCCGCCCGGACGCTGCACGTCGTCGAGGACGGCCAGGTCCGCTCGATCGACCTGCCGGAGCGCGTCGACGACGGCTACCTCGGTTGGTCGGTCGGCGACCAGGTGCTCATCGGCTACGAGCAGACCTGGTTCCGCGGCGGGCCGGAGGGGTTGGAACGGTTCGACGTCCCGGGGGACGTGTTCGCGATGGCCTTCGCCGGGAAGGACCTCGTCGCGCTCGGCGACGACGAGGCCTGGACCAGCCCCGACGGCGGGGACTCCTGGGACGACCTCGACGACTGAGTGTCGGCGGCTCGTGCCGGCGATCGGACCGCGTCAGCCGGCTCGGGCGATGCGGATGTGTCTGCCTGTGCGGTGGGTGCGCAGGGTGCGGCCGATCTCGTGGGTGCCGGGGTCGATGCTGAAGTAGCCCTGGTGGACGAGTGCGTGGCATCTGGGACAGAGTCCGATGAGGTTGGCGACGAGTCGTTAGTCTGCCCTGCATGGAGACGCCGCGTCGGGCTGCGATCTACGCCCGCATTTCATCAGATCCTTCGGGTCGCGCGCTGGGGGTTCAACGGCAGCTCGAAGACTGCCGGGCGCAGGCACAGCAGCGCGGGATCACGGTGGCCGAGGAGTACGTCGACAACGACGTATCGGCGTACTCGGGCAAGGCTCGACCGGGATACGAGCAGATGCTTGCTGACATCCGGGACGGCCTGCGCGACGCGGTGATTGTCTACAACCTTGATCGACTAACTCGCCAGCCGATCGAGTTGGAGCAGTTCCACCAGACGTGCAACGGAGCCGGGCTGCGGGCGGTCATCACCGTGACTGCTGAGCTGGACATGAGCAATGACGACGGCCTGTTCGCTGCCCGACTCATGGCCGCGTTCGCTGCGAAGGAGTCTGCTCGCAAGTCCGAGCGGGTGAAGCGCAAGCTTCGCCAGAACGCGGAGATGGGCCTGCCGGGCGGTGGAGGTTTGCGCCCGTTCGGTTTCGAGAAGGACCGAATGACCGTGCGGCCAGCTGAGGCCGCCGTGATCGTGGAGATGGTCGAGCGATTCTTGGCTGGAGAATCCGCGCGATCGCTGGCTGCAGACTTGGATGCTAGGGGCGTGCCGACTTCATCAGGCAGTCCGTGGCGATCCACCACGATTCGGAACCTCCTGCTGCGGGCCCGTATCGCCGGCCTGCGGGAGCACAACGGGGACATCCTCGGTCCGGCTGCGTGGCCGGGGATCATCAGTCCCGAGCAGTTCGAGCAGATCCGTAGCGAGTTCAAGCGCCGCGCATCGTCGGGCCGGCGCGCCCCTCGACGGTATCTGCTGTCAGGGATGCTGCGGTGCGGCAAGTGCGAGGGCAAGCTGTTCTCATCGGCACGAGAGACTCGACGGCGCTACGTGTGTCTGTCCGGCCCAGATCATCAGGGTTGCGGCGGCATCATGATCGACGCGCCGCGGGTTGAAGAGTGGCTCACCGCTGCGGTCCTGTTCCGCCTCGATACGCCGGACATGGAGGCGGTGCTTTCAGGGCAGCGCGCACAGGATGAGCGATACGGGGAGCTCTCCATCGAGCGCGACCGGCTCCAAGCGCGCATGACCGAACTCAGTGAGATGTTCGCCGCCGGCGAGGTGTCTCGGCTCGAGTGGAAGGCCGCCCGCGATCCCCTCGAAGCAGCGCTCACCTCCACGGACACCCAACTGGCGCGCCTCTCTCACGGTTCCACCCTTGCCCAGATCGTCGGACAAGGCGCGGCACTCCGCGAGGGGTGGGACGCCCTGAACCTTGAGCGCCAGCACAAGATCGTTGGTGCGGTACTCGACTACGCGGTCATCAAGCCGGCACAGCGTCGGGGCCATTTCGACTACGACCGGATCGTCCCGGTGTGGGCGCTGTAGGCGCCGGCCGCCGGCGCTCCGCGCTCGGCTTGCCGCCACCTATCAGCACCCGCACCCGGGCCAGCACCGACGCATCCTCGACATGGACCGGAACACCCTGTTCAGCGCACGATGCAGCCACCCAGGCAGCAAGGTCATCAGGGTCGATCGCCACGATTCACGACCCCCACTGAGCCCAGACCGCGGGAGGGCCGTCCCAGGACTCGGCCTCATCGGAGTTCCACACCTGCGCAGGACTCGCATCGAGATGCCGCGAGGCTTGCGCAAGTACGTCGGCCGCAGACCGACCGCCGATTGAGATCGCCACCGGCTGGAAGCCCTGAGCCAAGTCGTACCTGTGCAGCCCGGAGACTCGATCCCGGTCATCGTCGAATGACTTCGCTACGTACTTCGACAGGTAGTTCGCGGCCACGCGCGCCTCTGACAACCTGCCCGACCCGACGGGTAGGTCGCCTATGAGCTTGATGTGGACGAATCCGTGAGGCCACGCCGCAACGAGCTGCGAACGGTTGATGAATCGGCCCACAGCGAAGTGAGCATGAAGGCCGTGGTCGGTCTTGTGCCATTCCGGCACCCAGACGTACGGGAACGCCTCCCCGCCAAGGCGTCCGCGGAGGTCGCGGAAGAAGAGCGCCAGGTGGTCGCGCAGGACGAGGGGGTCGTGGTTCCCGCTCCCGCGATACGTGAGCGTGCCAAGTCGGTTGAGACCGTTCGCGGCGCAGTACCGCCGCAGGTTTGAGCGTGCCCGTCGACCTGCCTCAGCAGCGGCTCGAGCGGGGTCGGCTGCTGAGCCCCGGGCTACATACGCGGGAGTTCTGCGGGTCGATGAGACGAACGAGCCGCCACCTTCACCGGCAGCGGGCACAAGTGTGAACCGCCAGCCGGCATCGGGGCGGATTAGGACGGAGTGGGAAAGGTCGTGAGAGACCATCGGTCAACCTCGTACATGCGAAAGGGCGTCGGAAGAAACCGAACGGCCCTCTCTAAGGAGCTATGTATGAGATGACGTCTGTGAGCATCCATGCCGGCGGAGGATGCCCAGGACCAGTGATGTGTGTGAAATCGCCAGCACCGTTCGCAACCAGTAGAGCATCCGAACGACATGCCTGTCATTCGAACGGGAAATTCCTCTATGAAGTGGGCTGCCGCGTGGTCGAGCGCGAGCGCTCGACCACTTGCCCTCGGAGTCTCAGCACGGCCCCCGAGTTATGTTGCTAGTTCAAGTGAAGCGCGCCGGCTTCCTCACTTCTAGTCCCCATCTCCAGCGGAGGACTCCTCCTCTTCCTCGTCTGGCAGGTAGAGGTGGTCCTCGGATCCGGGGATTTCCTCGATAATCTCCGCCCAGCTTGCGACGGTTTGATTCCCGCTGAGCATGGTGTTGAACGAGTGCACCAGAGACTTGGAGGCCGGACGCAGTTGATTGGACAAATGCCGGAGGTCCTTCGCCGCCTGGAGTGCGCCAGTAATTCCCACACTGGCTTCCTCGACCACGGGGCGCAGTCCCCAAAGCGTTCGAAAGTAGCTCCAGGAATCCTCCTCAATCGTCTGGTCCTCGTCCTCCAGGGCCATGCTGATGATGAGCCTGACCATCACGTCGACCTCGTTGACTCGCTCGACGTACTCCGCCGAGGTCAGGTCGAACTGGCTGGCAGGTTCCTTTAGTGAATCTGCGTACTTCCGAATAAGGGTCAGACGGCCGGCAAACGACGTCGTATTTTCCACTTCGCTTCCCAGGAGGTTGGCGACCTCGCCAAGCCCATTCATCAGTCCAGTAAAGTCCTCAAGCAGCTCCACCATTCTTTCTGCGGCGACTTCTCCGGCCGCGAGTAGGTCAACTGTTCCCGGACCATCGTCGTCATCAGGGTCCGATGGATCGTCGGGGGTGTTGGATAGTGCTGTGGCGTGCTCAACCACTGACGGTTCGAGAGCCTCCATTTCATTCCAGACCCTCGTCGCCGTGACGAGTTTGCCCTCGCCAGAAAGAGCAGTCCGGAGAGCTTCGATGAGCGAGTCCCTCGCGTCGATAAGACCAGCCTCCGTCCGCTTGAACTTGACGGTGCGAATGGTGTTGACATCGAATGGCAGGTTCTCGTGCTCGCCGATCTGAATTGTGATCTTGTCTCGCGTGTGTCGAAGTCCCAGTTCGTACATAACGTTCGCGTTGCCGCCAGTGAGATCGGCGATGACTACATCAGCATCACGAAGGAACGTAAAGATCTGCTCGGGGATCTCTCCTGTTTCTGAGATCTTGTCAGCACGGATCGGCGTCATTCCAAACTTTGCGCAGGCCGGCTGGAATACGTTCTCCCACATCTGGGTGGCATTCTCATACCTCATTCGACCCGGAGTGCCCGCCGGTTCGAGCCGGTCGCCAATTGGTCCGACGATAAAGCAGGATTTGCCTGTGCCAAGTTCGCTGTCATCCATTGATCTCTCCTATGCGGTTGGATCAAGTGTAATGAGACAGAGGTCCAGATTCGGCATGCACGATTCAGAACTTGTGAGGTTGGCGAGGTCAGTGGTGCCGCCGTGGGACCAGTACTCGACGTGATGGACGTGCACGATCGGTCCGTTGCAGCCGAGTCCGCCGCAGCGTCCGCCTTGGCGGGTGACGACGGCCTTGCGTTGGGCGGGGGTGGCGAGGCGTGCGGTGCGGCCGACGTCGAGGACGGAGTGCTTGCCGGCGGTCAGGATCGGGGTGAGGGCGCTGTCGCAGAGCATCTGCTGGAGCTGGGCCGGTCCGATGGTCCCGAAGCCGGCGAGGTCGGCGGTCGTGGTGTCAGCGTCCTGGGCGAGGTCGGCGAGGTCGAGCGTCAGTGAGACGTGGGGTCGGACGCCCTTGTCCTGGGGAAGTCCGGATTCGAGGATGCTGCTGAGCATCTGGTCGAGGGCGGTGACGCGGCGTTCGTTGACGGGGCGGTCGTCCTCGGCGCAGGTGGGTGCGGAGAGCGACTGCAGGACGGTCTTGAGCTTGGTGCCGGTGTCGAACGACAGGAACCCGGTGACATGAAATCCCTCGCCGACGGCGGAGAGCTTGATGTCGTGCTTGGCCATGCCCTTGATCCAGGCCTCGTCGAGGTCGTCGGGGTGGGCAGCGTCGCGGAGCTTCTTGACCGCCTGGCGCATCTTCTTGGGCTCGGCCTTCGCCGCGAGGTCCAGCATCCAGTCCATCGAGACCTCCACGACCGCAGGGTCGATGTGACGACTCGCGTAGGTGAACGCGTCGACGTGGTCCAGCGAGATGGCCCCGGCGGTGGCGAGGTCGGCGAGCTCGGGCATGTCGTCCAGCGTCCGGGCCGACCTGCTGAGCTGGGAGGCGTCCTTGGCGTCGAGGTGCAGCTGATCGCGCAGCCAGTTCTTCACACTCGAGCAGCCCTCGGCCTCGTGGTCGCCGTGCTCGGCCATCTCGGCGACCAGGTCGACCTTCGCCGCATCGATCGCGTTCTGCACGACCTGCAGCAGCCGCAGCGCATCGGTGGTCGTCGGGTACTCACGCAACGCACGCGCAGCAGTGGTCAGCTGCTCGGCGACGTGCTGCGTAATCATGAGTCCAGACTACCGAACACATGAGCGATACTCCAGGGTCGAAAGTCCCGGAAACTACTGAGGTTGCAGCACTCCTCATGTGTGTGTCGAGACCGACGAAGCCGCGTGGGCAGGAGGAGAAGCGTGCTTCTAGCCGCGTCTACGCGTTCGGTGTCCGGGTGGCGACGGGCCACGCTCGAGGGGGGAGTGCTCGCTGCTAGGCTCGGACACGTTCCACCCGACATCCTTTAACCACCGTCCCGTGAGGCGGAGAAGGAGGTCAGACATGGTCGTGCCCGACGGCACATCCGGTCCTGACGCTCGTGCAGCCACCCCCTCCGACGTGGGGCGCACCGTCCTCGACGAGACCGACATCTCCCGGGCTCTCACCCGGATCACGCACGAGATCCTCGAGCGCAACCGCGATGCCGACGGTCTCGTGATCCTCGGCATCCCCACCCGTGGCGTGCCGCTCGCGAAGCGCATCGCCGCTCGCATGAGCGAGGTGGAGGGGCGCTCCATCAACGCAGGCGCGCTCGACATCACGATGTATCGCGACGACCTGCACAGCGGCCCCGTCCGGTCGCTGGAGCACACCGACATCCCCGACGACGTCGACGGCCGCACCGTGGTCCTCGTCGACGACGTGCTGATGAGCGGTCGCACCATCCGCGCCGCGCTCGACGCGCTCGCGGACCTCGGCCGCCCCAAGGCGGTGCAGCTCGCCGTCCTCGTCGACCGTGGTCACCGTGAGCTGCCGATCCGCGCCGACTTCGTGGGCAAGAACCTGCCGACGTCGCTCACCGAGAAGGTGCGCGTGCGCCTTGCGGAGGCCGACGACCGGCCCGACGCCGTCTCCATCGAGGGAGGCGCGGCATGAAGCACCTGCTCAGCGCCGGCGACCTCGACCGTGACGAGGCGGTCCACGTCCTCGACACCGCCGAGGAGCTCCTCGGAGTGGCGCAGCGCCCGATCAAGAAGCTGCCCACGCTGCGCGGGCGCACCGTGGTCAACCTCTTCTTCGAGGACTCGACCCGCACCCGCATCAGCTTCGAGGCGGCGGCCAAGCGGCTCTCCGCCGACGTCATCAACTTCTCCGCCAAGGGGTCCAGCGCCTCCAAGGGCGAAGGCCTGAAGGACACCGCGCTCACGCTCCAGGCGATGGGCGCCGACGCCGTGGTCGTCCGGCACGGCGCGTCGGGTGCCCCGCACCGGCTCGCGCACGAGGCATGGACGAAGGGCGCGGTGGTCAACGCCGGCGACGGCACGCACGAGCACCCCACCCAGGCTCTGCTCGACGCGTTCACCATGCGCCGCCACCTGACCGACGATGCGGCGAACGGCACCGGCGCCGACCTGTCCGGCAAGCGCGTCACCATCGTCGGCGACGTGCTGCACAGCCGGGTGGCGCGGTCCAACGCCCTGCTGCTGCACACGCTCGGCGCGCACGTCACGCTCGTCGCGCCGCCCACGCTGCTGCCCGTCGGCGTCGACACCTGGCCGGTCGAGACCTCCTACGACCTCGACGAGACCCTCGAGGGCACCGACGCGCTCATGATGCTGCGGGTCCAGGGGGAGCGGATGAACGACGCCTACTTCCCGAGCGCCCGCGAGTACAGCCGTCGCTACGGTCTCGACGTCGCCCGCATGAACCGACTGCCCGACCACGGGATCGTCATGCACCCCGGCCCCATGAACCGCGGCATGGAGATCAGCGCCGACGTCGCCGACTCCGGCCGCTCCGTCATCGTCGAGCAGGTCACGAACGGCGTCGCCGTCCGCATGGCCGTCCTGTACCTGCTGCTCGGCGGCTCCCAGAACCAGAACGAAGGAACGGCATGACCTCCTACCTCCTGCGAGACGCCCGTCCGCTGGGCGGCGACCCCGTCGACCTGCTGCTGCGCGACGGCGTCATCGTCGAGATCGGTCCCGACCTCGACGATGACGGGGCCGTCGTGGTCGACGCCGAGGGCCTCGTGGCCCTGCCCGGTCTCGTCGACCTGCACACCCACCTGCGCGAGCCCGGCCGTGAGGACGCCGAGACGGTGCTCACCGGCACGCAGTCGGCAGCACGCGGCGGCTTCACCTGCGTGCACGCCATGGCCAACACCTCGCCCGTCGCCGACACGGCCGGCGTGGTCGAGCAGGTCTGGCGGCTCGGCCGCGAGGGCGGCTTCTGCGACGTCCAGCCCGTCGGCGCCGTGACCGTGGGCCTCAAGGGCGAGCGACTCGCGGAGCTGGGCGCCATGGCCGACTCCGCCGCCGGCGTCCGGGTGTTCTCCGACGACGGCATCTGCGTGTCCGACGCCGTCCTGATGCGCCGCGCGCTGGAGTACGTCAAGGCCTTCGACGGCGTGGTCGCCCAGCACGCGCAGGAGCCGCGGCTCACCGAGGGCGCCCAGATGAACGAGGGCGCGCTGTCAGGCGAGCTCGGCCTCGTCGGCTGGCCCGCCGTGGCGGAGGAGGCGATCATCGCCCGCGACGTGCTGCTGGCCGAGCACGTCGGCTCGCGGCTGCACGTCTGCCACCTGTCCACCCGCGGGTCGGTCGAGATCGTCCGCTGGGCCAAGAGCCGCGGCATCGACGTGACCGCCGAGGTCACGCCGCACCACCTGCTGCTCACCGACGACCTCGTGCGCAGCTACGACCCGATCTTCAAGGTCAACCCGCCGCTGCGCACCGCCGACGACGTGGCAGCCGTGCGCGAGGGTCTCGCCGACGGCACGATCGACATCGTCGCCACCGACCACGCACCCCATCCCATGGAGGACAAGGAGTGCGAGTGGTCTGCCGCCGCCTTCGGGATGATCGGCCTGGAGACCGCGCTGTCCATCGTGCAGGAGTCGATGGTCGATACCGGCGCCCTCTCCTGGGAGCAGGTCGCCGAGGTGCTCTCGGCGCGTCCGGCCCGCATCGGCCGCGTGCGCGAGCACGGCCGCCCGCTCGCCGTGGGCGAGCCGGCCAACGTCGTGCTCTACGACCCCGCAGCCACCCGCACCGTGGTGCCCGGGGACACCGCGTCGCTGTCACGCAACACCCCCTACGCCGGGCGCGAGCTGCCCGGCCGCGTGGTCGCCACGTTCCTGCGCGGCGTCCCCACCGTCCTGTCCGGCGAGCTGACCGAAGGAGTGCACGCATGACCCAGATGTCCACCACCCGACCGAGCGGGGCGCGCCGTGCGCCCGTTGCTGCCGTGCTCGTCCTCGAGGACGGTCGCACCTTCCGTGGCGAGTCGTTCGGCGCGGAGGGCACCACGATCGCCGAGATCGTGTTCGCCACCGGCATGACCGGCTACCAGGAGACGTTGACCGATCCCTCGTACCGCGGCCAGGTCGTCGTCATGACCGCCCCGCACATCGGCAACACGGGCGTCAACGACGAGGACTTCGAGTCCCGTCGCGTGTGGGTCGACGGCTACGTGGTGCGCGACCCCTCCCGCGTCCGCAGCAGCTGGCGGTCCAACCGCTCGCTCGACGACCTGCTCGGCGAGCAGGGCGTCGTGGGCATCAGCGGTGTCGACACCCGCGCCCTCACCCGCCACCTGCGCGAGCGCGGTTCCATGCGCGCCGCGATCAGCACCGAGCCCCAGCACACGGGCGGCTCGGTCGACGCGCTCCTCGCCCTCGTCCAGGCGGCCCCGTCGATGGAGGGCTCGAGCTTCCTCGACGACGTCACCACGCCCGAGCCGTACGTGGTGGAGGCCGTGGGGGAGAAGCGCTTCACCGTGGCCGCGATCGACCTCGGCATCAAGGGCATGACGCCCCGACGCATGGCCGAGCGCGGCATCGAGGTGCACGTGCTGCCGGCCTCCTCCACCATCGACGACGTGCTGGCCGTGGGACCCGACGGGGTGTTCATGTCCAACGGTCCGGGCGACCCTGCCACGGCCGACCACGTCGTGGGGGTCCTGCGCGAGGTGCTCGAGCGCCGCATCCCCTACTTCGGGATCTGCCTGGGCAACCAGATGCTCGGCCGCGCCCTCGGTCGCGGCACGTACAAGCTCAAGTACGGCCACCGCGGCATCAACCAGCCCGTGCAGGACCGCACCACCGGCAAGGTCGAGATCACGAGCCAGAACCACGGCTTCGCGGTCGACGCCCCGCTCGAGGGCACCTTCGAGACGCCCTACGGCGACGCGCACGTGACCCACGTCGGCCTGAACGACCAGGTGGTCGAGGGCGTCGCGCTCGTCGACGGCCCGGCCTTCAGCGTCCAGTACCACCCCGAGGCGGCCGCCGGGCCGCACGACGCGGCGTACCTCTTCGACCGGTTCGTCCAGCTCATGGCCGACCACGCACCCGGGCACACCGGCAGCGACTCCACCACTTCTGGGAAGGACGGCGCCTGATGCCCAAGCGCACCGACATCTCGTCGATCCTCGTGATCGGCTCCGGCCCGATCGTCATCGGTCAGGCCTGCGAGTTCGACTACTCCGGCACGCAGGCCTGCCGCGTGCTCCGCGAGGAGGGGATCCGGGTCATCCTGGTCAACTCCAACCCGGCCACGATCATGACGGACCCGGAGTTCGCCGACGCCACCTACGTCGAGCCGATCACGCCGGAGTTCGTGGAGAAGGTCATCGCCAAGGAGCGTCCCGACGCCCTGCTCGCGACCCTGGGCGGGCAGACGGCGCTCAACGCCGCCATCGCCCTCGACAAGGCCGGCGTCCTGCGCAAGTACGACGTGGAGCTGATCGGCGCCTCGGTCGAGGCGATCGAGAAGGGCGAGAACCGTGAGTCCTTCAAGAAGATCGTCGAGGACCTGCCGAAGGAGTGGGGTGCCGAGGTGGCCCGCTCGGTCATCTGCCACACCATGGACGAGTGCCTCGCCGGAGTCGACGACCTCGGCGGCTACCCCGTCGTCGTCCGGCCGTCCTTCACCATGGGCGGGTCGGGCTCGGGCCTGGCGTACGACGAGGAGGACCTGCACCGCATCGCCGGCTCCGGCCTCGCGCTCAGCCCCACCACCGAGGTGCTCCTGGAGGAGTCGATCCTCGGCTGGAAGGAGTACGAGCTCGAGGTCATGCGCGACACCGCCGACAACGTGGTGATCGTGTGCTCCATCGAGAACTTCGACCCGGTCGGCGTGCACACGGGCGACTCGATCACCGTCGCTCCCGCGCTCACGCTCACCGACGTGGAGTACCAGCGCCTGCGCGACATCTCCCTCGGCGTCATCCGCGAGGTCGGCGTCGACACCGGCGGCTGCAACATCCAGTTCGCCGTCGACCCGGCCACCGGACGCATCGTCGTCATCGAGATGAACCCGCGCGTCTCGCGGTCGTCGGCGCTGGCGTCGAAGGCCACCGGCTTCCCGATCGCCAAGATCGCGGCCAAGGTGGCCATCGGCTACACGCTCGACGAGATCCCCAACGACATCACCCGCGTCACGCCCGCGTCCTTCGAGCCGACGCTCGACTACGTGGTCGTCAAGGTCCCGCGCTTCGCGTTCGAGAAGTTCCCGGCCGCCGACTCCACCCTCACCACGCACATGAAGTCCGTCGGCGAGGCGATGGCGATCGGTCGCAGCTTCACCGAGGCGCTCCAGAAGGCCCTGCGGTCGCTCGAGCGCCCCGACGCGGAGTTCGACTGGACCAAGGAGTGGGTCGAGCTCGACAAGGACGCGCTGCTCGAGGAGATCGGTCGCCCGCACGACGGTCGGCTCAAGAAGGTCATGGACGCCATCCGCGCGGGCGCCACGCCCGACGAGGTGTTCGAGGCCACGAGCATCGACCCGTGGTTCGTGGACCAGCTGGCCCTCATCAACGAGGTCGCGACCGACCTCATCGCCGCCGCCGAGCTGTCGCCCGTGCTGCTGCGTCGCGCCAAGCGGCACGGCTTCTCGGACCGGCAGATCGGTCGCATCCGCGGCATGTCCGCCGACGTCGTGCGCGGGGTGCGCCACGCCCTGGGCGTGCGGCCGGTCTACAAGACGGTCGACACGTGCGCCGCGGAGTTCGCGGCGAGGACGCCGTACCACTACTCCTCCTACGACGAGGAGACCGAGGTCGAGCCGCGCGAGAAGCCGGCCGTCCTGGTGCTCGGCAGCGGCCCGAACCGCATCGGCCAGGGCATCGAGTTCGACTACTCCTGCGTGCACGCGGTGCAGGCCCTGAGCGCGGTCGGCTACGAGACGATCATGGTCAACTGCAACCCCGAGACCGTGTCGACGGACTACGACACGGCCGACCGGCTCTACTTCGAGCCGCTCACGCTCGAGGACGTGCTGGAGGTCGTGCACGCCGAGGAGCAGGCCGGCCCGGTCGCCGGCGTCATCGTCCAGCTGGGTGGACAGACGCCCCTGGGCCTCGCCGCCGGGCTGGAGGAGGCGGGTGTCACCATCGTCGGCACGCAGCCGTCGGCCATCGACCTCGCCGAGGAGCGGGGTGCGTTCGGCCAGGTGCTCGACGCCGCCGGGCTCGTGGCTCCCAAGAGCGGCATGGCCACCACGTTCGACCACGCGAAGCAGATCGCCGACGAGATCGGCTACCCCGTGCTGGTGCGTCCGTCGTACGTGCTCGGCGGTCGAGGCATGGAGATCGTGTACGACGAGCAGACCCTCGGCGACTACATCACCCGGGCCACGGAGATCACCCCCGAGCGCCCCGTGCTCGTCGACCGCTTCCTCGACGACGCCATCGAGATCGACGTCGACGCGCTGTACGACGGCACCGAGCTGTTCCTCGGCGGCGTCATGGAGCACATCGAGGAGGCCGGCGTGCACTCCGGTGACTCGGCGTGCGCCCTTCCGCCGATCACGCTCGGCAACCTGGAGATCGACCGCATCCGCGAGGCCACCGAGGCCATCGCCCGCGGCGTCGGCGTGCGCGGCCTGGTGAACATCCAGTTCGCGCTGTCGTCGGACATCCTCTACGTCATCGAGGCCAACCCGCGGGCGAGCCGCACGGTGCCGTTCGTGTCCAAGGCCACGGCGACGCCGCTCGCGAAGGCCGCGGCGCGGATCATGCTGGGGGAGAGCATCGCCGACCTGCGCGCCGAGGGCCTGCTCCCGACCGACCGCGACGGCGGACGGCTGCCGGACGACGCGCCCATCGCGGTCAAGGAGGCCGTCATGCCCTTCAACCGGTTCCGGACCTACGAGGGCACGTACGTCGACACCCTGCTCGGCCCGGAGATGCGCTCCACCGGTGAGGTCATGGGCTTCGACACGACGTTCGGCACCGCCTACGCCAAGAGCCAGGCGGGTGCGCAGAACGGCCTGCCGACGTCGGGCAAGGTGTTCGTGTCGGTGGCCAACCGCGACAAGCGGCACATGATCTTCCCGATCAAGCGACTGGCCGACCTCGGCTTCGAGATCCTGGCCACGAGCGGGACGGCCGTGGTGCTCGCCCGCAACGGCGTGAAGGCCACGGTCATCCGCAAGCTGCAGGAGGAGCCGCTCCCGGGCCAGGAGCCGTCGACGATCGTCGACAAGATCCGCGACCAGGACGTCGACCTCATCATCAACACCCCGCACGGCATCTCCGGTGGGGCGAACGCACGTGTCGACGGGTACGAGATCCGCACGGCCGCCGTGGCCGAGGGCATCCCGTGCATCACGACGGTGCAGGGCCTCGCCGCCGCGGTGCAGGGCATCGAGGCGCTGCGCGAGCAGCGGGTGGGCGTCCGGTCGCTCCAGGAGTGGGCCGAACGGTTCGAGCCGGCCGCGCCCGCGACGTCGGGGGGCGCCTCGTGAGCTTCGGTTCCCGCGCCCGCGCCGCGATGGACGCCTACGGTCCCGCCTGCATCGGCATCGATCCGCACGGGGCGCTGCTCGAGGCGTGGGGCGTGGGGGACACCCTCGAGGGCCTCGACCGGTTCGCGGCCGCCTGCGTGGAGGCGTTCGCGGGCCAGGTGGGCTTCGTCAAGCCGCAGTCGGCGTTCTTCGAGCGGTTCGGCGCACGGGGCGTGGCGATCCTCGAGCGCACCCTGCAGGACCTGCGGCACACCGGCACCCTCACGATCCTCGACGTCAAGCGTGGCGACATCGGCTCCACCGCCGAGGCCTACGCCGACGCGTACCTCGACGAGGACAGCCCCATGGCCGCCGACGCCGTGACCGTGAGCCCGTACCTCGGCTTCGGCTCGCTCAGGCCCTTCCTCGACGTGGCCGAGAAGAACGACGCCGGCGTCTTCGTGCTGGCGCTGACCTCCAACCCCGAGGGTCCCGAGGTCCAGCACGCCGCCTCGGCCTCCGGTCGGACCGTCGCCGGTGACGTGCTGGCCGCCCTGCGTGCCGCCAACGAGGGTGCCACCCCGATGGGGTCCTACGGCGCCGTCGTCGGCGCGACGATCGGCGAGACCGACGAGGACCTCGACGTCAACGGGCCGCTCCTCGCGCCCGGCTTCGGCAGCCAGGGCGGCACCGTCGACGACCTGCGCCGGATCTTCGGCGACGTCGCGCACCTGGTGCTGCCGTCCACCTCGCGGCAGGTGCTGTCGGCCGGTCCCGACGTCGACGCGCTGCGCGCTGCGGCCGTCGCCGTGAACGAGTCCCTGCAGTTGTAGGCTCACCCTGACCACCGCGCGTCTGCGCTGGTCAGAGCACCCGCATCGATCCGAGGAGACCTGCATGACGCGCCCTCGCGTGAAGCACGCCGCGACCGCCGTGGCGGCGACCCTGGCCGGTGTCCTGCTGGCGGGCTGTGGTGGGCAGAGCCCCTACTGCGGGGCCGTGGAGAAGAACGCCGACACCCTCAACTCGTTCGGCAAGACGCGGACCGACGCGGCGTACACCTCCTACTCCAAGACCTTCAAGAGCATCGCCAAGGACGCGCCCGCGGGCGTCAAGGACGACTGGACGACCCTGGCCAAGGTGACCGACGGCGTGCTCGCCGCGCAGAAGGAGGTCGGCCTGCCGCTCGAGGACATGCGCGACGAGAAGGTCGTGGCCGAGCTCGACGACGCGCAGCTCAAGACCCTGAACGACGCCTACGAGGCGTTCAACGCCACGGCCGACCAGCGCACCGCGGTGGTCAAGAACGCCAAGACCGAGTGCGAGATCACCCTGAAGTGATCGCCCCGCATCCATCGACGTCGTGGCGCGCAGGCGTCCGGCAGGAGAGAGGTAGACCATCGTGGCCCTCCCACAGCTGACACCCGAGCAGCGGCAGGCCGCGCTCGCGAAGGCGGCACAGGCCCGCCAGGTGCGCGCCGAGGTCAAGAACCGGCTCAAGCACTCCGGTGCCAGTCTCGCCGACGTGATCGCCGAGTCGCGGGTGGACGACGTGATCGCCAAGCTGAGGGTCAGCGACCTGCTGCAGTCGATGCCCGGCGTCGGCAAGGTCCGCGCCCGCGAGATCATGGACCGCATCGGCATCGCCGACAGCCGTCGGCTCCGAGGCCTCGGCGTCAACCAGGTGCAGGCACTCCTGCGCGAGTTCGGCAGCCGTGAGCGCTGACGGTTCCCCTGCCCGTTCCAGGCTCGTGGTGCTGGCCGGGCCGACGGCGGTCGGCAAGGGCACCGTGGCGGCCTGCGTCCGTCGCGAGCGGCCCGACATCTGGATCTCCGTCTCCGCCACGACCCGCCCACCGCGGCCGGGCGAGCAGGACGGGATGCACTACCACTTCGTGAGCGAGGCCGAGTTCGACCGCCTCGTCGAGACCGACGGCCTGCTGGAGTGGGCCGTGGTGCACGGTCGCCATCGGTACGGCACGCCCCGCGAGCCCGTGGAGCAGCGACTGAGCGCCGGGAAGCCGGCCCTGCTCGAGCTGGACCTCCAGGGTGCGCGCCAGGTCCGTGAGGCCATGCCGGAGGCGCTGATGTGCTTCCTGGCGCCCCCGTCGTTCGAGGAGCTGGAGCGTCGGCTGCTGGGACGGGGCACCGAAGGACCCGAGGAACGCGAACGTCGACTGCGCACCGCGCACGAGGAGCTGGCGGCCGAGAGCGAGTTCGACGTCACGATCGTCAACACCGACGTCCCGGCCGCGTGCCGGGAGTTGATAGGCTTGTTCGAGGGCCCGCGCCAGAACGACGCCGCGAGTCCGGACCAGACTTCTTCCGCCATCCATCACAGCGAGGCACAGTGACCAGCACGCGTTCCGTGGCCGAGGGCATCACGAACCCGCCCATCGACGACCTGCTCGACAAGGCCGACTCCAAGTACAAGCTGGTGCTCTACAGCGCCAAGCGTGCGCGGCAGATCAACGCCTACTACTCCCAGCTCGGCGAGGGCCTGCTCGAGTACGTCGGCCCCCTCCTCGAGACCGAGGTCCAGGAGAAGCCGCTGTCCATCGCCCTGCGCGAGATCAACGCCGGTCTCCTGACCGCCGAGGACATCGACGGCTCCGAGGCCAACAGCACCGGGACGGTCAAGCCCGAGAAGGCCTGAGCGCCCGCTCATGACGGATCCCGCGGCCGGGGGGCCGGACCGACCTCGCGTCGTGCTCGGCGTCGCCGGCGGCATCGCCGCCTACAAGGCGGCCTCGTTGCTGCGCCTGTTCACCGAGTCCGGTCACGACGTGCGCGTCGTGCCCACTCGGTCCGCGCTGCAGTTCGTGGGTGCCCCCACGTGGGAGGCGCTCAGCGGGCAGCCCGTGTCCACGGAGGTGTTCGCCGACGTCCACGAGGTGCCCCACGTGCGGCTCGGCCAGCAGGCCGACCTCGTCGTGGTGGCACCCGCCACGGCCGACCTCCTGGCCAAGGCCGCCCACGGCCTGGCCGACGACCTGCTCACCAACACGCTGCTCACGGCGCGCTGCCCCGTGGTGCTGGCCCCGGCCATGCACACCGAGATGTGGGAGCACGCCGCCACCCAGGCCAACGTCGAGACGCTGCGCTCGCGCGGCGTCGTGGTGATCGAGCCCGCCGCCGGTCGGCTCACCGGCAGCGACACCGGCAAGGGTCGGCTTCCCGAGCCCGACGAGCTGTTCGCGGCCTGTCGAGCCCTGCTCGACGCGCCCACCCAGGACCTCGCCGGCCTGCACGTCGTCGTCTCCGCAGGGGGAACCCGCGAGTTCCTCGACCCGGTCCGCTACCTGGGCAACCGTTCGTCCGGGCGCCAGGGCGTCGCGATCGCCCAGGCCGCGCTGGCTCGGGGCGCCACCGTGCGGCTGGTCGCCGCCAACGTGTCGGTGCCGTTGCCGGCGGGGGTCGACGTCGTCGAGGTCGTCACCACCGCGGAGCTGCAGGCCGCCGTGGTCGACGCGGCCCGGTCCGCCGACGTCGTGGTCATGGCCGCCGCGCCCGCCGACTTCCGGCCCGCCGACGTGTCGGGCCACAAGATCAAGAAGCGCGACGACGGCCGCACGCCCGTCATCGAGCTCGTCGAGAACCCCGACATCCTCGCCGGGCTGGTGCGCGACCGCGCCGGTGACGCGACCCCGTTCGTCGTCGGCTTCGCCGCCGAGACCGGCGACGCCGACGGGAGCGTGGCCGACCACGCCCGGGCCAAGCTCGAGCGCAAGGGCTGCGAGCTGCTGGTGGTCAACGACGTCAGCGACGGCCAGGTGTTCGGCCAGGAGGACAACGAGGCCGTCATCCTCGGCTCCGACGGTGCCGAGGTCGCCGTGCCGCGCGGTCCGAAGAGCGCCCTGGCGCACGCCGTGTGGGACGAGGTCGTCCGCCGCTCGGGACGGCGGAACGTCACGGCCTGAGCGTCGTTACACTCCCCGAGGAACCACCTGTCGCACGCGTCCCGGCATCCGCCGGCGCACCGTACGCGCACCCCACCCCATCAGGAGAGATCGAGTGAGCCGCTTCTTCACGTCCGAGTCAGTGACCGAGGGCCACCCCGACAAGATCGCCGACCAGATCAGCGACAGCGTGCTCGACGCGCTGCTCGCCGAGGACCCCAAGAGCCGCGTGGCGTGCGAGACCTACGTGACGACCGGCCTGGTGCTGGTCGGCGGCGAGGTCACGACCGAGGCCTACGTGGACATCGCGCGAATCGCCCGCGACCGCGTGCTCGAGATCGGCTACGACTCCTCCGTCAAGGGCTTCGACGGTGAGTCCTGCGCCGTGCAGGTGACGCTCGACGCGCAGAGCGCCGACATCGCCCAGGGCGTCGACGCCGCGTTCGAGAACCGCGCCGACGGCTCGGTCGACCCGCTCGACCTCCAGGGCGCTGGCGACCAGGGCCTGATGTTCGGGTTCGCGATCGACGAGACCCCCGAGCTGATGCCGCTGCCGATCACGATCGCGCACCGCCTCGCCGAGCAGCTCACGGCGGTCCGCAAGGACGGCACGCTGCCCTACCTGCGCGCCGACGGCAAGACGCAGGTGACCATCGAGTACGGCGACGACGACAAGCCCAAGCGCGTCGAGGCCATCGTGGTGTCCACCCAGCACGAGGAGGGCATCGACCTCGACGGCCAGCTCCGCGGCGACATCAAGAAGCACGTCATCGACGCTGTGCTCGCGCAGTACGACATCGACTCCAGCGACTACAAGCTGCACGTGAACCCGACTGGCCGGTTCGTCATCGGCGGCCCCATGGGCGACGTCGGCCTGACGGGTCGCAAGATCATCGTCGACACCTACGGTGGCTACGCCCGCCACGGCGGCGGCGCGTTCTCCGGCAAGGACCCGAGCAAGGTCGACCGCTCCGCTGCCTACGCGATGCGCTGGGTCGCCAAGAACATCGTGGCCGCCGGCCTGGCCACCAAGGCCGAGGTGCAGGTCGCGTACGCGATCGGCGTGGCGCACCCGGTCGGCTTCTACGTCGACACCTACGGCACCGAGACGGTCCCGGTCGACAAGATCCGCGAGGCCGTGCTCGAGGTCTTCGACCTGCGTCCCGGCGCGATCGTCCGCGACCTCGACCTGCTGCGCCCGATCTACGCGCAGACCGCCGCGTACGGCCACTTCGGCCGCCCCGGCCTCCCGTGGGAGGACACCGGCCGCGCCGAGGCCCTGAAGGCCGCCGCGCACGCCTGACCTTCGTCCCTCGACCGCCCGTCGCCCCTCGTGGGTGGCGGGCGGTCGTGCGTGCGGCGTGGCCCCGGCGCGATCTCGGCCTGCGACTGCTTCTCTCGGCCTCTCCTGGTGGTGGGTCGCGCGAGGGCCTCGAACGGGGATCCGGGTGCGCGCGGGGCTGGGTTCTCGGGGCTTCGTCGGGTGAGGGGTAGGTGGCCCGCGTCACGTCGGGGGTCCAGGTAGGACACCCGCGGACACGACGCCGCTATCCGCGGGTGGCCTACCTCTGGGGGCTCCGGTAGCGCGGGCCACCTACCGCTGACCCAGCCGGACCCCGAGCCCACCGTCCGGACCGCCTGGTAGACAGTCCGCGTGACCACCGGCGACCAGCTCGAGCTCCTCGCGGCTCCCGAGCCCGTGCCGCCGCCGGTGCTCCTCGAGGAGGGTGTCGACGAGCGGTCGGGCGAGGTCGCGCCGGTCCGCATCGCGCGGGTGGCGGTCGACACCCCGTTGCCGCACCTGGACCGGCTGTTCGACTACGCGGTCCCGCCCGAGCTCGATCCGCAGCCCGTCCCCGGGTGCCGGGTCAAGGTCCGCTTCGCCGGGCGCGCGACCGACGGCTACGTCGTCGGCCTGGGGGAGACGACCGCCCACGAGGGACGTCTCGCGCCGCTCACCAAGGTCGTCTCGGCCGAGCCCGTGCTGAGTGCCGAGGTGCTGGGACTGGCCCGCGAGGTGGCCGACCGCTGGGCCGGCACGCTGTCGGACGTGCTGCGGCTGGCGGTGCCACCGCGCCAGGCCAAGGTCGAGGCCCGTCCCTCGGTGCCGCGTCCGGACGACGACCTCCCGGGCGTCGACGACGAGGTCTGGCACCTCTGGCCGGACGGACCGGGCTTCCTCGGCGCGCTGGAGTCGGGCACCTCTCCCCGTGTGGTGTGGGAGGCGCTGCCCCTGCGCGACCCCGCCGTCGCGGTCGCGCAGGCCGCTCTCGCCACCCTGCGGTCGGGGCGGGGGACGGTGGTCTGCGTGCCCGACGCGCGCGAGCTCGACCACTGGGACGCGGCACTCACGTCGGTCCTCGGCCACGGGCGCCACGTGGTGCTCTCGTCGGGCCAGAAGCCGGCCGAGCGCTACCGGTCGTTCCTCGCCGTGGCGCGGGGCGAGGTGTCGATCGTGCTGGGCACGCGAGCCGCCGCGTTCGCGCCCGTGCACGACCTGGGTCTCGTGACCGTCTGGGACGACGGTGACGACCTCTACGCGGAGCCTCGGGCGCCGTACCTGCATGCACGCGAGGTCCTGCTCACCCGGGCCGTGCGCGAGGACGCCGCGGTGCTGGTCGGCGGCTACGCACGCACGGCCGAGGCGCAGTCGCTCGTCGGCTCCGGCTGGGCGCGGTCGATGCGGGCCGAGGCCGTCACCCGACGCCGTGCGTGGCCCCGTCTCGACGTCACCGACGGCAGCGTGGCCGGTGGCGCGCCGGCACGCCTGCCGCACCAGGTCTTCGCCGCGGTGCGCCGCGCCGACGGCCCGGTGCTGGTCCAGGTGCCGCGTCGGGGGTACCGCACGTCGTTGAGCTGCCAGGACTGCCGGACCCCGGCCCGCTGCGCGGCCTGCGACGGCCCGCTCGCGCAGGGCGGTCGCGGTGCCACCCTGGCCTGCCGGTGGTGTGGCACCGAGGCCCCCCGATGGACGTGCCCGACGTGCGGCTCCGCCCGGCTGCGCGCCCCTGTCGTCGGCCAGCTGCGGACGGCGGAGGAGTACGCGGCGGCCTTCCCCGACCGTGCGGTCGTCACCTCCGGGGGTGCCGACGTCCTGGCCGAGGCACCGCCCGGCGACGTGCTCGTCCTCGCCACGCCGGGTGCCGAGCCGCGCGTCGAGGGCGGGTACGCGCTCGTGGTGCTCATGGACACCTGGCTGGCGCTGGGCCGCGACGACCTGCGGGTCGGCGAGGAGGCGCACCGGCGGTGGTTCAACGCCCTGGCGCTCGCGCGCGAGCGCGCCGCGGCGGTGGCGGTGGGCGACCCGGCCACGCTGCAGGGTCTCGTCCGCGCCGACCCCGCCGGCCTGGCCGAGCGCGAGCTGGCCGAGCGCGCCGAGGCGCACCTGCCCCCGGTCGCGCGCGTCGCGGTGGTCGAGGCGCCGGCCGACGTCGTCGCCGAGCTCGCGTCCAGGTCCTGGCCCGGAGCCACCGAGGTGCTGGGCCCGGTCCCGGTGCCGACGCGGCCGGGGGAGCCGGAGCATGACCGACTGGTGCTGCGCACACCGCGCCGCGACGGCCCCGCGCTGGCGGCGGCCCTGAAGGACCTGCAGTCCGCGCGCTCGGCGGCCAAGCTCCCGCCCCTGCGGGTCAGGATCGATCCGCACGCCTTCTGACCCCGGCACGTCCTGCCCGCACGGCCGGCGTGGGCGCACGCCCTAGACTCGGCCGACGTGAGGATCGTGTTCGCAGGTACCCCCGAGACCGCCCTGCCCTCGTTGGAGGCGCTGGTCGAGAGCCGGCACGACGTGGCGGCGGTGATCACCCGCCCCGACGCCCGCCAGGGCAGGGGCCGCACCCTGCATCCCTCGCCCGTCGCGGCCCGCGCCGAGGAGCTCGGGATCGAGGTGCTCAAGCCCGCTCGTGCCGACGACCCGGCCTTCCTCGACCGCCTGCGCGAGATCGGCCCGGCGTGCTGCCCGATCGTCGCGTACGGCGCGCTGCTGCGACGCGAGGCGCTCGACGTCCCGGAGTACGGCTGGCTCAACCTGCACTTCTCGGTGCTGCCCGCCTGGCGTGGTGCCGCACCGGTGCAGCGCTCGATCATGGCCGGCGACGAGGTCACCGGTGCCACGGTCTTCAGCCTCGTCGAGGCGCTCGACGCCGGACCGGTGCTCGGCACGATCACCGAGCGCATCCGCGAGGACGACACCGCCGGGACCCTCCTGGACAGGCTCGCGCACGAGGGTGCCCGACTGCTGGTCGATGCGATCGACCACGTCGAGGACGGTGACGCCGCGGCGGTGTCGCAGCCCGACGACGGCGTCTCCTACGCCTCGAAGCTCAGCACCGACGATGCGCACGTCGACTGGACCCGCCCGGCCTTCGCGGTCGATCGCCAGGTCCGCGGCTGCACTCCTGCTCCGGGCGCGTGGTCCGTGCTGGGGGACCAGCGGATCAAGCTCGGACCGGTCACGCCGACGTCCGAGGACACCCTCGCGCCGGGTCAGGTTCAGGCCGGCAAGCACGAGGTGCGGGTCGGCACCGCCACGACCGACGTGGTCCTCGGTCAGGTGCAGCCCACCGGCAAGCGAGCCATGTCGGCTGCTGACTGGGCGCGCGGCACGGCGATCGAGCCCGGCGTGGTGCTGTCATGAGGAGGATCTCGTGAGCGACCCGTCCCGTGGCGTCGCGTACGACGTGCTGCGGGCGGCCGACGAGCGCGACGCGTACGTCAACCTCCTGCTGCCGCAGCTGCTGCGTGAACGCCGCATCGAGGGGCGCGACGCCGCGTTCGCGACCGAGCTGGTCCACGGCACGCTGCGCCTGCGGGGCACCTACGACGCCGTGATCGACTCCCTCGTCGACCGACCTCTCGACCCAGAGGTGCGCGACGTGCTGCGGCTCGGTGCCCACCAGGCGCTCTCGATGCGGGTCCCGTCGCACGCCGCCGTCTCCACGAGCGTGAGCCTCGTGCGACGGGTGGTGGGGCACAAGACGGCCGGACTGGTGAACGCGGTCATGCGCAAGATCGCGGCCGACGACCTGGACACGTGGCTCGACCGCCTCGTGCAGGGTCGCGCCGGCGACGACGCGCTCGCCGTGCGGTACTCCCACCCGGCGTGGATCGTCGATGGTCTGCGGACCGCGCTGCGGTCCGTCGACGCGGCCGACGAGCTGGAGCAGCTGCTCGCGGCCGACAACCTCGCGCCTCGCGTCACGCTCGTGGCTCGGCCCGGTCTGGTCGACCCCGCGCGGCTTCCCGGGCGGCCCGGCTCGGTCTCTCCCTACGCGCGCGTGCTCGACGGGGGAGACCCGGGCGACGTCGCCGCCGTGCGGGACGGCCTGGCCGGTGTGCAGGACGAGGGGTCGCAGATGGTCGCGCTCTCCGTGGCGGAGGCGACGCTCGAGGGACCGGACGCCCGGTGGCTCGACCTCTGCGCCGGACCCGGTGGCAAGGCGGCCCTCCTGGGGGCGCTCGCCGCACAGCGAGGTGCGCACCTCGTCGCCAACGAGGTCCAGCCGCACCGGGCCGAGCTGGTGCGGCAGGGTCTGCGCGCCCTGCCCGACGTCGACGTCACCGTCCAGGACGGCCGTGAGGGTCCGTGGGAGCCCGGTTCGTTCGACCGCGTGCTCGTGGACGCACCCTGCACCGGGCTGGGCGCACTGCGCCGACGTCCGGAGTCGCGCTGGCGACGCTCGCCCGACGACCTCGCCTCGCTCGTGCCGCTGCAGCGCGACCTGCTGCGGCGTGCCGTCGAGCTGACGCGTCCTGGCGGGGTCGTCGGCTACGCCACGTGCTCGCCCCTTGTGGAGGAGACCCTCGAGGTCGTGGAGTCGGTGGGACCCGGCGTCGCCGCGCTCGAGTCCGTGCACCGCTGGTGGCCGCACCGCGACGGCACCGACGCGATGTTCCTCGCGATCCTCCGCCGCCGCTGACCGGCGGGAACGGGGCGCCACTACGCTGTCGGCCATGGCCATCCAGATCACGCCGAGCCTGCTCAACGCCGACTTCGCGAACCTGGCGGGTGAGGCGGCACGGATCCCGACGGCCGACTGGCTGCACATGGACGTCATGGACAACCACTTCGTGCCCAACCTGACGCTCGGCGCACCGGTCATCGAGGCGCTCAGCAAGGCCTCCGCCCAGCCGATCGACGCGCACCTGATGATCGCCGACCCCGACCGCTGGGCACCACAGTTCGTGGAGGCCGGAGCGGGCAGCGTCACCTTCCACGTGGAGGCCGCGCACGCGCCCGTGCGCCTGGCCCGCGAGATCCGCGCGCAGGGTGCCCGCGCGTCCATGGCGCTCAAGCCGGCCACCCCCATCGAGCCGTACGCCGATCTGCTCCCCGAGCTCGACATGGTGCTCGTCATGACCGTCGAGCCCGGGTTCGGTGGTCAGAAGTTCCTCGACCTGTGCCTGCCGAAGATCCGCCGCACGCGTGAGCTCATCGAGCGCACCGGCGGCGAGATCTGGCTGCAGGTCGACGGCGGGGTCTCCGTCGAGACCATCGAGCGGTGCGCCGACGCCGGTGCCGACACCTTCGTCGCCGGCTCCGCGGTGTTCGGTGCCGACGACCCCGGTGCCATGGTCGAGACGCTGCGCGGGCTCGCCGACTCCGCCTGCCGCCACTGAGTCGGACGCCTCGGGACGTGGTCCCGGTCTCTCATCGGGAGACGGCGACCGAGGGTCTCGTGCGCCCGGCTACACTTTCGCCGTACGAGCAACAGCTCGCGTGTTCCGGGGTCGGTGCAATTCCGAGCCGGCGGTCATAGTCCGCGACCCGCCCTCCTTCGGGAGGATGGTTGAACCGGTGGAACTCCGGTACCGACGGTGAAAGTCCGGATGAGAGGCACACGCGGGGTCTGGCGCCGGGTCCGCGCGGACCCGTGCACCCGACCCGACGACCCCGGATCGGCGAGCCCGACCGGAGGACACGATGGGCACCGAGGCTGGACGCACGGGCACCGAGCAGCAGGCCATGCGCGTGGCGATCGACGCCGCGCGCTCCGTGGCCAGCGCGCTCCCGAACCCCCGGGTCGGTTGCGTGCTGCTGACTCCCGCGGGAGAGCAGCTGGCGGTCGGTCTGCACCGAGGTGCGGGGACGCCGCACGCCGAGGTCGACGCGCTCCAGCAGGCCGGTGACGCCGCGCGTGGGGCCACGGCGGTCGTCACGCTCGAGCCGTGCGCGCACACCGGGCGCACCGGGCCTTGCGTCGAGGCGTTGCTGGAGGCAGGGGTGGCCCGGGTCGTGTTCGCCCAGACCGACCCGAACCCCGAGGCCACAGGTGGCGCCGACCGCCTGAGGGCGGCCGGCGTCGAGGTCGAGTCCGGGCTGCTCGCCGACGAGGCCGCCGAGCTGAACGTGGAGTGGACCTTCGCCCTCACCCACGGTCGCCCCTTCGTCACCTGGAAGTACGCCGCGACCATGGACGGCCTGAGCGCCGCTCCCGACGGCTCGAGCAAGTGGATCACCTCGGCCG
This sequence comes from Aeromicrobium sp. Leaf272, assembly GCF_001422865.1. Classification (NCBI taxonomy): domain Bacteria; kingdom Bacillati; phylum Actinomycetota; class Actinomycetes; order Propionibacteriales; family Nocardioidaceae; genus Aeromicrobium; species Aeromicrobium sp. Leaf272. Next base: position 107,576 of record NZ_LMMY01000016.1, read on the forward strand.
AGGCCCGACGCGACGTGCAGCTCTTCCGCGCCGGTGCCGACGCGATCATGGCGGGTACCGGCGCGGTCCTGGCCGACGACCCGCGCCTGACCGTCCGCGACGCCGACGACCTCCCGCTCCCGTACGACCGCCAGCCCTTGCGCGTCGTGGTGGGGGAGACCCACATCCCCTCGTACTACCGGGTGTTCGACCGGGTCGCGCCGACGTTGCTCGTGCAGAGCCGCGAGCCCGACGAGGTGCTCGCGAAGATGGTCGAGAACGGCGTCCGGCACGTGTGGCTCGAGGGCGGTCCTCGCCTGGCCGGCGCGTTCTGGAACGCGGGCCTGGTCGACCGGGTGATCGGCTACATCGCTCCCGCGATGCTCGGCTCGGGCCGGGCCGCGCTGGAGGGCGAGGCCGCCACGCTGGCCGACCTGCGTCCCATCGACCTGCACGACGTCGCGCGGATCGGCCCCGACATCCGCATCATCGGCACGCCGGGCCGTGCCCCACGTGAGGAGATGCCCTGATGTTCACCGGTCTCGTGGAGGAGAAGGGCGTCGTCACGGCGATCGAGTCGCTCGGCGACTCCGTGCGCCTCTCGGTGCGCGGCCCCGTCGTCACGGCCGACGCGACGCACGGAGCCTCGATCTCCGTGAACGGCTGCTGCCTCACGGTCATGGACCAGTCGTCGCAGGAGGGGGACGGCGACGTCTTCAGCGCCGACGTCATGGCCGAGTCGCTCGACCGCACGTCGCTCGGTGGCCTGGAGGTCGGTGACGAGGTCAATCTCGAGCGCGCCATGCAGGCCGGTGCGCGGATGGGCGGGCACATCGTGCAGGGGCACGTCGACGGCACCGGGGCGCTGATCGACCGCACGCCGAGCGAGCACTGGGACGTGCTGCGCTTCTCCCTGCCGGCCGAGCTGGCCCGGTACCTGGTCCCCAAGGGCTCGATCACGGTCCAGGGGGTGTCGCTCACGGTCGTCGAGGTCGTCGACGCCCCCGGCGGGGGTGCCGGGCCGTGGGCGGCGGACGGACCGGACGCCTGGTTCTCGGTCTCCCTCATCCCCACCACCCTCGCGGACACGACGCTCGGCACCCTCGCCCCCGGCGACCGGGTGAACCTCGAGGTCGACGTCCTCGCCAAGTACGTGGAGCGGCTGCTGGCCGCCCGCCTCCCGAAGGAGCAGCAGTCATGACGACGTATTCGGACGCCGGCGGCGACACGGTCCGCCTCGACAGCATCGAGCGGGCGATCGCCGACATTCGCGACGGCAAGGCCGTCGTGGTGGTCGACGACCCGGGCCGCGAGAACGAGGGCGACATCATCTTCGCCGCGAGCAAGGCCACGCCGGAGCTGATGGGCTTCCTGGTGCGGTACTCCAGCGGCTACGTGTGCGCACCCGCGCCGGGGGCCATCCTCGACCGGCTCGGCATCCCGCTCATGACGCCGCACAACCGCGAGATGATGCGCACCGCCTACACGATCTCGATCGACGCCCGCGACGGCATCACCACGGGCATCTCGGCGGCCGACCGGGCGCGCACGGTCCGGGTGCTCGCCGACTCGGCGACCGAGCCGTTCGAGCTGGTCATGCCGGGCCACGTGCTGCCCCTGCGCGCGAAGGAGGGCGGCGTCCTGGCGCGCGCCGGACACACCGAGGCTGCGGTGGACCTCACCCGGCTCGCGGGCCTGACGCCGGTCGGCGTGATCGGCGAGGTCGTGCACGACGACGGCACCCTCATGCGGGCGCCCGCCCTGCGCGCGTTCGCCGACGAGCACGACCTGGCCCTCGTCTCGATCGAGGACCTGCAGGTGCACCTGCGTCTGCACGAGTCCCAGGTCGAGCGGCTCGCCACGACGACGCTCCCCACCGAGTTCGGCACCTTCGCCGCACACGGCTTCCGCGACACGATCGACGGGGCCGAGCACGTGGCCCTCGTGCACGGAGACCTCGCCGCGGCGGCCGCCGAGGGTGCGAGCGTGCTGGTCCGTCTGCACTCGGAGTGCCTGACCGGTGACGTGTTCGGCTCGCGGCGCTGCGACTGCGGGCCCCAGCTCCAGGCGTCCATGGCGGCGGTCAAGGCCGAGGGGGCGGGCGTCGTGGTGTACCTGCGCGGTCACGAGGGCCGAGGGATCGGTCTGCTGCACAAGCTGCAGGCCTACGCCCTGCAGGACGCCGGCCGTGACACGGTCGACGCCAACCTCGCCCTGGGGTTCGGCGAGGACGAGCGCGACTACGCCGCCGGCGCGCAGATGCTGCGCGACCTCGGCATCGGCTCGGTCCGGCTGCTCACCAACAACCCGGACAAGGCGACGCAGCTGGAGGCCTACGGCGTGAAGGTGGCCGAGCGGATCTCCCTGCAGATCCAGCCGACCGCCGAGAACATCCAGTACCTGAGGACCAAGGCCGAGCGGATGGGTCACGACCTGCCCGACCTGGGCCTCGACGAGACGACGGGAACGACGGCATGAGCGGACACGGAGCACCCACCCTGCAGGTCGACGCCACGGGGGCCCGCGTGGCCGTCGTGGCCTCCAGCTGGCACGACCAGGTGATGGACGGCCTGATCGCGGGCGCCCAGCGCGCCCTGTCGGACGCCGGGGTCACCGACGCCACGCTCGTGCGGGCTGCCGGTTCGTTCGAGCTGCCGCTCGTCGCCCAGGGGTGCGCGGCGGCCGGCTTCGACGCGGTCGTGGCCCTCGGCGTGATCATCCGAGGCGGCACACCTCACTTCGAGTACGTCTCGGCCGCAGCCACCGACGGCCTCGCGCGGGTGTCCCTCGACACGGGTGTGCCGGTGGGGTTCGGTCTGCTGACGTGCGACACCGAGCAGCAGGCGCTCGACCGCGCCGGGCTCGAGGGCAGCGTCGAGGACAAGGGTCGGGAGGCCGCCGAGGCCGCGCTGTCGACCTGGGCGACCCTGCGCACGCTGGCGTCCCTAGACTGAGGTCACCATGAAGACCTTCGACGACCTGTTCGCCGAGCTCGCCGCCAAGGCCAGCGACCGGCCCGAGGGCTCGCGCACCGTCGCCGAGCTCGATGCCGGCGTGCACGCGATCGGCAAGAAGCTGGTCGAGGAGGCCGCCGAGTCCTGGATGGCCGCCGAGCACGAGGGCCCCGAGCGCACGGCCGAGGAGATCAGCCAGCTGCTCTACCACGCCCAGGTCATGATGATCGCCGCCGGCATCTCGCTCGACGACGTCTACGCGCATCTGTGACGACAGCGGACCCAGCACCTCCTCGGGCCGTGCCGCTGTCGTGCGTTCCGGCCACCGTCCCCCGTCGTGGCGGACGCCGGTCGGGCCCGACCTCCTTCGTCAGAAAGTCACCACCATGCTGAGAGTGGCCGTTCCCAACAAGGGCGCCCTGTCCGACGCCGCCAGCCAGATCCTCGCGGAGGCGGGCTACCGCCAGCGCCGCAACACCAAGGACCTCGTCCTCGTCGACGCCGAGAACGACGTCGAGTTCTTCTACCTGCGACCCCGCGACATCGCCGTCTACGTGGGGGAGGGCACGCTCGACGTCGGCATCACCGGCCGTGACCTCCTGCTCGACTCCGCGGCCCCGGCGACCGAGCAGATCGGCCTGGGCTTCGGGGCCTCGACGTTCCGCTTCGCCGCGCCGACCGGCTCCATGTCCGCGATCGCCGAGCTCGAGGGCAAGCGGATCGCGACCTCGTACCCCGTCATCGTGCAGGACTACCTGAGCGCGCGCGGGGTCGCGGCGACCGTGGTCCGCCTCGACGGTGCGGTCGAGTCCTCCATCCGCCTCGGCGTGGCCGACGCGATCGCCGACGTCGTCGAGACCGGGAGCACGCTGCGCCAGGCCGACCTCGCGGTGTTCGGCGACCCGATCCTCTCGTCCGAGGCCGTCCTCATCACGCGCGGCGAGGCAGGAACGGGCGAGCCCGACGGGTACGCCGTGTTCAAGCGTCGTCTCGACAGCGTCCTCGTCGCCCGGACGTACGTGATGATGGACTACGACATCCGCGTGGAGCACGTCGAACGGGCGGTCGAGCTCACGCCGGGCATCGAGTCGCCCACCGTGTCCCCGCTCCATCGTGAGGGCTGGGTCGCGGTGCGCTCGATGGTGCCGCGCGACGCCGCCCAGAAGATCATGGACAGCCTCTACGAGCTGGGCGCCCGCGGCATCCTCGTGACCGACATCCTGGCGTGCCGGGTATGACCACGCACCGTCCCGGCGGGACCCGCTACGTCGCCTACGGGTCCTGCGTGGCCCTAGTGGCGATGTCGGTCGCGATCACCTTCGCGCTGCCGCAGGAGATCCGGTCCCAGGTCACGCTCTCCCAGGCGCTCACGCTGTACGGCTCCATCGCGGTCTTCATCGTGATCCTGCACGGCATCGGTCGCAGCCGGGTGACGGTGTCCGACGACGAGCTCGAGGTCGTGAACGGGTACCGCACGCACCACGTGCCGTGGAACCGGGTGAAGGGCTTCGCCTTCGGCGAGGGCGCACCCTGGCCCACCCTCGTGACGGTCGACGACGAGAGGCTGATGCTGTTCGCCCTGCAGGGCACGAGCGGCCACGGCCGGGTGCGTCAGGTCGTCGACGACCTGGTGCGGCGCGTCCCGTGACCGGTCGCTCGCTGGCCGAGCCGGCGTTCCCCGACGACGACGGACGACTCGATCCTCGCCTCGGCGCTGCCCTGGGCGACACGGTGGCCGTCCTGGCGGTCCTCGGCTCCGTGCGCGTCTTCGTGCCCGTGGTCGCCACGCTCGGCGCCGCGAGCCAGGCCGCCGGCCCCGAGGCCCTGACCAGCGGGGACAAGGACGCCGACATGGCCGCGGTGCTGATGACCGGCGCCGACGGCCGCCAGGCGCTTCTGACGTTCAGCAGCCTCGATGCGATGGCACGGTGGAACCCGCAGGCCCGACCGGTTCCCGTGTGGGGCCAGGCGGCCGCCGTGGCGGCGCAGTCCGAGGGCGCCACGGCGCTGCTGCTCGACCTCGGCTCCCCGCACTTCCAGGTCGTGGAGACCGACGACCTGCGGCACCTGGCGGCGGGGGACCGGCTGGTCTCCACCGACGTCGGCCACGCGTGGGTGACCGGAGGCTGACGAAGGTCGCGACGGCCGGTGCGCCGGTGCGGCGGCTCTCGTCCTGGTGGTGCGCTGCCGCGGGCGACTGATCCTCCGGTGCGGTGTCGCACGGGTCCTGCCCCGGTGGGTGGAGACCTCTGCGGCAGCGCAGCGGCGGGGCGAGCCGAGGCAGGGCAGCAGCGAGCAGGGCCTCCTCACGCGCTCTCGGCCGCCCGAACCCCGGCGAGCGGGACGGTGATGTGCACGGCGGCGTCGTGCCGCTCCACCCGGGCGACGAAGCCCGCCGCGCCCACGGCACGCAGCAGCATGTCGTTCGATCCCGCGGACACGAACGTGAGGTGCTCGGCGCCCTGCGCCTTGGCGTGCCGTGCGGCGTGCTTGACCAGCAACGTGCCGAAGCCGCGCCCCTGCCAGGCGTCCTCGACCAGCAGCTGGAAGACCAGTCGGTCCTCGAGCGGCTCGAGCACCCCGTGACCCACCAGGTCGAGACCGACCTGGACGACGATCGCGAGGCCACGCTCGGGAGTCACCAGCCGCCGTGCCATCCGCGTCGTCATCGGCATCCGCAGAGGGACCTGGTAGCGGGTGTAGAGGGTGTCGACGCTGCACCGCTCGTGCAGTGCCGCCACGGCCTCGATGTCGGCGAGTCCGGCCAGGCGGACCAGCGGCATCGGGTGGCGGGGCGAGGGTGCGATGAGGGGCACGTCGACGCCGGCGTCGCTCACGAGCGACAGCAGGGCCTGCGCGCGCGCCCGCTCGACCGCGGTGAAGGGGACAGCCCGGCTGATCCGCAGGGCGCTGCCGTTGCGGCGCCGCAGGTCCAGCACGTCGTGGCCCGCGTAGTCGGCCACGTCGGGCGGCTCGGTGGCGAGCAGCTCGGCGAGCACGTCCTCGACGTCACGTCCCTCCTCCAGGACCTGGTGGACGGCGTCCAGGTAGCGCGTCGGCGTGTCCAGCACGGCGTCCTCGTCGGCACGGGTGACCGCGACGGCGGTGCCCCCGGCCTTGACGAAGAGCTCCGCGAGGCCGACGTCGGTCCAGTCGTCGCCGGCCTCCACGACGAACTCGTCGGTGACCGTGGGACGGGTCGAGAAGACCTGCATCCCGACGATGTTCACGTCGGCCTCGCCGCACGCCAGTGCGATCCGGCCCAGCAGACCGGGCCGATCCGGGAACGTGGCCCTGACCCTCCACCTCATCTCGACACCTCCTGCGCCCATGCTGGGCGGCCGGTGTTGCCCGTCGACGTCCGCCGTGTTTCGCCCGGATGTCGGCTGTTCCGGACCGCGGCCGAGGGGTGCCGGCGCGCCGATTTTCACGAGGGCGCGAGGGTTTGCTATCCTGGGGGAGAAGTGGAGGCCCACCTCCCACCTGCTCGATCCGCGGATCGGGGGGTACCTCGGCCGGTACGCCCGGCCGAGCGACGCTGTTCGGTTCGCACCGACGGCGTGCATCGGTGGCCTCCGTCCTGTCGGACGGGGGCCATTGTCGTGGGCCTCCTGGACACAGACCACAGGAGGATCCATCAGCACAGAGCTGCGCGTCAACGACCGCATCCGCGTACCCGAGGTCCGGCTCGTCGGACCCGGCGGTGAGCAGGTCGGCATCGTTCGCATCGAGGACGCCCTGCGCCTCGCTGCCGAGTCCGACCTCGACCTCGTCGAGGTCGCCCCGACGGCCCGCCCCCCGGTGTGCCGCCTCATGGACTACGGCAAGTTCAAGTACGAGGCCGCCCAGAAGGCACGCGAGTCACGACGCAACCAGACGAACACCATCATCAAGGAGATGAAGCTTCGTCCGAAGATCGACCAGCACGACTACGACACCAAGAAGGGTCACGTCGTGCGGTTCCTGAGGGCGGGCGACAAGGTCAAGATCACGATCATGTTCCGCGGCCGCGAGCAGCACCGACCCGAGCTCGGGTACCGCCTGCTGCAGAAGCTGGGCGAGGACGTGGCTGACCTCGGCGTCGTCGAGGCGCACCCGCGCCAGGACGGCCGCAACATGACGATGGTGCTCGCGCCGCTGAAGAAGAAGTCCGAGGCCCAGGCCGAGGTCAAGGCCGAGAAGGCCAAGACCACCGCTGAGAAGACCGCGGAGCGTGAAGCCGAGGCGGCCGCCGACAAGGCGCACCGCGAGGCCCAGAAGAAGACTGCGACGCCGAAGAAGCCCCGGCGTCGAAGCGAGAACCTCGACCCAGACATGGAGGCATGAGATGCCGAAGTTCAAGCCCCACTCGGGCATGAAGAAGCGCGTCAAGATCACCGGCAAGGGCAAGCTCCGTCGCGAGCAGACCGGCCGCCGGCACCTCTTGGAGCACAAGCCCAGCACCCGCACGCGCCGTCTCGACGGCACGGTCGACGTGTCCAAGGCCGACACCAAGATGGTCAAGAAGCTGCTCGGTCGCTGACCGCACCCCACCCGAAGGAGAACCCCTATGGCACGCGTCAAGCGTTCCGTCAACGCGCAGAAGAAGCGCCGCGAGACCCTCGAGCGGGCGTCCGGCTACCGTGGCCAGCGCTCGCGCCTGTACCGCAAGGCCAAGGAGCAGGTCACTCACTCCCTGGTCTACAACTACCGTGACCGCAAGGCCAAGAAGGGCGACTTCCGTCGTCTCTGGATCCAGCGCATCAACGCTGCCGTCCGCGCCGAGGGCCTCACGTACAACCGCTTCATCCAGGGCCTCAAGGCCGCGGGTGTCGAGGTCGACCGCAAGATGCTCGCCGAGCTGGCCGTCAACGAGCCGGCCGCGTTCAGCGCCCTCGTCCAGGTCGCGAAGGACAACCTTCCGGCCGACGTGAACGCGCCCAAGGAAGACGCGACGGCCTGACCGCCCTCGCACCGACGCCCGTGGCAAGCCCCGAGCACACCGTGACCGTCCGCAGCGGACGGATCAAGCGTGCTCGACGGCTTGCCACGCGGCGTTTCCGGGCCGAGACCGGCGAGTTCCTCGCCGAGGGCCCGCAGGCCGTGCGCGAGGCCCTCGCCGTGCCCGACGTGGTGCTCGAGGTCTTCGCCACCGCCGCGGCGCAGGAGAGGCACCCGCTCCTGCACCAGGCGGCCGACGCCGCCTCCGTCACCTGGACGGTGGTCGACGACGAGGTGCTCGCCGAGGTCGCCGACGCCACCACGCCCCAGGGCATCGTGGCCGTGTGCCGCACGGTCGTCAGGGGCCTCGAGGCCGTGCCGGACGAGGCGCGTCTCGTGGTGGTGTGCCACGACATGCGCGACCCCGGCAACGCCGGTGCGGTCATCCGGTGCGCCGACGCCGCCGGCGCGGACGCCGTGGTGCTGTCGGCCGACAGCGTGGACCCCACGAACCCGAAGGCCGTCCGGGCCGGTGCCGGCAGCCTGTTCCACCTCCCCGTCGTGGTCCACCGCGACCACGGCGAGGTGCTCGAGGCGCTTCGGGCACGCGGTCTCCAGGTGCTCGCCACCGACGGCGACGCCGACGTCGACCTCTTCGACGCCGATCGCGAGGGCTCGGGTCTCGACCTGGCCGCCCCGACGGCCTGGGTCATGGGCAACGAGGCCCAGGGACTGCCCGCCGAGGTGCGCGACGCCGCCGACCTCGCCGTGGCCGTGCCGATCCTCGGCCGCGCCGAGAGCCTGAACCTGGCCACCGCAGCCGCGGTGTGCCTCTACGCCAGTGCGCGTGCCCAGGGAGATCGATGACCACCACCGTCCTGCAGTGCTGCCTGAACGGGTCCCGCGACGTCGACGAGCACCCCGGGGTGCCGGTCACCGCCGAGTCCTGCGCGGCCGACGCCGCCGCCGTCGTCGCCGCCGGCGCCCAGGACCTGCACGTGCACCCGCGCACGGGCGACGGACGCGACAGCCTCGAGCCGGCCGACGTCGCGCACTGGGTCGAGGCGGTCCGCGCCGTCGTCGACGTCCCGGTGGGGGTCACCACGGGTGCGTGGGCCTGGACCGGTGGGACCTCGCCGGCCCGCGCCGTGGCCGCGTGGACGGTGCTGCCCGACCACGCGTCGGTCAACTGGCACGAGCGCGACGCCGTCGACCTCGCGGCGGCGCTCGTCGACCGCGGCGTCCAGCTGAGTGCCGGCCTCTGGACCGAGGACGCGGCCCGCGACTGGCTCGCCTCCACGTGGCGCGAGCACACGTCGGTGGTGCTGCTCGAGCTGGCCGACGCCCCCGACCAGCGCGAGACGGCCGAGGCGCTCCTGGAGCTGGTGCGTCCGACCGGCATCCCGGTCCTGCTGCACGGGGAGGGCCGCTCGGCCTGGCCGATGCTGGACCTCGCGGTCGAGCTCGGGGTCTCCACGCGCATCGGGCTGGAGGACGTCGTCGAGGGCCCGGACGGCGAGCACGTCGACGGCAACCTCGCGCTCGTGGAGCTCGCGTCGGCACGCGGCGCTCGTCGCGAGTAGTTCATTCGTACTAGATTCCTTCCATGGACCTCGACGACTTCCCCGACGGCGTGGTCATCGCCGGTGCGGACGGGATCGTCGAGTACGTCAACGGACGCATCGAGAAGATGGCGCGGGCCGCGCCGGGCGAGATGCTCGGGATGCACCTGTCCGACGCCATGCCGTTCGACGACCTGAACGGCAACAGCTGGTACGACTCCACCCACCCCTACGACGGGCTGAACATCCGGAACCGGCTCTCCGAGCAGTCCTGGTACTCGCCGCGGGGCAGCGAGTACCTCGTGACGGCCCGGCTGGTGCGTGACCGGCCCGGCGGCACGGTGGTCAAGGTCATCGCGAGCGTGCGCAACGCGAAGGTGCGCAACCAGCGGGACCGTGAGCGGTCGGACCTGGTGGCCACCGTCGCCCACGAGCTGCGGTCGCCCCTCACGGGCATCAAGGGCTTCACCGCCACCCTCCTGTCGAAGTGGGACCGCTTCTCCGAGGAGCAGCGCCAGTTCATGCTCGAGACGGTCGACTCCGACGCGGACCGCCTCAGTCGACTCATCACCGAGCTCCTCGACGCCGCCCGCATCGACGCAGGCCGGCTCACCCTGCGTCGCGGACCCGTGAAGCTCGACGAGGTCGTCAGGGGAGTCCTGCGCAGCGCCTCGGCCGGTGGTGAGCCCTTCGAGCTCTCCACGATCGGCGAGCCGCACCTGGTGTGGGGCGACGCCGACCGGATGACCCAGGTGGCCACCAACCTGATCGAGAACGCCATGCGGCACGGGCACGGTCTCCGGAAGGTCGTGGTCGAGCACCTGGGCGAGGACGACGCCGTCGCCGGAGGTGGGGGAGCGGTGCTGGAGATCCACGACCAGGGGCCCGGCATCCCCGAGGAGATGCGCCAGCGCGTGTTCAGCCGCTTCTGGCGCTCCGGTCCCGGGGCGGGCAGCGGGCTCGGCATGTACATCGTGCGCGGCATCGTCGAGGAGCACGGCGGCCGCATCGAGATCGGCGATGCCGAGGGTGGTGGCGCCTGCATCCGGGTGTGGGTGCCCGTCAACGAGCCCGACGCCCTGACCGACTGACCCGCCGCGACCGATCCGGGCCCGGCCACCGCGACCCGGGCCGGTCCCGCTGGACGGCCGGCTCACTAGACTGCTCGCGTGTCCGCCCCGAACTCCGACTACGACCCCGTCGAGGTCGCCGCGCTGGGCGAGGCCGAGGTCGCGCGCGTGCGCGACGCCGCCCTCGCTGCGATCGCCGCCGCCGACTCCCTCGACGCGCTCAAGCAGGTGCGCATCGCCCACACCGGCGACCGCTCCCCGCTCGCGCTCGCGAACCGCGAGATCGGCGCGCTCCCGCCGCAGGCCCGCAAGGACGCGGGGCAGCGGATCGGACAGGCGCGCGGGGCCGTCAACCAGGCCCTGGCTGCTCGCTCCACGGAGCTCGAGTCGCTCGAGGAGGAGCGGCGTCTCGCCGAGGAGACCGTCGACGTGACGCTGCCGACCGACGTCGAGCCGATCGGCGCCCGGCACCCCATCACCACCATCCAGGAGCACGTCGCCGACATCTTCGTCGCGATGGGCTGGGAGGTCGCGGAGGGCCCCGAGGTCGAGGCCGAGTGGCTCAACTTCGACGCGCTCAACCTGGGCCCGAACCACCCGGCGCGCACGATGCAGGACACGTTCTGGGTCGAGCCGGAGAGTGCCGCGCTGGTGCTGCGCACGCACACGTCGCCGGTCCAGGCGCGCACGATGCTGACCCGCACCCCGCCGATCTACGTCGTCTGCCCCGGCCGCGTCTACCGCACCGACGAGGCCGACGCCACGCACATGCCGGTCTTCCACCAGGTCGAGGGCCTGGCGATCGACCGCGGACTGTCGATGGCGCACCTCAAGGGCACGCTCGACCACTTCGCCGCCGCGGTCTACGGGCCGGGGATGACCACGCGGTTCCGCCCGTCCTACTTCCCGTTCACCGAGCCGAGCGCCGAGGTCGACCTGCTCTGCTACGTCTGCCACAACGCCGCGGACGCCGTCGCCGACTGCGGCACGTGCCGTGGGGAGGGCTGGATCGAGTGGGGCGGATGCGGGGTCGTGAACCCCCGCGTGCTCGTCGCCTGCGGCGTCGACCCCGAGGAGTACTCGGGCTTCGCCTTCGGCATGGGCCTGGACCGCACCATCATCAGCCGGTACGACATCGCCGACATGCGCGACCTGTGGGACGGCGACATCCGCTTCACCCAGCCGTTCGGAGTTGGTCTGTAGACATGCGTGTCCCTGTGGAGTGGCTGCGGTCCCTCGTCGAGCTGCCGCCTGCCGTGACGACCGAGCAGATCGCCGACCGGCTGACGATGTACGACCTCAAGCTCGAGGAGATCGTGGGCGGCGGCATCACCGGGCCGCTCACGGTCGGGCGCGTGCTCGAGGTGCGTCCCGAGGAGCAGAAGAACGGCAAGACCATCAACTGGTGCCGCGTGGACGTCGGCCCCGAGCGGAACGAGCCGTCGGTGCCCGACGCACCGGGCGAGGACGTCCCCTCGCGCGGCATCGTGTGCGGTGCGCACAACTTCGGCGTGGGTGACCTGGTGGTCGTCTCGCTGCCGGGCACCTACCTGCCCGAGCTGGGCTTCGAGATCGGCTCGCGCAAGACCTACGGCCACGTCTCCGACGGCATGATCTGCTCCACCAGGGAGCTCGGCCTGCCCGACGACGAGACCACCGCCGACGGCATCCTCGTCCTGGCCGAGGGGTCGGCGCAGCCGGGCGACGACGCCGTGGCGCTGCTGGGCCTGGGCGACCAGACCCTCGACCTCGAGGTCAACCCCGACCGCGCGTACGCCCTCAGCCTGCGCGGCGTGGCCCGCGACGCAGCGCTCGCGTTCGACGTGCCGTTCACCGACCCCGCCGACCGCCCGGTGCCTGCGGCCGACGTGCCCGCGTACCCCGTGCGGGTCGAGGACTCCGAGGGCTGCCCGGTCTTCACGACGCTGGTCGTCACGGGCGTCGACCCGACTCGTCCCACGCCCGCGTGGATGGCCCGTCGCATCACCGACGCCGGCATGCGGTCCATCTCCCTGGCCGTCGACGTCTCCAACTACGTGATGCTCGAGCTGGGCCAGCCCAACCACTGCTACGACCGCGACACGGTCCGCGGCGACATCGTCGTGCGGCGCGCACAGGCGGGCGAGACGCTGACGACGCTCGACGACGTCGAGCGCACGCTGACCCCCGAGGACCTCGTGATCGCCGACGACTCCGGTCCCATCGGTCTGGCCGGTGTCATGGGCGGCGCCTCGACCGAGCTCTCGGACACGAGCACGTCCGTCGTCGTCGAGGCCGCGTACTGGGACCCGGTGACCATCTTCCGGGCCGTCAAGCGGCACCGCCTGCCCTCGGAGGCCGCCAAGCGCTACGAGCGCGGCGTCGACCCCGAGCTCACGCTCGTCGGGGCGGCCCGCGTGGCCGAGCTGCTGGTGGAGCTCGGGGGCGGCACCCTGGAGCCCGGCGCCACCGTGGTCGGCGAGCCGCCGGCACGCACGGCCGTCACGGTCCCCGTCGACCTGCCCGCCCGCATCAGTGGCGTGCCGATCTCGGCCGACGACGCCCAGCGCACGTTCGAGCGCAACGGCTGCACGGTCGAGCGGGAGGGCGACGTCCTCCACGTGACCCCGCCCAGCTGGCGCTTCGACCTGAACGACCCCTACGACTTCGTCGAGGAGGCGCTGCGGACCGCCGGCTACGACCAGGTGCCGTCGGTCCTGCCGACGCCCACCGGCGGTCGTGGCCTGACCCGCCACCAGGAGCTGCGTCGGCGCGTGGGCCATGTGCTCGCCGGCGCCGGACTGGTGGAGGTCACCACCCTGCCCTTCGTGGGCGAGGCGGACCTCGACCGGCTCGCGCTCCCCGCCGACGACGTCCGTCGCCGTCAGGTGCGGCTGGCCAACCCGTTGTCGGCGCAGGAGCCCGGCCTCACGACCACGCTCCTCGTCGGCCTGCTCCGCTCGGCCGCGCTCAACGTCGGCCGCGGTCACGAGGCCGTGCAGATCAGCGAGATCGGCCGTGTCTTCCACCCACGCCCCGGCGCTCCCGCAGCGCCGATCTACGGCACGGACCGCAGGCCGACGAGCGACGAGATCGCCGCGCTCGACGCGGCCCTGCCCGACCAGCCGTTCCATGCCGGGTGGGTCCTGGCCGGGGAGCGGGAGCGTTCCGGCTGGGCCGGACCGGGGCGGGCGGCCACCTGGGCGGATGCCGTCGCGGTGGCGCGCCGACTCGCGGACGCCCTGCACGTCGACCTCACGGTCGAGCAGGCCCAGGTCGCGCCGTTCCACCAGGGACGTTGCGCCGCGCTGGTGCTCGACGGGCGCGTGGTCGGGCACGCGGGTGAGCTCCACCCGTCGGTGCTCAAGGAGTACGGGCTCCCGGCCCGGTCGGTGGCAGGCGAGGTCGACCTCGACGCGCTGCTCGCGGCGTCGCCCGAGGTCGGTCCGCGTCCGGACTTCTCGACCTACCCCGTGGCCAAGGAGGACCTGGCGTTCATCGTCGACGCCGGCGTGACGGCCGAGGCCCTGCGCTCCGCGCTCGCCGCGGCCCACGAGGTGGTCGAGTCGGTGCGACTGTTCGACGTGTACACCGGGGCACCGGTGCCCGAGGGGCAGAAGTCGCTCGCCTTCGCAGTGCGGCTGCGCGCCCCGGACCGCACCCTCAAGGATGCCGAGATCGCCGAGGCCCGTGCTGCGCTCGTCGCGGCGGGGGAGTCGCTGGGGGGCGTGCTGCGCTGACGCCCGTCCTGCGGTCGCGTCGGTCTGGGTCGGTCTCGTCCTCCGGCTGCGTCGGCACGGCCTCGCCTGGGCCCGGCCTCCGAAAGGCCTCGACCGATGGCTGGGCGGTGCTCGATCGAGCTCTCGGGATCCGGCCGGGCGCGGTGGATGGGGCGGAGGTAGGTGACGCGCGGAATCGTAGGAGCGGAGGTAGGTGACGCGCCGAATGGGCCTTCAATCGACGCGCCACCTACCTCTGGCGACCAGAATCCGCGTGCCACCTACCTCTGACGGCCGAGAGACCCGCAGCCCGAGAGCTCGGACGGCCCCAGACCGTCCGTCCGGTCGAGGCCTTTCGGAGACCGGGCCACGAAGTGCCGAGGCAGCGCACCCGCAGGCCGGTGAGAGCCGCAGCGGCACCGCGCCCACCCCCACTGCAAGACCTTGCAGACCTGTGCAAGAATGTGAGGCATGTCCAAGGTCCTCACGTCCCTGCCCGTCGGCGAGCGCGTCGGCATCGCCTTCTCCGGAGGGCTCGACACCTCCGTCGCGGTCGCCTGGATGCGCGACAAGGGCGCCGTGCCCTGCACGTACACCGCCGACATCGGCCAGTACGACGAGCCCGACATCTCGGGCATCCCCGGGCGCGCGATGCAGTACGGCGCGGAGCTGGCCCGGGCCATCGACATCAAGAAGCCGCTCGTCGAGGAGGGCCTGGCGGCGCTCGCCTGCGGTGCGTTCCACATCCGCTCCGGCGGTCGCACGTACTTCAACACCACCCCGCTCGGGCGTGCCGTCACCGGCACGCTGCTCGTGCGCGCCATGCACGAGGACGGCGTCGACATCTGGGGCGACGGGTCCACGTTCAAGGGCAACGACATCGAGCGGTTCTACCGGTACGGCCTGCTGGCCAACCCCGCGCTGCGGATCTACAAGCCCTGGCTGGACGCCGAGTTCGTGCACGAGCTGGGCGGACGCACCGAGATGAGCCAGTGGCTGACCGAGCGGGACCTGCCCTACCGGGACAGCCAGGAGAAGGCCTACTCCACCGACGCCAACATCTGGGGCGCCACCCACGAGGCCAAGACGCTCGAGCACCTCGACGTCTCGCTCGAGACGGTCGAGCCGATCATGGGCGTCAAGTTCTGGGACCCGTCGGTCGACATCGACACCGAGGACGTGACCGTCACCTTCGAGGCCGGGCGTCCCGTCGCGATCGACGGCGATACCTTCGGCGGCGACCCCGTGGCCCTCGTGCACGCGGCCAACACGATCGGCGGCCGCCACGGGCTCGGCATGTCCGACCAGATCGAGAACCGGATCATCGAGGCCAAGAGCCGCGGCATCTACGAGGCCCCGGCCATGGCGTTGCTGCACATCGCCTACGAGCGGCTCGTGAACGCGATCCACAACGAGGACACCATCGCCAACTTCCACGCGCACGGGCGTCGGCTCGGGCGGCTCATGTACGAGGGACGCTGGCTCGACCCGCAGTCGATGATGCTGCGCGAGTCGGTGGAGCGCTGGATCGCCTCGCTGGTCACCGGCAGCGTCACCCTGCGGCTGCGCCGGGGCGAGGACTACTCGATCCTCGACACGCAGGGCGAGAACTTCTCCTACCACCCCGACAAGCTGTCGATGGAGCGCACCGACAACGCGGTCTTCGGTCCGACCGACCGGATCGGGCAGCTCACGATGCGCAACCTCGACATCGCCGACTCCCGCGCGAAGCTCGAGATGTACGCCGGTCAGCCGCTCGACCAGGGCCAGGTGCTCGTGGAGAACGGCACGCTCTTCGGCGAGCTCCCCGCCGGTGGTGCGATGCGGATCGAGGCCAACCCGGCGGCCGGGTCCGACACCGAGCAGGCGCTCGACGCGGCCGCCATGGAGCTCGGCACCGACTGACCGACGCGCCCACCCGACCGATCGAACCTGACAAGGTGGACCGATGACGACCTTCACAGCAGCCGTGGCCGGAGCCAGCGGCTATGCCGGCGGCGAGGTGCTGCGGCTCCTCAGCGCCCATCCCGACGTCGAGATCGGTGCGGTCACCGCCGCGTCGAGCGCCGGGTCGCGCCTGGGCGAGCACCAGCCGCACCTGGTGTCGCTCGCCGACCGCGTGATCCAGCCGACCGACGCCTCCACGCTCGGCGGGCACGACGTCGTGTTCCTCGGCCTGCCGCACGGCGAGTCCGGACGCATCGCGGCCGAGCTCGGTGACGACGTGCTCGTCATCGACTGCGGCGCCGACCACCGTCTGGAGAGCGCGGAGGACTGGACCGCGTTCTACGGCAGCGAGCACGCCGGCACGTGGCCCTACGGCCTGCCCGAGCTGTTCGTGGGCACCGGCCGCCAGCGTGACCACCTCGCCGGTGTCCGCCGCATCGCCGTCCCCGGCTGCAACGTCACCGCCGTGACCCTCGGCCTGCAGCCGGCCGTCTCCGCCGGGATCGTGGCGGCCGACGACCTCGTGGCGGTGCTCGCCAACGGCTTCTCCGGCGCCGGCAAGGCGCCCAAGGCCCACCTGCTCGCCTCCGAAGGATTGGGTGCCGCCTCGCCCTACGGCGTCGGCGGTGTGCACCGGCACGTGCCCGAGATCGTGCAGAACCTGACGAAGGCCGGCGGCGAGGGCGTGACGATCTCGTTCACCCCCACGCTCGTCCCGATGGCCCGCGGCATCCTCGCCACGTCCACGGCGCGGCTCGCCGACGGCGTCGACGCGGCTCGGGTGCGGGCCGTCTACGAAGAGGCCTACGGCGGCCCGGGCCAGGGCGAGCCGTTCGTCCACCTGCTGCCCGAGGGCCAGTGGCCCACCACGGCCGCGACGCTCGGCGCGAACACGGCGCAGCTGCAGGTCGCCGTCGACGAGGCAGCCGGCCGGCTCGTCGTGACGAGCGTCATCGACAACCTGGTCAAGGGCACCGCCGGCGGCGCCATCCAGTCCATGAACCTCGCCCTGGGTCTCCCCGAGACCACGGGCCTGACGACCACGGGGGTCGCACCATGAGCGAGCGTCAGCTGGGGGCACCACCCTGCACGGAGCGAAGCGGAGTGCTTGGGGGCGTGAACGAGGAGCACCTCATGCCGGCACTCTCGTACCGTGCTCTTCCTTCGGGGGTGGCGGCATGAGCGTGACGCGTGCGCAAGGCTTCCGGGCAGCCGGCGTGGCTGCCGGCCTGAAGTCCACCGGCGCGCCCGACGTGGCGCTGGTCGTCAACGACGGCCCGTCGACCGCCGCTGCCGCCGTCTTCACGAGCAACCGCTGCCGCGCGAACCCCGTGATCTGGAGCGCCGAGGCGATCCGCACCGGGTCGGCACGGGCCGTCGTGCTCAACTCCGGCGGAGCGAACTGCTACACCGGCGCGGAGGGGTTCCAGCTGACCCACGCCACCGCCGAGCTGGTCGCGGAGCTCCTGTCCGACGGGGGTTCCGGGCCGCGGGCGGAGAACGGCGCCGTCGGGGCCATCGACGTGCAGGTGTGCTCGACCGGCCTGATCGGTCTGCTGAACGACCGCGACGACCTGCTGGCCGGCGTGCGCGCGGCGCACGCCGAGCTGTCCGACGACGGGGGAGCGGCGGCCGCGACGGCGATCATGACCACGGACTCGGTCTCGAAGCAGGCCGCGGCGGAGGGCAGCGACGCCGAGGGGCGGACCTTCACGGTCGGCGGCATGGCCAAGGGAGCCGGCATGCTGGCGCCGGCCCTGGCGACCATGCTCGTGGTCGTCACCACCGACGCCGACGTCGACGCCGCCACGCTCGACACCGCGCTGCGCGGTGCGACGCGGGTGACCTTCGACCGGCTCGACTCCGACGGCTGCCAGTCGACCAACGACACGGTGCTGCTGCTCGCCAGCGGCGCCTCGGGTGCGACGCCTTCCGTCGAGGCGCTCACCGAGCAGGTCACGGCGGTGTGCCACGACCTCGCGCTGCAGCTGCTGGCCGATGCCGAGGGTGCCGACCACGAGATCGCCATCGAGGTCCTCAACGCCGCGACCGAGGACGACGCTGTCGAGGTCGCGCGCTCGGTGGCGCGCAGCAACCTGTTCAAGACGGCGATCTTCGGCAAGGACCCCAACTGGGGCCGCATCCTCGCCTCCGTCGGCACGACCGACGCGACGTTCGACCCCGCCGACCTCGACGTCGCCCTCAACGGAGTCTGGGTGTGCCGCGACAGCGGACCGGGCGAGTCCCCCGACGCGGTCTCGCTCGAGGACCGCGCCGTGACGGTCACGATCGACCTGAAGTCGGGCGAGAGCACTGCCACGGTCTGGACCAACGACCTGACGCACGCCTACGTGCACGAGAACTCGGCCTACTCCTCCTGAGGACCACCATGACGACACCCGACGACACCCCCCAGACCGACGACGCCACCCAGGCCGACGCCGAGCCCGAGGCCGGTCACAGCCGCGAGGAGTGGCAGGAGCACACCGAGAAGGCCGCCGCCCTCGCCGGCGCCCTGCCGTGGCTGAAGCGCTACCACGGCAAGGTCGTGGTGGTGAAGTACGGCGGCAACGCCATGACCGACGAGTCCCTCAAGCAGGCGTTCGCGGAGGACATCGTGTTCCTGCGCCTCGCCGGCTTCAAGCCGGTCGTCGTCCACGGCGGCGGACCGCAGATCAGCTCCATGCTCGACCGGCTCGGCATCGAGTCCGAGTTCCGCGGTGGCCTGCGGGTCACCACGCCGGAGTCCGTGGACGTCGTGCGCATGGTCCTCACCGGCCAGGTCGGACGTGAGCTCGTCGGCCTGCTCAACCGGCACGGCGCCCTCGCGGTCGGCCTCTCCGGCGAGGACGCCGGTCTGTTCACCGCGACGACCACCCGTCCGGTGATCGACGGTGTCGAGACCGACATCGGACTCGTCGGCGAGGTCACCCACGTGCGCCCGGAGGCCGTGCAGGACCTCATCGACGCCGGGCGGATCCCGGTCGTCTCCACCGTCGCGCCCGACGCGTCGGGCCAGGTCCACAACGTCAACGCCGACACCGCGGCGTCGGCCCTGGCCGTCGCGCTCGGCGCCGAGAAGATGCTCGTGCTCACCGACGTGGAGGGGCTGTACCGGGACTGGCCCGACAGCACCGACGTCATCGGCGAGATCTCCCCGGAGGCGTTGCGCGAGATCCTCCCGGGGCTCGCGTCGGGGATGATCCCCAAGATGACGGCCTGCCTGAAGGCCGTCGAGGGCGGCGTCAAGGGTGCCACCGTGGTCGACGGCCGCGAGCCGCACGCCGTCCTGCTCGAGATCTTCACCGACGAGGGCGTCGGCACCCAGGTGCTGCCCGGCGTCGAGACCCGCATCCGTACCGCGCTGTACTCCACGAGCGCACCGAAGGAGCCCTCGTGACCGGACAGCAGGACCAGACGTCGGCCCGGGCCGACCTCCCCTTCGCCTCGCAGGGTCGCCCCGAGAGCGGCGACTCCTGGACCGAGCGCTACCGCGGCGCGGTGATGAACACCTTCGGCGACCCCCAGCGGGTGCTCGTGCGCGGTGAGGGCAGCACGGTCTGGGACGTCGACGGCAACCACTACCTCGACCTGCTCGCGGGCATCGCCGTCAACGCCCTCGGACACGCCCACCCGGCGATCGTGAAGGCCGTCACCGAGCAGCTGGGCACCCTCGGCCACGTGTCGAACTTCTTCACCACCGAGCCGCAGGTGCGCCTCGCCGAGCGCCTCGCCGCCCTGCTCGACGCGGGCGACGGCGTTCCCGTGCGCACGTTCTTCGCCAACTCCGGCACCGAGGCCAACGAGGCCGCCTTCAAGGCGACCCGTCGCACGGGCCGCACCACGGTCGTCGTGGCGGAGGGCAGCTTCCACGGCCGTTCGATGGGCGCGCTCGCGCTCACGTCGAAGGCCGCCTACCGCGAGCCGTTCGAGCCGCTGCCCGGCGACGTGCGCTGGGTGCCCTACGGCGACGCCGAGGCCCTGTCCGCAGCGGTCGACGACACCGTGGCCGCCGTGCTCCTGGAGCCCATCCAGGGCGAGGCGGGCGTCGTCGTGCCGCCCGACGGGTACCTGGCGCACGCCCGCGCCGTCACGCACGAGCACGGCGCGCTGCTGTGGATCGACGAGGTGCAGACCGGTGTCGGGCGCACCGGCGCGTGGTTCGCGTTCCAGGAGTCCGGCATCGTCCCCGACCTCGTGACGCTGGCCAAGGGTCTCGGCGGCGGGTTCCCGATCGGTGCGTGCATCGGCGTCGGCGAGGCCGCCACGCTCCTCGGTCCGGGCAACCACGGCACGACGTTCGGCGGGAACCCGGTGGCCTGCGCCGCGGCGCTCGCAGTGCTCGACACGATCGAGGCCGATGGACTGCTCCAGCACGCCGTGGCGCGAGGCGACCAGCTGGCGTCCGTGCTCGAGCAGCACCCCCGGGTCGTCGAGGTCACCGGCCGCGGCCTCATGCGCGGCGTGGTGCTCACCGAGCCCCGCGCGGCCGACGTGCAGAAGGCCGCACTCGACGCCGGGCTCGTCCTGAACGCACCCACGCCCGACCGGCTGCGCATCGTCCCGCCGCTCGTGCTCACCGAGGCCGAGGCGGCCCACGCGGCGACGACGCTGTCGGCGGTGCTCGCGGAGGTGCTGGCATGACCCGCCACCTGTTGCGCGACGACGACCTGACGCCCGCCGAGCAGGCCGAGGTGCTGCAGCTCGCGCTGCGGATGAAGGCCGAGCCCTTCGCCCACCGACCGCTCGAGGGCCCGCGGTCCGTCGCGGTGGTCTTCGACAAGTCGTCCACCCGGACCCGCGTCTCGTTCTCCGTCGGCGTGGCCCAGATGGGTGGGCACTGCGTCATCCTCGACGCGGCCACCACCCAGGCTGGCCGGGGCGAGCCGGTGGCGGACACCGCCCGGGTGCTGGGCCGCATGGTCGACGCCGTCGTGTGGCGCACGTACGCGCAGGCGGGCCTGGAGGAGATGGCCCGGCATGCCGGCGTGCCCGTCGTGAACGCGCTGAGCGACGACTTCCACCCGTGCCAGCTGCTGGCCGACTGGCTCACCGTGCTCGAGCACAAGGGTCCGCTGGCAGGCCTGACGGTGGCCTACGTCGGGGATGGCGAGAACAACATGGCCCACTCCTACGTGCTGGGCGGTGCCGTGGCGGGCATGCACGTGCGGATCGGTGCGCCCGACGGGTACGCGCCGGCCGCGCACGTCGTCGCGGACGCCGAGAAGGTCGCCGCGTCCACCGGGGGATCGATCCTGCTCACCGACGACCCCGCCGAGGCCGTCGCCGGTGCCGACGTCGTCATCACCGACACCTGGGTCTCCATGGGCCACGAGGCAGAGAAGGCCGAGCGGCAGGCGATCTTCGGTCCGTACGCCGTCACGGGTGCGCTGCTCGAGCACGCCGACCCCGACGCGATCGTCATGCACTGCCTGCCGGCCTACCGCGGCCTCGAGATCGCCGAGGACGTGCTGGAGGGACCCCGCAGCGTCGTGTGGGACGAGGCCGAGAACCGTCTGCACGCTCAGAAGGCGCTGCTCGCCTTCCTGCTGGAGCGGTCCTGAGGAGCGCGTGGCCGTGAGCATCCCCGACACCAAGCCCGCGCGCCAGCGGCTCATCATCGACCTGCTCGGGCGGACGGCGGTGCGCTCGCAGGCCGAGCTGGTCGCGCTGCTGCAGGAGCACGGCGTCACGGCGACGGCCTCCACGGTCTCGCGCGACCTCGTCGACCTCGACGCCGTCCGCGTGCGCAACTCCGCGGGAGCGCTGGTGTACGCCGTGCCGGCCGAGGGGGGCGACCGCACACCGCGCGCGGCCGAGGACGGGCCGGCGTCGCAGCAGCGCCTCTCGCGGTTGCTGCGCGAGCTGCTCGTGTCGGCCGAGGCGTCGGCCAACCTGGTCGTGCTGCGCACGCCGCCCGGCGCGGCGCAGTTCCTGGCCTCCGCCGTCGACCACACCGGGCAGGCCGACGTGCTGGGCACCATCGCCGGCGACGACACGGTCATGATGATCTGCCGTGACCCGGACGGCGGCGCCGCCGTCGCGGCCCGGTTCACCGAGCTCGCCGAGCTCCCCACCGACACCCGATCCACGAGCGAGGGGACACCATGAGCGACACCGACGACGACCTGACCCGCCCAGCCGCGGGCGACGACGCCGGAACGGGAGACTCCCGCCTGTGGGGCGGTCGCTTCGCCGGCGGCCCGTCGCCGGAGCTGACCGAGCTCTCGCGCTCGACGCACTTCGACTGGCGGCTCGCTCCGTACGACCTGCGTGGCTCGCGGGCGCACGCCCAGGTGCTGCACGCCGCAGGCCTGCTGACCGACGACGACCTGGCCGCGATGCTCCAGGGGATCGACGCGCTCGACGCCGACGTCGCCTCGGGCGCGTTCACGGCCGACCCGGGTGACGAGGACGTGCACTCGGCGCTGGAGCGCGGGCTCGTCGAGCGACTCGGGCCCGATCTCGGCGGACGCCTGCGGGCGGGTCGCTCCCGCAACGACCAGGTCGCCACGCTGTTCAAGATCTACCTGCGCGAGCACGCCCACCGGATCGGCGACCTGCTCCGGGACCTGGTGACCGCCCTGGCGGACCAGGCCGAGCAGCACCTCGGTGCGCCCATGCCGGGACGCACCCACCTGCAGCACGCCCAGCCGGTCCTGCTGTCGCACCACCTCCTGGCGCACGCGTGGCCGCTGGTGCGCGACCTCGACCGCCTCGCCGACTGGGACGACCGCGTGGCCGACGACTCGCCGTACGGGTCGGGCGCGCTGGCCGGGTCCTCGCTCGGGCTGGACCCCGAGAAGGTCGCGGCGAGCCTGGGGTTCACCGGCTCCACCGCCAACTCGATCGACGGCACGGCCGCACGCGACTTCGTGGCGGAGCTGGCCTTCGTCCTCGCCCAGGTGGGTGTCGACGTCTCCCGGCTGGCCGAGGAGATCATCCTCTGGAACACCAAGGAGTTCGACTTCGTCACGCTCGACGACGGGTACTCGACGGGGTCGAGCATCATGCCGCAGAAGAAGAACCCCGACATCGCCGAGCTCGCCCGCGGGAAGGCCGGTCGGCTGATCGGCAACCTCACCGGGCTGCTGGCCACGCTGAAGGCCCTACCGCTGGCCTACAACCGCGACCTCCAGGAGGACAAGGAGCCGGTCTTCGACTCCGTCGACACCCTCGAGGTCCTGCTGCCCGCCTTCACCGGCATGGTCCGCACGCTCACGTTCCACACCGAGCGCATGGCCGCCCTGGCTCCCAAGGGGTTCGCGCTGGCCACCGACGTCGCCGAGTGGCTCGTCCGTGAGGGTGTGCCGTTCCGCGTCGCGCACGAGCTCTCGGGGGCGTGCGTGCAGGAGTGCGAGCGCCGAGGGATCGAGCTGTGGGACCTCAGTGACGACGACTTCGCCCGCATCTCGCCCCACCTCACGCCCGGCGTGCGCAGCGTCCTGTCGCTCGAGGGCTCCATCTCCTCGCGAGACGGCCGCGGCGGCACCGCGCTCGTCCGGGTCACGGAGCAGCTCGCCGAGGTCCGGGCGCGGGTGGCGCAGTGACGGCCCCGCGCTTCCCGCTCGTCCGGTTCCGCGAGGGGTACGACGCGGGGGAGGTGGACGCCTTCCTCGCCGACGTCGAGCCGAGGGTGACCGGCCGAGCGGACGGCTCGGTCGCCGCCCTGATCCGCGAGGCGCGCTTCACCCCCGTGCGACTCCGCCAGGGCTACGACATGGGCGCCGTGGACGCCCACCTCGACGCACTGCACGCCCGGGCGGAGCGGGGCTCGCCCCGCGCCTGATCGAGGTCCCGCTCGCCGGGTCCACGTCGTTCACCGACCGTTCACGGGGGTCCGGCAGCATGCGCGGGTGCTCGACAGCGTGAGGGTCCCGGCCACGTTCCTGCGGTCGGGCCGCGCCGCACCTCCTCGGACCCTCGTGGACGTCCTGACCGCGACGGCCGACGCCCACGGCAGCGAGCCCGCCCTCGCGTGCGGCGACGTCGTGCTGACCTACGACCAGCTGCTCGAGACCGCCGGTGCCCTCGCGGACGAGCTGGGCTCGGTCGGTGTCGGCCGCGGAGCCCGGGTCGGGGTGCGCGTGTCCTCGGGGACGACGGACCTGCACGTCGCCATCCTGGGCGTCCTCCTCGCGGGGGCGGCCTACGTGCCGATCGACGTCGACGACCCGCCGGAGCGCGCGGCCACGGTGCTGCGCGAGGCCCAGGCCGACGCGGTCGTGACCGACGGCCTCGTCGTGCGCCGCCTCCGGGACGAGGTGCGCGGGTCCGGCGCGGTCGAGCCGCCGCGGCTCGAGGACGACGCCTGGATCATCTTCACGTCGGGCTCCACCGGCACGCCGAAGGGCGTCGCCGTCACGCACCGCTCCGCCGCTGCGTTCGTCGACGCCGAGTCGGTGCTGTTCTGCCAGGACGCCCCGCTCGGTCCCGGCGACCGCGTGATGGCCGGCCTGTCCGTCGCCTTCGACGCCTCCTGCGAGGAGATGTGGTTGGCGTGGGGGCACGGCGCGTGCCTCGTCCCTGCGCCGCGCTCGCTCGTCCGCAGCGGCGCCGACCTCGCCCCGTGGCTGGTCGCCAACGACGTCAGCGTGGTGTCCACCGTGCCCACCCTCGTGCTCATGTGGCCGCCGTCGGCCCTCGACGCGGTCCGGCTGCTGATCCTCGGCGGCGAGGCGTGCCCACCGGAGATCGGCGAGCGCTTCGCCACCGCCGAGCGCGAGGTGTGGAACACGTACGGACCGACGGAGGCCACGGTGGTGGCGTGCGGCGCGCGCCTGCAGCCCGGCGAGCCCGTGCGCATCGGACTGCCGCTGGAGGGATGGGACCTCGCGGTCGTCGACGACCAGGAGCAGCCCGTGCCGCCGGGGGAGACCGGGCAGCTCGTCATCGGCGGGGTCGGGCTCGCCCGCTACCTCGACCCCGAGAAGGACGCCGCCACCTACGCGCCGATGCCCTCGCTCGGCTGGGAGCGCGCCTACCGCAGCGGTGACCGCGTCGTGCTCGACGAGGACGGTCTGCTCTTCGCCGGACGGGCCGACGACCAGGTCAAGATCGGCGGCCGTCGGATCGAGCTGGGCGAGGTGGACAACGCGCTGCTGGCCCTGCCCGGCGTCGAGGCGGCGGCTGCGGCCGTCCGCCGCTCGGAGGCCGGCAACAGCGTGCTCGTGGGCTACGTGGTGGCCGACGCGGGCTTCGACGCCAAAACCTCCCGGCCGCTGCTGCGCGAGCGGCTCCCTGCCGCGTCCGTGCCGCGGATCGCCGTCGTCGACGCGATCCCCGTCCGCACCTCGGGGAAGGTCGACCGCGACGCGCTGCCGTGGCCGCTGGAGTCGACGACGACCACGGCCCTCGACGGGACGGCCGCGCTGGTGGCCGACGCCTGGACCCGGATCCTCGGCTCGGCCGTCGGCGGGCCCGGCGACGACTTCTTCGAGGCCGGAGGGTCGAGCCTGACGGCGGCCCAGCTCGTGGCCCGGTTGCGCGAGACACACCCGGAGGTGACCGTCGCCGACGTGTACGAGGCCCCGACCGTGGGTGCGCTCGCCGCCCGGCTGGACACCCTGACGACCCCGGCGGTCGTGCAGGCGCGCGAGGTGCGTCCCGTGCCGCGCCGGTCCGCGCTCGCCCAGCTGCTGCTCCTGCTGCCCCTGCGGGCGCTAGGCGGGCTCGTCTGGATCGCCTGGCTCCTCGTCGGCGTCCAGGTGCTCGCGGTCGGCACCGGCGCACCCTGGTGGCCGGAGCCGGGCTGGCCGGCGGCGGCCTGCGCGGTCCTGGTGCTGCTCCCGCCCGTGCGGGCGCTGCTGGCCGCAGGGCTGGTGCGGCTCCTGCTGCGTCCGCTCACGCCCGGCACCCATCCGCGTGGCGGGCGTGTCCACCGTCGACTCTGGGCCGCCGAGCGCGTCGTCGAGGAGCTGCGCGTCGGGTCGCTCGCCGGCGTCGGGGCGCTCAGCCTGTTCGCGCGCCTGCTCGGCGCCAAGGTGGGGGAGGGCGTCGACCTGCACGCCATGCCGTCCCTCACCGGGCTGCTGACCCTGGGGCGCGGATCCACCGTCGAGCCGGAGACGGACCTGTCGGGCCACTGGGTCGACGGCGACCGGTTGGTCGTCGGCCCGGTGCGCGTGCGGGCCGAGGCGCGCGTCGGTGTCCGCAGCACCCTGGGTCCGGGTGTCGTGGTCGGACGGGGCGCCGAGGTCGGCGCGGGGTCCACGGTGCTCGCGGACGTCCCCGACGACGTCTACGTCTCGGGCGCGCCGTCCGTGCGCGTCGGGGAGGCGCGTGGTCCGGCCGAGCGTCACACGGCCCCGCGCCGGCGCGGCTGGCCCACCGCCTACGCGCTCACCGGGGCGGCCCTGTCGGCCGTGCCGGTGGTCGCGGTCGGGCTCACCGCGGTCGCCGTCGTGGGTGCGGCCTGGACGGTCGGCGGCCGGCCGGACGGCCTGGTCGCGGCGCTCACGCAGCTCGCCCTGCTGCTCCCGCTCGTGGCGGTGCTGTCCCTCCCGGTGCTGGCCGGACTCGTGTGGGCCGTCGTCAGGCTGGCCTCGCGCGGGGTGGTCGCGGGGGTGCACCCGATCCACGGCCGAGCCGCGTGGAGCGCCTGGACGGTGCTGCGCGTGCTGGACAGTGCCCGCGAGTGGCTGTTCCCGCTGTACTCGAGCAGCCTGACCCCGGCGTGGCTGCGGGCGCTCGGCGCCGACGTCGGTCGCGACGTCGAGGCCTCGACGGTCCTGATGCTGCCGACGCTCACGTCGGTCGGTGACGGTGCCTTCCTCGCCGACGACACGATGCTCGGCATGTACGAGCTGGGAGGCGGCTGGCTGCGCGTCGAGCAGGTCAAGGTCGGCCGGCGTGCCTTCGTCGGCAACTCCGGCATGGCCGCACCCGGCCGGAAGGTCCCCGCCCGCGGCCTCGTGGCGGTGCTGTCGGCGGCACCGCGGCGCGCCAAGGCGAAGAAGGGGTCCTCCTGGCTCGGGAGCCCGCCCACCAAGCTGCGGCGGGTCGTCGGCGACGTCGACGAGGGCCGCACCTACGAACCGGGCCGACGTCTGCGCGTCGCGCGGGGCGCCCTCGAGCTCTGCCGAGTGCTGGCCGTCGTGGCGTCGGCCGCGCTCGGCCTCACCGCCGCCGCTGCCCTCCTGATCGTGGCCGACACCGCGGGCTGGTGGCCGGCCGTGCTGGTGGCCGGCCCGGTGCTGCTGGTCGTGGGCCTCGTCGCGGCCGCCGTGGCGACGGCGGCCAAGTGGATCCTGGTGGGCCGCGTCCGGGCCACCGAGCACCCGCTCTGGAGCGGGTTCGTGTGGCGCAACGAGCTGGCCGACACGTTCGTGGAGGTCGTGGCCGCGCCGTGGTTCTGCCGATGGGCCCTCGGGACCGCGGCGCTGCCGTGGTGGCTGCGCAGCCTCGGCGCCCGGGTCGGACGCGGTGTCTGGTGCGAGACGTACTGGTGGCCCGAGCCCGACCTGGTGACGGTCGGCGACGGTGCGACGGTCAACCGGGGGTGCGTGGTGCAGACCCACCTCTTCCATGATCGGATACTCAGCATGGACGAGGTGCGGCTGGATGCAGGGGCCACGCTCGGCCCCCACGGCGTGGTGCTTCCTGCTGCGCGGATCGGGCGCCACGCCCGCGTCGGGCCGGGATCGCTGGTGATGCGCGGTGAGCACGTCCCGGCCGGGACCAGCTGGGTCGGCAACCCGATCGGGCCCTGGACCGACGCGACGGCACCCGCGTGAAGCGCGGCTCCGGCGACGGATCCGTCGACGAGCGCTACGTCCCGCACCACGGCGACCCGACGTACACGGTCACGCACTACGACCTCGTGGTCGACTACGTGCCCGAGTCCAACCGCCTGACCGGCACCGCCGTCCTCCAGGTCCGGGCCGTGGAGCCGCTGCGGCGGCTGCGTCTCGACCTCAACGACCTGCGCGTGCAGAAGGTGCTGGTCGACGGCGTCCGCGCCACGTACCGGCAGCACCGGGCCTGGGTGTCCGTCGAGGTCGGCCACGAGCTGGCCGCCGGCGAGGAGGCCGAGGTGCTCGTCGCCTACGGCGGCCGTCCGCACCCCATGCGAGGCCTCGACGGCGACGCCGGCTGGGAGGAGCTGGAGGAGGGATCGATCGTGGCGTCGCAGCCGCACGGCGCGCCCTCGTGGTTCCCGTGCAACGACCTGCCGTCGGTCAAGGCGCCGTTCCGGATGGAGCTCTCGGTGCCGCAGGCCTTCAGCGTCGTCGCCAACGGCCTGCCGGGGGAGACCCGCCGCACCGCCGGACGCACGGTCCAGGTCTTCGACCAGCCCGAGCCCATGGCCACCTACCTCGCCACGGTGCACGTGGGCGACTTCGTCCAGGTCGACCAGGCCACGTCGCCGGTGCCCGTGGGCATCGTGGTCCCGCCCGACCGCCGCGAGCAGGCCGTGGCCGCGCTCGCCGACCAGCCGGCGATGGTGGCCTACTTCCACGCCGTCTTCGGGCCGTACCCGTTCGGCCGCTACCTCGCGGTGGTGACGCCCGACGACCTCGAGATCCCGCTCGAGGCGCAGGGACTCTCGATCTTCGGGCCGAACCTGCTGCACGACGGCTGGGACGCCCAACGGCTCATCGCGCACGAGCTGGCCCACCAGTGGTTCGGCAACAGCGTCACCCTCGGCCACTGGAACGACATCTGGCTGCACGAGGGCTTCGCCTGCTACGCCGAGTGGCTGTGGTCGGAGGAGTCCGGGCGCGAGAGCGCCGACGAGCAGGCCGCGCACCACCACGCGAGGCTCGCCGAGAAGGACCAGGACCTCCTGCTCGCCGACCCGGGCCCGGACCTCATGTTCGACGACCGCCTCTACAAGCGCGGCGCCCTCGCCCTGCACGCCCTGCGCAGGACCGTCGGCGACGACGCGTTCTTCGACGTCCTGCGCACCTGGACCGACCGGTTCCGGTACTCCAACGCCACCACGGCCGACCTCGAGCAGGTCGTCACCGACGTCACCGGCTCGCCCCGCACCGACCTGTTCGACGCCTGGGTGAGAGGCACCGACCTCCCGGACCTGCCGTGAGCGGCACGGACGACGTCGGCGCACGGGCCGTGGGCCTGCTGGGACGTGAGCTACACGGGCACGACGTGACGGTGCGCATCACCGAGGTCGAGGCCTACGGGGGCGTGCTGGACCCCGCGTCGCACGCCTACACCCGGACGGAGCGTTCGGAGATCATGTACGGCCCGCCCTGGCGGCTCTACGTCTACCGGTCCTACGGGATCCACTGGTGCGCGAACATCGTGACCGGTCCGACGGAGCAGGCCGCCGCGGTGCTGGTGCGGGCCGGCGAGGTCGTCCACGGCACGGACGTGGCGAGACGGCGACGGGGCGAGGTGGCCGATCATCGGCTCGCCCGCGGACCGGGGAACCTGGCCCGGGCCCTGGGCATCAGCGCCGCGGACCTGGGCAGCGACCTGCTGGACCCGTCGTCGGGCGTGCACCTGGGGCCGGAGCGCGGCGTCGAGATCGACGTGGCGCAGGGGCCGCGCGTGGGCGTGGCGAAGGCGGCCGACGTGCCGTGGCGGTTCTGGATCGCGGGGGACCCGACGGTCTCGGCCTACCGGCGTTCCCCGCGTGCCCCGCGGCCGTGATCGAGGACGGTCCTGCCGGGTTCTGCTCGCGTCAGTGACCGAGGCGCTCGAGCAGCCGGTCGAGGGCGACGAAGGCCCCGACGAAGATCGCGCTGACGACGGACCAGCCGGCGTGCGGACGCGCGACGACCTGCGTCCGGGGGAGCGTGGCGACGGGCTGCATGCGGTGAAGCCTGCCACAGGTCCTCGGCATTGGGAAGGAGAAAGGCCCGACTGACCTGGGTCGAAGGTCCCGCGTGCGACCCTCGAGCAGGCCGTCAGGCCCGCCGGTAGCGGCGTTCCGGCCGACCCGCACCGCCGTAGCGCAACCTGACCTGCGCCTGGCCCGTGCCGACGAAGTGCTCGAGGTAGCGACGGGCGGTGACGCGGGCGAGCCCCAGCCGCTCGGCCGCGTCGGTCGCGGACAGGTCGTCGCTCCCGTCGAGCAGCCCCTCCACGAGTCGGGCCGTCTCGCGGCTCAGCCCCTTGGGCAGCGCGGCCGCGCCCGAGGAGGCGCGCGCCGCGCCGAAGGCCCGATCGATCGCCTCCTGGTCGGTCTCCCCGTCGCCGAGAGCGCGCAGTGCGCCTCGCACGCGGTGCAGGCGCTCCACGAGGTCCTGCTGCTCGAACGGCTTGACCACGTACTGCATGGCACCGCCGGCGAGTGCGGCCCGCACCGTGTCGGCCTCCCGCTCGGCCGTCACCATGACGACCCCGGCGCGACTGCCCTCCTCGCGCAGCCGCGCCAGCACCTCGAGTCCGCCCAGGTCGGGGAGGTGGACGTCGAGCAGCACCAGGTCGGGGTCCAGGTCCGCGGCGAGCCGCAACGCCTCCTGGCCGTTGGCGGCGACGCCCACCACCTCGAACCCGTCCGCCAGCTCCACGAACCGGGCGTGTAGACGGGCCACCATGAAGTCGTCGTCGACGACGAGGACCGACGTCACGAGGACTCCCAGGGCAGCACCACGCGGAACAGGCTAGGCCGCGCCTCGTCGATCGTCACCGACCCGCCCCGTCGCTCGCACAGCAGACGCACCAGCGCGAGGCCGATCCCGCGGCCGCCGAGGACCTCCGGCTTCGTCGAGAACCCTCGGACGAACACGGTCTCGCGCAGGTCGCGGGGGACCCCGTCGCCGGAGTCCTCGACCTCGATCACGAGCGCGGTGTCGTCCGCGCGTGCGTCGAGCCGGACGCGGGCCTGGGTCCGTCCCCGGCAGGCGTCGATGGCGTTGTCGACCAGGTTGCCCAGGATCGTCGTCGTGTCGGCCGAGAGGTCGGGAGGCAGCGGCGGGACCTCGCAGTCCGGCGCGATCTCGAGCAGCACGCCCGCCTCGTCGGCCTGGCTGCTCTTGGCGATGAGCAACGCGGCCGTCGCCGGGTCCTCGACGTGGTCGGCGACGTCGCTCTCGCGGTCGGCGCGGACGCCGACGATGCGGGTCACCAGGGCCCGCGCCTCGTCCGGCTCGTCCAGCTCCAGCAGTCCGGAGATCGTGTGCAGCTGGTTCGCGAACTCGTGCGTCTGGGCGCGCAGAGCGTCCGTGATCGACAGGTTGGAACCCAGCTGCTGCTGCACCGCCACGAGCTCGGTGCGGTCGCGCATCGTCACGACGCTGCCGACCCCCTCGTCACGGGTCGCCGCGCGACGTCGGTTCAGCACCAGGACGCGCTGGCCGGTGACCACCACGAGGTCGCTGGCGTCGGCGGGATCGACGAGCAGCTGCGCGAGGTGCGGCTCGAGCCCGAGGTCGCCCACCGAGCGGCCGAGGGAGGCATCGTGCAGCCCGAGCAGCTCCAGGGCCGCGTCGTTGACCATGGTCACCCGGCCGGCCGGGTCGAGACCGAGGACACCCTCGCGGATGCTGTGCAGCAGGGCCTGGCGGTGGTCGGCGAGCCTCGCGAAGTCGCGGGTCCCGAGTCCGCGCGTGCGGCGACGGACGATGCGGGAGACGGCCCAGGACCCCAGGATGCCGAGGCCGGCGCCCACGCCGAGGAACAGCGCGAGGTCCGGTGCCGCGTTGCTGGCCCGTTGCCAGGAGGAGGGGTACGTCTGCTCGACCAGCACGGCTCCGGCGAAGGTCCCCTCGTCGTCGAGGACGGGTGCGTGCCCGGTCAGCACGCGGGCACGGTCGGTCGTCACCGACCCGGTCCAGCCGCGTCCCTCGAGGACCCTGCTGTCGCCGAGCGCGGCGGTCGTCCCGACGAGAGCCGGTCGCGTGGACGCCACCACCTTCCCCCGCCGGTCGACCACGGAGGCCACGTCGGCACCGGAGAGCGAGACCGCCCGGTCGACCGCCGGAGCGAGCTCGCGCGCCGGGTCGGTCGACCCGACCCGGTCCCGCACGACCGCCACGTTGGCGAGGTACTCGGCGGCGGACCGCAGCCGCGCCCCGCGGTCGTCCTCGAAGGACCGGGTGGCCTGCTGGAAGGAGAGCACGCCGACGATCACCAGCACGAGCGCGACGACGGCGAGCTGGAGGACGAGGAACTGACCGGCCAACGTACGTCGACCCGGTCGCGGCGACCACAACGAACACAACCTCCTTTGCGCACCCAATCGTGACGCAGGCCACGTCTGCGTCCATGCTCGGGTCGACCCACCAGGAGGTGTGATGGCCGACACAGGTCAGCGACGACCCGCACGTCGCCCCCGCAGGACACCGGACCGACGCCGCCGCTCGGCGGTCGTCGTGGCCCTCGTGCTCGCGATCGTCACCGCGCTCAGCGGTTGTGGCGTGACGCGCGGCGGCGACGACCCCGACAACCGGCGGCTGCGCATGATGATCCCGAACAGCCCCGGAGGTGGGTACGACCTCACGGGCCGTGCCGCGGCCCAGGTCCTCGAGGAGGACGGCCTCACCGGTCGGTTCGAGATCACCAACGTCATCGGCGCCAGCGGCACCGTCGCCATGCAGCGGCTGCTCAACGAGCGCGGTGCCGACGACCTCATGATGCTCATGGGGCTGGGCGTGGTGGGCGCGACCTACACCAACGACTCGCGTGCTCGCGTCTCCGACGCGACGCCCATCGCGAAGCTCGTCGAGGAGCAGGAGGGACTGCTCGTCCCGGCCGACTCGCCGTTCGAGACCGTCGACGACCTGGTCGAGGCGTGGAAGGCCGACCCGCGGTCCGTGACCGTCGGCGGCGGCTCGTCGCCCGGCGGTCCCGACCACCTGTTCCCGATGCAGCTGGCCCAGGAGCTGGGCATCGACCCGAACGACGTCAACTACATCGCCTACGACGGCGGTGGCCCGCTCACGACCGCCCTCCTGGGCGAGAAGATCCAGGTCGGCACGTCGGGCCTCGGCGAGTTCCAGGGTCAGATCGACGACGGCTCGCTACGCGTGCTCGCGGTCTCCGGCGACGACCGGCTCGAGGGCATCGACGCCCCGACGCTCACCGAGTCCGGCATCGACCTGGTCTTCACCAACTGGCGCGGGATGCTCGCGCCTCCCGGGATCGACGACGAGACCCGCGCTCTCCTGACCGAGCTGCTCACCGAGATGCACGGCACGAAGGAGTGGCGCGAGGCGCTGAAGCGCAACGGATGGATCGACGCCTTCGCCACGGGCGAGGACTTCGAGACCTTCCTGACGGAGCAGGACGAGCGCGTCGAGTCGACGCTGAAGGAGCTGGGGCTGTCATGACCACCACCCATGAGACGGCGACGGGCCCCGACGGTCCCCGGCTCGTCGACCGCGCCCAGTACGGGCTGGCGGCCTTCCTCGCCGTCGTCGGTGTCGTCGTCGTGGTCGACGCCACGGGCCTGCGACCCGGCTTCGCCGACCAGCCGGTGCAGCCGTCGCTGTTCCCCTACGTGGTCGGCACGGCCCTGGTCGTGCTGGCCGTCGCCCTGGCCGTGGCCACCAGTCGTGGCTCCGTCGCCGAGCCGGAGGGCGGTGAGGACATCGACCTCACCGAGCCCAGCGACTGGGTGACCGTTGCCAAGCTCGCCGGCGTCTTCCTCGCCAACATCCTGCTGATCGGCGTGCTCGGCTGGGCCATCACCGGCGCCATGCTGTTCGCCGGCTGCGCCTGGGCGCTCGGCAGTCGCACGCTCCTCAAGGACGTCGCGATCGGAGCCGCCCTGTCGCTGCTCACCTGGTACGGCTTCTACGTGGGCCTCGGTCTGCCGATCCCGGCCGGTGTCCTGGACGGGGTGCTCTGATGGACATGTTCATGGACGGGCTCGCCAACGCGCTGACGCCCGAGAACCTGCTCTACGCCGTCATCGGCGTGCTGCTCGGCACGATGGTCGGCGTCCTGCCCGGCATCGGCCCGGCGATGACCCTGGCCCTGCTCTTCCCGATCACCTACACGGTGCCGGTCGACAGCGCGCTGATCATGTTCGCCGGCATCTACTACGGCGGCATGTACGGCGGCTCGACGACCTCGATCCTGCTCAACACACCGGGGGAGTCCTCGTCGGTGGTGACGGCCATCGAGGGGAACCAGATGGCCAAGCGCGGCCGGGCCGCGCAGGCACTCGCGACCGCGGCCATCGGGTCGTTCGTCGCCGGCACCATCGCCACCGCCCTGCTCGTGCTGTTCGCGCCGAAGGTCTCCTCCTGGGTCGTCGACCTCGGGGCGCCGTCCTACTTCGCGATCCTGCTGCTGGCCCTGCTCGCCGTCTCCGCGGTGCTCGGCTCGTCGAAGATGCGTGGGTTCATCGCCCTCTTCCTCGGCCTCACGATCGCCCTGGTGGGCACGTCGACCGGACAGGCGCGCCTGACCTTCGGCAGTCCTCTGCTCGCCGACGGGCTCGACGTGGTCGTCGTCGCGGTGGCGATCTTCGCGATCGGCGAGGCCCTGTGGGTCGCGGCGCACCTGCGCCGACGTCCTCTGCAGGTCATTCCCGTCGGCCGTCCCTGGATGGACCGCAAGGACTGGGGCCGCTCGTGGAAGCCGTGGTTGCGCGGCACGGCGTTCGGCTTCCCGTTCGGCGCCCTGCCGGCCGGTGGCGCCGAGGTCCCGACCTTCCTGTCCTACATCACCGAGCGCAAGCTCTCCAAGCACCCGGAGGAGTTCGGGCAGGGCGCCATCGAGGGCGTGGCCGGCCCGGAGGCCGCCAACAACGCGTCGGCGGCGGGCACCATGGTGCCGCTGCTCGCCATCGGCCTGCCGACCACGGCCACGGCCGCGATCATGCTGAACGCCATCCAGTCCTACGGCATCCAGCCCGGACCGCAGCTGTTCGCCAACGAGCCAGGGCTCGTCTGGACGCTCCTGGCCAGCCTGTTCGTGGCGAACACCCTGCTGCTCGTGCTCAACCTGCCGCTGGCGCCGGTCTGGGCGAAGCTGCTGCGGGTGCCCCGGCCCTACCTCTACGCGGGCATCCTCTTCTTCGCCTCGTTGGGCGCCTACAGCGTGAGCTTCGAGCCGTTCGACCTCGCCCTCCTGCTCGTGCTGGGCTTCCTCGGCGTGGCGATGCGACGCTTCGGGCTCCCGGTCCTGCCGCTCATCGTGGGTGTCATCCTCGGCCCGTCGCTCGAGAACCAGCTCACGCAGGCTCTGGCCCTGTCCGGCGGCGAGGTCTCGACGCTGTGGAGCGAGCCCGTCGCGAAGATCGTGTACCTGGTCCTGGCGCTCGCGCTGGTCGCCCTGGCGGTCTCGACCGTCCGCGGCCGGTCCGCTCGCCGTCCCGAGAAGCAGGAGGTGTCGGCATGACGTCGACCGTGGTGGTGGCCTACAGCCCGGACGAGTACGGCGAGGCGGCCCTCGAGGCCGGCGCCGAGGAGGCGGGACGGCGAGGTGTCCCCTTGGTCGTCGTCAACGCGACGCGGGGCGACGCCTACGTCGACCCGCACTTCGCCGACGCCGACACCGTCGCCCGCCTGCGGGAGCGGCTGGGCGAGGTCGAGGTGCTCCAGGAGGTCGTCTCCGACGTCGGGGGCGAGGTGGTCCGCGTCGCCGAGGAGCGCGACGCCGAGCTCGTGGTGGTCGGGATCCGGCACCGCTCGCCCGTCGGCAAGGCCCTCATGGGCAGCGTGTCGCAGCGGATCCTGCTCGACGCGCGGTGCCCGGTGCTGGCGGTCAAGCCGCGCGACTGAGCCGTCGGTCCGCGTGTGCGGTCGGGGGCGCCGGAGGTCCGGCGCCCCGTGCTCACCTTGCGGGAGAAGGTCCTGGTCGCGGACCGCACGGCACGGCGCAACGCGCGCGGCCCGTTGGGGTCACTCGTGCGACGGGTCGGCCACGGGGGCGTCCGGCAGGGCGCACACGCCGTCCTCGCAGGTCGCCGCGTCGTCGGCACCCACCATCTGCAGCGGCCCGCTCACGCCGAGCCCTCCGCCGCCTGGCGCAGGGCGCCGAGGAGGACCTCGGGGTCCTGGGCGCCGGAGACGCCGAGCCGGTCGTCGAGCACGAAGAAGGGGACGCCACGGATGCCGAGCTCGAGGGCACGCTGCTGGTCCGCGCGGACGTCGTCGAGGTGGGCGCCGCTCTCCAGTGCCGCCACGACCTCCTCGCGGTCCAGGCCGACCTCCGCCGCCAGGTCGGCCAGGTCGCCGACCCGACCCACGTGGCGTCCCTCGACGAAGTAGGCGGCGAGCAGCCGCTCCTTCATGGCCGCCTGCTGCCCGTGGGACCGGGCGAGGTGCAGGAGCTGGTGCGCCAGGACCGTGTTGGTGTGCTGCAGGCCGGCGAAGTCGTAGGCGAGACCCTCGTCGGCCGCCACGACCGTCATCTGGTCGAGCATGGCCACGACCTGGTCCCGCTGCATCCCCTTGTGCCGCGCGAGGAAGTCGACCTCGTCGCCCTCGAAGTCCACGGGGGTCTCGGGGGAGAGCTCGAAGCTGCGGTAGGTCACCGACACGTCGCCGCCCTCGGCGCGGAAGCGCTCGACGGCCTGCTCGAAGCGGCGCTTCCCGACGTAGCACCAGGGGCACGCCACGTCGGACCAGATCTGCACGTCCACGGTCATGGCCGCGTCAACGACGTCGGAGCGTCGGATGTTCCCTCACCAGATCGATCGCAGCGGCTTGACCCGGTCCATCAGCCAGGCGATCGCGAACGACACCACGAGCGTGATGACGACGGCCACCGGGATGCCGATGACCGGCGAGTCCTGGTACAGACGGCCCGTCGGTCCCTCGGTGCGCACCAGGTGCAGGACGAGGGCGTGCACCAGGTAGATGCGGTAGCTCACCGCGGAGAAGATCCCGATCCACCGTGGCGCGGGCCTCGTCCGCGTGGACGGACGCGTCATGAACGTGAAGACGCCCGCCGAGAAGAGGAGGACGGGCAGGTTCAGGTTGTCGTAGCCCCACAGCGACGGCTCCGGCTCGGCCTGCTGGCGCCACACCGCCAGCACCACCCAGACGAATCCCACGAGCGCCACCCCCGCGGGCACGACGGCGGGGACGCGGGGCGCGTGGTGGTAGAGCAGGAACCCCAGGAGGAACACGCCGACGTAGCCCGTGGGGACGACGTCGATGAAGCCTCCGTACACGGTCGGCGTGCCCGACCACAGCAGCGGGAGGAACCGCTGGAGCAGCTCGATGCCGAGGATCAGCGCCACCGCGTAGACCAGGAGGGGACGGCGCTCGGCCGCCGGCCGGGCGGCGATCGGTCGCAGGAGCGGTGTCAGCAGGTACAGGCCGACGAGGACGTACACGAACCACAGGTGGTAGGCGACCGGTCCGCCCAGGGCGTCGCGCACTATCTGCACGGGCGCGGACGGGTCGGGCTCGCCGGCCGACCCGTTGATCAGCTCGGCGTCGCCGGTTCGCGAGGCCCACACCGCGAAGCCGACGTAGACCAGGCTCCAGGTCAGCAGGGGCACGGCGACCTTGCGGGTCTGGCGCACCAGGTCGAAGGAGCGCTCCGGCACCAGGAGCAGGGCCGCGGAGATCATGAAGAAGCAGTTGACGGCGAAGCGCCCGGCCGAGTCGTACACGTTCGCGGCGTTGACGTCGGAGAGGAACGCGGTCTGCTCGCCCAGACGGGGGCCGATGACGCCCGCTCCGCCGTGCAGCAGGACGACGCCGACGGTGGCGAGGACCCGGAGTCGGTCGAAGGAGTGAACGCGTCCCTGAGCCATGGCGGCGAGTCTCCCACAGGCGGCCGAGGGCGGACGCGGGTGCAGGGGAGGACGGCGAGCCGGGGACAATGGGGCCGGACCCACCCGTTCGACCTCCCAGGAGCTGTTCCGTGACCACTGCCGGAGGATCCGTCCTCGACGACCTGATCGCCCGCGGCCTCGTCGCGCACTCGACCGACCTCGAGGCGCTGCGAGCCGAGATGGACGCCGGTCCGATCGTCTACTACGTCGGGTTCGACCCCACGGCGCCGAGCCTGCACGTGGGCAACCTCCTGCAGGTCCTCACCGCTCGGCGACTCCAGCGAGCCGGCCACCGGCCGATCCTGCTCGTCGGCGGCTCGACCGGCCTGATCGGGGATCCCAAGGAGGCGGGGGAACGGGTCATGAACCCGCGAGAGACCGTGGCCGGGTGGGTCGAGCGCATCCGCGAGCAGGTGAGCCGGTTCGTCGACCTCGACGGTGATCGCGGCGCGATCCTCGTCAACAACCTCGACTGGACCGAGTCGCTCGGCACGATCGACTTCCTGCGCGACGTCGGCAAGCACTTCCCGGTCAACCGGATGCTCGCGCGCGACGTCGTGAGCAGCCGGCTCGAGAGCGGCATCAGCTACACCGAGTTCAGCTACGTCCTCCTGCAGTCGCTGGACTACCTCGAGCTGTTCCGCCGGCACGGCTGCGTCCTCCAGACCGGCGGCAGCGACCAGTGGGGCAACATCACGGCCGGGGTCGAGCTGGTGCGGCGGTCCGAGGGTCGACGCGTGCACGCCCTTGCCACGCCGCTCATCACGAAGGCCGACGGGACGAAGTTCGGCAAGACCGAGAGCGGCACGGTCTGGCTGGACCGCGAGCTCATGAGCCCCTACGCCTTCTACCAGTCCTGGATCCAGGCCGAGGACGCCAAGGTGGGGGAGTACCTGCGCCAGTTCACGTTCCTGGACGTCGAGGAGATCGCGTCGCTCGAGGCCGAGCACGCCGAGCGACCGGGGCTGCGGCTGGCGCAGCGTCGGCTCGCAGCC
Source organism: Aeromicrobium sp. Leaf272 (assembly GCF_001422865.1). Lineage (NCBI taxonomy): Bacteria > Bacillati > Actinomycetota > Actinomycetes > Propionibacteriales > Nocardioidaceae > Aeromicrobium > Aeromicrobium sp. Leaf272. The sequence goes on from NZ_LMMY01000016.1 coordinate 146,353, forward strand.
GAGGTGACCGCGCTGGTGCACGGCCCCGACGAGGTGGTGGCCGCCGAGCTGGCCTCGACGGCCCTGTTCGGCCGGGGCGAGCTCGCCGACCTTCCCGAGCACACGCTGGCCGCAGCCCTGGGGGAGGCCGGCGTCGTGGAGCACGACCCGTCGGACTCGGTGACGGACGCGCTCCTGGCCGCGGGACTCGTCGAGTCCCGCTCTGCCGCTCGCCGCGCCGTCGCCGACGGCGGCGCCTACGTCAACAACGAGCGCGTCACCGACCCAGAGCAGGCCCTCGGCGAGCTGACCACCGTGCACGGCTCGTGGCTCGTCCTGCGACGCGGAAAGCGCCAGATCGCAGGCGTGAAGTTGCGCGCCTGAGCGACGTGGGCCTCGTCACACGGCGTCGATTTGACCCGTCGAGACGCGCTTTTGTACGGTTCTCATGTTGCACCGCACGACGGGGAGCAAGGCCGACAGGCCGGGCGCCCGGGGCGGAGCAGCCGCTCGAACCGAAACGGTCAACGCCAGGGCATCACTGCCCGGAGACTGGCCGCCGACAACGGAGAGCGAGTGGCACGACCCGGGTTTGACCCGCGGTTCGGGGCCATGTAAGTTGGACGAGTTGCCCCGGTGGGGCAGGCCCGCACGGGCCGAACCACTGGTGTGCGTCTGATCCTTGAGAACTCAACAGTGTGCCAAAAGTCGACGAGATAATCAGTAGTAAC